>CAYTGO010000013.1:11293-63389 GCA_964437425.1 uncultured Candidatus Scalindua sp.
ATGGCGCTATAATCATTGCTCTGGTCTTTAATGTGCCGCTTGAAATGGATGCAGCTATATCTGATATGTGGTGATAGGTTATGCTGTGATTTTCCCTATCAATAAACTTGCTAATGTTGAACTCATCCAGGTTTAAGGTAAGATTTAATTCACTTTCTATCACTTGTAAGGCTGCTTCTGACACACTTAAGTGAACAGAATATGATTTATCACTTAAGGCCTGTAAGATGCGTTGCCCATAAACTACACCACTAGCTCCTGTAATGCCGACTATTATATTTTCCATATTTAGATGATACCCAATTAAATTCTGAACTCGTAAAAACTGCTGTTACAATCCTTTATGTTCCTAATCGAAACATTATTACAAATTTTTACATGAATTTCTAATCAATTACTCTCTTTATTTATTATTATAATCATTGCGAGGTAAACGTATATTTGGCGTGTATTGCTTAAGTGGTTTGTATACCATGACTTACGATGGTTGCAGTGCGTAGATCTTTTGGATTACCAGGATATCATAAATGGCATGTGTGTATACCGCAATTCCCAAACCTCGAAAGATAAAGATCGCAGATAAAATAATCCCGGCAACTAAACGGAATGAGAAACTGTGCATTGTGAATGTGTCGCCTGAAGCTCCAATGTAGTGCATGCTGGAGAAAATAAAGGCGCATATTAATATACTACAGAGTGAGCCAATAGCAGGATTGATTTTTAACGCTTTTACTATAATTAAGTAAGTAACACTTAAAAGCAGCATACGAAAGAGTATCTCTTCATATACTCCTGCACCTAAAGAGATAATGATCCCCTTGATGAAGGTTTGTGCATATTGGTTTGTAATATCAAATGGCAGATACCCATGTACAAAGAACAGTATTACGTATCCAAGGGCAAAGCCATAAGCCGCGCTTTCAAAAAGCATAGGAATAAAAATCTTACAGCTCAGACGGTTTTTTCTCTCAATATAAAAAATTGAGCAAAGGGAGATGATGATGATTAATGAATTGAACACCAGGGTTGCGCTATCTCCAAAAAGCTCAAATGGCTTTTTCACGATAACGTCAGCAGTGTTTTTTGTTTCAGTACCGTAGAGAACTATGCCAATTTCATAAAAAACTAAAAGAGGCAAAATAAAAAGAAAGCTTTTCGGTAGATTCCTCGAACGTTTCAGATATTCATTCATATGAAGAAAAGGATTACAAACAACCCAACTGGCCAACAGTAATAGGAAAAAAGATGTAGTTTGCCGTTATTGACAACTCTTATTAAGACGCGTAGAGAAATGTAACCGGATATCGCGGCAACAACACTTCCGATTATGAGAAAAGAAATTTCTCCGCTTTTGAGAGTAATGGTCTCTTTTGCCATCATCGCCATAGCTCCCAAAATCGCAGGTATTACCAGTAGAAATGAGAACCTTGCAGCAGTTTCTCTGTCAACACCCCTGAACATTGCCGAGGCAATTGTTGTACCTGACCTGGATATGCCGGGGGTTATTGAAAGTCCCTGAACAGCACCAATTATCAAAGCGTCAACAACCCCCAAACCCTTTTTACTACTTTTGGTCTTTATAAAATCAAATTTAGTAAACCAAACTACCGTACCGGTCACGATTAGCATATATCCTGCAATTCCGGGTTTACTGAAAAGAGATTCAAATGCATTTCTAAAGGAGAATGCTATTATGACTGTAGGTATTGTGCCGATTGCTATCAGAAGAAAGAGGCGAGTATGAGGGTCGTTCTTGAAAATGCTAATAATACTTTCACCAGAGAAGAGTTTTTTGCAGGACAGGAAAGCACTTTTTAACATCATAAAAATGTCTTTGTAGAAAACGCAGAAAATGGCCAATAGTGTACTGAAATGTAACGCTATTTCCCAAATAACACCCTGGGTTTCAACGTCCAGGAAACCCTTGCATATTACGAGATGGCCAGAGCTACTGATCGGTAAAAATTCTGTTAAGCCCTGTATCAGTCCCAGTATTATTGCTTTTATTAACATTCGCTTAGGGTATTATAAATATCGCTCAAATGAGGCAGGTGAAATGATGGGAAGTATAGCAGTCACAAAATTTAGTGTCAATAAATTTTGCGCAAGTAGTGGTAAAATCAACACTATGAATAAGACAATTAAGGAGAGTGAACAGAGCGCAATTTTCACACTGGCTTTAATTTGATTTGCTTTTTTGAATTTTAAAATAATGTTGACAAAGATACCGAGTGTGTTAGAATTTTTGAGGTATTATCAATATTTTTTGAGGGAAATAATGTGATGGTTCACATGGAATTATCAAGGATAATGATATCTGAAACAAGCGACCATCAGATAATTGTTCTTAAGGAAAAGGGCGGGCAAAGAAGTTTTCCTATAGTTATAGGTTTGCATGAGGCATGGGCCATTGACAGAGCAGTTAAAGAGATACCAACGCCAAGGCCGCTTACACATGACTTACTCTCAAGTGTGATAATGCAGTTAAGTGGGGGTGTTGATAGAATAGAAATCAGCGATCTGAAGAATAATACTTTTTATGCGAAAATAGTCATTAAGCAAAATGGTACTCCTTTAGAGATAGATTCAAGGCCAAGTGATGCGATTGCATTGGCTATGCAGGACAACACTCCAATATATGTAGCAAAGACGGTTCTCGAAGAAGTCTGTAAGTGGGACAACTTAGAGTAACTTAGATTTCAAACGTTTAAACTCAACCTTGTCAGATCTTTCATGATTTGAGAGGTTCGGATATATAAAAGCGGTTTTTCAGGAGGGATGGCCGAGTGGACGAAGGCGGCAGTCTTGAAAACTGCAGTCCTGGCAACGGGACCGTGGGTTCGAATCCTACTCCCTCCGCCAAAACAAAAAGACGTACTTTGGTACACAAAGTTGTACAGGACAAAAGAGATATTTTCTTTTCGTTGTCGGAGAGGTGGCTGAGCGGCTGAAAGCGGTGGGTTGCTAACCCATTGTACTGCTTATAGCGGTACCCCGGGTTCGAATCCCGGCCTCTCCGCCATTTGTTCATACCTTGATCAATCAACTTCTGATTATTTCGGTGTATTCCCTTTCGTTATAAAAGCATTCTGAACGGACGGCTACAGTGTCATTCACTGGTCCGGTATGGATGATTTCTCTAATTTTAAGAGCCACTTCTTCAGAGGAATTCCTGACGAAAATCCTCCAAGTTTTCCATCCGTACGTATTACACGATGACACGGAATTATTGGAGGTACCGGGTTTTTCCCGACCGCATTTCCTACTGCCCTTACTGCGTTTATATTCCCTATTTCGCTGGCAATCCATTTATATGACCTGAGCTCTCCGTAAGGTATTTCACTTATTTTATTCCAAACCTTTCTTTGGAATACTGTTCCTACTCTTAAGTCTAATAAAGATTTGAAATTTACTTTATTGTCGTTGAAGTAATCAAGCAGCTCATTTATTACACTCTTCAACTTTGCGTCATCTCTGATCGGCTTTTTTCTGAATTTTTTTCTCAGGAGTGATTTAAATCCGGCTTCTGAGATTTTTGAAAGATTAATAAAGCAGATGCCTTTAGATGTTTTTGCAACAAAGACAGGGCCGAATGGCGGGTTGAGGCAGGAGTAATGGATTATGTCTTCCATCAGCTTTTATGACCAAAGGTCAGTCTGATTCCCTTTATAATGCCAATTATTATGGAAGTTATAAAGAGGATGGTTAACAACAGTGAAATGATATATGTGACTATTCTCCAGGAGTTTTCCAACGCTTGATCCCACCATTTATAACCAAGTAGTGATACTCCAAATAACTCAAGGAAAAACAAAATTGTTCCCAGGATAATAAAGCCCAGCACTATATACTTTATATCACGCTTATGCGGCGCCATAGATACCGTGAATATGATAGATGCAATTATGAATAAAATAGAGCTTATACTATGGAATCCGATTTTCCAGAATGCACTAAGTGTCAGCCTTATCATATCCAGGAAGTTTCTTGCATAATCAAATACCAGCGACATGGAAAACGACATCTCATTCGGTAAGGATTCACTCACTTTAATGGGATTGCCGAGGATAATAGAAACTAAAACCAGGACAAAAGCGCAGCCAAAGATAGGAGATATTGCTATGAAAAAATCAAAGAGATATGGGACTTTTGGCCTGTCGTGTTGAAAACCACCACTATTCTCAATCCTGAAAATATTAAGATCTTTTATGGTAGTGCCGGTAATCAGACAAAGGAAGGCATGGCTTAGTTCGTGAATTATAGTACCCGGAAAAAGAAACGATTTTACGATCTTTATGTTCAGGTACTTCGACCACAGCTTTTCAATACCGAAGCTTGCGAAAATGATCACAATGAAACCGAAAGCAAAGGCCAAATATACCGTTGCGGGACTCCCAGTATGACGTGGATAAAGTTTATATAGTACGAAAAAAAGTAACATCAATTTCTTGTTTTTACTCTTTTAGTGTGATATTGGCTAACAGATTTGCAGACTAACAAACCTCAATAAAGATGTCAATTATATAATAACACGTCTTTATGGGCAAAAATAAAGGCTATAAGAGGTTTTTTTGTTAAGTTTTACTTAGATGTGTCGATAATTATAATAGTTGGTTGTAAGGAACTTGTTGTTTGTGGAGGTAGATGACAATGTATGAACAGAATAATGCAGGTAATAGTGCCAAATTTACAGTAGAGGAGCTTTTGACGATGTTCAAAACAGAAGCGCAGTCTATTTGTAAAGAACCTGAAGACATTCTTTCTATAGCAGAAAGTACATTGAGCGATTTTATTAAGAGCTATAGTAGATATGTAAGGCTTGTTTGAAAAGATAAGCCCCTGGAGTTGATATTTCAGATTATAATAGATTCTCTATTATTTTCTTTTCAGGTTCAAATGTATTTAATTGGCTCAATCCAAGATGTTTTACCGCCTCCTCAATAAGATTATCCCCGGAACTATTACCAGTGTAAAATGCACCGGCTTCTATCAGGGCCTCTTTTGGAACAAGGCCAATCACTTCACTTCCGGTTGCCTCTATACCATGTACTTTGGCTTGGGCTTTTATGGATTCAAATACTTCGTGCATGGAGGTTTCTTCGTAATTAGTCAGGTTCAGGGAAACTTGTGTTATGTTGTACTCATTTAGTTCTACTCCTATCGCCTTTACACACTTCAAAAGCCCTGGAACCCTCTTTTTAGTACCTGTCTCATCAGCTATCATATAACCAGATTCTCTTACCTTTCTCGCTATCTCGTTTGCTATGCTCACGTCCCTGGTATTGAGGTTTACATTGTATGCAATCAGGAAGAATCGCGACCCTATTACTGTGGCTCCGGCTCTCCTGACCTTTTCATTGTATTCTGCAGGCCCGTAATCAGGTATCCAATCTTTCAGTTTTTGTTCCAGTCCTTCATATTCACCTTTTCTGATATTTTCAAGGTTACGTCTTTCTGCTGACCTGGCAGTATCTTCATATAAATACACAGGAATGCCTAGTTTTTCGCCTACGTCCTTTCCAAGTTCATCAGATAATTTTACACATTCATCTTTTGATATATTAGCGACAGGTATCATAGGGCATACATCAGTTGCACCTATCCTTGGGTGCTCTCCCTTTTGCCGTGACATGTCTATTAGATCAGATGCAGTAGATATTGCTTTAAATGCAGCTTCTTTTACATGGAGTGGTTCTCCGGCAAAGGTGATTACCGTTCTGTTGTAGTCCCTGTCCGGTTCAACATTCAAGAGCTTAACATCCCGGGTTGATTGTACAGACGATGCAATTTTGTCTATGATATCAGCATTCTGCCCTTCACTGAAGTTTGGTACACACTCGATAATTTTTCTATCTGTATTGATCATTCTATTTAACAGGATCATATCCTGATCCGCCAAAAGGATTACATCTTATAACTCTCCAGATACTCTTCAATACTCCTACAACAATACCTTTTTTTTCAATTGCCTCTACCGCATATTGTGAACATGTTGGGTAGAAGCGGCATGATGGGCGTGTGATTGGTGACAGGATTATCTGGTATACTCGTATGAATTTAACAATTAAATATTTCATCTTTTCAGCTTATCGCCAATCTGTACCAGGATTACTTTAAATCCCTCTTCGATGGCATTTAGTGAGAGTTCTGTAAGCCCTGGTCTCGGAATTACTACAATGTCTACACCGTTGTTCAACAAGTTCTTGTTCAATCGATATGCTTCTCGAAGGATTCGTTTAAATCTATTGCGCCTGGGTGAATTGCCAAATTTTCTTCCTACGACCAGGCCAAGCCTGGAGACAGAGTTGCCATTTGCCAGCGCATATATCTTGAGCTGAGTGTTCCCGAATTTCTCACCTTTATCAAAAACCAGCTGAAATTCTTTTCGTTTTAGTAACCGCTCTTTCTTGGAAAACCCTTGATCCATTTCGGCAATATTAATAGTTTTAAATCATATATTCAAGGAGAAACGCAACCCTTCCTTGCTATCAGCTTCAATTCGCATTTTATCTTGACAGCATGTTCTTTGTTGATAAAATATTCTCTTAAGTTTAACTCTCATATTATCTCATCATATCTCCAAAACTCATCATTAGAAAAGACAATAGCAAAGAATGTAAGACATTGTTATGCTTGTCGTTAGAGGAACGCAATTGGAAACTCTTGAACAAACCAGAATTGAAAAATTAAATAAGCTCAGGGAAAAGGGTGTTGACCCTTACGGTGCAGGTTATGACAATTCCACGCCTTTGAACGAAGTAATAGAGAATTACTCGGAAGAGGAAGAGGGGAAGAAGGTAAAGTGTGCCGGCAGGATCATGACCATGAGACCCCATGGCAAGGCGACATTCCTTCACATAAAGGATTGGACCGGCAAACTTCAGGTTTATGTAAAAATGAATACTGTGGGTGAAGAAAAATATGAAATTTTTCGCTTGCTGGACCTGGGAGACATAATCGGTGTAGAAGGTGGAGTGCTCAAGACTCGAACCGGTGAAATAACAGTCTTTGCTGACGACATTACAGTGCTTTCCAAAGCCCTGCTTCCGCCGCCGGAAAAATGGCATGGTTTGAAGGATGTCGAGATCCGGTACAGGCAACGTTACATTGACCTCTCGTCAAATGATGATGTGATGGATCTTTTTCTGAAGAGATCTAGCATTATAAAATCAATCAGGAATTTTCTTGATAACAGGAAGTTCGTTGAAGTTGAAACTCCTATGATGCAATCCATCCCGGGGGGGGCGGTGGCAAAACCTTTTACCACGCACCATAATGTCCTGGATATGGAGCTCTTTTTGCGAATAGCACCGGAATTGTATCTGAAGAGATTGCTTGTTGGAGGCATGGAAAGAGTTTACGAAATTAACCGCAATTTCCGGAATGAGGGCCTCTCAACACGGCATAATCCGGAGTTTACAATGATTGAGCTCTATCAGGCATATAGTGATTATAACGGAATGATGGAACTAACTGAAAGTTTGATTTCAGGTCTGGCACAAGAACTGTATGGTACTTTTGAGGTTCCTTATGGTGAACGAACGATAGACTTGTCTCCTCCATGGCAGAGGAGTACATTTTCTGAGCTATTGTCCAAACATGCTTCAGTTAACTTAGACGATGAAGAGGGGTTGAAAGCGAAGGGCAAAGAATTAGGCATGGATGTTAAAGGCGTTCACAAGGACGTTATTGCTGAACATATTTTTGGAGAGCTTGTTGAGAAAGAGCTGTGGAATCCGACATTTGTAATTGACTACCCGGTCAGCATTTGTCCGTTAACAAAGGCATGCGATGATAATCCTGATCTTGCACAGAGGTTTGAAATGTACATTGCGACAATGGAACTTGCCAATTCCTATTCAGAGCTCAATGAGCCGCTTGAACAAAGTAAACGTTTCCGTGAACAGGTAGCTGGAGATGATACAGAGGGAAAGATAGACGAAGATTTTCTAACAGCACTTAAATATGGGATGCCGCCTGCCGGTGGTTTAGGAATAGGGATTGACAGGCTGGTAATGATACTGACAAACAGTACTTCCATTAGAGATGTGATTCTGTTCCCATTGCTGCGGCAACAATCTTGATAAGGTAGGGGAGGGTCGCCTGTTTTAGATTCTCTATACACTAAATTATTTGAATAGCTTTAAAAAATGACAGAAGATATTGCTGACAATTACCTGAGTGCCAAAGAGATTAGTAAGGAATATACAATCGGCAAATCATCTATCCGGGTGCTCGACAAGGTTAATCTGGACGTAAAAAAGGGAGAGATATTAATTGTCTTAGGGGCTTCAGGTGCTGGCAAGAGCTCGCTCCTCCACATCCTGGGCATATTAGATACGCCATCTTCAGGTCATGTAAGTTTTAAGGGTGAAAACTTAAGTATTATCGGGCAGAGAAAATTAGCTGAAAAGCGGAACAGGATATTCGGGTTTGTATTTCAGTTTTATCATCTTCTGCCGGATTTTAATGCATTAGAAAATGTTCTGATGCCTCGCCTGATCGGCAGAAAATTTTTTAAGACAGTATCTAAGAAAGACTACACTGAAAAAGCGGCAGAGCTCTTGGACCGTGTAGGTCTTGGAAATAGAATAAATCATAGACCAAACGAACTCTCAGGTGGAGAGAAGCAGAGAGTGGCAATTGTCAGGGCCTTAATGAATGATCCTGAGATATTGTTATGTGATGAGCCTACAGGCAATCTTGATACAAAGTCAGGGCGTGAAATTCAGAAATTAATTTGGGATTTGAACGAAAAGACGAAGCAGACCGTGGTGATTGTTACTCATGATGAGAGGTTTGCAGAAACAGCAGGTCGTGTAATCAGGATGGCTGATGGCAGAATTATTGATTATTCCAGTAACTAAAAGGAGCATTATAGCAGGTGGAGCCTAAGGTATACATAAACGGGAAGTTATATCCAAAAGACGAGGCGAAGGTCTCTGTTTTTGATCATGGTCTGTTATATGGTGATGGAGTCTTTGAGGGGATTAGATGTTACAATGGCTCTGTATTCAAATTTACAGAACATATCGACAGGCTTTATGATTCCGCAAAAGCTATTTCTCTTGAAATACAGTTGACCAAAGATGCTCTTAAAGAAGCCATTATAGATACCCTGGAAGCTAACAATTTGAAAGACTCTTATATCAGGCTGATTGTAACCAGGGGAGTCGGAAAGCTTGGGCTTGATCCTTTCAATTGTGAAGTGTCGCAGATTATTATAATAACAGATACTATTCAATTGTACCCTAAAGAGTTATATGAAAATGGTCTTGATGCAATTATCGTCCAGACAATTCGCAATCATTCAAAAGCTCTCAATCCTACGATAAAATCCATGAATTATCTTAATAATATTCTTGCAAAGATTGAA
Organism: uncultured Candidatus Scalindua sp.; assembly: GCA_964437425.1. GTDB lineage: Bacteria > Planctomycetota > Brocadiia > Brocadiales > Scalinduaceae > Scalindua. The sequence goes on from CAYTGO010000013.1 coordinate 20,670, forward strand.
TGCCTTAATGCCGGTGCGGCTGAAGGTATCATGTTAAATACAGACGGTTATGTGGCAGAGTGTACCGGAGATAATATTTTCATAGTTAAAGGTGGTGAGATTATTACACCTCCTGTTTCTGCAGGAATTCTGATAGGAATAACGAGAAACGTTGTTATCGAACTTGCGAATGAAGCAGGTGTCACAGTAAAAGAAGAGCAGATGACACAGGAAGATTTGTTTGATGCTGATGAGTGCTTTCTGACTGGAACTGCTGCAGAAATCATCCCCGTAGCAAACATAGACGGGAAAAAAATCTCTACGGGAAAACCAGGTAAGATTACTCTCAGTTTATTGCAAAAATATCAGGATCTTACTTCTGCGAACTCTTCTTAGTAAACAACGTTTCATAAAGTATCAGTCCAACCCCCACGCATATGAGAGAATCCGCTATATTAAATGTTGGCCAGTGATACCCCATGCCTAAATGGACATCTATAAAGTCCCGAACATGGTGATGGAAGATTCGGTCCCATAAGTTTCCTACTGCACCTGAAAGTATCATACCAAATGCAATATCAGGAAATAATCCTGATTTATCAAAACTTTTATAGAACCACACGATGGCGCCTATAGCTGCTATACAAAAAAAAATGAGGATATTGTTTCGGCCTTGAGCAAGGCCCCAAACAACACCCTCATTTCTGCTGCAAACAAAACCTAAAAAGCCTTTTATGATTACATATCTTCCGGCATCATTGAATTTTGCGAATACTATCCATTTTGTTATAAGATCAAGAAGAATACCACAAAAAGCTACAATCAAAAATAGTGTAGTATGCTTCGAAATCTTGTTGCCTGCCAGTTTATTCTTCTCCCTCTTCCTCTTCCAGCCTTTGACACTCTATGCAGTTATGCACATAAGGCAATGCTGCAAGACGTGCTTTGGCGATTTTCGTTCCACATTCCTCACAAGTGCCATACGTTTTATTTCCTATTCTTTCCAGAGCATTATCAATAGCTTTTAACTCTTCTTCACCATTTTGAATCAAGCCAATGGTCAGGTCGCGATCGTAATTGTCTGTACCTACGTCAGCCATGTGGATGGGGACATTTGATAGATCTCCTGATGCGTCCTGTCTGGATTTTCCTAATGCTTCATCCTCCATAAAGGTTACGTTGCCTACCAGTTTTTTCCTGAGATCTAAAAGAATTCTTTTATATTGTGCTAGTTCTGCTACTTTCACTTTACCCCTCCATTCTGCTGTTTAACGTACTTCAAACGACCAGCATGTTACCATACTTTTTTACTCTTTAAAAGAGTATTTTGGCTAAATTTTGAATGACTATAACCAATAAAAAAATAAAGTCAAGGGTTTTTTAATACCAATAAATTACCCTGATTTTACTTTTTAGAGCGTAAAAAAAAACTGACTTGATTATTAGTATAATATGGTGTATTACGTGTACATTCAAGTAAAAGGAACCCCAACTTTGTATATATTCTCTACAATCACAAAGTTGTGGTTATGTTGTTCTACTGTATTGAGTTAGAAAAAATATTCTTGTAATTTTGAGAAAATGCATAACAAAACACACGAAAGCATACTTGTTGTAGACTTTGGTTCACAGTACTCACATCTGATTGCAAGGAGGATCAGGGAACAGAATGTCTACAGCAAAATCGTATCACATAAAATATCACCCGAAGAAATAAAACAGCAGAATCCTAAAGGTATAATTTTGAGCGGTGGTCCTGCCAGTGTTTATGCTTCAGACGCACCGCGATGTAATGACGAAATACTTCATATGGATATACCGATCCTGGGAATATGTTATGGTTTTCAATTGGGTAGCCAGATATTAGGCGCTGAAATAGAATCGGCAGAAAATAGAGAGTATGGAAATACCAGGTGTACCATCAAGGATCATTCCACTCTCTTTTCTTCACTTGATGATTCTATAGATGTCTGGATGAGTCATGGTGACCAGGCAATGGGGCTTCCTGATGATTTCGAGTCACTTGCATACACTGATAATTGTCCGTATGCTGCAGCAAAACATAAGAAAAGGAATTTCTACGGCGTTCAATTCCATCCGGAAGTTACGCATACTCCTTCCGGAAGTCAAATACTGAAAAATTTCCTTTTTAATATCTGCGGCTGTTCAGGTGATTGGGAGATGAGCTCCTATATAAAGAGTGCGGTAGAAAAAATACAGAAGCAGGTGGGGAAAGATAAGGTTATATGTGGTTTGTCCGGAGGTGTAGATTCTGCAGTTGCTGCCGCACTTATATACAATGCGATAGGCAGTAACCTGTCGTGTGTTTTCGTAGACAATGGATTACTGAGAATGAATGAATCTGAGAGTGTAATTGAGGCATTTAATAAGAATTTCAAGGTGGATCTGCATTTTGTTGATGCAAGGGGCAGGTTCCTGGAAAAATTATCAGGTGTAACTGATCCGGAAAAGAAACGAAAGATTATCGGTCATGAATTTATTGATGTGTTTAAGGATGAAGCAAATAAGATTGCAGATATCAAATACCTGGCGCAGGGTACCCTGTATCCGGATGTTATAGAAAGTGTTTCTGTGCATGGAGGGCCAGCAGTTACTATTAAGAGTCATCACAATGTGGGGGCATTGCCGGAGGAATTGGGATTTGAACTTGTAGAGCCCCTCAGGGAGCTTTTCAAAGATGAGGTCCGAAGAATGGGTTCTGAGCTGGGGCTGCCGGATGATATTCTATGGAGGCATCCTTTTCCCGGCCCCGGCCTTGCGATAAGGATAATAGGAGATATCACAGAAGATAGATTGCAGATCCTCAGATATGCGGACGAAATAATGATACAGGAGATAAAATCGGCAGGTCTTTACAGAGGGATTGCGCAGGCATTCGCCGTCTTCTTACCTGTGAGTACCGTTGGTGTTATGGGAGATGAGAGAAGCTACGAGAACGTCATTGCACTTCGTGCTGTTGAATCAACCGATTTTATGACTGCAGACTGGGTAAAGATACCATACGCAGTACTGGCCCGTATTTCCAGCCGTATAATAAACGAGGTAAGAGGTGTTAACCGCGTTGTCTATGACATCAGCTCTAAGCCACCAAGTACTATTGAGTGGGAGTGATTTTTAAACGAAATTCTTGTAAACACTCATAAGCTGCTGAGTAACCTTTCCAGGAATTACCTTTCCTATCTTAGTGTCGTCAATCTTTGAAACTGGCATTATTTCCATCAGTGAATTAGTAATAAACACTTCATCTGATTTGATTAATCTATCTATCTCAAAACACTCTTCACTCATAGGTATACTGCTATCACGGCAAATATCAAGAACAGTTTTTCTTGTGATTCCAGGAAGAATATTTGTATCGAGTGAAGGGGTAACAACACTCTCACCGCTTACCATGAAAATGTTACTTACAACGCATTCGGCTACATAGCCATCCGTATTAAGGACAATCGTCTCATGAGCAGACTTCTTATTTGACTCTTCTTTACGTAAAATACTCTGCAGTAGATTTGTAGATTTGTAGCGGGAGATCGGGCATGTTGTGCTTCTTCTGTAATCTGAAATAACCAGAGACATTCCTTCGTCATAGAGTTTACTGTCATAAGGCGAGAATGGCTTGACTTGAATCAGCGTAGTTGGTTCAAGATTTTCGTCCATTTGAAGTCTGCCACCACCTGCTCCCCTTGAAAGCATAATCCTGATATAGGCATCCTGGTTACAGTTCATCTTAATCAGTTCATTTATCCACTCACCAATATCTTCATCTGTATATCTGAAAGAGATTCTCAGTTGCTTAGCAGAATGACGCATCCGTTTCAGATGATCGAAAAGCTTAAAGGGTTTCCCCTTATATGAACGGAGTGTCTCATAAATACTGTCACCGTAGAGGAACCCTCTGTCAGCTGAAGAGATGTATGCATTAGTATCAGGAATGATCTTGCCGTTTAAAAAAATGAATTGATTCATAATATTAAATCTGCAGGGTACTTGTCTTATGAGTCCTTTCTCTCGAAAGGATTCCAATGTGCTACTCAAGCGTTTCAATTAATGCACGGGCCTTATGCAGCGTTTCCTGATATTCGTCTTCCGGGCTTGAATCAGCAACAATTCCGCCTCCAACCTGAAAGAAGATATGATCATCTTTTACTAAAAAAGTTCTTATAGCAATGTTCATATCCATGTTTCCATTAAAACTTAAATATCCCATCGAGCCGGTGTATACGCTTCGTTTGTTAGGTTCTAATTCGTCAATAATCTGCATGGCCCTTACTTTCGGTGCTCCTGTTATTGAACCTCCCGGGAATGTTGCTTTTAGAAGGTCGATAGCGTCATACCGGGAATGTAGTTCTCCTTCGACTGTAGCAACAAGGTGGTACACCGTAGGATGTGCCTCCAGCTTTTTCTTCTCTGTAACTTTTACAGTATTGTAATTGCATACCCGTCCAAGATCATTTCGTTCGAGATCCACAATCATTGCTAATTCCGCATCGTCTTTCCTGCTTGAGAGTAGTACTTCCTGCATCTTCCTGTTTATCTCTTCATCTTTGCCTCTGGGTCTGGTTCCTTTAATTGGCATTGTCTGTATTTTGCGCACTACATCATCATTCTGTTTGCCGTCATTATCCTGCATATTTTGCAGAGACAGGAATCTTTCCGGAGATGAACTGATTACGTATTTATTGTCAAATTTTAAGTAGCTTGAAAATGATGCGGGATTTATCTTTCTTAATCTCTTATATAACTCATAAGGTGAAGTCTCTATCTGAGTTTGAAAGCGCTGTGAAAGATTAACCTGGTAAATATCACCCGCATTAATATATTGTTTTGCACGCTCTACAGCTCTTAAATAGTTTTCTTTAGAAAAGTTACTTATTATTTTTCGTTTTATTCTGCTGCCGTTAAGTTGTGATTCCTCTTCATGGGGCATATTCGATCTATTACGAATCATCTCTAACACATGGTCAACTCTTTTCGCTGTACTTTTTTGAGAATTCTGATTAATATTTACCGATAGCAGAAAACACCTGTTCTCAAGATGATCAACAGCAATAATTGTATCATAGAAGCTGAAGCACATTTCCGGGAATTCAATATCATCTATTGTGGTGTCAGGAAGTTTCTCGATGAAATGGCACAGGTCGTAGGAAAAGTAGCCAACAGCGCCACATGTAAACGGAATAGGCTCAAATTTGTTCTCCAGATGAAAGCTGTTTAAAAGATGTCGCAGTTCATCAAAGGGGTTCCCGATTTTTCTGGTAATACTTTTACTATTTTGCGTCAATATATTATTGCCCTTTGACATAACGGTAAGAAAGGGATCGTACCCTATAAATGAGTACCTTCCTGTCTTCTCATTGTTATTAGCGCTATCAAGGAAAAAGTTTTTTGAGTGGGCCTGGGTATGATGAAAGATCTTCAACAAGTCAGTTCCCGGATCTAACTCCTTGATTATCAATTTTTTTCTGGTTTTGCCTACTAAGTTTGCCATAAAATCATTAAAAAAATATTTTACAAAACAACGAAAGACTTTGTAGATTTATAGTATGGTATGTTATGTGAAATGAAAACTTTAAGTCAAGCTTTTTTCGAATTTATTCAGTAATTATATCAATATTAAATAAAAACAATATGCTTTTCAGGCTAATTTTATTATTTACGGTTATACCATTAGTAGAATTATATCTCTTGATACAGGTTGGAAGGTATTTGGGATCTTTTCAAACGATAATGATCGTTCTCATAACCGGCATCATAGGGGGTTTACTTGCCAGAAGTCAGGGTTTAAGTGTTCAAAGGCAAATAAGAGTAGATTTGCAAAGTGGAATTATCCCAACAGACAGTCTAATAGATGGTTGTTTTATTCTGATTGCCGGAGCACTGTTGATTACACCTGGAATGATAACAGATATATTTGGTTTTGTCTTAATGGTTCCGTTCTTTAGGGGTTGGTTGAAGAAACGGCTAAAGGAGGTTTTGAAACGGAAGTTTGAATCCGGTCGATTTCAGTACTATTCAAACCGTCAGTCAGCAAATTGGCAAGATGAAGATAGTTTCTGATTACAGCTTCTCCGATTCGTCTTCGTTCAAACCAGATCAACCTGTGATTCTGCACCTATTGGCTGTATTTTCGATTCTAACTCAGCTTCTACTGACGAAAAAAATCTTTTCTTAATATCATCGGAAGTTGCCTTTAAGAGAGAGGTCTTGTCATTTGTGTCACCAAGTTTTTCAAGCTTGATTGCTCCGGCTGCCATCGTTGCGTGGCCACCTGAATTTAGTTCACCAAAAGCATTTTGCAGGATCTGCCCCAGGTTTACTTTTGAATCTCTGCTTCTTGCAGATAGCTGAATCTGGTCGTCGTTTATTCCAAAGACAAGGACTGTGTACACACCATCTAAATGAAGCATCATTTCTGCTGCCTGTGGCAATGCGTCTCTATCACTGATAAACTCTACAAATGACGTTAGGTATGCGCCCCTGATCTCTTTGTTGTTAATAGCTCTACCAATAATATCCAGAGTTTCCAGACCCATGGGAGGATGTTCTAACTGACTCATAATGTTTCTATCCACCAGCGGTGAGAGATACGTTGCCGCCTTCATATCATCTGGAGATGTATTTCTGGTAAACTCTTTTGTGTCAGTACGAATTCCATATAGTAGTGCCGTTGCAAGCGATATGTCAGGTTCTAGGTTTAACTGGCGAATGTATTTAGTCATAATTGTTGCGGTAGCACCTATGTCGGTTTGAATATCAACATAATCAGCATTTACTAAATTGATATCTACCGGGTGGTGATCAAATATTAAATTAGGTGTAACATTCTCAGGCAAGACGTTGTTTCTTGAAGGAATAGATGCTTCTATTAATGCAATTTTATCTGAAGACCGTACAACATCCATTGCGGCCTCTTCTGTTTTTATGCTTATCAAGTCAATATTTAATAAGTCGATTAATGCCTTGTTGTTTTGGTGACTGATATCACCGCCATAATAGAGTTTACTTTCAACGTCACAGTGCTTGCAGATATATTGCAGGGTTAGTCCAGACGCTATAGCATCAGGGTCTGGATTGTCCTGTAAGAAAATTGCCATCTCTTTGCCATTTGATTCTTTGATCATGTTAACTAATGTGAAAGCGGAATGTCTCATTTTGACATTTTCAAAAGCGGACAATACGGTATTAGTCAGGACATCCCCTGTATTCAATATCATGTCGGCACCATTTGACTCCAGCGCTTTAGCCTCTTCGTTATTATATGCTTTCGCAAGGACAAAATTGTTAGGCAGTTTCTCCTTTAGTTTCTTTACCAGTGATAGGTTGCTGTCAAAATCCCCGGTGAGGATTGCAAATATAATTGAGTTGTCGCGATACTGAGAGTTCAAATCAAATGTATTCATGTCTGAAACCATCACATTAATACCAAGTTCCTTCCATGAAGATAAGGCACTCTCATCCTTATCTACAATCAACACCTCTCTGCCGGCATTGTTCAATGCATCAACAACGGCATTTCCGGTTACACCACAACCAAAGATAATGTACATAAAATTCTCTCCTACTACAAATAAGCTTCAAACTGTAACTGATAATAAAGCCACGTCAATACAGTTCAAGCATGCAGAATGGCAAGCATTCACAACTACTTCAACTTCTCTGAAATATGAAAAAATCAATTGGCATTTTTGCCGTTTGATTATACTGATGACTGGGATAAATGAATTGCTATATATGTAAAATACTTTTACGTATGTATTTTTTAGTAGGAAAGAAATGTGAGACTATGAATGTGGGAATTATACTTTTCATTCACAAAGCTGTCAATATTAAAAATTGAAGGTTACTGGCTTTACAATATGCCAAGTTTTATGCGATAATCCACCATGCTGGTTTTATATATTTACATATTTATTACTTTAGAATCCTATTAAATATGAGTGTTCTTAAAATCGTTTCAAAAGCAAATATAACTGAAGACTTATGGAATGAGTCTCTTGAAAGTCTCTGTATAATTGCAGATGAGTTTGAAGGGATTACTTACTATAGGATAATTAAAAAGGTAGGAGAGTTAAAAAAAGGAACAGTAGTAACTGATTCAGGAATCATATATGACTTCCCACGTATAGCAAGAATTATGCATCTGGAGAATGGTATCAAGCAGGCTTTTAATAATCCGTTTTACGCTGAGGAAAAGGTGGATGGTTATAATGTGAGGATTGTGAAGGTTCAGGGTCATGTGTTTGCCTTTACCAGAGGGAGTTATGTTTGTCCGTTCAGTACCGATAGATTGGTAGATTTTTTTGATTATGATAATTTTTTCAAAGACAATCCGAACTTGATAGTGTGTGGTGAAATAGCGGGACCTGAGAACCCATACAATTCAGAATCACCTCCTTATGTGACTGAGGATGTTAATTTTTTTGCATTTGACATAAGAACCAAGAGTGGTGAACAGGAAATTCCCATAGAAAAGAGATATGAGTTGTTTGATGAGTATAAAATCCCAACCGTTACACGGTTTGGTAGTTATACCCCTTCTGACATTAAAGGTTTGAAGGAACACATTCAGTATCTGAACGCAAAGGGTTGTGAGGGACTGGTATTTAAACCAACAGATCCATTTGAGAAAACAGTAAAATATGTTACGGCAGAGTCATGCCTGAGGGATATGAAGGTGACTTCTGCACTAATGACAGAATATCAAGCAGAGTTCTTTACTAACAGAATGTTAAGATCGCTTTTTTACCTTATGGAGCACGACTTGCCTTTAAGCGAGGAATTTCTTAAAAAAACAGGTGAAGCCTTAGTACAGCCTCTTTTTGAGAGTGTGAAGAAGGTGGCAGATGGAGAAATGATAACTGAAAGATTTAAAGTCAGGTTCAACAAAAAGCAGAACATCAGGAAATTGTTTGAACATTTTCATAAGTGTAAAGTAGACGCCAATCTGGTTCGGCAGGAAAAAATTGGAAAATACTGGCATGTAGAATATATCAGGAGATGTTTTCCTTCATATGAAATGATTCAAAAACACTGGGATGGCCACTCACATTTTGACTAGACTGTTTATGATCCCACGAAGATTGCGTGATTCGACATAACGAATTCCCAGCTTGTCGGCCCAGGTCATTATGCCTTTATCGGCAGTAACCAGAATACCATCTAATTCCCTTGCCAATAATATTAAGTCGACATCCTCCTTGCTATCAATAATTCCCTCTCTTAATGCCGAACGGTATTTTCTCCTGAGGTTGTTAATTGTCTCCGGCTCGTTATCAGTTATTACTTCTCTCACCGCCTGTTCTGCCACCCTTAAACCCTTATCTATTCGATGACGAACATCCTCTATTAACTCATAGAGCAGGAAAGAGGGAACATTCATCTCATACTTCATGGGTGGCTTCTGGAAAATTCTTACCTGAAGATCCTTTGGTATCTTTTCAATATCTACAAAATTCATAAGCTCTTCGTAAATCGATGGAGGCATATAAAAGTTAGGACATTCCATTCTTGTTATCAGTTTCAGGAAATTCTTTAGAGCAGTAGTTGGTGTTCTTCCAAAAGTAACATAAACATCTGGATTAGTAAAAATGCTTGTATCTATAACAAAACATTCTTCTTTTAAGTTCTTTATTTTCTTCGTTTTCTTCATCTTAAATAAAGAGTATTTATATTAATGATATTCAGGTTGTGAGTATAATTATAAAACAGCCCTGATGCAAGAGAAACCTGCGTGTCTATGATTATTCGCTATCTTGACACTGTTTGCTGTGTGATGTTATAATTTAGGAATAAACCTTTTAAACTATGTGAAAAAATGAAATTTCTGGCCCTTATAATAATAGTAATTATTATATCATGCATCTTCTACAGTTTCCGTCCCTTTATCAATAGGGGAGATGTTTCTATTGCAAACGGCAAGGAAGCAAAATCTAAAGCAGAAGACTATGCTCGACAAAGAGAGATGATGGTTGAGCAACAAATAGTGGCACGAGGTATAAAAAACAAAAGAGTGCTCGATGCAATGAATAGTGTGCCGAGACACATGTTTGTCCCTGTAGGATACAGACTGGGCAGTTACTTTGACCAACCATTACCAATAGGATCAGGACAAACGATCTCACAACCATACATAGTGGCGCTGATGACCGAAATGCTGGATGTTGATAGTGATGATATTGTACTGGAGATTGGAACCGGTTCGGGTTACCAGGCGGCTGTTCTATCTACTATAGTTAAGAAGTTATACACCATCGAAATAATTGAAGGGTTGGGTATGCAGGCCGCTGAACAGTTGAAGAGTCTGGGATATGATAATGTTGAAGTAAAGATATCAGATGGCGGGCTCGGCTTGCCGGAAAAAGCACCATTCGATGCAATAATTGTTACTGCTGCTGCACCAGAGATTCCTGAACCCTTAATAAAGCAACTTAAGCCGGGAGGAAGGATGGTAATTCCTGTTGATAATAATTCTTATAGTCAAGACCTGCTGATTGTAGAAAAGGATAAAGACGGAAATATCGAAACAAAAAATACCATTCCTGTACGATTTGTTCCCCTTGTTAAGGGCAAGAAGACTGCAGAATAATGTATTTGGTCTTTGTCATAATATTTTACTTTTATTTAAAATATATTTTCACTAGAATTAACGTGATGAATATAATTGAAACAGGACATAGTTAAGCCCTGCTGATAATTAGAAATATATTTGCTTAACATATAATGGAATACAGACAACTCGGAAAAAGTGATTTAAATGTTTCAGTCATTGGTTATGGTGCGTGGGGAATAGGGGGAAAGCCTTTCTGGAGTACCGAAGGCGAGGAGAGCTCTATTCGTTCCATTGAAAAGGCAATTGATCTTGGCATTAACTTCTATGATACTGCCCCGGTGTATGGCTTTGGATATTCTGAAGAGTTATTAGGTAAGGCTCTGCAATCAAAACGCAAGGACGTAATAATAGCAACAAAATGCGGATTGGTATGGGAAAAGGAAGAGTTAAAGGCGATAAGAAAGAGGGCTACCGGAGAATCCATACTAAAAGAAATAGATCTGAGTTTGAAGAGACTGTGTACAGATTACATTGACTTGTATCAGGTTCACTGGCCGGATGAAGAAGGTACGCCTATTGAAGAGACGATGAATACCCTCCTGCAGGTACAGAAGGAGGGAAAGATCAGGTTTATAGGAGTGAGCAATTATTCAGTTGATCAAATGAAGGAAAGCCTTGAATACGGTCAGATAGTATCTCTTCAGCCAATGTACAGCATGCTGGAAAGAGACGTAGAGAATGACAGGCTTCCCTTTTGTTTCGAAAATGAAATTGGCGTAATCTGTTACAGTCCGCTTGCATCAGGAGTGTTGACCGGCAAGTACGATGAAGACACAAAATTTAAGGACTGGCGTGGACAGGGTATTATCGGGAACTTTACCGGAGAAGTATTTGTTTCACACATTAAGAAGGTGAAGCAAATTGCGAAGATAGCACAGAAACATGATAAGACACTGGCCCAGCTGGCCATCAATTGGTTGCTCCACCAGAAAGGAGTGACTACTGCCATTGTCGGTGTTAAAAATCCGGATCAGGTCGAACAGAACATAGGTGCTGTCGGTTGGGACATTCCGGATGATGATTTGAAGGAAATATCAGATATTTTAAACGAGAGGAATTGATAAGTTCTTTGTCGTCGATAAGTATATTTTACTTTATGATTTTTTAAAAGGAGTAATAAGATGTTTAAGCCATTAAAATTGAGTTGTATTATCCTTGCTGCTGTTATGTTCACCTTTGCATTTTCTTATTCAGTTGTTCAGGCTAGTTGTACTGTTTGTGAAGATGTAGAGAAACATCCTAAGGCTAAAGATGTAACTCTAAATGTTAAGGGTATGACATGTGGTGGTTGTGAAAGCAAGGTGAAAAATGTTTTGTCAGCATTGAATGGTGTCAGCGATGTCAAAGTAAGCCATAAAGAAGGTACGGCAGAATTGCATCTGGAAGAGGGAAAGGCCAGTGTTGATGATCTCATAAAAGCAGTAAAAAATTTGGGATATAAAGTTACTGAAGGGTAATCAGAACTATTGAGAATTCATTCGCACTTCCTGGTTTTATTAGTGAAAGGAGTTACAAAATGTTTAAGTCTTTTAAAGTAGGCGGTGCAGTTTTTATTGCTGTAATGCTTGCCTTTGTGTTTTCTTTCTCTGTTTTGCAGGCGTGCGTAATGCTTCCGGGTGAACCATGCAGTAAGGAGCCCTGCACAGACGAAGCGTGTCCACTAAAAGAAGCAAAAGCAATGTTGATAAAAGTATCCACTGCCGAGTCTGCTAAAACAGAAGAAGTAGTATTAAGTATAGATGGTATGCATTGCGGTGGATGCGCCGGCAAGGTAAAGGCTGCTTTGTCTGCATGCGAAGGTGTTACTGAAGTTCAGGTGAGCTTCGAGGACAGCAAAGCTTCTATGCGTGTTGATGACGGAACTGATACACATGTACTTATTGAAGCAGTAAAAAAGTTAGGATATAAAGTTACTGAAGGATGATTGGTAGTATTAAGAACGCATTTATATAAAATGGCTATTTAAAGGAGGGCTTGAGGTGATAGAGTTTGATTTCGTAGAGTTGAATAAGTATAAAATCCTTGAAGATAAAAATTACGCAAAAGATGAGAGGGATTTTTACATAAGTAAAGAAGATAAGAGGGTATTTAGTTTTGGTCGTATTGGCAATGAGAGTATTGCCTGGTTAGAACAGGAAGTTAACGAACCTAATACTTCTGGTGAATGGCAATTCTTCTGTAACGCCTATCCAAGCGAAGGGCTTCGAGCGGATATTATATCTCCATATTTGTAGATTTCTATCTAAAGAAGTGGGGGAGGGATCAGCCTCCTCTCAGATACTCCTGTATATTATGCAAAGCTGATTTTTCATTATCAGCTGAGATGTGAGTAACCTTCCTGCCTAAAACGCCCCATATCTTTGAGTCTGTAGCTTTATAGAGAACTATTGTTTGTGTGCCTGTAAAACCTGCAAGATGGCTTACCCCGGAATCATTTCCGATGTAAAGCGACGCATGTGACAATAAATCTGCCAGCGCCATTACATCCTTTGGGCGCTCTATCCACTCTTCGGTAAAGCCTTCTTTATTCATTTTCTCTTCTTCAACCGGTCCGAAAATAAAACCGACCTTCGGATAGCCGGATTTTCTCAATATATTTGCTAATTTACGATACATGAGTGGTGAGTAATTCTTTTTGAAACCACCACTTCCCGGATGAATCAGTGCATACTGTCCTTCTGTTACCCTGGCAGGAAAACAATCTGAAAGATTTTGTGGAATCGTTATGGCAAAATGTAATTGAATGGCTGAACAGTAGTATTGTGCCAGGTGTATCTCTGTTTGCGGAAAGGGAGGTATACAGACAATAGGTAATGTCGCTGATTGTCTTAATATCTCTACTGTTTTCTGTCCATCAGTTAGCCAGAGGATAGCTCCTTCCGGGGATCCGACTTCTTCTGGAATATGCACTCCACAAAAAAAATCAAGTAAACCTGCTGACTCGTTATCAAGGTAAGTGTCTAATAAGCCGTGGCTTATGGCCAGTTGCATATGTTCGGGACGCCCGATACCAAGGAATTGATAATGGGGTAGTGTATCTCTAAGGCAATAAAGGGCCGGCCAGGTGAGTATAAAATCTCCAAGTGCTCCGCGATGACAAATAAGGAACGTTTTCATCTTGTGGTTAGTGTCCTGTGCTAAAAAAATTTGCTTTGAATAATCTGTTTCTTTTTATATAAATGAATTATATTTTACTTTTATTTAATGAAGGGAACAAACGATAACTCTTTTTTTGTTAGATTATTATAAACCCTGATAAATTTATTTTGTAATAAGCCATAAAAAATTAGAAAGGTGTATTAAAAATGAAAAGATCATCAGTTATTTTGTCTCTTATTCTACTATTTGTTGTTACCGCATTTGTTAATTATGCAAATGCTTCAGAATATTCATTGTCTAATGAGGATTCACATAACAGTCCTCAGGCGGTGTCGCCTCAGGCTATGTCAAAGGATCCACTTGTTGGTACTGTAGCAGAGACGATGAACAGTGGCGGTTATACTTATATTCTTCTGCAAACGAAGGCAAAGATGTTCTGGGTAGCGATAGCTGAAAGTACGGTTGCTGTTGGAGAGGAAGTAGTACTGGCATCCGGTATGGAAATGATTGAGTTCCACAGCAAGTCTCTGGATCGCACATTTGATTCTATTATTTTTTCTGAAGGAATGATCTCACAGGGAGGAAAAGCTGCTCCAAAACCTAAAAAGAAGACATATGGCAGTAGTGGGGCCAAGCCTTCAGCACAGGAGAATGTGAAGGTTGAAAAGGCTGGTGGAGGTAATGCTTACACGGTTGCAGAGCTTTTCGAAAAAAGGAAAGAGCTGGATAATAAAGATATAATTCTTAAGGGGAAGGTTGTCAAGGTTACTGCTCGTATTATGAACAAAAACTGGTTACATATCCAGGACGGATCTGGAAGTGCACAGGATGGAAACAATGATATGGTTGTCACTACAATGGACTTACCGTCAGTTGGAGATACTGTTACCATAAAGGGAGTTTTGTTTTCTGACAAAGACTTTGGAAGTGGCTACAAATATAATGCAATTGTTGAGTTTGGTCAGGTTTCGAACTGAATCGAATTGAAAGCAGTTAGAAGCGTTTGAAATAAAATGGACAGACATGATTTTAACATGTCTGTCCATTTTTCATTTATGGTTAGCTTTGTATAGGGATTTCTTTATTCAGCCATTAAATCTTTGTGCACTGGTGGCAAGTTTTTAATATAATTTATACTGAACAAATGAAAATTCCTGATTCGTGGAGGATATTGGTAACAGGGGTCACATCGATACACGGGTGGCCAATTTTCGCGCAGTTACGCAGATTGTTGCCGGAAACTTCTTTATATGGTTTGAGGCCGCCTAAATCCAATACCCCTGAAGGTGGTAATGTTTCATCATTCTGTATTACCGAACGGAAGAGACTGGAAGAAATCAAAGACGAGTTCAAGCCTACTCATGTAATCCATTGCGCAGGAGTTTGTGATCTGGATGTATGTGAAGAACGTCCGGAATGGGCACATTCACTAAACGTTAAAGGTACAGAGGCAGTAGTAGATGTCTTTGGTAATGATATGCCAGTTCTGTATATGAGTACCGATCTTGTATTTTCCGGTTTCAGTACTCCTGCTGGAGGCTATACGGAAGATGATGAACCAAACCCAATTAACGTTGTAGGAGAGACCTTTACCATTGCGGAAACATATATTAAGAAATGCAGAGATTATTGCATTATCAGGCTAGGGTTGCCACTTGGAGATTCTATTGGCGGTACAAAGGGTGCGGTTGATTGGATTGAGAGCCGGTTCAGACGGAATCTGCCGGTAACACTATTTTACGATGAATACAGAAGCTGTGTTGATTGTAAAGAAATCGGTAGTATGGCTATTTCCGCTCTTGCACTTGGGTTGAAAGGACTATTCCATATGGGAGGGACCAAGAGGTGGAGCCTTTTTGATATTGGTAAGTATGTGCTGGATAAGGGAGGGTACGATCCCGATTTATTACATGGAAGAATGCGCCATCAGGAAGAGAACGGGCCGCCTCGTATTGGAGATGTATCACTCAATTCAAAAAAGATAAGAGACCTCATCAAGCAAAAAACTTTCTCCTGAATCGATTAAGCATGAATTATGACTGAATGATTGTGTGTATATTGCTTTGGATTTCAAAAGTGCACTGTTTGCGAGTGACGAGAATTGCGGGGTTCATGATCCTACATCGAGCAGATACCGCGTTCAGATTTTTCTATAAAAGCTGAGAACTCGGAAGCAGGGCCTGATGGGAAGGCAGATTTAATTTTTTCAAGAGCATGACTTATATTCAGGCCTGATAGGTAAAGCAGCTTAAATGCCTCTTTTATTTCCTGTCTTTCTTCTTTCGATAATGTTGATCTTCGCAGTCCGACCGAGTTAAGGCCAAGGATCTTATTGCCCTCTAACGGTTTTACCAGGCAAAATGGAGGTATATCTTTGGAGACACCGCAGGTGCCACCAAGCATTGCAAGTCGTCCTATCGTTACAAACTGATGCACGACACAATTGCCGCTAATGAAAACATTATCACCTACGTCTACATAACCTGCTAACAATGCACCGTTCGCGACTATAACATTACGGGCGAGTTTAACATTGTGGCCTAAGTGCGATAACGCCATTAGAAAACAATCGTCACCAACCTCAGTTACAGAATCGGTCTGAGTTCCACGATTAATCGTTACACATTCACGTATCTGACAATTTGCTCCGATAGTGACAAAAGATTTTCCTCCTTCGAAGTTTACATCCTGAGGAATACCACCCAGCACAGCCCCGGCATGAACGTTGCAGCGTGGTCCAATAGCGGTGTAAGGTCTGATGCTGACATTGGGGCCAATGACAGTACCATCACCAATAGTCACATCTGATTCAATGACTGTAAAAGGGCCTATTTCAACATCATTTCCCAGTTCAGCGCCCGGGTCAATAATAGCAGTTTTGTGGATCATCTTATCCTATGTCTTTACAAAAAAAGACATTCCTGCTTTTCTCCAAAGCAAGAATGCCTCTTAATATTATGTTATTATAGCTAGTCCACTTTAATGATCATGGCCCGCATGTTCATCATGGCCCTCGTGCGCAGCATGGCCTTCGTGTTCATGATGTCCAGCATCTTCATGATGAGCTGCTCCTTCATGATGTGCATTTTCGTACTTAGTGGCACAGCTCGGACAACAGAAAGTGTGTTTCTCGCCACCAACTTCCTTTGTTACCGCACCAACATGACCGTCATTAGATTCACCACATTGTGCACACAAACCGGCATCATGTCCATCAGCAGCAAAGGTAGTTACACTACCTGCACAAAACGCAATCATCAAACAAGCAAAAACAGCAACTACGGTAAGGTTTGTAATTCGCTTCACGTTCACATCCTTTCAAATAGGTTAATCTAAAATAAACATGACAAGGCTTGGATTCTAGTATTTTAACCGTCAAAGTCAACAGCAAATCTGAGAAATCTCAACTTTTACTATTTTGGTATTTCTCAGATTTTTTTAGTTTTGCTTTCAGATTTTTCTGCTCAGTAATATCCCTGATTATTCCTTCAATAGTAACAGGTTCGCCATCCTCATTTCTGATTAAATTGGCAGTGCGTTCGGTATAAAAACTTTTACCACCTTTACCTTTCTTTTTGCAATTAGAGACAAAATCTCTCAAGACACCATATTTTTCCAGTTTCTCCAGATGATCCCATCTATCTTCAGGATCTAGGTAAATAGCCTTAGTCTTCACGCCCATCATCTCTTCAGGAGACTTGTAGCCAAACATTTTTGCACAGGCTAGATTTACCCATGTGAAGGCTCCTTCGGGCCCAGGCTCACACTGATATATACCCTCAGTAAGAGAGTTAAATAATTCTCTGTCGCGCTGCACAGACTCATGCAATTCATCCTCAAGTCTCTTTCGCCCGGTAATATCCCTGATTATTCCTTCAATAAGAACCGGTTTGTTTTTATCGTTTCTAATCATGTTTGTAGTCCGTTCAGTATAAAGAGGTTCTCCGTCTTTTTTCTTACAAACAGACACAAAATTTCTCCATATTCCATGTTTTTCCAGTATCTCCAGAAGCCGCCATCTATCTCCCGGGTCCACGTAGATATCTTTAACTTTTGTACCTACCATCTCCTCAGGATTATTATGGCCAAACATTTCCGCACAGGACTGGTTTACCCATGTAAACTTCCCTTCAACACCTGGTTGACATTGATATACACCCTCCTTAAGAGAGTCAAACATTTTTCTGTATCGTTCCTCAGATTGCACAGTCTCCTTTGTCTTCTCATGCAGGGAGTTTGTCATAATATTGAAGGCAGTGGACAAGTCACCGATCTCATTATGACTTTCTATTTCAACCTTTTTAGTTAAGTCTCCTGAAGTTATCTCTTCAGCTACTTCTTTAAGTCGGATGATAGGATGGGCAAATCTTCTGCCAATAAGATAGGCCACCAGCAAGAATGGGAATGCAATTGCCAGTATCAACGCAAGTACAATGTGCTGTAGATTAAAAACAGGTCCATAGGCTTCAACTCTATCAATTTCAGTAATAACGCCCCAGTTAAACTCAGGTATCCAGTCCCAGACCCCCAATACAGGAATACCTCCATAGTCGTTGTATCCAACTGAATCAGAGCCGTCTTTGCCCGCAATACAATGCTTAGCACTCAGGGTTAATTTTCCTGTTTCCGGATCTAATAACCTTACTTCCAAGGCACTTCTTCTGTGAACTACACCTGTTTTCTTTAAATGCTTATTAAACCTCGATTCTGTAAGCATGTAACCATTCCTGTTGACAAGATATGATTCGCCGGTTTTTCCATATGCATAACTATGCATTAGATTACTCAGGATACCCACATGAATCCTTAATGCGACAACGCCAATTATGTTCTCGTTCTCGTCCTTCAGAGGTGATGCGACAAACATGGTTGGCACTCCCAATTCAGTCTCATCAAACTCATTTATGAGTGAAACTTTTGACGGAAAGATATTTGATGCAAAAGTTTTTCCCTCAATTGCCTGTGTAAAAAAACTCACTTTAGACATATCATTACCAACATGTTCTTCCGATGTGGCAAGTATGATTGTTCCGTTATTGTCAGTTATAAATGCTCCCTTATAACCATACTCACTCACAAGCGTTTCCAGATACCTGACAGTATCTTTTCGCTCCATGTCATTTGCTGTAATTTTTGCGCTATGGATTACGTTAGAATTGCTGGCAACCACAATGACGTCTTTCATCCTTTCGCGCATCCAGGTCGTTACCAATTCTGCCTGTTTGTGTCCAATAGCTTCGAGGTTGTCCATAATCACCGTCTTGAGATCAGATTGTATTATTGGATATGCGAAAATTCTTAGTAATACAAAAGGAAGCATCGTCGCAAAAATCAGTAATACAATGACGTGAGTTTTTATCGAAACATACATTAGCTCTTCTCCTCAAACCAAAAAATGTTTTTTATAAGGCTAAGGGTTGTGTATCCAACATATTATTCTTTCATACAGGTACGCAGAATTTACAACTTATGGCTCTGAAAGTCTAGCTTTTTCCTGACTCAATATGCACTATAACACGTAAGAGTCCATAATATTCACAACATTGTACGAGCCATAACTCACATAAAAGAGTCATTACATATTTTTAATATGCAGTTTTACAAATACCAGTTGCATTTTATCGCTCTTTGTCATACCATGCTCCCTTTTGAAAATTATCACCTATCATTCAGCCTCATTATCCCTGAATGAGACAAAAACTTCAAATCCGGACCCTAAATATAGATATGCCATTAAGTCTCTTAAACGAAGAGCAGTTAAACGCTGCTACTGCTGAATCCGGACGTAACATTGTCATCGCGTCTGCAGGAACCGGAAAAACGTCAACAATAGTTGGACGGATAGCTCATCTTCTTAATTCAAATATCGCTCCTCAAGAAATTCTACTTCTAACTTTTACCAATAAGGCAGCAACTGAGATGGTGGAAAGGCTGACAAATTTCTTTCCTAATGATGTCACTTCAAGAATAGAAGCCGGCACCTTTCACGCAATTTGCTACAAGCTCTTAAAAAGGCATCATCCAGGGCTTTTGCTGAAACAGCAAACTGAACTCAAAACGCTATTCAGAAGCATTTATGAAAAACGTGAGTTTAAAAAACTTGCTTATAAGGTAGCGGAATACTCAGCAAATTATCTTTACGATGTATATTCGTTTTATCAAAACACAGAGCTGGAGCTTGGTTTTGGAGATTGGATGAGTGAAAACTATCCTGATCATGGTTTTTTCTGTGATATATATGAAGATATATCTAATGAATATGAGTTGATGAAAGAGAGCTACGGCTACATAAATTTTAACGACTTACTTATAAAAACGAGAGATCTCTTAAGCACTGACATATTTGTAAACTTTAAAGAAGTTCTGGTAGATGAGTATCAGGATACTAACTCCCTGCAAGGATCACTGATAGATAAGATGGATCCCTCTTCGCTTTTTTGTGTTGGTGATTACGACCAGAGCATTTTTGCGTTTAATGGTGCCAATATAAATCTAATAGGCTCTTTCTCAAAAAAGTTTCCCGGCGCGAAAGTATTCTCTCTTAAAAGAAATTATAGATCGACTGCCTTGATCCTGTCACTGGCAGATAAAGTGATAAACTTCAATGATAGAATATATCCAAAAGAGTTGATTGTTGTAAGAAAAGATGAACCTGCAAGTCCGACACTATTAGAATTTAGTGAACTCTTTGAGCAATATAGTAAAATTTCATACATGATCAAGGCTAACTCTTCAAATTATGAAGATGTAGCGGTCATCTTCAGGAATAACTCTTCAGCGGATGGGATAGAAGCAAGTTTAAGAGAGCTTGGTATATCGTGTAAGAGGAAAGGTGGGAAAAGTTTTTTTGATGCTAAAGAGGTAAAAATACTCTTTGATATGTACTCATTCTTTGTTAACCAAAAGGATATGATGGCCTTTATTCATATTTTTGAATATGCGAAAGGAATAGGCAGTGCGACCGCCAAAGACATCTTTGAAGCGTTGAAAAGACTGGGCCGTGGGTCTGCTTATGAGGGTATCTTACACCCTGACACTAAAGTTAGAAACCCATTCAAACAGAGAAAAGTGAATTTCCAGCTAGCCCTTTTTGATGATTTTGTCCATCTGGAAAGTGAATCTAAATTTTCACACCTGGAGTTAGACGATAGAATTTCAAACAGTTCAATACTGAAGCATCCAAAGTTTTCCGATGAGAGCGCTATGTTTTTTAATGATTTTTATCTGTTATACAAAAAAATAGTAAGAATCAAAAAGCCGATCTCTATGGTCGAAGCAATAAGTGAATCAAAGATCTACAAATATATCACTAATATTTTGGCTGATCAAAGGGCCTTAGACAGAAACAAGAAAATAGATGAAGAGGTAAAAGAGAGAGCTCTTCTAAATATCAAAAGAAAGGTTGTACTTATTAAAGTGCTTACAAAGGGTTATACCGACAATCAACGCTTTCTAAACGCAATGATACTCGGCTCAAATGAACTTACAAAAGGCGAGGGTGTTAACCTCCTGACTGTGCATGCCAGTAAGGGTTTGGAGTTTAAGGATGTGTATATTCTGGATTTAATGGATGGACGTTTTCCAAATAGAAAACTAGCTAATAAAGGTGGTAGCATAGATGAGGAAAGAAGGCTCTTTTATGTAGCGGTAACAAGAGCAAAAGACAGATTATGGCTCTCCTATGCGAAAGTAGACAAGATCAAGAAACTACGATTCTACCCATCACTTTTTTTATACGAAGCAGGGCTTATAAGAAACAGCGAGGATCACCAGAAGTTGTTGAAGGAAAAGTATAATTAATATTCAGCATTGAGAACTTCAGAAAAATGCAAATGTTATATTTTGATTGAAATTTTCATTCCGGCAGGGGCCATGAATGTCGCCATTCCGTGATTGTCGGTCAATACCGTCCCAACAACTGACGAAGAATATATTGTGTCTGGCAGCAGACCATATATAGCATAATTGAGAGTACCAGTGCCTGGAACTGTTAATTCTACACAGGTACGATCGTACGAAACCTCTAAATTTCCAAGTTTATAGAAGTATTTATTCTTGCCGAACGGTTTTATAATAACTTTTCCTGGTTTAATATTAATGCCGTAAATCATTTCACGTAATACCATTGCAATGATTTCCGGATATTCATGATAATAATGAGCTCTAGTTTGAACGCCTTTCGAATCATATCTTTCGCGCATCCACGTATTTTCAATTAAATCTTTTCCTAACTTATTAAAATACACGTTAAAGTTTTCTAAATCACCGGAAACGTATCTTGCAAACATATCCAGCCACCAAATCCTTGCAAACGCAACATCCGAATCACCTGTGTTCCCTCCGTAGCAGTCAGTCTCTTCGTAGGTTTTTTCAGACGGCCAGGTTCCGTAGCCATTTGGATGAGTGTTTTCTCCTCCGTCTAATCGTTTAAATATAGACTTTACTATTGCCTCATCTGAAACTGCACCAAAAGCAATAGCTGCATAATTTCCATCATAATCAACCATGTCACGAATTGTTCCGTCAACATTCTTTTGAGTAAAAAAATGGTCATTTCCATCCCACAATTGCTCATTAATACCACTCTTAATATTTTTCAAATATACAAGATATTCTTCTGCACCATCTTCATCATTACACCATCTGGCAACATCTGACATTAATGGTAATAACCTGAGCAGCATTACATTTGTATCAAGAGTAAAATTGTTGCGAATAAATACATCAATAAAGAGAGGGCCTTTTACTTTTACCAGTTGTATTTCAGGATCATATGTCTTCAGGACGTGATCAGTTGCCTCTTTCATTTTATTATAATGAGCGTTGAGCCAGTCGTTATCTCCTGTTGCAGAAGCGTAATCGATTGATGCAAGTACCCAGAAAATATTCGGCCCCGGCTGTTCGGAATTTGCTATTGATAGAAATTCAGGCTTGTCTGCAATAAAGTGGTGTGGGATTTGTCCGTTTTTCATATTTCGTTCAGCAAGTTCTATTATTTCACGTGCCTGGTTTTGCAGATATACGTCACCGGAAAAGCTCAATGTTGAAACCGTTGATCTTGAA
Organism: uncultured Candidatus Scalindua sp.; assembly: GCA_964437425.1. Lineage (GTDB taxonomy): Bacteria > Planctomycetota > Brocadiia > Brocadiales > Scalinduaceae > Scalindua. The sequence goes on from CAYTGO010000013.1 coordinate 43,438, forward strand.
TCAGGGTCGAAAAAAGTATACATATTACCGTATGGCCCGCCTGGAAAAACCAGGTTCGGGTATGCACTACCGGTGTTTTTATATGTTCCCAGCACTCCGGCGGCATTGCTGTAAATTGCTGAGTAAAAAATACGCAAATCATCAAAATCCATATTTTCCGAATTGTTTATGCCGTGAACAGGAAAGGGGTAATTGTTTGCATAAATATCATATGAACATTGATATATTTTTTCTGATTCGGCATAATTAGCTACCGGCTCCATTTTATCGGAATCAATCCACCTGTCTGCTTGAGTGTAAGACCCGAATAATACAGATTCGATCCCTACCTTGAAATAGTCAGTATCTGAAACCTCCAAATGTCCTTGTACTGTTCCACGGACGACTGGTACCACGGAAACGGAGCCTTTTTTGTTGTCAATTGTATAAAATACATTGAGTGGGTCTTCTGAGTAAAACATTTTATTGCCTGAGCTGATGTTTTGCACAACGCCCTTATCAAAGAACCCGTTCATAAACCATTGGTTAAAATGAAAGCAGAGTTTTATAAGATTAATTTTAGCAGAATGAACCGGTTTAACAGAAATTTTAATGTTGAATTTCCTTTTTCCGGACAACAAGGTTAGAATCAGATTTGACTTTGCGGAAATCTCATTTCCAGAAATAGTACTTTTAAATTCCACCTGTAGAACATCATTATCGTGTATTAATATTTTGTATTCAAAATCTGATGTTGATGGAGCTGCATGGGTTGAGTTGATAGTGTCAGACAGGACTATCGACAACAGCCCTGATTCACCCGTCAATGCTTTTGAAACCAAATTGCTTCCGTAGTGACCTTTACCGAAAAAATCAGATTTTAAGATGTCAATCGCAAATTTGGATTTATTAAACTCAAGGAATATATAGCCGTTACTTAAAACCAGCCTGTTTCCTTTATCCTTAAGCAACAACGGGGTGTTCCTGGGAAACGCCTCAGAAAGAGCATTCTCTCTGAGTTTTTGATGTGATACATAATAAACGAAAAAACTAATGAAGAAAAAACACGAAACTAAAATAAACAGGGAAACAAGATCACTTTTTTTCATAGATTGTAATGTGACAATATCTCATTTAGAGTGTGAGGTATATTGTCATTGCCACAATAGTTCTCAGGGAACAAATCCGATAAAATAATTAAATTTTTTATTAAAAGTATAAAGATAGAGCTTTTAATATTAGTTGGGACTATATAAATATAAAAGCATGGAAATTCCAGAATCCTCAGTCATTGCATTTGTAATTCATAAGGGAGTACACTGCTCGGTCACAACCACCCGTAGTCATTTTTCATCTGCAAATGAAATAGGGCCGCACACCCTGCATTTTGGCTTGGTTGTCCAGTGCCACCATGCAGGCAGACGTCTACTGCATTTCGGACAACGACCGCCGATTACACCCCACAGACAGTAGACAGAGGATATAAGAAATGGTATCACTAATATAAACTCCAGATGTGGAACGTCCAGATACAGACAAATTGTAAAAAGGAGGCAGAAGATGGCAAAGCAGATAGGAGTGCCAAACCAGAATCGCCGTCTTTTTTTACGCAACAAACTTATCTTCGCAGTATATTCCAGAGAATTTTTAGCCATATTGTGGTGTCTCTTAATCAGGTACTCAAATTTAAAATTAATGAATTTTAATGAAGCTTCTTTTAATAGATTGTATCATGAAAATCAAGTGAAAGTTTGGATTAGCGGTTAGGATCAGGATTATGTTCACTATTTTTCCTTGTTCCTTTCAGGTATTCTTCAGAAGAAAAACCCGTAGCTATCTATAGTCTTAAAATGTAAAATTTATTAAGCTTAAAATCCATTCGTTGAGTTTTGAATGATATCAGATAAGCACCAAATAATAAAACCCAAATAACAAATAAAACTCAATGAACAAATCCAAAATTCTAAGTAAAAAACTTTTGATCATTGAGGTATTGTAATTTGTTATTTGTTTGGAATTTGTTGCTTGAGATTTAGGATTTTTTAACTCTTGTTTGTACTCTGTCTGATTCTGGTAATCATGTCAATGAAGTAACCCGGTTTTTGCGAAATTAATATTATGAATATACCTGAATTTGCGGTTAAACGCCCAATAACGACATTAATGATAATCCTGAGTGTTTTAGTAATTGGTTGGATATCACTATACAGGATTCCTCTCTTATACATTCCTGAAATTACAGGTCATTCGCTTAGAGTAAACATACCTTATAAGTCGTCTTCGCCACAGGAGGTTGAGGATTTAATCACAATGCAGGTAGAGGATGCCCTCGGTACTGTCAAACATGTTGAAACAATTGAATCGACCTCAACAGATGAAAACTCAGAGGTGTCTTTAGAGTTTAAAATGGGTACGGATATGGATCTTGCCACTCTGGAGGTGAGGGACAAGATAGAGCAGATAAGGAATGATCTACCGGACGAGGTTGAAACCATACGCATCTTTCGATTTAAATCCGGTGATCTACCGGTTGTAGAGTTCAGCGTGTCTATACAGGGCGAGATCAGTGAATTATTTGATACGGTTGAAGATGTTATAAAGCCGAGGATCCAGAGGATAAATGGTGTTGCGAGTGTAGACGTTCGTGGTATTCATAAAAAGCAGTTATTGGTAGAACTGGATCTTGACCGGCTCAAGGCTCACAACATTGATACGTACTCTCTTAGAAAATATTTGAGAACAAATAACATAAACGTATCAGCGGGTGACTTAATTGAGGGGTCAACAAAGTACATAGTTCGGATAATAGGAGAGTTTCAGAATGTGAATGAAGTTGCGTCTTTGCCGGTTAACAGGAAGGGCATAAAACTTTCTGATGTTGCTGATATCAGATATGACTATTCTGATAAAGATAGTTATCAGAGGCTCAATGGCCGGAATGCAGTTAAGGTGAGAGTAATGAAATCGTCTGATGCTAACATGGTGGCTGTGGCCAGGGAGATCATAGATACCGTTAACGAAATTAAGTTGGATCCCAGGATGAAAAGGCTGGAGATACACGTCTATAGAGACAGATCTCAAGCAATACTGGAAAGACTAAAGAATTTGAGAAATGCCGGCTTGTTGGGAGGAGTGCTGGTTGTAATCATACTCTTCTTTTTTCTGCGTAACGTTAGAAGTGCGTTGATAATAACTGCGGCAATTCCGATTTCGGTCTTATGTACGTTTGGTCTGATGTTTATGATGAGAAAGTTTGCAGGTTCAGAGGTAACTCTGAATATTATTTCACTTACGGGATTAATGCTGGCGATAGGGATGATGGTTGACCCCGCAGTTGTGGTCCTTGAGAATATCTTCAGGCATAAGCAGGAGAAGAATCTGGGTCTAAGGGAGGCGGCTGTTCTCGGAAGTAAGGAGGTAGGTGTGGCAGTTACTGCCGCAACGGCGACAACCATATGTGTCTTTATCCCACTGGTATTTCTTTCTAAATCCAGGATGGGTGTCTTTATGCATGATTTTGGTATATCAATATGCGCTGCATTGGTCTCATCGTTGTTTGTAGCATTGACCTTGATACCATTGGTTGCGTCACGGTTTCTACACTATTCTGAGCCATCTAACTCGGTGGGAGAACATAATAAGACTATCAGGAGATCTGAGTCCTCTATAATAAAAAAACTAACTATCCATTATACAAGATTTGTAGAGTTGACATTGAGGTTTAGGTGGGTCACAGTTGCGGTTGCAATATTAATAGTAGTGTTAGCTGTCTATCTGTATGGAAAGCTTGAAACGGAAGTGGTCAGACAGGGTATTTATAGAGAATCACGTTTGCAGGTGGATCTGCCGAGAAGTTACAGCATAGACGATACAAAAAAACTATTTGAACGGTTAGAGGAGGTTTTGCGTGTAAACAGAGAGGAACTGGAAATCGAAACTGTTTCCAGTGATTTTGACAGGAGTGAAGGTACTCTGTCAGTCTACTTTGTAAAACAGGAAGTGGCAAAAAGGCCGGTATCTGTTTTGGAGAAAGAGATGAAGTCCTTGTTCCCGGTAATTCCGGGTGTTAAATACAGGAGGAGGTTCAGGCACGGACGAAGAGGTAGTGGTAAAGAGATCAGTATTGAAATTAAAGGTAGAAACATTAATACACTAACCAGGCTGTCGGACGACATAAAGGACCGTTTGGCTTCTATGACAGTATTGTCTGACATTCAAACTAATCTTGAGAAGGGAAAAGATGAAATAGTTGTGTCGATTGATAGAGACAAAGTAAAGAGGTATGGATTAACGTCAGAGAGGGTCGCCTTTGGCATTGCAGGCTCTCTGGGGAACAGGGCGGTAAGTAAGTTTAAGGTCGAAGATAGTGAAATTGACATTGTCCTTCAACTCAAGGAGGAGGACAGACAACGGTTGGACCAGTTAAAGAACCTTGAGTCAGAAAACAGTGAACAAAAGAGCGTGGTATTAGCGAGAGTAGTTGATTTTGAACAAAGAAGAGGTCCTGAGGCTATTGAAAGAAAGGACCGCAAACCGATAGTTATAATCACAGCACAGTATAGCAGTAGAGGACTAAAAAAAATCAGGGATGGCATAATGGAGAAGATGGCTGATTTTAATCTGCCTGCCGGTTATGAGTGGAATCTTGGAGAGGAATTTAGAAGATTTGAACGTGAAGAAGCAGAAACCAGGTTTGGGTTAATTCTGGCCATAATCCTGATTTATCTGATAATGGCGTCACTGTTTGAATCATACATTCATCCGCTGGCAATATTGCTGACAATACCATTTGCATTTACCGGAGTGTCAGTTGCCTTCTATGTTTTGGGTATACCGCTTGATAGTGTATCCCGTCTGGGATTATTACTTTTATGCGGTCTGGTGGTGAATAATGCAATCGTTCTTATCGATTATGTTAATCGTTTACGAAGAGGGGGGATGGGGAAATATGATGCGCTCGTCAAGGGAGGTAAAGATAGAATGAGGCCTATTCTGATGACTTCCTTTACAACTATTCTGGGACTATTGCCGATGGTACTTCCGCTCTTCTTGCCTTTCCTTTTTGGGCCACTTGAAGGCAGGGGGAGTATCTGGGCGCCGGTCGGACTGGTTGTTATCTCAGGGTTAATTACTTCTACAATACTGACTCTGATAATTATGCCTACAATCTACTCGTTAATCGATGACTTTGGAATGTGGATAAAGAAAGTTTTTGCTTTTGCCTGATTTATTATCCTGATTTATGATTCCGGTGTAGCGTAAAAAACGATTTAGGTGATTAATGCTTCAAGAATCTTCAATAGCGTCTTGAAATGCTGTTTTTTCTGACATAATGTCTGCCGGAAAAATAGTTACTATCATGAATATGGACAAATTGTCAGATGCACGTTAATACATTAAATAGAATAATTCATATTAAATATCTAAGGCACCTACCTATCTCTTGCTGTTAGAAGGACTTAAGGCGGCCTGGGATATGGCCTGAACCGTGGCACATTTATTGCTAAATTGTAAACATAAGCTTTACTTTTCTTCCGATATTCAAGGAGGTATTTGGAATGGAATTATTACATGATAGTGATGAATTGGTTGGGAGTCTGGATAGTCAGTTGAAGCGTCTTGAAGAGAAAATAGACACGATCCAGCCTGCTACATTAGTGAAAGATATACACAGGATAGATGATGAAATCAAGCATTTCAAGGATGTGGAATTAACGACAAACACGGTCGTTTCATCAGTAAAAGAACATGATGAAACTATTAAGAAATTAGAAGAAAGAACAAGTAATAAATTCGTTGAAATGACCGCTCAAATTGAGGCAATAGTTGCTGATAAACACAAAGACCTGGTATCTAAGATAAATGATATTAGCAGTAGAGTTAATAATTTAGACGAAAAAATAGAATTGGCCGTACGTGAGCTAAAGTCAGAAGCAAGAAAAACATCCGTTCTGCGAAAGCTGTTATGGCTGGATTAAGATAATATTCATTTTCTCCATTCTGGTTGTATCACATTTTCAGTTCATTTCAAACCTGGTGAGTGCCCGCCCGGATCAATCTGTTCAGGCGGGCCACCTTTACCGCACTATCATATTTCGGCTTGAAAACATTTAGCCAATAATGTACCATTCCCGAGAATGAAGATAAGAAATGTGTTATTATTTTTAATACCGGTATTGCTTTTCGCCTGTACAACATTAAAACCTGTGGAAAAGCTGACTGATGACGAGTTGGCAGATAGGTATGACAAAATCGACCTTCAAATTTATATGGTGAAACGTTCCGCTTCAAAATCAAATCCATCAAGCTATCCCGGTGTATCCGGTAGTACGGGAAGCGGTTATAGTGGCAGTGATAGCCAGAAGATAAAAAAGCTTGAAGAGAAACTGAGGGTCGTAAGGCAGGAACTTGTTAAAAGAGGGTATATGCCTTAGTGCTGTTTGTTACAGAAACAAGTCCTTGTTGATGAATTTCATAAAAATGCTGTTTTGGAAAGCGAAAAGAATATGAACTACAGAAGAATAGTTTTTGAATTATTTCTTGGTGTTTTTTTACTTATGTCGACCGCCACTCTTCTATGGTCTGGGGAGCCGGGAGATCTTATTGAGAAAATTATTCTGAAGGATATCTCCTTGAAGGAAGGAGAAGGCCTGGAGGAGCGCAAGGATGAACTCTGGAAGGAAATTTCTAATTCTCTTGATTTTGAGGAGATTGCGAAAAGAGTAATGGGCAAGTACTGGAAGGAGCGTTCCTCTGAAGAAAGAGAAGAATTTGTAGGGTTATTTGCAGAAAACGTAAAAGTTGCTTGCATGAGGAAAACAGGCCCTCGTTTTGGAGAAGAAATCATTTCTGTAAGTGAGAAACAAAATAATAGATATGCCAGAGTGCATATTGGTCTTTTAAAGAGACAAGTGGAAGAAGTGTCCGCAGATTTTCGTTTAATCAAAGAAGATGGAAAATGGCAGATTTATGATTTGATTTATCAAGGAGTAAGTCTGGTGCATAATTACCGTAGTCAAATTTATAGTTTTCTGGCTAAATCTTCATATGAGGAGTTGGTTCAGGTGTTGAAGAATAGACAAAGCAGTGAATAAACCATTTCGATAAACATCCACACCCGCCGCAATTTACAGATTACTTTCCGCAGCTTTTCTTCAGTACCTGTTACACGGTAAATCCGGTGAGCTGCAAGTGGGAGTGGTTACCTTCAGATGTCTTGATGTTAACAATTGTTTTTTGCTACATCTTCGTAATCATCAATGGTATTCAGATTCTTAATTGAGTTTTTGAAACGATCTGATGAAGCCATGCTGTCCAACTCAACTATCTTAACTTTGACATGCGGAAAGAAACTGATGATACGCAGGTTATTCTCGTCAAGTGATCTCTTGATTGGATCAATACAATTTTTTGAATAAAACGCATGCAATGGTTCCAATCCTTTTTCACTCTTTGGAATTACAACATCATATTCTTTTGTAAGATCTTTAAGATGTTTTATCAGCTCTGGTCCAACAAAAGGCATGTCGCAGGCAAGCATGAATGTATGCAAACTGCTGGAGTTAATAAGGCTGGTGTATATTCCTCCTAATGGTCCTTTACCGGGATAGACATCCTTGAAAATAGGTAAATTAAGATATTCATACTCTGATGATGTATTAGCTGATATGAAAATTTCATCAAACATTTCTCTGAGTAACTCAATTTGCAACTCAATGAACGTTTTGCCTTTTAGCTCAAGAAACGCCTTGTTAGAGCCCATTCTACTACTCTTGCCACCAACTAGTATTGAGGCATTCATAGATTATATCCTCTGATCTAAAAAAAATTAATTATTAACTAAAAAATACTTTAGCAATATCGTACCAGTAGTTATCGACAGTTTTGTTTTTTCCTATTACCCCTTTAAGGTCTACGGGTATAATTTCATTACCCTTTAAGACTACAATTTTTCCAAATTCACCCTTATGTATCGATTCAATGGCGGCTATGCCAAAACGGGTAGAAAGAATGCGGTCGAATGCTGTGGGAGTACCACCCCTCTGTGTATGACCCAACACAGTATGCCGTGTCTCAAAGCCCGTTCTTTTCTCAATCAAATTCGCCAGTACCGAGCCTACACCTCCAAGCATTACATGTCCAAAAGCATCTGTGCCAGCACTTTGAAGAATAAACCCCTCTTTTTCTTGATCTTCAACAGGTATTTTTATTCCTTCTGATACAACTACAATACTGAACTTTTTGCCACTATCATGTCTTCTTATTATTGATTGATAAATGTCCTCCATGTCTACAGGCTTTTCCGGTATCAAGATTATGTCTGCACCTCCGGCAATACCTGAAAATGTAGCAATCCAGCCAGCATGCCTTCCCATGACTTCTACTACCATCACTCTATTGTGTGATTCAGCAGTAGTGTGTAACCTGTCAATTGCTTCCATTACAATATTTACTGCGGTATCAAAGCCAAAGGTGTAATCGGTACACGAAATATCATTGTCTATTGTTTTGGGAACTCCAATAACATTGACACCCATCTCAAACAGTTTGTATGCAACACCCTGAGTGTCATCTCCCCCTATGGCAACAATTGCGTGCAAGTCGAGCTTTTTAATGTTATCCAGGATTTTTTCAGGATCTCCTTTATTATCTTGTCCAAAAGGGTTTGTCCTGCTTGTCCCAAGTATGGTGCCACCTCTGGGAAGAATTCCAGAAACACTATGCATGTTCAGTTCTCTAACCATCCCTTCGATTAAGCCATGCCACCCTTCTTGTATTCCATACATTTTGTAGTTGTAGTCTTTGATGCCTTTTCTAACAACTGCACGGATTGTCGCATTTAATCCAGGACAATCTCCACCTCCAGTTAAAACGCCAATATTTTTCATAAAGATGTCCTCCAATTGATTATTTTAGGAACGGGTTATGTTCTTTTTCATTTCCAATTGTAGTAGAAGGGCCATGTCCAGGATGTACAATGGTATTATCACCCAGAGTGAGAAGCTTTTCTTTTACTGAATTGATCAATGTTTCATGAGAACCGCCTGGTAAATCTGTTCTTCCGATAGAGCCTGCGAACAGAGTATCACCAACGAAGACGTTGCTGTCCGAGTAATAGCAAACACAACCTGGTGAATGTCCGGGGGTATGGATGACGGTAATAGACTTGTTGCCTAAATTAATTTCCTCACCGTCAGTAACATATTTATTGACTTCTGGTTTTGGGATAGGTTTTAGCCCAAATGCTGTAGCCTGTTCACTTGCATTTTCGACAAGAAACAAATCACCTTCATGTAGAATGAAATCTATTTTGAAATGGTCCTGTATTACTTTAACGCCTCCTATATGATCAAAATGTGCGTGCGTATTTATTATAAACTTCGGTTTGAGACCTTCCTTTGCAATGGTACTTATAAGTTCGTCTGCATTATCTCCCGGATCGATAATGGCAGCTTCTTTTGTGTCTTCACAGCCAATTATATAACAATTTACTTCTAAGGGACCTACTACAACATTCTTAATTATCATTAAAGTGCTCTCTCAAAAAGCTGAAAAAATAGGGATAATTATTTTAAGCATAAATGTTGCTTTTGTTCAACTTATAAATTTGTTATTCTTTCTCGATCAAATCCTGAGCATTCTAATTTATTAGGAAGGCTAACAGTTGTAATAAGCAGGGATCATTGCTTTTTTGCTTCATTTTCATTGATTTTATGTTATCATCCACATTACTTAATTTACACGAATTCTAAATATTACCAGGAGGAAAAATTATGATAGTTGCTGAGTCAAAACCGTTTAAAGAGATATATGAATTGGTTAAAGACTTCAGTAGGGTTTGTGTAATTGGCTGTGGAGACTGTGTGACGGTATGTCATACCGGTGGCCAAAAACAGGTAGAAGAACTTGCATTAAAATTACGCATTGCGTCGAAAAGAGACGGTCGAAATCTTGAGATAAAAGAAGAGACGGTTTTAAGGCAGTGTGAGCAGGAGTATGTAGCGCCAATAGGAAATTATGTTAATGACTATGATGCAGTAGTTTCTATAGCGTGTGGTGTGGGAGTTCAAACATTAGCAGAAAAATATACACCGGCAAGAGTATTGCCGGGATTAAATACTACTTTTATGGGTGCACCGGTAGAGCCCGGAGTGTTTTTGGAAAGATGCGCCGGTTGTGGTGATTGTGTTCTTGACAAAACAGGTGGTTTCTGCCCTGTAAGCAGATGCTCAAAAAGTTTGATGAATGGTCCGTGTGGTGGATCAATGAACGGTAAATGCGAAGTGGCGTCAGATGTACCGTGTGTATGGAATCAAATATACGTCCAACTTGATAAGCAGCAAATGATGGATTATATGGACGACATCAGGCCTCCAAAAAATTGGTCGGTAAGTACCGGCAGTGCTCCACGCAGATTAGATATCAAACATCTTCAAATGGAGAAGGAATAATGGATCAACCGGTCAAAATTAAGGAAGATGTTTATTGGATTGGCGCTCTTGACCCGGGTCTTGTTGTTTTTGACATCGTTATACCTACAAAGCACGGTACAACGTATAATTCCTATCTGGTTCGTGGTGAGAAAATTGCTGTTATAGATACGGTTAAATCATATTGTGTGGATGAATTTATTTCTAAAATAAGATCGTTAGTCAGGCCGGAAGATATCGATTATATAATCATCAATCATACAGAACCGGATCACTCTGGTGGTTTAATCAGGTTGATGGAGTTGGCGCCCAAGGCAATCCCGGTATTTTCCAGAGGTGCCAGAACTTTTGTGAAGAATATTCTTCACAAAGAGTTTGATTATAAAGAGGTGAAAGAGGGCGACAGTATTGATCTTGGTGGTAAAGTCCTTAAATTCATATCTGCACCATTTCTCCACTGGCCTGACACTATGTTTACGTATCTTGAAACTGATAAAATACTATTTCCCTGTGACGCTTTTGGTTCACATTATTGCAGTGACAAAAGGTTTAACGATGAATTGGGTTCTAAAGAAGATGCATTTACTGCATATGAATTTTACTACGACACCATATTAAGACCTTTCAAAAAACACGTTGTTGACGCCTTGGAGCACATAAAGGATATTGACATAGATATTATTGCTCCATCTCATGGGCCTATACTGAGGGAAAATTTAGACAAGTATATTAATGCTTATAAGGAATGGACCGGCAAGACGAAAAAATATCCTGATAAAAAGAAGATATCAATTATATATGTTTCATCATACGGTAGTACAAAGAGAATGGCAGAGTCTATTTATAGAGGGGCGTGCCTTCCCGATACAGATGTTTCACTCCTAAATGCTGCAGAAACTGATATGGATACTATACTTAACGAAATTGAAGCATCTGATGGTGTTATCCTTGGAACTCCTACACTTAACGCAAAGGCCCCTAAACCAATATTTGATATTATTTCAAGTCTGGTAACAGTGAATATCAGGGGTAAGGCGGCGGCGGTATTTGGATGTTATGGGTGGAGTGGAGAAGCTGTACAGATAATTGAGGATATCTTAAAAAGCTTACGTTTCAAGATAGTTGTTGAAGGTTGTAAGTTAAGGATGACGCCCACTGAAGAGGCGTTGAACGGATGTGAAGAATTTGGTAATAAGTTTGCATCTGCTATCTAATGCTATGAAGTGGAATTAACGTACCTGAATATGTAGCTTACCCGTCCATAGACAATCACGCCATAAACCAAACTTTTCCTTTTGATAATGTGAATCCCTGCTATAATACATTTTTGCAAATAATTTCAAAAGTTATTAGGAGATTAACCATTGCAGAAAAAAAAAGATATTGATGGGAAAGAAGATGTAACATTAAGTATTGTAGAAACTGCGATGGCAGAAGAGCTTAAAGCAAGTGCATTGTACAAGAAAATATCAGTACAGCTTGAAGACAAAGCGGCAAAGCTTAAGTTTGAGATAATGGCAGAAGCAGAACAAAAACATTATGAGCGATTAAGAAAATGGTATGAGGATAGTTTCGGTGAAGTCCCGAAAGACATAGAGATAAAAACATTTAAAGCCGTTAAAATAAAGAGGCCTGAAAAGAAAGCAAATTATGAGGATGTAATTAAAAGAATAATAAGTACAGAGGAAAATGCTTGTAAATTTTATGAATATGCTGCAAAGAAAACAGAAGATGAAGGCGCGAAGAAACTGTTTGAAACACTTATCAAGATGGAAAGTGCTCACGTTACACAATTCAAGGATGAATTCAGAATAATAACAGAACCGTCACTTCTGTTTGCAGAGGAAGAGATTCCGTGGATGCTGGAGGTGTAGAAGGCAATGATCAGGTTTAACAACTGAAAGGAGTTTAAGTATTAAATATGTGGCAAGAAATTGTAGATATTATAAATAAGGGCAAGAGGTTTATCATCACGACACATCTCTTTTCAGAGGGAGATGCTATCGGGTCTGAACTTGCACTCAAGCGATTTTTATGTGGATTAAATAAGGAAGCAGTAATAGTAAACAATGAAGCGCTGCCTGCTGTTTACAGTTGCTTTGATACAGATAGAGATGTTAAGTTTTTAAGAGATAAGGATGTTAATATAAACCTTAACGATTTTGATGCTATATTCATTGTTGATGTAGCTGACTGGAGCCAGTTGGGTGATTTTGCAGATATGATAAAGGCCAGTTCAATTACCAAGGTATGCATAGACCACCATGCATCAAACCCCGGCTATGCTGATATAAACGTTGTAGACAAAGACGCATCTTCTGCCGGAGAATTGATATTCGACTTGATTACCTTTATGAATGGAGAGATTACTCTGGAAATCGCAACTCCTCTATATCTTTCAATCGCAACTGATACCGGGTGGTTTAAATTCAGTAACACAAGTGCAAAGGCCTTAAGAGCCTGCTCTGACTTAATTAAGGTTGGTGTTAAATCTGAGATTATATATGAACAGCTTTTTCAGACTAAACAAATGAGCTATTTGAAACTGTTGAGCCTTGCGCTTAGTATACTGCGTCCGGAATGTGACGGGAAAGTGGTATGGACCAAATTAACAAAAGATATGGTTAAATCATCAGGTGTGCCATTTGTGGATACAGATGTTATTATCGATCTTGTTCGTGCGGTAAAAGAGGTAGAGGTTGTAGTTCTTTTCAGGGAAATTGGTTATAGGAAAACAAAAGTAAGTTTTCGATCAAAGCACACAGTAGATGTTGCTAAACTGGCTTCAGATTTTGGGGGAGGCGGTCATGTGCGTGCTGCCGGAGCATCAATAAACGAACCTATTGACACGGCTATTGGAAATGTAATATCCGGAGTAAGAGAATATTGTGAAGACAATGCGGTATGTGCTTCTTCTGTCAGTAGTGTCGCTTAATTATTTTTGTTAATGCAATTAAAATTTGATTTATATCAGGGAGATTGAAAAATGGCGAAGTGGGAATGTTCTGTTTGTGCTTTTATATATGATCCTGAAAAGGGAGACAGTATCAATGGGATTGATCCCGGTACTCCGTTTGAAGACTTGCCGGATGATTGGGTTTGCCCGGCATGTGGCGCAGGTAAAGAAGCATTTGAGAAAGTTGAATAATGAAGGCAACCGTCTTTAAAGAACACGGCAGTGTTGATAAATTAGTATATACCGATTTTGCAGAACCGGAGATTTCTTCTTCTGAAGTCCTAGTTAAAGTAAAAGCGTGTGGGATAAATCATCTTGATATATGGGTAAGAGAAGGATTGCCGGGCATTACGATACCACTGCCGCACATACTCGGTTGTGAAATAGCCGGAGAAATAGCTGGGATTGGCAGTAGGGTTAAAGTTAAAGGTTTAAGCATTGGACAGCGCGTTCTTATCTCTCCGGGAATAAGTTGTGGCAAGTGTGAATTCTGCCTCTCTTCAAATGACAGCCTTTGCCATGAATTCATGGTTATGGGTTTCCAGGTAAATGGTGGTTATGCAGAATATGCAAAGACTTCGGCGGAAAACATAATCCCGTTATCTGATAAATTGTCATTTGAGGAATGGGCGGCGGTACCTCTGGTATTCCTGACTGCATGGAATATGCTGAAGACACGTGGAAATCTTACAACAGGCGAGACTGTTCTTATCCATGCTGCCGGTAGCGGTATTGGCAGTGCTGCAATACAGATCGCCAGGCTCAGTGGAGCAAATGTTATTACAACTGTCGGTAGTGTTGTGAAACGGAAAAAAGCAAAAGCACTTGGCGCTGACCATGTAATAAACTATTCGAAGGAGGATTTTGAGGACAAGGTAAATGAGCTTACGGATGATAAAGGTGTCGATCTGGTATTTGAACATATAGGCCCTGAAACGTGGGAAAAGAGTATGTCGTGCCTTAAGCGGGGAGGTCGAATAGTTACCTGTGGCGCAACAAGCGGTCCATCAGTAAGTTTTGATCTTAGATTTCTGTTTGCCAAACAGCTATCCATTTCAGGTTGTTATCTGGGGAGCAGGAGTGAGTTGTTGAAGATCATGGAACTTGTGGAATCCGGCAGGCTTAAACCGGTCGTGGATTCTGTATTTCCTCTTGCAGATGCGGTGGCAGCCCAAACGAAGATGTTGGATAGGAAACAGTTTGGGAAAATTGTACTGGTGCCATGATAAGACAGAAAACCGGTGTTGTGCTTGAATCACTTCGATTAAGGATTAAGGATGGTATTGCGACCGCTGCTAACCTTGGTTTTAAAGGTATTCAGATCGATGCAACTCAAAGAGACATATCCCCCGAAAATCTATCACAGACTGGCAGACGCGAATTAAAGCGTATTATAGATTTAAGCAAGTTAAGTCTTTGTGCCCTGAGCGGAGAGCTTGGTGTCGGTTTTATCAATCATAATGAATTTGATCTTATTATTAAGAGAACAAAAGAGATTATAAACCTTGCACTGGATTTACAAACCAATATTGTAACTGTACAAACAGGCAGTATACCAACGGATAATGATACTACACATTGGCATGCCGTAAATGCCGCTCTTAGCGAGATTGGCCAGCATGCTGAAAATTACGGATGCAGGCTCGCCATCAAGGCATCGTATGATGATTATTCTACGCTGAAAGAT
This sequence comes from uncultured Candidatus Scalindua sp., assembly GCA_964437425.1. Classification (GTDB taxonomy): domain Bacteria; phylum Planctomycetota; class Brocadiia; order Brocadiales; family Scalinduaceae; genus Scalindua. The sequence goes on from CAYTGO010000013.1 coordinate 58,490, forward strand.
TTTCTAAGATCATTGGACACCGAAGGTATTAAGCTGATCTATGATCCTGCGTCGCTACTGACAACCAATCTGGATCCGATAAAGGGCATATATGAATTACACGAATATATAGTCCATACAAATTTGTGGGATACCAGGCAGACGGAAGAAGGCCGACAGATAGAAGTTCCTATTGGAGACGGCATCATACCGGTTGAAGAATTGGTCTCTACTCTCGAATCAACAGGTTATCACGGGTTCTATGTTGTCAATTCTAAAACAATGCAGTATCCCGTTGAAGGTATTAAAAAAGGTAAAGAGTTTCTGGATAGATTTTAAATTCCTTCAGCTTAATCCAATCATTCAATTCCCTCAGAAAAGACGCCACAGGCAGATCACGGCTGCAAATGCTCCACCATATAAACCTGGGATGAGATAGAGTGCCCATGTGCGACGTTCTGGTGAACGCAGCTGAGTCATCGTAAGTTTGCGAATGACCAGTGTGCTGACTGCTATGCCACAGCATATTAAAACCAGCGACAGCACCGTTGCAGCAGGATCTCGCCATGCAGGTAACGAAGCCAGTTGGATAGATTTGTCAAGAATACCACTTGCAGACTCAACACCGACCGGATCAGTGAAAGCATTTTTCCAGTAGGGAATACGAGATGTTGTTTTGAGCAATGCTTTAACAGTGTGCGCTGCTGCCATGATCGGAATGAATCCTATTCCAAAAACAGAGAAAAATCTTTCAATAGACAGTTTTCCCCCTGCCAATCTGAACAGACCATAAGGAAACAGCCAGACCAGAGTCGGCAGGATCACGAATAGTGTTAATGATTTGATCAGCCCATGTGACCAGGCGTTTTCGGTGCCAAGCAACATGTTAATACTGTCAGGCAGCCAAAGTAGTATCCCTTTAGTAACATTCCATTCGGTAAAGAGTTCATATACCACGAATCCTGACAATACAAGACAGAATGCTGTCTGGGCGGTAGTCATCGGCTTGAGTGCAAAGATATCTTTGAACCAGGGTCGTACAAACCAGCCCGGGTTGGGCCTCCCTTCAATACTTGGATTATTGTGATCGCACGACTTAATACACTGTCCACACAACAGGCAGTCCGTGTTGTCACCAATATCCGCAGGATTCAGATCAACTCCGCAACTACGTCCCTGAAAAACATATGCATTCGCACTTGCAGTACAGGAATGGTCTTTACAGCTTCTGCATATTGACATGTCGCTTGTAGACCAGCCAAAAGGTGCAAGGCGGGCATACAGTCCCAGCAGATGTCCTACAGGGCAGATAAATGCGCAGAAAGTATTTCTACGGAATATTAACCCGGCTATAACGGTAGAGGCCAGTAGTGCCAACAGGTAGATAGACATGCGAAATGGTACACGATGGATGGAAAGGGTGTGTATACCAACAAACAGGACTAAAATATAAAATAGAGTAATAACCCACCCGGATCGTACAAATTTGTTCGGTTTGTATTTCAGTCCAATCCGTGCGGCAAGTGAAGTGAGTAGCTCCATCGGGCAGACCATGCACCATATTCGCCCGAAGAAGATTGCCGAGATGATAATCACTGGCCACCAGTACGACCAGACAATCAGGTTTGCAAGGTTAGTGTTACGGAGAATCTTTGCAAATGCCATGTCATTCGTGTCTGCCGCGAAACCATCAACAATCAGTAGCACGAACACAACAAACGTTATCACCTGCAACAAGAGGGGAAACCACCAGAAACGAAATAGACGATTCATAGATTGTTATATTTTATGTAGATGAATACAGATTATGTTCTTTTATATATGCTTCTACACATTCCGGTACAAGGCCTTTGATTTGAACGCCTTCGTTCACTCTTTTTCTTATATTTGTAGATGAGATATCAACAGGGGATATATCAATTTTCAATCTCTCTATGTCCAATATATTATCACTACCAATAATCTCTACGAGTCTGGCTGAAGCTTCTGTCTTAAAGCCGGGTCTGTTTACAATAACAAAGTGACAGAGTTGAGAAAGCCTTTTGATGTTCTTCCATAATTCCAGTTCATTCAATGAGTCAGCTCCCATGATCAAAAATATCTCGTCATCTTCACCGTAGTGACTCAGGATTTCCTGTATGGTGTCTATTGTGTAAGACTTGCCCTCACGTATGATTTCGAGGTCGGAAACTTCAAACTTACTAATTCCACTAATAGCTGCCTTAATCATTTGAAAGCGATGATGTGGGCCTGCTAGATCCTTTACATATTTATGTGGAGGGATGTATGTTGGCATAAAAAGGATTTTTGATAAATGGTGATTCTTGCAGACCTCGTCTGCTAAAATCAGATGTCCCAGGTGTATTGGGTTGAAAGTGCCTCCAAGTATTCCAATTCTTTTCCGGTGCTGATCACTACTGTTTCCGTTACTCATAAATCGCTCAATTCAGGCCTTAAGCTGTTTTGAATTTCTTCCGGAGTATGCAACTTTCCTTTATCAATTCCGGGACACGTCTTTTTCTGCTCTTCCCACTCAGTTTTGTTCTTCAAGTTCGAACTCCAGTACGGGAACGTTTTGCATTGGCGCGGCCTGGTTTCATATATTTTACACCCATTGTCATACATTACGCAGTCTCCGTTTTCATACTCCAGCAGACTGATTCGCCCATTAATCAACCTCGCATGGTTCTTAATAAATAGATCAGTTGAAATTCCCAGGGAACTAGAGGTACTTTTAATTTCCTTCTTAGTCATCCAGACAACACCAGGCTCTCCTCTGCAGCAACCACCGCATCTTTGGCATTCAAACCTTAAACCCTCTTTATACCATGGTTTATTTTGCTTTCTTTTATGAGAGTTTTTACCTGATTCTGAGCCATTCATGGTTACAATCTACACCTTTCCTATCAATAAATATCTCTGAATTTGACTCATGATACTATCATGAGTTTCATAAAATACAATAAATATTATTGATTAGAAAATGCCTGTATTTCTTATATAGGTATTTCTCACTTGTTTTTTTATGCCTGTTTACGTTAATATGTAGAGTTTGTAATTTTATGAGGCAGATTAAGGATATTTTCCGGGAGTAGAGAAGATGTATAGAGAAAAAATAAAGGTTTTAGATTGTACCGTAAGAGATGGTGGTCTTATCAATAATTACCAATTTAAGGATGATTTTGTTAAAGCGATTTATCGCGCAACTTGTGATAGCGGTATCGACATCATGGAGATTGGTAAAAAGCTTTGTGTGAGTGATGAATATACACGGGAAAAATATGGCAAATGGAATTTTTGTGATGAGGATGATATGAAATATATCGTTGATTCCTATGAGTGCGAGACGCCACCGATGCTGGCGGTAATGTATGATGTGGACAGAGTAGATGTGTCAGCACTGCCTCCTGCGGATCAGAGTGTTGTCGGGATGGTACGTACGGCCTGCTATGTTGCAGATATTGACAAAGGGCTGGATCTGGTGAAGCGCAGCAAGGATCTGGGTTATCAAACTACTATCAATATTATGGCATGTTCAGCAGCGATAGAAACTGAGTTGATAGAAACCCTGCAGCAGATTGATAAAGCAGACGAGGTGGACTATCTCTATTTTGTGGACAGTTTTGGAGCATTCTATTCAGAACAGATAACCAGCTATCTGCAGCTTTACAAAGAGCATGCTCCGAGCAAGGAACTTGGATTCCATGGCCACAATAACCAGCAACTGGCTTTTTCAAATACCCAGCAGGTTATTATAGACGGTGTCAATCTGCTTGATGCAACTATAAACGGTATTGGACGTGGAGCCGGCAACTGTAATCTCGAACTTCTGCTTAATTTTCTGAAGAATCCAAAGTTTGATGTAAGGCCGATATACAAGGCAATACAGGAAACCCTGGTGCCGCTGCGTAAGGAAATTGAGTGGGGATTTAATGATATTTATGGAATCAGCGGTCACTTGAATCAGCATCCTCGTGATGCAATGAAGCAACGAGCTAACCCTGAAATCAGAGACAACTGTTACGATTTCCTGATAGAATCTACTAACGACTGATATAATTTGAACTTTTGTCTGATAACATCTCGCAAGAGCAATTAAAGATGAGGAACGATTTATCAAAATATGGGACTGCAGCAGGTATTATCACCGTTATCGTTCTTTTAGCGGGATGTGCTCAAACCAGAGCATTGCATAAACTGGAAGAATTGATTCTGGATAGTAATGAATATGTTCATAGCCATTCTAAGTCGAAGGTAATATGTTGTATTGAAAGTATTGATTATGAACGTAACCATGAAGATATTGTAAATATAATATTTAACAGTGGTAATCTTAATTTAATGGATGAACTTGTTGAATACTTTCCAGATGATTATAGAAACTATATAATCAGGGGAGATGCTTATCTGAAAAATGCTATGATGCAGTATATGGTAGGTATTTTTATGAAGTCATCTGCTGCTGTTTCAGTTAATAGAGCTAAAGAGAGTTACATGAAGGCGCTGGAGTTAAATAATAGAGATATTTATGCCCTTGGTGTTCTTAGTTTTCTTTATGGAGAAGATAAGGAGTATGAGAAGGCGGAAAAACTATTAAATAAAGGGATCGAGTTTGCACCAAATAACCCTCTGCTTCACCTTGCGTTGGGTGAAATGCATGATCGAAAAGAAGAATACAATGCTGCAATTGGATATTACCGGAGAGTACTGAAATTTACCGAAGATGAAGTCTCAAAGGATTTTGAACATATGAACCAATATTATCATAAACTAATAGACTATTTTCCCAATACCCTTGTGAAAGCAAAAGAAGAAGCAAAGATGTTTCTGGAAAAAGATTTAACCCTTTAATTCTACAATTTCGGTTTCTATAGAAGTTCCATTTATATACAAAAAGGCAATAGAAATCGGGTAGTTAAAC
>CAYTGO010000014.1:0-4131 GCA_964437425.1 uncultured Candidatus Scalindua sp.
ATGCGAATGGCAATATTAATGAATTATGGCTGAATGAATATGAAAAAATGTTCATAGTAGAGGACGAAAAATCGTACGAGCAGGCAGAAGATATTGCAAGACCTGAGATGTCAAAGGAAGAAGCCGCGACAAAAGGCTTTACAAAACAGCAGCAGGAAGTTTTAAATAAAGCAAAAACTCAGTTTGAAAAAGATGAGGAAATATTAAGATCGATTTTGGAAGAAGCGGAAAGAGGATACTGAACAAATTTAGTTTACATAAAAATATGAAAACGATTCAAGGAATAATCACTGCAATTACAATAGTTTGTTTGCTCCTCATGGTAAGTGCATGCCAGACTACACCAAATCAATCAAGCGGTGTAGGAAGTGACAAAGATTTGGTGTTGCCAGATTCTTACCAGGACGATGTAAGCAGAAAAACAACAAGGAAGACTAATGTATACTCTTCCGATGTGCTGAAGAAGAGAGACATCAGGCGAAGTGGAGAGAGGATGATATCCAAAAAACAGGTAGAAGCGACTCCTGTGACAATTTCTGATAAGATGCGGAAGCAACTGATTCGAGATGCAAAACGAGCAACAAAAGAGGGAAGATATGAGGACTCCCTCAAGATAAGCAATGCTATTTTGCGGGAAAGGCCCTATGATGGAACCGCCCTGGCCTTAAAGGAAAATGCTAAGGCGCTTCAGGAGGATATGAGGCACGAAACAATAATGGCAAAAATAGAACGGGTGGATGCACGGGAACGTAATAAATACTTTGAAAACCTGAAAGAAAAATCAATACCCTATAATGATTTAATGCAGTTTACTACAGAGGATGAGTGGGATGATATCAAGGGGAGAGCCCGGAAAGAAGATCCGGAAAAAAAGCTGGAAGAAAACCGCAAACATACTGAAAGGCTGAAACAATCGCCTTCTCCGGTACAGAAATCGATTTCTCAGGAAATGCAGTCAAAACTGAACGAGAGGCTGTCAATTGAGTTTGTCAATACTCCGCTTCGTGACGTAATCGCATTCCTACAGGAAAAGTCAAAGATTAATTTCTTTTTGGATAAAGATGCTCCGGATACAAGCGTAAACATAAAGCTTAATGATGTTCCGCTTTCTGTGATATTGGAATACATCTTGCCAAAGAATTTAAGCTATGTAGTGAAGGACAATATAGTGCATGTTACCTTAGAACCTTTAGAGCTGAGGGTCTATGATGTTCGAGATTTACTCATAAATCTGGAGGACAGGAAGGGAGACATGACGAGTCTACAGGTAGCTACAGACAACACAGATGGAGCCGCATCTGCGGGAGAGGGAAAGACGACCTTTGACAGGGTTCAGGAGATAATAGGTTTGATAACCAGTACTATAGAGCCGGCATCCTGGTCTATAAGTGGAGGCAAGGGTATGATCGCGGCACGAGAGGGGATGCTGGGCGATATCGTGGTTACTCATAAACTAGGCGTACACAAAGGTATAAAAGGACTCCTTGCCGCCTTGAGGTCTTCTGCAGACCTTCAGATCGCTATTGAGGCACGCTTTATTTCAGTCTCAGATAATTTCCTGGAGGCCTACGGGCACAATATAGATTCTGCGGACTTTAGAGGGCAAGATGACTCCGAACGAGGAGGTATCTTTGCCGCTGGTACCGATAAGTTTATAGACACTGGTGCCGATACTGGTTTGGGGCTGGCAACAAACGTAACAACAGGCTTAAACCTTACTTATCAGATATTTGGCGGTTCATCAATTGAAGGATTTTTGAAGGCAGTGCAGGAGAGTGACGAAGCAGAGACAGTAACGGCCCCCAAGATAACCCTGTCAAATACGCAGCGAGGTACGATTAAGGTGGTTACAACGGAAAACTATGTAGAAAGCTTTACGATTGTGAGCCAGACGCCACAGCCTGTGATGAGAGAAATAGAAAGCGGCACTACATTTAGTGTAAGACCGGTTGTCAGTGCTGACAGGAAATATGTTTCCCTGGAAGTACATCCGGTTATTACTACAGTAACAATCGCTGATGCTAATAACATTACGTTTAATACTGTTGGGCAGGCCGAGAGTGGTACTACTGCTGCCGTGGCTGCTAATACAATACAACGACCGTCAACAGTCAAGCAGGAATTATCAGTTACGGTTTCTGTCCCCGACAAAGGCATCCTTATGATTGGCGGTTTAGGTACAAGCTCAGAAACCAAAACGTCAAAAGGAGTTCCAATTCTTTCCAAAATTCCTATAATAAAAAGACTGTTTTCCAGTGATGTGCTTGACCGGGATATTACTACCTCAGGTAATCTGATTATACTCATAAAACCTACCATCTTGATCAGGGAAGAAGAAGAGGCTCGTGCTTTTTCAAAGGGAAAGAGAGATGCAGAAGTTCGATTTCCAACGTATGGGCCGTAATATCTATTTTTCATTTTCGATAAATATCTAAAATATGAACATAAACTTTGGAGGTGAAAATGTTTAAGAAATACGGATTAAACACGATCCTGCTGGGAGTAGTTGTCGTATTACTTGTGCTTGTGCTTATTAAGACCTCACCTGATTACGTAGTTGCTCAAGGCGATGGCGGCGCGGGTGCAAAACACGTATTTGCGGTAGTCGGTAACCGGGCAAACAACAGGGAGCCTTTCTATCTGGTTGATACCAGGCAGGAGGTAATCATGGTTTATGAATATGGGGTGCAGGGCGATGGTCTGGGCCTGTCATCCGCAAGGAGTTATAAGTATGACAAACTATTGGAGCAATATGGCAGAAGCAACTTTGGCCCGAAGGTTGAAAAGATTAAAAAAGAATTAGTGAAGATGAGAAGGTAGGACATGTTTTTTTCAAATAGCAGCGACGTTATAGATAGCACATGTCTTTTATCGTTTGTATCGCTATTACATGTTATTGCGTACAAATTAACGGCTTGATCTATAGGATATATAATGTATACTATTCCGTTCTGCTAGGGTACAGTTGCAGATGCCTGTAGCAGGAGCCTTTCTTTGTGGCGGTGTAGCTCAGCTGGTTAGAGCGGCGGAATCATAATCCGTAGGTCCGGGGTTCGAGTCCCTGCGCCGCTACCATATCTTTTAGATTATAAGTAACAATCAACACGAACTGGTTTTTAATTTATAATTTTTTATTGACAAAAATATATCTTAATAATAGTATTTTGCAATGCCGCAGAAATTCCTCGTAGACATAGATACAATTGATTTAAATGAGATAGCTGCTGATATTGATCGTATCAGGCAGATAGTACCACATCGTTACGAGATAGAGCAGTTGAGCGGAATACTTAGATTTGATCCTGAGAACAAAATAATTATCGGATATAAGGATGTAAAAGAAGACGAATTCTGGGTGCGTGGACACATTCCGGGCAACCCTCTTATGCCTGGTGTATTAATGGTAGAAGCTGCCGCGCAATTGTGCACCTACTATTTTAAGAGTTCAATTGATACAGAAAAGTTTTTTGGTTTTGGTGGTATAGACAAGGTTAAATTTCGAGGGAAAGTGCTTCCGGGCGATAAATTGATCATTGTTGCAAAGAATTCAGAACTAAGAAACAGAAGAGCAATTTTTGACGTACAGGGGATAGTAAATGGCAAACTTGTATTTGAAGGTATAATAATTGGTATGGCAATGTAGCAGGGGTTGTTAACGTTACATATTTTGGATATTTTTACTTTTTAGAGAGGGGGTTTTATGAATAAGCAAGAATTAGTTGAGGCAGTAGCAAAAGAGCTAGGGACATCAAAAGCCGGGGGAGAGAGGGCTGTAAGCGCTGTATTATGTGGTATTGCCAAAGGTGTAAAGAAAGATAAAAACGTTCAGCTGATAGGGTTTGGTACTTTTTCGGTAAAGAAAAGAAAAGCCAGAACGGCAAGAAACCCTCAAACAGGAGAGCCAATTAAGGTTAAGGCCAGCAGAACTGTAGGCTTTAAGGTAGGTAAAAAATTCAAAGAAATGGTGTAAGCATATCTTTTGTCTTCAGCCTTCTGTGTAAGTTAAACGTATATTACGTAGCAACCTCACGATAGTTAGCGTTTCTAAAGTTGTGATTAGTTTTCAATTTTTACAAGCTAAATTGGAAGGCACTTGCTTTTTGAAGTGAGTGCCTTTCAATTCTAGTCTTT
>CAYTGO010000014.1:4231-51681 GCA_964437425.1 uncultured Candidatus Scalindua sp.
GCTAAATTGGAAGGCACTTGCTTTTTGAAGTGAGTGCCTTTCAATTCTAGTCTTTCCTTCTTTGTATCCTACCTCTAACGTCACCAATGTCATTGAATTAAGACGTAGCGGAAACCTTTTAGGTTTCCATTAGCGTACCTAAGTGTGTGAATGGAAGGCTAAAGCCGTTCCGCTACAGTTTGCCAGTAGACCGAATTGGCAAAAAGCCCTTGATTCAATGACATTGCTAACGTTACTTATAAATCGGGCATACTGCCCATCGGTATTTAACGTTCATGTCAAATTACAGAAATATAAGATTAATTAGAAAAAAACCGGCAATAGTCATTGTTTTAATATAGGCGAATGTAAATGGGAAAATTGTTTGGAACAGATGGAATAAGAGGAGCTGCTAATGCTTACCCGATGACTCCTGAAGTGGTATTGAATGTTGGCAAAGCCGTCGCCCATGTTTTTAAAGAGAAATGTGGAAAGGAAAAGCCTAAATTTGTCATAGGAAAAGATACCAGGCTCAGTGGCTATATGCTGGAAAACGCGTTGGCTTCAGGTATCGCCTCGGTAGGTGCCGATGTTTTACTCGTTGGCCCTATGCCAACGCCTGCTATTGCGCATCTAACTAAATCGCTGAATGCAGATGCCGGAATTGTACTTAGCGCTTCACATAATCCTGCCGAAGACAATGGGATAAAGATTTTTAGTGAAGATGGATATAAACTACCGGATATTGTTGAGGATGAGATTGAAAAATATGTTTTATCAGAAGAAGTAAAGACTGAACATGTTAAGGGAGATTTGATTGGAAAAGCGTACAGGATTGAAGATGCGAAAGGAAGATATATAGAATTTGTAAAAGCTTCTGTAAAAAGCATGAGACTTAAAGGGTTAAAAATTGTGCTGGATTGCGCAAATGGAGCGGCATACAATACAGCTCCGCATATTTTTAGTGAGCTTGGAGCGGAAGTAATTGTGCTCAATGACAAGCCGGATGGATTGAACATAAATTTAGATTGCGGTGCTTTGCATCCGGAAAAGATGATGGAAGTTGTGAAAAAGGAAAAGGCGGATATTGGAATTGCACTGGATGGAGATGCAGACAGAGTAATTGTTTGTGACGAAAAAGGGCGGAGCGTTGACGGTGACCATATTATTGCGATATGCGCAATTGAAATGAAAGGGAGTGGAACGTTAAAGAAAAATCATGTTGTCGTAACTATCATGGCTAATAAGGGCTTTGATATTGCGATGGAAAAGAAAAATATAAAAGTTGTTAAGACGAAGGTTGGCGATAGACATGTTGTTGATGAGATGAGGAAAAAAGGTTATGTTTTGGGAGGTGAGCAGTCGGGGCACATATTATTCTCAGATTATACAACCACAGGAGATGGAATAATTTCTGCTTTACAACTGTTGAGAGTAATGAAAGGAAGGGGCGAAAAACTTAGTAAGCTGGCAGGGTGTATGAAGTCGCTACCTCAGGTGCTTGTTAACGTTGCAGTGAAGGAGAAAAAGAGTATTAACAAGCTGAAAGTAAATAAAGATATTAAAAGTGCTGAATTGCAGTTGGGTAAAAAAGGAAGAGTCCTTGTCCGGTATTCAGGAACACAGAATCTATGCAGAATTATGATTGAAGGCGAAAACAAAAGAGAGATCCAAAAAATGGCAAATGATATTGCAAAAGACATGAAGAAAGAGATAGGTGTCTGATATGATACAAGCGGTAATAATGGCTGCTGGAAAAAGTACAAGGACGTGGCCTTTAACGTTAACCATGCCTAAGCCACTGCTTAAGGTAATGAATAAAGAGATAATAAAGCACAATCTCGATGCCATGCAGGGACTGGTTAGCGAAGTTATCGTGATAGTTGGATATAAGAAAGAGATGATACAAAATGAAATAGGTCATAAATATGGAAAGTTAAAAATAAGATATGTTGAGCAAAAAAAACAATTGGGGACAGGGCATGCGCTGAAATATGTTGAACAATTGATTAAGGACAAATTTATTGTTATAGGCGGAGATGATATTTTTTCTAAGAGAGACATAAGGGCGTGTTTAAAACACAAATATGCCGTTTTGGGGTGTGAGGTTGAAGATCCGGGCAGGTTTGGTGTCTTTGTTGTGAAAGGCAAAGAGGTTAAGAAGGTTGTGGAAAAACCCAAAAAGTTTGTTTCCGATATTGCGAATACGGGGCTGTATGTTTTTGATAAATCAGTGTTTGATTTTAAGCTTAAAAAAAGCCAGAGAGGTGAATACGAAATAGTTGATTATATAAATATGCTTGTTAAGAAAGAGAAGATTATATGTGAAAAGACAAAAGGACATTGGCTCTCTGTGGGGTATCCATGGGATTTGATTGAAGCAAACAACATCCTGGTTTCTGAAATAAAGAGTGATATAAAGGGAAAAGTAGAAAAAAACGTTACCATAAAGGGTAAGCTGAAAGTAGGCAAAGGAACGGAAATTCTGTCCGGGACATATATAAAAGGAAATGTGGTTATTGGCGAGAACTGCCTCATCGGCCCTAACTGTTATTTAAGGGGAAACACTTCTATTGGAAACGAGTGCCATATCGGGCAGGCAGTAGAGATAAAAAACAGTATAATTATGGATAATGCGAAAGTGCCTCATCTTTCTTACATAGGAGATAGCGTTATTGGTAATAACAGTAATTTGGGTGCCGGAACAATAACGGCAAACTTAAAACATGATAACAAAAATGTGAGGTCTGCCGTGAAGGGGAAACCGGTTGATACAGGCAGAAGAAAGCTTGGAGCTATAATTGCGGATGATGTTCATACCGGAATAAATACAACAATCTATCCGGGCAGAAAGATCTGGCCGGGACTGGGCACACTGCCTGGTGAGGTAGTGGACAAAGATAAGACGCGCTGAGTCAAGTAAGCACCGAAAAGAATAGGGGAATAATAGAGACAGCGACTTTTTATTGGTTTTGCCTATTATGTTAACAGGAAAACAGGTGTAAGAACTGTTTATCTTGAATAATAACAGGATATTGTCTCGGTTCGACCCCAATCTCCCATCTCTTGATTTCGACCTATTGAGAATATACGATTACCGTATACGACATACTTCCGGTTACAACAACCGGTGCAACTGCCGTACGCTCAGGCTTTCGCTTTCTGGCATGCCTGAAAGATGTTGTCGAACAACTTCTCCAACAAGTCAAACGGAGTGGACGAATACGCCAGACGCATGACGCCACTGGCGACGATGATGCCCGTGGAATAGTCACTCAGCAAAATCTGACGGACTTTCTCGGGATCCACAACGACCGGCTTCAAACACATAAAGTAACCAGAATTAAAGGGTAGGGCGGTGAAATACTCTTCATACTCAGGATGTGTTGACAAAATCTCCTTCACTTTGGTGTACCGGCGTTGCAATGTCAGGTATTTCTCCTGTTTCTGCTGGTTATAATTCTCGTCCTTATAGGCGGCATTCAGCAGAGACTGTGATAGATTTGAACTATTCGAGATTGTGCCACGTATAGCACCCGCCGTTTTCGCCTCAAGCGCTTCGTAGACCGATTTGCTTCCGCCTTTTATCCCATACGTGAGATAGCCGACACGAAACCCCCAAACATAATCTTCCTTCGTCGCACCGTCAATTTTTACCGCCAGCAGGCGCTCATGGGCGTTGGCTAATGCAGCGAAGATCGATTCTCTGGTGATACCTTCCTCGTATACCAATCCGAAATAGGCATCGTCGATCAACACGACAATATCCCGTCCGCTGTCTGCAGCCTCGACCAACACGTCTCGTATCCTCGCAATTTCTGAATCGGTTGGCGTGTAACCGGTGGGATTATTCGGAAAGTTCAGGGACACGAGGCATTTCTTCGCGGTTGAGCCGAGCAATACTTCCCGGAGACCGGCAACGTTAAATCCGTCTCCCTCAAACGTTTCATAGGTCTCGATCCCAACACCGTAAGTGTTTGTAAATATAAGCCGGTAGTTTCCCCAATAAAGATCCGGAGTAATCAATTGGTCGCCTTCATCCCCAAATAAATAGCCCGACATGCTGAGACCATGGGTCAGCGCACAGGTCACAACCGGACTGCTGATCTCGGTTCCCTGCAGGGAGGGATTCTTTTTGTAGATCATCGCTTTCCAGTTCGTTCGCAGGTCTGGTCGTCCGAAACTCGGCGCATATGGAAAGGCCGCAGCTGGTTCCACATCGATCAGGTCGTCGATGCATCCCAGGCGCAGTGGTGAGCCGTCCTCTTCAAGTGCAATTCCAATCGTGGCATTAATTTCCTTTCCCTTCGCATCCGCAGACTGACCCAGGATTCCCTTTTTTGGAAAAAATATTCCCTTACCGCGTAAGGACAACATATTCAGGACATTGGCATTGTCACGTTGTATGTTTTCGTTTAGTTCGACAGCCTGTGGGTTAAAATTCTCCATAAATCCTTCTCCATTAAATACCGACTGTAATCGGGTTTCGACCTCAATCCTAACTTCAAATGATAGGTGAGATGATGATAAGAAATTGCTTTTTAGTGATTTTGGAATATAGTAAAATTGTTAATAAAATTCAAGCATCTTTTGAAAATTATTACCTGAATCACTTTCCTGATAATAGGGACAGCGACTATTATTTATTTGCTGAAGATAAATGATGTGCCGGGTTTCTATACCCGAAATTCCCTAATCCTAGTCTTTTTCCAAAAGATCTGAAACTTTAGTAATATGCAGATAAGGTGCTTCTTTATTAATTTCAGATTTGTAGAAATGGTAGTGCCTGCCATGTTTCATTAATGCGGTAGACATACCAAGCCTCTTCCCTACTTCTATTTCGTCTTTAATCTTATCTCCAACACAAAGAACCTGTTCTGGTTCTAAATCATACTTAGTTAAAATTTCTTTAAAGCATTTTTCCTTTCCCCGTGGATTTTCTGTTATGATTATTTCGTCAAATGCTTTTTCGAGCCCAAGGATTTTTATCTTCTTTTCCTGCATCTCTCTACTGCCGAAGGTAACTAAAAATAGCTTATAGCCAATTTTTTTTAGTTCGTTGATAGAATCCATTGTGTCCGGAAATAAAATGGCACCTTTTACTTCCAGGGTATTAACGGTATTGGTGACTTCTTTGCAGAACTCTTCCGGAAGGTTGTATAAACTGGCGATTTCACTTGCAGTATCTGCCTTTGGACCAAGGTGGTCTTCAAGTTCTAATTGTAATTTTAACGCCTCCGCCTCGGAGCACTTGATCGCTTTTGATATGATTTTTGCGGCAAGTTTTTTTCTTTTTAAAACAAGCGTTCCACTGCAATCGTATAGGGTATCGTCCAGGTCAAATATGATTGCTTTAACCCGGGTCGATATCAGAGATATGAGTTTGGACATGTGTGTGTTTTAATTACGTTCAGTGCCAGAGAGTGATAATTTAGCAAAAATCCTGCAGATAGAATCTGCCAGTTTTTCAGGATCGTGCCTTATCAAATCCTGCTTCTCCCACAAGATTCTTTTTTGATCTAGATTTTCAATTAAATCGGTAACCTCTACCGCAACATTATTGTTTTCCAGATCTTCATCAAGGGCGACAATATCTGCTCCCTCTTTTCTATATTTTTCAATTATCTCCTTACGTGGGAAATTGTTATTAACAAGCACATAATCTAAAACTCCCTCACCAAGATATCTTGTAACTGCCTTGATGTGGTCCGATGCAGTGTAATTATCTGTTTGTCCCGGCTGTGTGACGATATTACAGAGATATATTTTTACTGCTTTTGTGTTCTGTAATGCTTCTTTAACACCACCGACAAGAAGGTTGCATATGATACTTGTGTAAAGGCTTCCCGGTCCAATTACGATGATATCTGCTTTTTCAATTTCACTAATTGCGTCTGGCGGACATTTGGTATCGTTTGTTTTCAGAAAGAGCCTTTCTATCGGTGCTTTATTGAGACCTCGTACATTCAGCTCTTCTTCTACAATTGAACCATCCTTTAATTCAGCACAAATGTGAGTACTGGTAAGCGTGGAAGGCAGAACCTTTCCTTTAATCGCCAGAATTTTGCTTGCTTTTTTAATGGCAAGATCAAAGCTTCCGGTTATATCCGTTAATGCGGCCATCAATAGATTGCCAAGGCTCATCCCGTTAAGTGACCCTTTATTAAACCGGTATTGAAAAAGCTGGTATAAATCTTTTTCCTGCTCCTCTGTTTCTGAAAGCGCTACCAGGCAGTTTCTTACATCACCGGGGGGCAATATGCCGTATTCTTCTCTTATGACACCTGAGCTTCTGCCGGAGTCTGTTACAGTTACAATTGCCGTTAAATCTTCGCTATATGTTTTCATGCCTTCAAGTGCGATTGGGAGACCCGTGCCACCGCCAAAGGCTAACATCTTCAGTGTGTCATGCGTTTTTCCTATATCTTTCAATTTGAGCAAGGTCGGTAGCTGGAAAAATCGTTTTATCTTGTAATCGGGTTTGTTTGAATTGTCATATGCGGTTTCTTCCTTAAATCTTCCATGTAACATCTGGACTGTTACCATGCCTTTGGTTTTTGCAATTCTCAATTCTTCCCTTACCCGGTCTCCAACGACAATAACATTTTGAGGGCTTAATGAATACTTCCTCACAATTGCCTCAAAGCAATCCTCCATTAGTAGCCCAACTTCCTGATCATTAATTATTATTTCATCAAAGTAAGGTTTCAGGCCCAACAACTCTATCTTTTTATGTTGTCTTTCGTGTATTCCCGTTGTTAGCAGGAACAGCTTATATTTTTCCTGAGTTAATCTTTCTAACGTTGGCACTACATCCGGAAAGAGTTTTATGTCTGTTACTTCATTACTATTATATGTCTTCAGGGCCGCGCTGATGAAGCCATGGTCTTTATTGTATTTACTTGCTATTTCATTAAAGACAGGAAAATAAGGGCCATGCGTCTCTGAAATTTCTTTTTGCATTAAATATGCTTCTTCTTCTGTGCATGGCAATCCTGCATCAACCATTGCCTTTGCAGCACGTTTTCGGGACGCTTCAAGTAGCGAGCCCGTGCAATCGTATAGCGTATCATCAAGATCAAAAATTATTGCTTTCATAGTTTCCATGTATAAGAAAAACTGACATTAAGTATTAAAGTTAAATTTGCAAATTTAAAGCTGCCTGGCCTTCATATTTACTCCGTTTTTAAGTTTCTAATTTCAGGGGAAAGGCCAACTTTACTTCCGACCTTGATTCCATTTTTTTCAAACCAGCCTTGCTCCATTTCAAGAGCATATTTCACTTTACCTCTTGATGTATGACTCATTAAGCTGTAGGGGGTCATAGAATCTATCTGTGTAATTACTTCTTCAGAATTTATAAAGGCAATCGAAAGCGGGATCTTTGTGTTTTTCATCCAGAATGATAAACTTTGCTCTTGCGGATAAATAAACAACATTCCGTGGTCTTTGTCTAATGCCTCCCGAAACATCAAGCCTATTGTACGACCTTTTCGAGTAAAAGCAACTTCCGCATGAGACGTTTTGTCATTTATTTTTATTTCGTATGTATTTATGTTTGATATAGGGGAATGATTGGTGCAACCCGGGAACGTTAGAAACAGGACGAAAAGAAGGATGATATGGAAGTAGATGTTTCTTACGATGCGGAATGATGAATCCATAAGGTTGTTATTTTGCGGGGTTTCTGAAACTGGCAACCGGGTTGACTATAGCAAGTCCCCGATAATATGTGACAACCCCGTTTACAATTTCTGTTATTATTTTATTAAAAGAGGTTCTCTGTCTTGCCCTTTCCAGTTTTACTACGGGTCCTTTTTCATCAGTTATGGGTATCATATCGACATTGCCAAAATCCATTTTTAACATATTTATCATTCCTCCATCCCCTTCCATTTGTGTGACAATCGCAGCGGACGGTAACGTGGCAATGTAGGAAAGTGGGTATGTATAGTCTCTGTAAACGTCTTTCTGTATATATGCTTCGCCTTCAACTGCCAAAGTGCCTAGATATTCTCGAACAGTATTCAGCTTTGTTTCATTAACATCTTCTTCTTTGACCTTAGTCGTTTTTTCTCTGAAGGGGTTGATCCTACCCGTAATAACGGTTTTAGCAACTGTTTCCTGAGCCTGGTATGTGTTTACGTTAATTTGTATCTGTTCATGGCTTACAAATTGAAAAGAAAAAACATCCTTTGTTTTTTCATCGTAAATTGATGAATTGGTGAATTTAATGCTGACATTGTGTATTTCCAGTTCCGGCATCAGTATCTCGAGAGGAAGAATTATTTTTGAAACAGTCATTGCACCGGGGATGACGTTGCCACTTCTATGAATTTCATTGTTATCATTTGTTATTTCAACAAATCTTCTTCCTGATGCTTTTTGTATTACATAATCATGATGCATTAAAAATCTATCAAAAACATATAGCCTTTCATTCCCGTTGCTATCCTCTCCATGCCTTAAGCTTGGAAAACGCGTACGAGCCCTGGTATCTCTGAAGTATATCGAATCCTGTAGGAAATCTTCGAGCTTGGTTAACGGTATTCCAAAAAATGGTTGGTGAGTATTGTTCATATTCGAGTAATGTAAACGATGGGTACTATATGTAGTACGTAATTACTTTAAATTTTGAAACTTCCATGAATTCTAATTTAAAATGAAAATATGTCAAGATGTTATTTTTTTATCTCAGGCACTTATTTTATGCCTCCTTATAACAACATAAGCCTATCATCGCACGGGAGAGGCCAATCTTTAGTTTATTTTTTAAAACATATATAAAAAATATTTTGATTTGAAGAAAGAAGACATAGGGATTAGAAGAGGTAGAGAATATAATTCTTTTTATATCAAGGGATTAGAGTGTTATCACTTTGAATTATAACCTTTCCCATAGTGATCAAATTGTGAATATGAAGTGAAAAAAGTTGGTATGACATTGGTTCTTTGTTGATTAATAAGGTGGGTACTTGGGTGTTTTTGGGTAAAATTTTTCGCTTTTCCCCAACAAAAATTGCGTTGCGGTATGCATTGATAATTCAGTAATCTATTTCTTTATCATTAGCTCTCTTGCCAAATCCGGATCAATTTGAGGGACATTCAGTACCCTCTGCATAGAGCCCTCTTGAGCTTTTGATATTATTACGTCAGCAGTTGGATCAGATTTCGCCTTACTGCTTCTTACTGTCAGCTGTGCAGCGATCTTCAGTTTTTCTTCGTTAATTTCACCTCTTATAATGGCCAACGGTCCGGTTATATCCTTCATCTCCAACAAGAAATCATGAACTGTTGCCAGCCGTTCTACCACAGCATTTTCTTCATCATTGCGGCTGACGACAACCTTGGTTTTGTCATCAATTCTAAAATGCCTTCCTACTTTTAATAGACTAACCTCATTTACTCCGGGGTCTCCGTGATTGACCGAGTCCTTCATCCTGTTGGCAAATTCCGGGTCTGTTAATAGACACCCTCCGGACGCGCATGGATAATCCGTTACCTCGAAAATGTCTGCGAGCTGTATCTGATCTTTTCGTGAACGACCCTTAATTTCGAGCAATTCATCTCTGTTTACCAGTCCGGTTTTTTCAGGAATTGTGGGTTCAAGATGTTTCGCGCAAAGAGGTCTTAAAACGAGTCCGGTTAATCCGGCCTCCTTGTCAATTGTTTTCATTGCCTCTTTTCTCTGCGACATTGGACGCTGTCCAAGCACCTCACCCGTTATGATAAAGTCTGCCCCGATCTCCTTCATGTATTCACCGGCTGCCCTGAAGATATTTATACGGCAGTCAATACAGGGATTCATATTTTTGCCATAGCCGTGTTTTGGCTTCTTTACGATCTTTAAAAAACTGTGGGTCGTATTTATAACCTTAACCGGTATTCCGAGTTTTTCAGAAACCTTTACTGCTTCCAGCTTACAACTACCTTTGGATGTGCAGAGACAAAAAACGGTGGTAAAGGTCAGGGCAATAACATCGATGCCCTGCTTTTTGATTACGTGTATGGCCAGGGTACTGTCCAGTCCGCCGGACAATAAAGCAAGTGCTGTTGTCATATCTAATTAATTTAGTGGTAAAAGAGTTAACGTAAGAAACTGCGCCGGCATGGTAAAAACATTAGAACATGGATTCAATGCGGGTAAATTGCAGATTGAGTTATCTTACACAAAATATTCAAGCAATCATTCTATCAGATAAAAGGTTTTGACACAAATATAAATCACTGATAGACTCAATTACGTTTCGTTTCCTGCTACAGAGAGCAAAAAGAGAGGGCTCGGACCGAGAATATATTTTTTCTTTTTCTTAAATCTGCGCTAAAGGGAGAAAAATGTATAGATCGCCAATCGCATCAGGAAGTTTCTACCCCGGAAATAAAGAAGAGTTAGAGAGTGTGCTTAAAACGCTTCTTAAAGAGTGTCCGGAAAAGCAAAAAGCCCTGGGTGCAATCTCTCCACATGCGGGATATGTGTACTCCGGACGCGTAATGGGAAGTGTTTTTTCCAGGATCGAAGTGCCGGACACCGTTGTTATCCTTGCACCAAATCACACAGGACGTGGGGCATCTTTCTCCGTCTGGCCGGAAGGGCTCTGGCGAACGCCGCTTGGTGATACATCAATAGATGAAGAACTTGTAAATGAGATACTGAGCAGATGTGAGCTGCTTGAGAAAGATAAATCAGCCCATCAAAACGAGCACTCCGCAGAAGTTATATTACCTTTCCTTCAATATAGTAACCCACAGGTTAAGATTGTTGTTATTGTAATCAGATCTGGCAATTTTGAGGAGTTGAGTACAGTTGGCAAATCTATTGGCGATGTACTTAAAAAAATAAGGCCTGATGCGCTTGTTGTCGCCTCATCTGATATGACCCACTATGAGTCTCAGCAGTCTGCTGATAAGAAAGATAAATCTGCAATAGCAGAAATTGTTGCTTTAAGAGAGGAAGGACTTTACAGAGTCGTTCGTGATCAGGACATCAGTATGTGCGGTGTCAGCCCCGTAATTTCAATGATGGTTTGTTCCAAAGAAAGGGATGCCGCAAAAGCCGAGTTAATCAAGTACGAAACCAGCGGTGAAGCTTCCGGTGATTTCAAACAAGTAGTAGGGTATGCAGGCATAATAGTAGAGTAATTACATCATGCATCACAATCCAAAAATTTCCGTTATAATTCCTGCCCTGAACGAAGAAGAATCTATCGGACAAGTACTTAATGACATTCCCGGTGAAATAGTTGAAGAAGTTATTGTTGTCGACAATGGCAGCAATGACAATACTGTTACTGTGTCAAAAGGCCTTGAAGCAAATGTTATGCTGGAGCCGCTGAAAGGTTATGGTGCTGCCTGCCTCAAAGGAATATCAATTCTTAAGCAAGATACTGATATTGTAGTGTTTCTTGATGCTGATTATAGCGACTATCCCCAGGATTTACATACCGTTGTAAAACCAATAATAAACGATAACGCAGATATGGTTATAGGCTCCCGAATGTCAGGTGAAAGAGAAAGGGGTGCGTTACTGCCGCAGGCGATCTTCGGCAACAAATTGGCGACCTTCTTAATCCGGTTGTTCTGGGGCTTCAAGTATACTGATCTGGGCCCGTTCAGAGCAATTAAATACAGAGACCTGCTTGCCTTAAACATGATAGATAAAAACTTTGGATGGACTGTTGAGATGCAGATTAAGGCGTTGAAGAAAGGGCTGAGAATAGTGGAAGTGCCTGTAAGGTATCGAAAGCGGATTGGAAAATCAAAGATTACCGGTACGTTTTCAGGGACAGTGCGTGCGGGTGTGAAAATCATATATACCATCTTCAAGTATGGCTTTCTTAAGTAATACATAATTAATTATGCCAACAATAGAAATCTCCGTAATAATACCCACTTTTAATGAGGAAGAGACGATCAGTCAATGCCTTGAGACGGTGATAGATATTCCCGGTATTGAAGTTATCGTTGCTGATGGCGGCAGTACGGACAGGACAGTGGAGATTGTAGAACAACACAGAGATGTAAAAGTCGTCACTTCCGTAATGGGGCGTAGTATCCAAATGAATAAAGGTGCAGAATCTTCCTGTGGAGGGATTCTCCTTTTTCTTCACGCGGATTGTGTATTGCCAAGGGAGGAGATTCTTAATGTTCGAAATGTTTTTGACGGTAACTCATTTGTGGGTGGTGCATTTAAGATCAGGTTACTATCCGATAAATTTTGTTACCGGATCATAGAGAAGGGTATAAACTTTCGTTCAAAGATTTTCAAACTGCCTTATGGGGACCAGGGACTGTTTGTAAAGAGGTCTGTATTTGAACAATTGGGAGGCTTCATGGAAATGCCAAATTGTGAGGATCTTGATTTTGTCTGCCGTCTTAAAAAGCATGGAGAAATTATCATACTTGATGAAAGGATTTCATCTTCCATAAGAAGATGGAAAAATCATGGCATTTTAAGAACATCTTTCAGAAATCAATTCTTACTCGCCTCTTATGTACTAGGTTGAAGATATTAATACTTCCCTCTTTTCATTACTTTAATCCTGCATTATTCCCGCCTGGCAATACCGTTTGGACGGATACGTGCTCAGCGGTAGAACAATTACAATTTTTTATAGGAATTTTTCTTATAGAGAAGTTGTCGTAAATATAGAGGAAGCATTTGAGTGCACGAAGCATCCGTATGTTTTCGTGAGAATTTTGACTTGGAATAATCAGATATGACTCAAAAAAAACACCTTCTGGAACATATAGATGCCTTATATAGATCTGCACTGTATCTTGCTAAAAATGAAAGCAGTGCGGATGATCTGGTTCAGGAAACGTATTTGAAGGCGTTTAGGTTCCTGCAGGATGATAAAGAGATCCGGAATGTAAAGGCGTGGTTGTTTAGGATATTAATGAATACCTTCATCAATAAATACCGGAAAGATAAACGTGAGCCTTCTCTGGTTGATTTTGATAGTGTCGAAGCGTTTCATGAATCGTTACAGGAAGAGGTTAGGACACCATCAATTCTTGATGATGAGTCGGTACTTGACAGCCTTATGGATGATAATATCAAAAAGGCACTGGAGGCACTGTCTGATGACTTTCGTATGGTGATACTGCTTTCTATTGTTGAGGGTTTTTCTTACAAGGAGATTTCAAAAATAGTAGATTGCCCGGTTGGCACAGTGATGTCCAGGATATATAGGGGGCGAAAGATGTTAAAGGAGAAACTGGCCGATTATGCAAAAAAACATGGTTATGGAAGAGAGTAAAAAAAATAGACAGGATAACAGGATGAACGTGATCAAAGTTGCGTTAATCTTATCAAAAAGTGAGAGAGAAAAATGAATTGTAATGACGCTAGAAAATATTTTTATGCCTTTCTTGATGATGAACTCGATGTGGAGAAGAACATTGAGGTGCTGGCACATTTAGATATGTGTTGTGAATGTGGCCAGAGAATGGAGAAGGAGAGGCTGCTTCAAAACAGGGTAAGAGAAGCTGTTTGTGAAGTAAAGGCTCCTGATTATCTTACGGAAGCGGTTTTAAGAGGAGCAGAAGAGAGGCCTAACTTCTTTGTACAATTTGTGAATAATTTACTATTCGGAAGACGTCTGGTGCCTGTTGCGGGTATTGTGGCAGCGATGATTATGATTGTCTGCCTTTTTGTGATACCGGGTAGTTCAAAGAAGGATGACGTTCTTTTTCTTGCGGAATCGAAGTATCACAGCTATATGATGCAGCAACTCGATCTGGATATCCGTTCACAGGATCCTGCGGCAGTTGTGGAATATCTCCGGAACCAGACCAATTCAAAAATCGTATTACCTGAAATTGGTGATGATGCAAAGTTAGTCGGTGCGGCATTGTCTGAAATTGATGGCGTAAAGGTATCTCAAGTTTTTTATATGCGTGATGAGGTTCCGATTTCATTTATGATATTTTGTAATCCTGATTCTGGATCAGGAGATAATATAGATTTCTCAGGGATGAAAGAAATATCCGTAGATGAGAAGGTCGTTTATTACGATGAAGGATATTGTGGTCACTGTAAGATTATGGGATGGAAAAATGCCGGCAGCCAGTATGTTGTCGTCTCAATGTTAGATAATGATGAAATCTTAAAAATGTTAAATAAGACTTGAAGTGTAAAGTTGAAAAGAGAATGGAGGTGGAATATGAACACTGCGATGAGAATATTTTCAGTCATTTTATTAAGTGCGTTTGTGATATGTGTTTCAGCATCCGGTACAAATATAGTATTTGCCGAAGTCGAAACAGGTGTTGACATAGGGCAGAAGGCGGCCCCATTTGAGCTGTTATCCGTTGAAGGAAAGGAGATAGCACTGGACTCATTTTCGAAAGATAAGGTTACGCTGCTGGTTTTTGGTACTACATGGTGTCCTTCATGCAGGCATGAGGTGCCGATTCTTAAGGAATAATGATGGCCTTAAGGTGTTGGGGATAGACGTTCAGGAAAGTAAAAAAAAGGTCAGCTCTTTTATCGGAAAAAACCAGATAAACTATCCTGTTGCACTTGATTCTAATGCAGACGTAGCAAGGTTGTATCAAGTTGTAGGCATACCTTTAAATATAGTCCTGGATAAGAACGGAGTGATACGATACAGGGACAACCGGCCTCCGAGCAAAGAGGTTTTAGAAAAATGGTTAAATTAGAGTTGAAAATGAGCCTGTTTCTAGCCGCATAGTACGTTCGAAGTCTGAAAGCACTAGCCTGATATTTCGTAGGGCTAGTTCGCCTAAGTGGACTAATGTTATATCACGCATTTCCCTTCCCAGAAAAATTTCAGTATGGATTGGATATTGATATGAGCAGAAAAAAGCTTATAATCAGTGTCTGGATCTATTGACAAGTTATATGGGAGAAATAACAAGAATGAAGGTGCTTGGTATTAGTGGCAGTCCACGAAAGAGCCACACAACAGAAGAATTGGTTAAGACTGTCCTGGATGCAACCGGCCTGGAAACAGAGTTAATATCTTTACATGGCATGACAATTAATGGCTGCATATGCTGCCTGGGTTGTATTGATGATAATGTATGTAAGGTTAGAGATGATTATATTCCCTTGATGCACAAGGTATTGGAAGCTGATGCAATAGTTGTTGGCGCCCCTAATTATTTCGGGAGACTTAACGCCCTTACACACTCCTTTCTCGAGCGGTTTTACTGTTTCAGGCACGACAAAGATGGACACGGCGGCATGAGACTTTCCGGTAAGATTGGAGCTATTGTTTCTGTAGGAGGAGGCGGAGAGTGGGAAATGCCCGGAAGAGACATGAAAATGTACGACATAGCAGGTAATGATATCAAGGGGTTCTTTGATTATAACGAGATCGAATGTGTAGGTGCTGTAGCCGCGCAAGGTGCTGTTGCATGTTTTTCGTGTGGCTATGGTGAAATCTGTAGCGTAAGTGGCGTGAAGAGGTTTTTCGGCGAGAATGCAAAAATTACACCAGATATCATACCGTGTCTGGAAAAACAGCCGGATGCAATAGAGAGGGCAACGTTACTTGGGAAAGCGCTGAAGGAGAGACTTAATAAAAATTACAGTGAATATAAGTAGGTTCTTTGCCGCTGGTAGAGAGCCTGCTTATATTTAAAGTAAAGAGTGTGTAAGATGGAACATAGCGGTTGGTCAAAAAAACTGTTGGTTGCAGGGATTATTTTGTACGGAATTGTTCTTTTGACAGAAAAAGCCGAAGCGGACTCTTCTGATAATCAGGCTCCGGAGTGGGTAATCTCCGAGTGGATCAATAGTAACGGAATTACGCTTGCGGGTCTGCGTGGTAAAGTTGTCGTAATAGATTTCTTTCAATTATGGTGTCCCGGATGTAACAAATTTTCAGGACCACTTATGGAGAAATGGAGCCAACAATATAACGGTCGTAAAGATATTCAAATGGTTGGCATTCACACCGTCTTTGAAGGACATTCTCAACAAACTCCAAAACTACTGCAGCAATACGTTAAAGAAAAAAATATAACCTACCCGGTAGGAGTTGATGATCAAGTCGCTAATCAGAGATTGCCGGAGACAATGACCCGATATCACACCCGCGGTACTCCTGAAATGGCGATTATTGATAAGAAGGGAAAAATCCGTTTTCAACATTTCGGAAGTTTTAATCCCGGTGTTGCAGAAAAACTTATAGATACTCTATTAAACGAAGAGTAAAATAGTCTAAACTAAAAATAAGCAGGACCTTTAACTTATCTGGTAGTTAATAATGAAAGGGGGCTTTTATGGATTACAATTTTTTAATAGATACATACGAGACAGAGAGAGCGAAGACGCTGAGTACATGGAGCACGTTCAAAGACGAAGACCTTTCAGCGCGTCCACATCCCACTGATAAGCGCGGGAGGAATGCGCTTGAGCATATGGTCCACCAATGTATGGGTGAGAATAAGTGGTTTACTGCGATGCTTGGGGTTGATGTCGGAGCGCCGCCATTGCCGGAAAATGAAACACGCCTGGAGTTCATTACGCGTTATGCGGAGGATTCAGGAAAACGTGTAGAGGCCTTAAAAGAGAAGGACAATAATTGGTGGGCGGAAGAGGTAAAATTCTTTGAATTTAATAAGTCACGGGCATGGATTGTTACCAGAAGAATTGCTCACACTGCACATCACCGTGGCCAACAGACAATGTTATTACGAATGTTGGGACGCGACATTTACAGCACTTACGGTCCAACTGCTGATACCGGTGGTTTACAACAAAATAATGCGCTGACGATTTATCCTTATTCTGACATAGATACCCTGATTAAAGAGGAGACTGCGGGTGGTACCGCAAAGGCATCATTGCCTGGTCCAGGAGAAAAATCGTGCACGGAACGGCCTGAGTAATCATATAGCTTGATCAAATAGTAAAAGTGCCTAATAAGAAGGAATTAAATGAAGTCCTTGGCGTGATGGAGCTCTTTACGGCATTTAATAAATTTCTGGATTCCCTGAATGTAGAAGTTGATTTCTGATGGCTATCTTAATAATTCTCTTCCTGGCGACCTGTTTTCTCGCGTATTCAAACGGTGCGAATGACAACTTTAAAGGAGTCGCTATGCTTTTATTTGAAAGTGCAATCAAATAACAATTCATGGATAAAGCATTATTAATAATAATTCTTATCTTCTACTGCCCCGCAGCGATATGGCTCTTCCTCTATGGCATAAATAATTATTATATGATTTACCTCTTTTTAAGAAAGGTCAGGAAGGAAACATCCGGGAATCAGGAGTTTCTTAAGCAATTCTGGTCAAATCATAGCAAAAATATGTTGCCAAAAGTTACTACACAATTACCCGTCTATAACGAAAGGCATGTGGTAGAGCGTTTAATTAAGGCTGTCGTAAATATTGATTACCCGAAAGAGCTTCATGAAATACAAGTGCTGGACGATTCTAATGATGAAACAAAGGACATTGTTTCTGCATTGGTTAATAAATACAGTGCGAGAGGGCTTAACATTAAACATGTTGTCAGAGACAATAGAGATGGATTTAAGGCAGGGGCATTAAATCTGGGCATGGAAAAGGCTGAAGGTGAGTTTCTGGCAATCTTTGATGCCGATTTTGTACCGGATAAAGATTTCCTTTATGACACTATTCCATTCTTTTATGAAAGACCCAAAGTCGCCATTGTTCAAACACGATGGGGACACATAAATCGAAATTATTCTTTCCTTACAAGAGCACAGAGCATTGGCATGGACGGTCACTTTATTATCGAGCAGGGCGCCAGGACCTGGAACGGATTATATATGAACTTTAACGGAACTGCCGGGGTCTGGAGACGGGAGGCGATTATTGACTCGGGGGGGTGGACTTTTGATACCCTGACTGAAGATCTGGACCTGTCATACAGGGCTCAATTGAAAGGGTGGAATACTAAATTCCTGTTTGATGTTGTCGCGCCGTCAGAACTGCCGGTTGATATAAATGCTTACAAATCTCAACAGCATAGGTGGGCAAAGGGTTCAATTCAGACAGCGAAAAAGGTTCTGCCCCAAATATTCAAGACGAACGATAGCCTGATAAAGAAGGTAGAGGCATTTATTCATCTGAACCAGTACATGGTCCATCCGATGATGATTATACTTGCCCTGTTCTCCTTTCCTCTCATCGTCTTATTAAAAGTGCAGATGAGTAATATGTCAGTCTCCTTAACGATGATAATCTTGATACTTTTAATATCGATGGGAGCGTTTGCTCCTACATTTCTATACATAGTCTCTCAAAAAAAGGGTTATAAGGATTGGCTGAAACGATGCATGTTTATTCCTGCACTTATGGTTATAGGGTGTGGTATTGCCATTAATAACACAAAGGCGGTGCTCGAAGCGCTGTTTAATATCAAGAGCGATTTTATTAGAACACCCAAGTACGGTGTGATCAAACGAGGCAGGAATCTACTGGTAAAAAATTACTCATTGCCATTGCAGGTATTCTTCATCAGTGAAATACTCTTAAGCGCTTACTGCTTTATGGGGTTTATGCAATATACAAGCAATAAAAAATTTGTCTTCGGACCTTTTTTGTTGATGTATGCGATCGGGTTTCTTTACGTTGGCATACTCTCTCTCTTTCAGAAGTTTAGTGAAACAATAAAATGCTGATTGAATTTTTTTTTAGTAAAAAGCATCTTTGCTTGCTTTACATAGTGTTGTGTGAATTGGTTTCTAGTGGTAGTTTGTGTTGGGCCGGTGCTGACACTTCACAAATAAAAAATGAAATACAATACGTACTTCCCCGTGACGCAATACCTGCTATAAAAAATCCCGAATTTGTTCCTGCGGAAGAAGCCGGTCTGGATGACAATGAACCGGTTGTCGGCATAACGATTAACGGTGAGAGCCGTGCTTATTCTTTATATCTCCTGAACCATCATGAAATAGTAAATGATAGAATCGGGGATACGGCTTTTGCCGTTACCTGGTGCCCGCTTGCGAATCTTGCCGTTATATATAACCGGGAAATTGATGATAAAGAATATACTTTTGGCGTTTCCGGCAAATTGCTCAAAAATACACTTGTGATGTTTGATTACGAAACAGAATCCTTCTGGCCAATTGCATATGGCGAGGCCGTAGATGGTGAGTTGACGGGAAAGAAGCTTAATAGCGTTCCGGGAGGTCAAAAAGTACAGTGGGGTGCATGGAAAAAACTACACCCGGATACACTTGTACTATCTTTTCACGGTTCAAGGACAATTGGTCATGATGCTTATGGGAGCTACCATAAAAACGAAGAAACAGGTATTTTTCCTGCCAGAAATATAGATGCAAGGCTGAGTATTAAGACAAACGTTATTGGAATAGAAGTAGATGGTAAATACAAAGCTTATCCATTCCATCTGTTTAACAAGACGGCAATAATAACTGATGAATTTCAGGGTATGAATCTGCTGGTTTATAGGAATAGTGATACCGGTACGATTAAGGTATATGACAGGCAGGTTGGTGAAGTAATAATTGATTTTGAGAAGAATAAGAGTGATACGACGGACAACGTAACAAACACTACCTGGGATCTGGAAAACGGGGTTGGCTTAAAAGGGGATATGATGGGCAAAACGCTTCAGTCAGTCAATTTTTTAAATGTTTACTGGTTTGTCTGGGCAGATTACTTCCACGATACTGATGTATTTGGAAATTGAAAAGTAATCAGGACTCCTTTCGAACGAACTCTATCAAAACATGAACAGGAAATTAATAACCATTCTAATAGCAGGATTTATTATTGAAATCCTTTGCATTGCAATCGCTTACAGCGGTGATATAAAAAAGAATATTCCCTGTTTTGCCATTTTGTATACTGCCTCTTTTATTACGTATATATTTGCCATATTCTATATTTCAAAAAATGCAGAGACAGATGAACAGGATAACAGCAGTTCGAGGACTGTTCTCTGGGCTATTATTCTTTTTTCATTGATGTTTCGACTTACACTTTTACCGGTTGCGCCTTCAGACGACATATATCGTTACCTGTGGGAAGGGAAATTACAGTTAAACGGGATAAGCCCTTACTCTCACCCACCGGAGGCTTCCAGCCTGGAACATCTCAGGGATGGCTTTTTCTCAGGCATTAATCATAAGCATCTGTCTACGATATATCCACCGCTTACGCTTATGGTGTTTGCTGCCGCCGATTATATTTCACACTCTATAATATCAATGAAGGCGGTTTTCCTGATCTTTGATGTGCTGTCAATTTTCATCTTAATGAAGTTTTTAAGGGTTATGGGAAAAGATCCACTTAATGTGTTAACGTATGCATGGAGCCCGTTAATCCTTATCAGTTTTGCTGCAAGGGGCCATTGCGATTCCCTTCAGATATTTCTTGTTATACTCGCACTATATCTCTGTGCGATTAGAAAAAATTTGAGAACAGTCTTTTCTATTGCCCTGGCAGTAATGTCCAAATTTGTATTCGTCATTATTGTGCCTTTTCTAATTCCGGGTAAAAAACTTAAATATGTTGTAGTACTGTTTGCCGTTATTGCCGCTTTATACCTGCCATATATCAGCGCCGGAAAGGGGCTGTTTTCGACTCTTCTTCATTTTGGGACTCAGTACCATTTTAACGATTCTGTTCATTTTCTGATTTTCTGTTTATGCATCGGCTCTCCTCTGGCGTCTAAAATAGTAACGGCACTGATCTTTGGATCGGCCCTTCTGTTTTTATATAAAAAACATTCAAATCTTTTCATTACAGATAACAATGGACATTATCTTCTTTCTAACGCAGGAAGTGAAAAAAGAGGGAATATAGAGATGAATAATTTTGTCTTAAATTATGCTTTCGTCGCTATTGGGACTTTTTTAATATTGGCTCCGACATTGCATCCATGGTATCTGACATGGATTATCCCATTTCTCTGTTTTAACAAAAACCGGGCGTGGCTTATCCTGACAGGAACGGTTGTCTGTTACTATTTCATGAACCATGAACTGTTTTCTAAAATGATATGGTATAATGACGAATGGGTATGGAAGGAGGTACACTGGCTTAAGCTTCCTGAATATCTTCCATTTTATGTCCTGCTGATTTATGGATGGTTAAAAACGGGTTTGCCGTCAAAATATAGAGCTGCTAAAGACAGTATCGAGCTGGTGACTTAGCGTCTTCGTTGTATTGCTTTACTTTTTCTTGCATAATGTTTTGTTGGAGGTAGAGGTTAAAATGGAAATTAATGAAAAATCGGTTTTTTACGCACCTGATTATTATCATATAGAACAAGACTCGCTCCACCTGTTTCTCGATCCTGAGATGCCTAACTGGATTATTACTGATAAAAGGGGTAGCCAGATTATAGACGACATTAAGAATTGCAAAAATGTTAAGGAGCTGATGAACAACTATGCAAACAATTTTGATATGGACTACACCAGGGCATGGTTGGAGGTTCACACATTACTAAAGGATCTGATTAGGTCTGAATTTCTGTCATCAGAACCGGTAAAGAAGGCTGCTTACACAGGGCGTGCGGATTTCATTCATGCGGACAGGCTCAATGAGTTGTGGATACATACAAATAATTCATGCAATCTGACATGTTCACATTGCCTGGTTAATTCATCACCAAATGAGGATGGAGGTCTGTCAACAGAAAGCATCAAAAAGATTATTGATGAGGCTGCGGTATTGGGAACATCCCGCTTTTACTTCACGGGTGGAGAGCCCCTCATGAGAAAGGACATTTTTGAACTTATCGATTACATCTGCAATCAAAAAAAGTCAGAACTTATAATACTTACGAATGGAACGCTCCTGAAGGGCGAAACTATAGAAAAGTTACAAAAGTTTGATAAGAAACTCTTAAAGATCCAGATAAGCCTTGATGGTTCAAAACCGGAGATCAACGATCCGTTAAGAGGCAAAGGTAGTTTTAATCTGATAGTTGAAGGGATTAAGAGTATTGTTAGCGCAGGATTTTCTCCAACGGTAACAACGGTCGTTGCGAACAGCAACATAGATGACATACCGGAAACGACAAAATTGCTTGCTTTGTCGGGCGTGAAAACTCACCATCTTTTGTGGGCTCACAAAAGAGGCAGGATCACTGACAATGGAAATAACTCCATTCCTCCGATAGATAAGGTGATTGAAGTAACGAGAAAAGTGAAGGAGGTCGCCAGGGAATCAGGTATTTCAGTCGACAACCATGACTCATACAAATTCAGGGCAAACAGTAGCAGAGGCACACGGTATGATCTAGGGAATGCCTGTTACGACAGTATGTGTGTGTATTCAACCGGAGATGTTTATCCGTCTGCTTCATTTGCCGGTCATGCAGGTCTGAGATGTGGAAATGTTCTTGACAGCACACTCAGGGAAATCTGGGAAAACAGTAATATGAGCAAGGCGTTCAGAAATGCGACACTTCAGAATAAGGATAAGTGTAAGGAGTGTCATATTAAATTTATATGTGGAGGCGGGGACATTGAACATTCATTCTTTTACTCAGAGAACGGGTTCAAGCTGGAGTCTGATAGATTTCCAGAGGGCGTAGGCATACATGCTCTTGATCCTTATTGCGATCTGCACAAGGAGATAACAAAGGATGTTGTCTTTGAGCTTGCCGAAGTCAGGAAGAAGATGCAGGATAGAAAAACAGGATTCAGTGCTCCCACTGTTTTAAGATCGATGGGTGATGGCGCTGCTATCTGTGGCGCTGATCAACAAGTTGCTGATTCACAATCTGTTTACACACTTCATTCCAACTGTGTACTCTCTTTTGATGTTGATAAGCCGAGGAGTATTGTGCGTGAATTTTATGGTAAAGCAGCGGAAGAGCCTCAGGAAGAACTATGCTGCCCGACTAAAAATTCTGAGGAAGATACCAGCCATATTCCACAGGAGGTATTGGATAGGTTTTATGGATGCGGGAGTCCGACGATTATTGCTAAGGTCTCTGAGGGAGAGACTATGGTAGATCTGGGTGCGGGCGCAGGGATTGACTGTTTCATTGCTGCCAAAAAAGTCGGTCCGAAGGGGAAGATTTACGGAATTGATATGACAGATGAGATGCTGAAGGTTGCCAACGAAAACAGAAAGTTGGTGGCAAAGAATCTCGGCTACGATATTGTGGAATTCAGAAAAGGATTTCTGGAAGATATTCCGGTCGATAATGGTAAGGTTGATCTGATTACGTCGAATTGTGTCATCAATCTATCGCCTGATAAAAAAGCGGTTTTCAGTGAAATGTGGCGTGTCCTGAAAGACCACGGCAGAATTGTAATATCTGATATTGTCTCTCAGGTTGAGACTCCACCGCATCTTAAACTTAACAAACAGTTATGGGGTGAGTGTATCAGTGGTGCTCTTACGGAGGATGAATTTATGGCCTATCTCGAACAGGCCGGTTTTTACGGACTCCAGACACTGTCGAAGGTGTTCTGGAAAGAGGTGGAAGGATACTCATTCTATTCCGTAACACTGCGTGGGTATAAGTTTGAAAAGGAAGAGGGTTGTGTTTACATCGGGCAGAGAGCCGTTTACCACGGACCGTACAAGGCGATAACGGATGAGGAAGGCCACCTGTTCCCAAGAAACGAACCTGTCGAGGTCTGTACGGATACTGCAGAAAAATTAAGTAATCCGCCCTATACGGGACAGTTTACGATATTTAATGTAAATGACGGAAATAATGCACCATACAGTTGTAGCTCCTCAGACGAAGGAGACGTTCCCTGTTGTTGATGTAAATAGTGATAGGTATGGTACTTTCCGATTCAGGTTCAGCTTAAAGACAGATCAAAACCAATATTAATTTCGTTTTTTATCTTCAACGTACCCATCATCGCTTTGAAAGGTTTTATTCCATAGTCTTTCTGGAGTAAGGTAATCATTCCCTTTAGATTTCCACCACTGGTGTCTATATCAAAATCAATGGATTTGGTAACGCCGTGCAGACTTAATTCTCCATTTATTTTATAGCCCCCCTCTTTTTCCTGAATAGCTTTAGAGCAAAAGTTTGCAGTAGGGTATTTATCCGGATGTAATACTTTGACGCCCATATCCTTTTCAATATCCGCTATATCTTTCTCTTTTAACGCATCTGTTCGTTCGCCATCTTTCAGGGCGCAAATTACTTTCAGAGAATTTGCCTGTATCTCCAGTTCCAAGCTTCCTGAAGCAAAACCTGTCTCCGGTACTTCCAGATTAACTTTGAAATCAGTTATATCTATCAGTAGGTCATGTGCTAATTTACTCAGTAAACCTTCTTTGAAAGTATAGACATTCAAACTCCCGGAATTTGTATCAAGGCAATAAGAACCGGCATTTAAAGACATTTTTCTCCTCCTTTAAACAAGACTAGAAAATTACTTCTGTTCTCTAAAGAGACGTTAAAATGGTTTCTTTTGTGATATGACTACCTTATTTTGCATCATATGTCCACTTTTTTTAACAACTTCCTTGTCAGCTTTTCTATAACGCTTATCTTTGGGAAGGCCTCTATTGGATTATTCTGCCAGAAAGTACCTGGCGTGCATTGGCAGCTCTTGAGGTCTCAGTGGGTAATCTCGAAATATAAATATTTTTTATGTAGAAAAAAGGCGAATATGAACCACTGTTTAGAATTATTTTTTTTGTGCCTCTAATAATATCAGAGCTTCAGATAACATATGAAAAAGAGTAGGGTACATACTCATAACTTCTTATTATATAAATATATAAAAATATAGTGAGAAGATTGAATATTTGGTGAAATGTTAAAATATACCATAATATGGCTGAAATAAGACGCTGTATTACTGGAATACTGGAATAAAAATTTCAGGCTTTTAAAATAATTTTATTTTTTTGTATGCTGTAAATTTAGAGTGAAGAGTTTTTTCAATAAATACAAACTCAGGTTTTAAATTTATATAAGTCTATTGCATTTATGATATTGAGTAAGCTCAAATGGATTGGAAATTTTCTCATATTGCATGCATTGGCACCTGGCGGTAATAATAAGTTATCAGATAAAATATCGAACTGGTACTTTCTTGAAATCTAGGTACTCAATTTGCGATTCACCCACATACGCAACCAACACTTTGCTTTTTCTGCGCATTCCGTTATTTTCATATTGAAAGGCGGTACATTATGTCTGATAAGAGTAAGAAGGAAGTAGAAAACATTTCAAGTACCACTCAGCTGGCCAACACACCATTCATTGATATCGACGCGTATGCACCCAAAATGATGGCAAACAGAGTAGGGCAGGTGGGAATATCAAAAGCGAATATGAGTTTCCTGACTACGCTTGCCCTAAGTATTCTTGCCGGTGTTTTCATCGCATTAGGTGCACAGCTGATGATGATGGTAACACATACGGCAACCTCCAGTTTCGGTTTAAATGCGTTAGTTGGCGGTGTCACCTTTACTATGGCCTTGGTCCTAATCGTAATTACGGGTGCAGAGCTTTTTACGGGCAATTGTCTTATTGCCATGTCCTTTTTTGCCGGAAAGATTACGAGTGGTGATCTTACCCGGAATCTGATTATCGCTTTTATCGGAAATCTTATAGGCGCGTTGAGTATCGTTTTCTGGATATACATTTCCGCACAGTGGACAGCCCATAACCATCTGCTTGGAGCCAAAATTGTAATTGCTGCCAATGATAAGGTTAATCTTACATTTGGCGTTGCTTTTGCCAGAGGGGTTCTCTGCAATGTTCTGGTATGCCTGGGAATCTGGTTGTGTTATAGCGCCAGAAACAACCTGGATAAGGTTTTGTCTTTACTTTGGCCGATAGCTTGTCTAATAGCTTGTGGATTCGAGCACTGCGTAGTCAATATGTGGCTCATCCCGATGGGTCTTCTCTTGAAAGGTAACCGTTTCGTAATGGAGGCTGTTGAAAGGGTGAATGGGGGGCCATTAGATATTTCAAACCTTACTTGTGGTAAAGGGTTTTTAATTCATAATTTATTTCCCGTTGTCCTTGGAAACTTATTTGGCGGTATTATACTAGTTGCAGGTGTATATTGGTTTGTCTTTTTGCGAACACCAAAGAGTAAGAAAGTAGGTCAAAATGGCTGAAAAAAAGACTGGAAAAACTGCGAAAACTGCCAGGACAACAAGAGCAGCTAAACCTGTTAGAACGACAAAAACTGTCAGGACAAAAAAAGTTGCAAAACCTGTTAAATCGGCGAAAACTGTAAAGACAGCAAAGGCCGTGAAGCCTGTAAAGGCAACAAAACCTGTAGAGATTCCAAAAAGAGCCAATACTGTTTATGATATAGACGCCTATTCACCCCCACAAATTGCAGCTCGGCTTGACGCAGTAGCAGGTGTAAAGGCAAAAGATTCTGCAGTGAACACATTTTTGCTGGGTGTTAATGCTGGCGCTTTTATAGCGCTGGGAGCTCAATTTGCCACCTTAGTGATAAGTGATTCCGGACTACACGCCGGGCTTACGGCAGTGGTCGGAGCAATTGTATTCTGTCTTGGTTTGATAATGGTTGTGGTTGGCGGTGCGGAACTCTTTACTGGCAACTGTATGATTTTTATTGGATATCTGGAAAAAAGGATTACGACGAGAAGAATCTTTGATCACTGGACTATTTCGTTGATTGGGAATTTCGTAGGAAGCCTATTAGTTGTCTTCTTAGTGTATAAGGCGAATCAATTTTCGTTCTATGACTATATGGTCGGTGGAAAGGCACTGCTTATTGCCAACAAAAAGGTTAATTTAACATTCACAACTGCCTTTTCAAAGGCGGTACTCTGTAATGCAATGGTGTGTATGGCAGTATGGGTATGTTTCAGTGCAAGAAATGTGGCAGACAAGATCATGACGCTTGTATTTCCTATAGCCGGTTTCGTCGCCAGTGGATTTGAGCATTTAGTCGCAAACATGTATTTTATTCCTATGGGCATAATATTAAAGGGTCAACCGGAAGTTGTTGCCGCTGCAGAGAAAATGGCAGGAAAGACATTAGACCTCTCCAATCTTACCTGGAAAGGATTTTTTGTTATAAATCAAATCCCGGTATTTTTAGGAAATGTTTTTGGGGGGATTTTTCTGGCAGGCATAGCGTTCTGGTTTATATACCTGCGGCCAAAACTCAACTTTACATTCACGATAAAAGAAGACTTTAAAAAGGACAGAATTAGCTAATGAGTAGGTTCTAATGACGTCATATTAATTTGAAAACATCATTAACTCAAATTTTAACAAGTTCATATCCCTGAAAGGGGTGTAACAAAAAGGCCCACCAATTCTGGTGGGTTTTTTTATGCTTCTTCTATTGGATAGATTTATTATTACATTTTTCCTAAAGAAATTCCCATTGTAATTCTTGATGTAGCGACGCAATTTATCGCGTTTGAAAAACACGGTTAGATAAATCAAACCGATACAAAGGACACATCCAATCTTTTATAAAATATGGAAAAGGAGGATTTGTGGAGATGAAGAAAAGTGTACTGACAAAGTATCTCATATGCAGCTTAATGAGTTTGATGGTTTTCGGTGGTATGATGGGTGTATCCGGCGCATCCGGTACATCTGCAAATTTATATAACCCATCTGAAGCACTTGATAAATTAAAGTCGAGTAATGTACGTTTCAGCTCTGGCCAGTCTAATCATTCGGATATTTCTGCAGAACGGAGAAAACAGGTAACTACAGGCGGGCAGCATCCTTTTGCAACCATAATTGCCTGCTCTGATTCAAGGGTCCCGGTAGAGATAATATTTGATCAGGGAGTGGGAGATATTTTTGTAATTAAGGTTGCAGGAAATGTCTGCAATACTGACGAGATCGGCTCTATTGAGTATGGGGTCGACCATTTGGATACACCCGTAATGGTAGTCTTAGGACACACCCACTGTGGTGCGTGTACTGCGGTTGCCACAGGTGCAGACGTCCACGGCTGTATCCCCGACTTAATTGCGCCTATCAATCCGGCTTTACAAAAAGTGTATGCAGCCTACCCGGATTTATATGGCAAAGATCTTGTCCCTGCACTGGTTGAGGCAAACGTGTGGCAGGCAATAAAGGATCTTTTCCAAAGAAGTTCTTCAACCAGAAGGAGAACGAATGATGGGAGAGTAACAGTTGTTGGCGCTGTGTATAACATAGAGACGGGAATTGTGAAATGGATGGGTACGCATCCTGAACAAGAAAGCCTTACTAGTGTTATGAAATATAATGTGTGGGAATAATGAGTATTTTCGAGCTTTGGTCATCCGAGGGAAAAATTTATAAAGGGTCAGAACTGTTTCAGTCTGATAACCCTCCCCGGCAGTCTTACGTTGCCCCTCTTGCTTTTGATCAAGATGTGGACGCTCTAAAGGATTTCCGGAATCATATTCCCTCTCCTCGATTGGTAACACCGGATACATTTAAGAGAGTCTTGAATGACCTATTCGCACATCCGCTAATATTACATGCCTTTTTAGATAATGATGGAGAAGTGGTTTGTATGGATGGTGGTATTGTTG
Organism: uncultured Candidatus Scalindua sp.; assembly: GCA_964437425.1. Lineage (GTDB taxonomy): Bacteria > Planctomycetota > Brocadiia > Brocadiales > Scalinduaceae > Scalindua. Next base: position 32,665 of record CAYTGO010000014.1, read on the forward strand.
GAAACCATCTCCATATGGCAGGATCCGGGATTTTACTTCCTCGCAAGGCATATGGTGTTCCAAGTGATCCGACTTATCAAATAATTCAACAATTGTGTTCTCAGGAGGGATACAAGCTTCCACTGTCACACGATATAGATATTCTTCTCCCTGAAAACAGATTTATTGAAAATTTACAGAATTTGCGTGACAGGGGCATAGTCAAATCTATCTCCTCTCATCAGAATTGCGGTGCCGCAAGAGAGGATATAAAACGTATCTTGTTGAATACGGAGACCGTTGACATACCAGCGGATATCGCTGAAAAGATATTAAGCTATCTTCCCCAAAGAATAATCGAAGAACATGCAAAGCTGTTTTCAAAAACATTGAGTATAAAGCTTAACGTACCGGACCATCATATTTACGATGAACAGATGGAACGACTTTCTGACATCCATAAAGAGAAAATCGTTTACATTGACTTGATTGGGGGGACAGATCCTGACCTGGCTTTTGGTTTTCGCAAAATGGAACTGCCAAATGGTTTTATTCTTCATCCCTTTCTTTCTAATTGGGAAAATATTTTTAATCGTATTGAAATTAATATGTCTATTGTCTTCAGCTCTCATGGCAGAGGTGATCATTTTGACAAAGAAAACCCCTTTTTCATCGTCCTTATTGACCACCCTGTTTATCAAATAATAGAAAAGAACCCTGAAATTGCTCAAGAAATCCAAGACAGGATCAATAAATTAGGCCTTGGAGATCGCGTCCTCATCCACAAAGTTATGCCCAATATCCGATTTGACAGTAACTGATTAATATGGCAAAGCAACCAGCCATGCCGGTAACACCTATTTCTCAACCCCACTGGAATCATCAATATGAGGTGCTTCCTGGTGCTCTGCATTCCTGGGTGCCACAAATGCATGCTTCTGTACCCAGCGGAGATGCAGGGTATCCTGCTTATAGTGGTGCAACACCTGTGCCTTGTGTTCGGGGAACCCGAGGAAGTTGCTGAAATAGAACAGGAAGACGAGCAGAGTGTTCAAGCTGAGAACAGAGAATCCCTTGATGACCATATAGGGTGCAATAGTGGCAGTGTGGTGAACAAGATATTCCCAGAACACAAAATTAAACAGGCCGGGCATATCCACGATGGAGAGGCCAAGGGCAAATAACAGGAGATTCGACAAGGGAGAACGAGAGAGCTTTGCAGAATAGTTAGAATATTTTTCCTTTGAAGAAGTAAGAATCGAATATAAGGCTATCGCAGTAAATAAAACAAAAAGGTCAGAAAAAGAGACCACGGACATTGGATCTATGTCAGTCTTAAGCTTGTCTATCAGCATTATGTAAATGAGTACCACTGAGCAGAAAAGATTAAGGAAAAACAGGATCACTTTGCGCATATTTAAGAAGCTTAGTATTGTGAAACCTATTGCTAGTGCCGTTAGGAGTTCCTCTTTGACGTTGAAATGATAGCCATTGAAGATATAGATTACAATACTGAAAGCGGCCCACATAATCGCAACCATGACGGCAAAGCGTCCCGCAGATTTTCTATCGTAACGCACAAAAGTCAGACCGAGAAATTGGTCAATAAAATCAAAGGAGCGGGAGAAAAACCCAAACTCATTTATCGTGAGTGAATAAAGCCAGTCTCTCAGCCTCGCCGGAAGTATCAAGCGAAAGTGTTTACCTGTTTTGGTCATCTTCGGACGGCGTGTTTCCATAGTGTGGTAATGATGTAACAGCGAAGGAGTACGCAGGAACTCAAATGTCCGATATATTCCGTGAGACACAACGTGTACCAAAGCCAGTGTGTGAAAACCGAGGAAGATCTCGATGTAAATTATTGCGAGCTGTGTCATAGTAGCGTACGCAATAGTATTTTTGGCGTCAGAAAGCTGTCTGCTCATGTGGGTTGTGACATATGCGGAAACCAGACAAATGGCGATTGCAATGGCGATTGCATTTGCCGGATGGTAAATTGTCCACACTTCAGGCCAATACGTAAAAAGCGACCATTCTCTGGGCCAGACATGTAGAAGGACAAAAATTGGAATGTGTGTAGACAACGAGCCATAGAATACCGCACTTGACGGTGTGGGGCCCTCCATCGCACGTGGTAGCCATATCCACGGAAAAACTCCCGATTTGATGAAACATGCTAGAATTAACAAGACCATTGCCCACTCGTAACCATGTTCCTGGAGTGAGATTAACTCTGCCATGTCTTCAATGTTGAAGAAGAGCAGCAGCAGGATCAGGGAGAACATGAAGATGTCTCCTACCTTGTAGATAAACATTACCCGCATGGCGTTCTTGAGCGGGTTTGTTCGATGTTCATAGAAAGCGATAAGAAGCACCGAAGAGAGACCTAACAGCTCCCAACCCATGAACATATAGTTGGTGCTCGAGCTGAGTACGATAAGCCCCAGGGACAACTGGAAAATAAAATAGAGGGAGAAGAACTTATGATAATACGCGTCGCGGTGCAGGTAAAAGAGGGAAAAATGCCCGAGTACTGCAATTATTGTCGTCGTGAATGACAGAAAAATAAATGTATGGAAATCCCAATGCACGATGAAGGTCCAGCCTATGAGACAGAAGGATTCAATACGCACCGGCATTGTGTTGAATCCCAGAAAAATCAAGGCAATTGCGATGTGAGTAAAATCACTGGCATTTCCCCAGTGTACCAGTTTTCGGACCAGGTTCTCCTCGCGTTCCTGTTCACTGAAAAAATAATGAATGTTTATAAAAAGTATTTTGGCAATTGGGAATAGTACAAAGTAATGCGCAAGATATATAACCACAAAATTATCCAAAAGAATGTCTCCTATTTAATTAGTCCGAACAAAAGATGATCCTGTTCGAGGAAAAATCGCGGATCGTTGCTCTCGTATTCAGGTACATCCACTGTCTCCTCAAACGGTACAAATCGGCCTTCCATCCCGCCTTGCCATAAAAAGATTTTTTCCTGATCCTGATCGTGAACCGCAAGGGTAATCCAATTGTGTTTTACCAGACATTGAAAGTGCCCTGGTTGATTGGTGTAACCGAATGCTTCGCCGAGGATGGTTTCCATCGTCTCAACCTTACAGCAAACGAGCATAATTAATCGTGTTGGTTCATGGACCTCAACCATCTGCCAGGGCAGTCCCAACTGCAGGTCACTAAGATGACCATTCATCACACCCACCAGAGATGTTACGTTGTGAGGAAGTTTGGTGCCACAGCCGTAATGCTCGTTGTCGACAAAACTAAAATAGTACTCAAGATTAATTCCCGCAGTTACCGGTCCTACAGCGCCAAGGGTGCCCCTCAATAATTTTCCTTCCGGATCAACTTTATAATCATAGGAAACTAAAAACGCACGCCTGTCCAGGAAAAGGTTTCGTGTCAGATATCTCGGGCCTACGATTGTAATCGCATTGGTGCAGTGACCATATTCAGGCCTTGGCTGGGTAAGATCCATCGCTCGACCGTGGGCATAATCGGCAAATCCCTGTTCAGACTTGTCTTTCCTCACTTCGTCAAAGCGTCTGCAGCGCTCTTTCGCATCCAGAGCTGCTCCGCGGTACATAGTGTTGATATACTTTTGCAGTCGAGGTTCTACAGGTTTGGGAAGATCAAATAAGCGGACTTCATCGCTGCAGGTGTTGTGATATCCACCGATAAATTGGGTTGATTCAGGTATAACAACACCATTTTTTGCCAACCCGGCACGAACTTCCGGTTCATTGCAGATTGTCGCAAAGAGGCGTCCGTTGGGTGCTCCGCGTCCACCCGCACACGCACCGCAGTCGTGTGCCGCTTCGTGTGGGTTATTGAGGCTGTTCGAGCCGTGGCCCAGGATGAACACATAAGGTGTAAAGTTATCCGATAATCCACTGCCTTTGAGTATTGCCGTTGCACGTGCGATTCGTTCTTCCAGATCCCACCCTTCGTCATTCTCATGAGTCTCTTTTTTGTAGATCAATCGTGTCTTTGGTTCGTGGGATGCAAGATAACGTCTCAGTTTGGAACTGTTCTTTGGCGAAAGTACATCCATTAAATATGGCATAAAATTAATGATACCGCTGAAAAGTGTGTGCAGAAAACTCCCGACAAGGGTCTTCGATGCTTGCGTGATCACCCACTGTACTTCCCCGTAAAGCTGCAGTTTTTTAGGCATTGCGTCTTCGAGTTTCTCGGCCTCTTCATAGATCTGCACTGATGGTGTCACCAGGGGGTGTGGGCACATTTTGCGGTAATGCTTTTCCGGTGCTCCCTTAAATCTCATGTCAAGAGCGAAATGTCCCGCTGCTCCCAGCGTCTCAACATCGGGATCAATCTGTTCCAGCTGTCGGCGGAAAGATTCTTCCCGGTCGTCAATGCAACAGAATACCTGGTAATTCTGAAGCTTGTATTTCGGTTTATCCTCGATGGCACACTTTTGATATGACGAGAGAAATTGATTATAAAAAGTATCCTCATATGCTCTTTGCCAGATCTCCAGACGGTTTTCATCAGTAAATTGAGTAACTTCTCTGGGGAATTCGTCGTAGTAACTGATGTCTAAAGCTCTCACGATAGAAGCAATAAATTTCGGATCATACAGAGGCTCCGATTTATAGACCGGGACTTTCAAGCTTAGAAGCTCACATACGGATTGAACAGCAGCGAGTTCAAGGAGGAGAATAACGGGAAGCACCTCTTTAAAGACTGCTTTGATCTCAGGATTTGGAATCCATTCAGGCATCTCTTCCAGAGACTTAATGGTTCCTACCCACCCCTTGTAGCGATATAGGGTGCGGAAAATATAATCGTCCAAGTGTTCATCTGGGATGGCCAAACGTTGAAGCAGAAGAGCGGTTGCTTCGTCACAAGGGTATTGTTTCATCCCTGCGGCAATATGATCCAGACACTTGAGGAAATTTGGCCTGAAGAAAGCGCTCTTCGAATAAATTTCACAAAAACACTTCCACATCCCTTTTTCACGATTCGGCATGTGCCAATAGGACATGCCGAAGTCGAAATAGGAAGGAAGAAACTTAAAGATAAAAGGGCCCATCAACTCGTCGATGTCACGATTGTGTTCGATCTGCACCGCCTCTTTGTAATAGCTTGGGCGTTGATACGCGGTGTCGTCTATGAACTGCTGAATTTTTTTGTCCGGTTTCTGGCGGGTGTCCGGTTTCTCTGTCATGAGCATGAACAGAAGAATCGGATCAATAGTAAGCTTGTGATGCTTGATATATTCTTTGATCTTCTTTTGAAGAACTGGCTCCGTAATGCGGCCCCGTTCAAACGCCAGGAGAAATTCTTCTTCGCACATAAAGGCTTTGGCGTCATAAGCACGTCCCGCCTGTTTAACACCTTCGAAAAAGTCGTATGTTTCAAAATGGTGAATGGTATTGTGGTGAACGAAAAAAGGGAGCGGGCCTTGATCTGGCATCAAATGTTTTGCATGTTCAATAGCGTGTTCAATTTTGTCTGACATCATTTTCCTCCCCTGATAAAACAAAGAGCAACAGTGCTCGTTAAAGAATTTTTAACTGAGGACGAAAAGCTACTGTTGTATATCCTTTGAATGTATATTTTCAATCGGTAAAGCATAGATCCATTTGTCAAGCCTCTTAGAATAACTATCTTCTTTTTCAGGAGTCTCGCTTTGTGGTTGTAGCAGTTTTACATTAATATTTCTCTCCCCCGCTGATATAACAAAGTCTCCTATCGCCTCCCTCACATCGTAATCAATGCTAACACATTTACTCATATCTAGAGTCAGGTATGTATCATCTGGTATTTCGGCCAGTTCTTTTATGATCGCACCTTTATTTAAAAAAGTAACATCTTCAGACAGGCTGATTCTAATTTTATGTTCTTTAGCAGTTGTTTCCATGTGTAAGAAATGAGAATTTTTGAAGTTGCGAATTAAGATCGTGGCGGAACCAACACAACACCCCAACGCGAGCCCTATCAGCAAATCTTCAAAGACGATTCCAAGAATTGTGACAATAAACGGAACAAATTGTTCCCATCCCAGCTTGTATTGTTTTGCAAATTGAGAAGGCTTTGCTAATTTATAGCCAACCATTAATAAGATACACGCAAGAGCCGGTAAAGGTATTAAATTAAGAATACTCGGAATTAATGCAACGCATATTAGTAGAAAGGCCCCGTGAAGAATGGTAGACATTTTTGATTGTGCACCGGCCTGAACATTTGCAGAGCTTCGGACTATTACTTGAGTAATAGCCAACCCGCCAATCATCCCGGATACTATGTTTCCGGCTCCCTGGGCAAACAGTTCACGGTTGGTTGGCGTAACTCTCTTATGAGGATCCAGCTTATCCGTAGCCTCCACACATAGAAGGGTTTCTAAACTGGCAACAAGCGCTATGGTAACAGCTAAAACATAAACTTCTTTGTTTCCTATCTGGCTGAAATCAGGAAAGGTAAATTGACCAAAAAAAGAGGAGACTCCGCTGGCAACCGGCACATGTACCAGATAGTCCTGGCCTAAATGGTATTGAGGGAAAAAACTCTTTGTTATAAACTGGCAAATAATACCAACGGCGACTACAACAATAGGTCCCTGTACTAATCTAAATATTTTATGCTTCTTCGACAGGTACAATTCCCATAGTAACAATAGCCCCATTGAAACAATAGCAATTATTATTGCCCCGGCTGTTATATGTTCAAAAAATTGTAACAGTGCGGTAAATGTGCTGCCGTCACTCAATTGGTTATGATAATCAGGACCTTTCCACTCTCCATCATAACCAAATGCAAAAGGTAGCTGTTTTATGAAGATGATGATACCAATGCCTGCAAGCATTCCATTTACAGCCGACAATGGGAAATAATAGCCGATAATTCCGGCTCTCAAGATGCCAAGGATTATTTGAATTATACCGGCTATGACTACGGCCAATAAAAACGTTTCAAATGGCATGGTAAGCAGCGTAGTCAGAATAATTACAGCCAGGCCGGCAGCAGGTCCACTTACTCCATGTGAGGACTTACTTATAGCACCTACAAGTATTCCTCCAACAATTCCTGCAATAAGGCCTGAGAACAGGGGTGCTCCGCTTGCCAATGCGATGCCCAGGCAGAGCGGTAAGGCAACAAAAAGCACTACTATGCTTGACGGTATATCTCGATTTAACGTAGAAAAAAAGGGGTTTTTTTTCATAGTTTTTTACCGTGTCAACTTGTTATATAACCGTTTTTACCTGAACATTTAATAAGTGACCAGGTATCTGGCTAAAAATATACTTAAGCCCTGGCTCTAACCATCCATAACCTGTTAACCATGTGTATGCCCTCCTGAATAAGAAAACCAATATCGGTCATTTAGAGGTATCCCTTATTAATCCTTCTATGCGAACAGGTTTTCCTTCATCGTCTCTAAACATAAGAGAGGCGCGTGTCATGTAGAAATGCTCGCCATCCTTCCTTTTGCACAAGGTCTCATAGTGTCTGCTGATTCCATCTTTTTCAAGTTGCTCGACGAGTTTTCTTCTATCATCAGGATCAACATACATATCCTTTACCTTTGTCCCGACCAACGCTTCCGGTGATTCATAGCCAAGCATCTCTGCGCAAGCTCGATTCGCCCACGTAAATACTCCATCAACTCCCGGTTCACATTGATACATACCCTCTTCAACTGAATCCAATAGCCGCTTTTTATGCTCTTCGGATTCTCGCAGCTCATCTTCCAGTCTCTTTCGTTCAGTAGTATCCCTCAATACACCTTCAATACGAACAGGTTTACCATCATCGTCTCTAATCATATGAGAGGTGCGTTCCATGTAGAAATGTTCGCCACTCTTCCTTTTACAAAAGGACTCAAAATGCCTGCAGGTTCCATCTTTTTCAAGCGTCTCAACGAGTTTTCTTCTGTCATCAGGATCTACGTAAATATCCTTTACCTTTGTCCCGACCATATACTCCGGTGATTCATAGCTAAACATTTCTGCACAAGCCTGGTTGACCCACGTAAATACTCCATCAACTCCCGGTTCGCATTGGTATATACCCTCTCTAAGTGAATCCAATAGCCTCTTTTTCTGTTCTTCAGACTCCCGCAACTCTTCTTCCTGTCTCTTTCGTTCAGTAGTATCCCTCAGTACTCCTTCAATACGAACAGGATTACCTTCCTCGTCTCTAATCATATGGGAGGCACGTCCCATGTAGAAATGTTCACCATTTTTCTTCTTACACAAGGACTCAAAGTGCCTGCAGATTCCATCTTTTTCAAGCTTCTCGACGAGTCTTCTTCTATCATCAGGATCTACGTAAATATCCTTTACCTTTGTCCCGACCATCTGTTCCGGTGATTCATAGCCAAACATCTCTGCACAAACCTGGTTGACCCACGTAAACACACCTTCAACTCCCGGTTCACATTGATACATACCCTCTATAAGCGAATCTAATAGATCCCTTTTCTGCTCTTCAGACTCTAGCAACTCATCTAACATCTTCTTCCGTTCAGTAGTATCCCTCAGTACGCCTTCAATACGAACAGGATTACCATCCTCGTCTCTAATCATATGGGAGGCACGTTCCATGTAGAAATGTTCGCCACTCCTCCTTTTACACAAGGACTCAAAGTGCCTGCAGATTCCATCTTTTTCAAGCTTCTCGACGAGTCTTCTTCTATCATCAGGATCTACGTAAATATCCTTTACCTTTGTCCCGACCATCTGTTCCGGTGATTCATAGCCAAACATCTCTGCACAAACCTGGTTGACCCACGTAAACACACCTTCAACTCCCGGTTCACATTGATACATACCCTCTATAAGCGAATCTAATAGATCCCTTTTCTGCTCTTCAGACTCTAGCAACTCATCTAACATCCTCTTCCGCTCAGTAGTATCCCTTAGTACTCCTTCGATACGGACAGGAATACCATTATCATCTTTCACCATGTTAGAATTACGTTCAATGTAAAATTTCTCTCCGTCTGCCCTTTTACAATAGGATGTAAAGTCCTTACAGGTTCTATCTGTTTCAAGTTTCTCTACGAGCAGTTTTCTGTCTCCTTGATCTACATAAATATCCTTTACCTTCGTCCCGACCATATCTTTCGGTGATTCATAGCCAAACATCTCTGCACAGGCTTTATTAACCCACGTAAACGCTCCTTCAACTCCCGGCTCACACTGATAAATACCGACTGTTAGAGAATCAAATAATTCCCTGTAATCTCTCTCAGATTTCTTTATCTCTCTTGTCTTTTTGTCCAGAGTATTTGCCATAGTATTGAATGATGCTGCCAAAACCCCGAGCTCATCTTCCCTTATTATGTTTACTCTTTGGGTCAAATCCCCTTCAGCCATCTTTTCAGTCGCCTCAGTTAGCTCAACTATCGGGTTAGATAGCCGTTTGCCAATAACATATGCAAAGAACACAATGGGAAGAGCAATCCCAAACAACAATACAACACCAAGAGAATTTAGGTTATACACTACTCCATAAGCTTCAGATCTGTCTATCTCAGTGATAACACCCCAGTTATACTCAGGCAGCCAGCGCCACACTCCCAATACGGGTACGCCTGCATAATCATTATATCCTTTCGAATCAAAACCATTCTTACCTGCGACACACTGTGCAACACCACGGGTTAATTTGCGGGTAACAGGGTCAACTAATTTCAGTTTCAGTGCACTCCTTTTTTTCGCAACACCTTTCTTTGCTAAATGCCTGGTAAACCTCGGTTCTGAAAGCATGTATCCGTCCTTGTTTACAAGATATGTCTCTCCTGTCTTTCCGAATGTTTGGCTATGCATCATGTTGCTCAAGGTGCCTACGTGAACCCTAAATACAACAGCACCAATTATTTTACCATCCTTACCCTTCAAGGGCGTTGAAACAAGCATTGTTGGTATCCCTGTCTCCTTCTTATCAAATTCGTTCATAAGTGAGATCTCAGATGGCAAGATACTCGTTGCAAATGTTTGTCCTTGTAAAGCATTCTTGAAATAATCTTTGTCTGATAAATCTCTTCCTACACTTTCTTCGATTGTTGCAATGGTAACCAATCCTTTATCGTTACATACAAAAGCACTCATGTATCCATACTCAACCACCACCATCTCTAAATGTCTTAAAGTTTCCGCATGCTCATTATCCTTCCTGGTAAGATTCACGCTATTAGCCATAAAAGGGTTATCTGCAACAACCAGGACATCCTTCATCCTTTCACGCATCCAGGTAGACACCAGCACCGCCTGCTTCTTCCCAACAATTTCGAGATTATCCATGATCACAGTCTTAAGATCAGACTGTATTCTGGGGTAAGCAATAATCCTTAGTGCAACAAAAGGCAGTAAAGTAAAGAAAATCAGCATTAATATGATGTAATTTTTAATCGATATTTTCATTTATCTTTCTCCGTAATATGCTATACCCATAATTATTTAGCTAATTTTCAAAAGCTTACAAATGTTAAGTGGGGTTCGTGGCCGGTTTACAAATCCTTACAAGGTTTACTTGTAGAGTTCTAATTTAGCGAGTTTAATACCAAAAGATTTAAAATGTAAAATAAGTTAGTAATGTACAATATGATGAGGGGGCACTGGAGTCTAAAAATCGGTTATTACAATCCATGTTGAATCGAAATATGCCTTATAAATAAAAGACTTATGTAAAATAGTAGAGATTGTTCTTTTTTATTTTGATAATCAAGCCAGGTAACAATTATCAAAATAAAAAAATAAATTATTAATACACAATAGATATAATTTAGTGGTTGATAACCACCGACAAATCATGCATATCATTATCCTGATTGTCATGTAATGCTAAATATGGTCTCTGTTTAGTTTGTAAGACCATGCTGGCAAATCATTGTCTATAAACATGAAAATGTTTGACTGTAAAATGGTATAAATAAGCCAATTATGACCAAAGAGGCCATTAATTTAAGGCAGGTTTAATATCTGTTAAATGTAAATACTGAAAAGTGAATTTCTAAATTATTGAGTTACCCGATGGGCTTCTTGACGTGATTAATGAGGACGTTATTCTGTTCAGTCGGTTTCTGATGGAGAGGGGATGTGTTTGGATTGTGTTTTGGTTATTGATACCTGAATTAATAACAATATCCATGCTGAAATCAGAAGCATGCCTCCGATAGGAGTGATCATGCTTATCTTGATATTTGCAAGTGCGAGTAAATAGAGTGAACCTGAAAACAGCACAGTGCCCGCTATTGTACCGAAGATAGAGAGGTTCATTAATCTTCCTGGATATCTGCGTTCTAATAATCCTAATATCAATAAAAACAGGGCATGATAAATTTGATATTTGGTTCCTATCTGAAAAGACTTTAACGCTTCTGCCGGATACCCTTTCAGGGCATGACTACCTACCGCACCCAGAATAATTCCGGTAGCGCCAAAGAATAAACCTGCTATCAGACTTGCTTTTTCTATCTTACTCATGCTCACATACTATCGTATGTGAGCAGGTGGATACAAGTAATAAATCTTGTCGGGTATTGGGGGCTTAAAATAAATAGTTTGATAGAAAGATAATAAGAGATAAAATCCATTTGTAATTGTCCTTCTTCTAATAACATAATGCCATTAATAAACAGATCTAATTATCGAGCACCACTGTTTCTGCAAAACGGACATGTACAATCGATCTATCCAACGTTGTTCAGAAAGTTTGATACCGGTTTTTATGAGAGGGAACGTATTTTTACACCGGATGATGATTTTCTTGATATTGACTGGTCAAAAACAGGCAGCAATAAGTTAGCAATTATTTCTCATGGCTTAGAGGGGAGTTCGCATCGAAATTATGTAGTCGGAATGGTGAAGATGCTTAACCGAAACGGATGGGATGTTCTTGCATGGAATTACAGGTCCTGTTCCGGAGAGATGAACCGCCGGTTACGTTTTTACAATAGTGGCACGATTGATGATTTAGAATGTGTAATACAACATGCTGTGAAGATGGAGTCTTATAAAGAAATTGTTTTAACAGGCTTCAGTATGGGGGGAAATTTATCACTACTTTATCTTGGTAGTAAAGGCAGTCGGGTTGATAGTAAAATAGGGAGAGCCGTTGTCTTTTCTGTTCCTTGTGACTTGAAAGCAAGCACTCAGGAACTTGCAAAGTTTAAGAATAAAATATACATGAAGCGGTTCTTGGTAACTTTGCATCAGAAAATAAGGGCTAAGATGAAACTAATGCCCGGCCAGATAAATGATGACGATTATCACCTAATAAAAAATTTTAAAGATTATGATGACCGGTATACCGCACCACTTCACGGCTTTAAAAATGCGGAAGATTACTGGAACAAATGCAGTAGCAATCGATTTATTCCGGAGATTAAGATTCCAACTTTAATTGTCAATGCACGCAATGATCCTTTTATTGCAGATGGTTGTTATCCGGTCAGGGAGACATCAGATAGCAAAAGCGTTTATTTAGAGATGCCTGCGTCGGGTGGCCATGTAGGATTTATGCAATTTAAAAAAGATAAGAGCTACTGGTCGGAAGAGCGTGCAATCGAATTTCTAAAGAGCTAAACTTCTTTTTCATTCTTGCATTTTTTTTAAGTAACAATGTATATAAAAAATTTGTGACCCATCTGGCCTGAACTCGATTCAGGAACTCTTTGTAAGTTCCTTTCGCGAATTCTCAATTCACCAGAGCACGGTTTGGGCGTTAAGATAACACGCAAAGTACGCATAAAGTTAAATAATTATGTTAGTAGACAAATAACTATTATTTCTGTAGGATGCGAATTATGGAAAATATAACAAAAGGCCAAATGGAAGCAAAAATAAGTGAGTCAATAATTAAGTTCGAAAAGGAGTTTATGGGTAGAGGTCCCAGGGAAACTGTTAGCTATATAATAAAGGATGCTATCTTTATACGGCTTAAAGGTGTTCTTACTCCGGCTGAAGAACAGCTGGCGAAGACCTCTGAAGGCGCAAAACTGATAAAAAAGACTCGTGTTGAATTATTAGAGAGTGGAATGGCTTTGTTGGGCAAAATTGTTTTTGATATTACTGGTTGTGAAGTAACAAGTATGCATTCAGATATATGTACAAAAACCGGAGAGAAGATAATTGTTTTCATAATAGACCGGAATCTTGAATTAAAGTTTAAGAGCTCGAAATAGAATAAGCGTTATTGAGGTCATAAGATAGTTAAATACTTAGAATAGGAATATCACTAAAAAGCACTTGATTTTTATATTTCTTTAAATTATACTTTCACGAAATAAAAGGAAGACTGCGTAAGAATTCTTTAAGTAACAAAGGATTGTTGCAAAGTAAGCCGAGATCATTTCTTCAAATACTCATAAAAGAGTACGGAATGATGTCGGCTTTTTTTGTGTTTAATTCTAAAAAAGTTTTTCAGGGAACAATCTAGAGATTGTGGTTGTATTCACTGACAGTAAAAAAATTTTTATTTGTTGGATAGGTATAAAATATTTAATGTGGTGAGGGAAGATTATACAAGGGTTTCTTAAGAATAAGGAACCGTTGAAGAGTAAGCCAACACCTGTCAATTTGTTCTCGTAAAAGGGGATTAGTGATGGGGTTGGCTTTTTTTATTTATATGAAACGCTGCAAAGCTGTGAGGGAAAATTAATCAGGAGAAGGTACAATTGAACAAGAGAAATAATAGTTGGATAATTGGGTTTATTGTAATTTTTCTTATGGGTTCTGTTATTAACGGAACTGCTAAAGCGACTGAAAAGGCAGACATAGGGAAAGATAAAATAGACGCAAAACACATAATTGAAACGGTCTGTACTAAATGTCACAACATCAACAGGATTGTATATTCGCCAGATCGAGACGTGCGTGACTGGGTACAGATAATTGCATTTGCCAATCGAAAAGAAAAATTTATTACTAAAGAAGAGATGGTCGCAGTAATTGAATGGCTTCAAGTCAATCGTAAAGAGCTGAAACCAGCACCTGTGGATATAGATGGGTTAACAACTGGATTTGATCCTGACATGAAAGATTTTCTCGTTAAGAACAAATGTCTCATGTGTCATACCGGAGACAGAATTCAGCAGAAAGCAGGTTTATTGAGTACAGAAGAGTGGCAGGGTATTTTATCCCGTATGAAATTAAAAGGGCCTGGTCTCCTTAAAGGTGCGGATACTGATAAAGCAGCAGAATATTTATCAAATGTTCATATACAAATACCAGATAATATTGCAAGTAGTGTGAAAGATACTGAAGATAAGCTTGATATTGATGAATTAATAGAAGAAGCTTTTTCTGAAGAGCTCAATCCTAAACAAATTGTTAATTCTTTCTGTATTAAATGTCATAATATTAACAGAATTGCGTATTCACCAAAAAGAGGAACTGATGATTGGCTTAAGTTATTGTCAAGCCATATTGAAATGGATCAAAAAATTAAAAGCACTCTGTCTCGTAACGAAATAGTTGATGTATGTAACTTCCTTTCTAATAGCAACCAGGAATTAGAACCTGTAAAAGTAGATACAAAAGAATTAACAAAGAATCTGGATCCTGAAACAGGAAATTTGTTAATAAAAAATTATTGTCTGGACTGTCACACGGGAGATAGAATCATTAAAAAAATGAGCGAATTAAATTCGACAGAATGGGAACATGTTGTTGACCGTATGTACACAAAGGCCCCTGGGCTACTAAATGATGTTGATAAACATGACCTTGCAACACATTTGTTTGATCAGTACCTTGTGACAAAAATAGAAAAAGGTGCAAGAAAAGGGAAAGGGATATTTAAAGGGTTATATTATAAATATTCTGGTTCTGTGGATATCTGGAGTGAAATGAGAGACAACTACGATTTTAATGATGAGACGAGTAACGATACAAGTTCTGCAAGACGACAACAGGGATTTACTGAGGGTAAAGCCATTTTACGCGGAGAACTCTTTGATCCTGATCGTTGGAAGTTACACCTGGCTATCGGTGGTCACGCCCTTCTTGACAGGGGAAATGTATCACTTGAAAATAATTCTTTTAGAAGAGAAGACGATGACGAAGAAACTGATCTGGCACTTGAAGAGTCATGGCTTCAAGTGGCAGTCAACAAGAAGTTCAATATAAACATTAAGGCAGGCATACAGGACTACAAATCTGATTTTATTGGCTCTATATATAATGATACCGATCTGGGTCTGCGCGTTACCGGTTCTTATAAGGGGGTTGATTGGAGCCTTTACGGTACTAACAGGCTGGAAAATGACCTGCTTTCTGATTTTAACCAGATATCAAGTTTTCGTGATCAGCAGGTATATATTGCACACCTTCAATTTAACATCGGTAAAACAACAGTAAAACCGTCAATACATTTCAACATTGACGAAGAGGGTGATCATGGGCGTGGACGTGTTGGCAGGGAAGAAGATGTAGAAGCGTTCTACGTCGGTTTTACCACTTATGGACCAATTGGGCGAGTAAATCTGCTTACAGGGCTCTATGGAGTTTTTGGAAGCCAGGATAACGTCTCATTAATGGGGGCCATACCGTTGAGAGATCAAAATGTAAGAGCATTTGCCGGATACATTGACGTTTCGTATCCAATGCTGAATGGAAAGATTACTCCTCATACCGGAGTGTTTTATGTCTCAGGTGATAGTGACCCTTTCGACGGTGATGCAACAGGGTTCGATGCAATCTCTGATCATGTGGATGTCTGGGGCTCTAAAGGTTTTATGATAGATGATCGCGTCGCATTAGGAGCGCTGGGTGGCCGTACTTTCATGAGGCATGATAGTCCTTACACTTCACTCAGAGACACTGATGCTAATTCTAACTTTGTAAATCCCGGTGCAGTGGCTGTCAATATTGGTTTAAACGCAAAACCATTTGATAAGCTTTCTTTAGATACAAACTTTACTCAATTCTGGTGGAGAGAAACTGATTCCCTTGAGGCGATTCTGGGGGCGTTAGGCATACCGGATAATCTGGGTAATACATTAGGGTTTGAGTGTAACATGGAAGCACGTTATAAACTTACAGATAAACTTAACATCGATGCATCCGGTACGATCTATAAGACTAACCAGGATTTAAGGAATGTTTACGGAGATAATGATATGGCGATCAACATTACTGGTGGAATTCAGTTTAATTTCTGATTATAAAATTTCGCTACCCAATCTTGGCAGAAATAATAACTGCGTAATAAGTGCAATAATTTAAACAGGCGGGAGATGCCCATTGAACAAAACAAATAATAATTGGATAATTGGATTTATTGTAATTGTTCTTTTGGGATCTGTTATAAACGTAACTGCTGAAGCAACTGAAAAGACAAACATAGAAAAAGAAAAAATAGACGCAAAACGCATAATTGGAACGGTCTGTACTAAATGTCACAATATTAATAGAATTGTTTTTTCACCAGATAGAGGTGTACGTGACTGGATCCGGATAATTGCATTTGCCAATCGAAAAGAACATTTTGTTACTAAAGAAGAAATGAAAGCAGTGGTTGAATGGCTTAAAGACCATCTTAATGAGTTAAAACCAGCACCTGTAGATTTAGAGGAGCTGGCTAAAGAATTTGATACCACAACAAAAGAGTTTCTTATTAAGAACCATTGCCTTATATGTCATAATGGAGACAGAATTCAACAAAAAGCAGGCTTATTGAGTACACAGGAGTGGAAAGGTATTATGTACCGTATGAAATTAAAATCGCCTGACCTCCTTAAAGATACGAGTACTGAAAAAGCAGCAGAATATTTATCAAATTTTCATCTTCAAGCAGCAGATGACATTGCAGAGAATATGAAGGATGTTATAGAAAGACTTGAGAAGGGAAAATGATTGGAGCCTTTATGGTATTCATAATAAAGATAATATAGAAGAGTGGTATTACTTACAAACATGTAAATAGAGATAGTTCCAGCCCAAGTGTGGCTTTTGCTCGTTCAAAGTATTATATCAATTACTCTGAATTTTTTAATGTTTTGATCTTATGTCAAAAATTGTCATAGCTCCGTGTGGATAAACACCAGCACTCACCATGCCTTTCATGTTGTGGTCATGAGCAATGCTTATACCCGGTCCAATATTACAAGATAGACATATTCTCTTTGAAGTCGCTTCTGGGATTTTGTAGAGGATATCATATCTTTCTCCGGATCCAATACGTAAGGAGTCATGTTCGAATGGGGATTTTAACTTCCTTCCATCCTTGCCAATTGTTAAACCGTGGTGCCCGTGTGGATGCCATATATAGATATGGTCGTATCCTATAGCCATTAATCTGATCAAAACAGTCTCGCCATCGTAGGCAACAATTCTTGTTCCAGGGTCATTAACGGTAGAGAAAGGGTTCTTTAGGTTATCAGTAAATATCCTGCCATTGATCATAAAATAATCTGACTCCCAATCTAATGCGCGTCTTATATGGCCAAGGGTCCTAAGCATTTCCATATATTGACTATCTATTTCACTAAAAAATATGGTGTATTCTCTGTCATATTTATAACCGTAAATCCGCTTAGGTTTTTTTTCAATAATTAATGGGAAATACATTCCAGCCATTATATGGTTAGTTGAATCAACATGACAATGACCCATATATGACCCTTCAATATCGTCAGGTATTGTCAGTAAATACCTAAATACCTCACCTGGATACACTGCAGGATAAGGCAACTTAGGGACACCATCAACGTATGGAATTAAATCCAGACCATGAAAGTGAATAGTGTGCGAAACATTATTAACACCAGAGTGTTCCTCCGTTTCATACCATCCGGCGTTATGGAGAACAATAACGTAGTTTTTACCTGATCTTAAACGTATTTCATCTCCTGGTACTTTTAGTGGTAATAATTTAGTATCTCTATCCTCCTTTGTTTTAATCTCTCCAACATCAGCAAAATTTTTTGCATGGGTAAATCCCCAGATATAAATTGAGTTTCCATCAGCCATTTTCTGATAACCATCAATTGCATAAAGATGAAACTCCCGTTCTATTTTGCGCTTCTTACTTAATTTTTCAAATTCACTCTCCATTATTGCATT
This sequence comes from uncultured Candidatus Scalindua sp., assembly GCA_964437425.1. Classification (GTDB taxonomy): domain Bacteria; phylum Planctomycetota; class Brocadiia; order Brocadiales; family Scalinduaceae; genus Scalindua. Next base: position 50,688 of record CAYTGO010000014.1, read on the forward strand.
TCCAGGTATTGTTTGTTCAGCAGCATTAACTTCCAATGTAAATATGAGAGTAATCAGGGATGCAAAAAGGAAGAATAGTTGAGACAGTCTTATTAGAATATGCATTGTACTGTTTATATATAAATTTGTTTTGTCGGCAGTCACAGTATTATTCCTTATATCAAAAGTAAATTCTATTCAGAAATTCCAAAGCATAATAATTGCGGCACAATGGTATATACCAAAGTTTTTAATACATGGAGGGATAGTGCAATAAATTGTTGTCAGCTAATTGAAAATAAAATTGTATCAAAGTAAAATCCAAATGTCAAAGAAACCAGAGAGGACATCTAAAATTACTGAGAACAGTGTGCTATTTTAGTTTAAAGATTTAAAGGTAAAGCAAATACATTGAAAATTGCAAGATCACAAAAAAACATTTGATTTTTATATTTCTTTAAATTATACTTTCTTAAAATTAAAGGAAGACTACGTAAGAATTCTTTAAGTAAAAAAGAATCGTTGCAAAGTAAGCCGAAATCATTCCGTACTCTTATAAAGAGTACGGAATGATTTCGGCTTTTTTTTGTGTTTAAATCTAGAAAAAGTTTAGGTTTTGAAGGCTTTTATTGTAACCGTTCAAGAAATATGCGATTCTCTAGTGTTCCGGCAAAAAAACATGTTGAGATAAATGGAACATTCTGGGAATTATGATTGTATGTAAATTCAGAGGTTGCTGTTGTGGATGAAAACATGTTGTTTTAGTAAGTAGTTTCAATATTTAGCATTCAAGAAGTGGCAAGGGGAGACTGAGCAAGGGTCCCGTGAGTAGCTGGGACTGTTGAAGAGTAGGCCAATGCCCATCAAAGGTTCTCACTAAGAAGGGAACAAACGGTGGCGTTGGCCTTTTTTGTTTATATGTAATGGTATTAACTGGCAAGGGAAGACTGAGCAAGAGTTCCGTGAGTAGCTGGGACTGTTGAAGAGTAGGCCAATGCCCATCAAAGGTTCTCAC
>CAYTGO010000014.1:51781-52076 GCA_964437425.1 uncultured Candidatus Scalindua sp.
CGGTGGCGTTGGCCTTTTTTGTTTATATGTAATGGTATTAACTGGCAAGGGAAGATTGAGTAAGGACTCTTTTGAGTAAAATGAGCTGTTGAAGAGTATGCCAATACCTGATAAAGCATGTTTTCAAAAAATATTAAATACGATAGTGGGCTTAAATTTAAGATATCTGGATGTTATTGGAGGTGATATAAATGATTAAGACAGAAACTGGCAAAAATAAATTTGGAATGCTTTCTCACCTTAAAGAAGACATTCCAGCGAGCTTTGTTGTGTTATTTGTAGCCATACCGCTGTG
>CAYTGO010000014.1:52176-63343 GCA_964437425.1 uncultured Candidatus Scalindua sp.
TTAAAGAAGACATTCCAGCGAGCTTTGTTGTGTTATTTGTAGCCATACCGCTGTGCCTTGGAATTGCCCTGGCAAGCGGAGCACCTCTGTTTTCAGGCCTTATTGCCGGAATAATTGGTGGTATAGTTGTGGGGTCTATGAGTGACTCTGCACATGGAGTCAGTGGTCCAGCGGCAGGTCTGGCTGTAGTTGTATTTGAAGCACTGCATTCAATGTCTTTCGAAATATTTTTACTTGCCGTTGTTATAGGGGGAGTGCTGCAAATAATACTTGGTTTATCAAGAGCAGGCATTATCGGATATTTTTTTCCCTCTGCGGCTATAAAAGGGATGCTTGCCGGCATTGGTATCATCATCATCTTAAAACAGATACCACATGCGTTTGGATATGATAAGGAGTGGATGGGTAGTGATTCCTTTATCCAACTAAATGGTGAAAATACGTTTTCACTACTGTGGAAACTTCTTCTTGGGCATATAACACCCGGAGCGGTAATAATCGCTGCTATTTCAGTAGCTATTTTGTTGCTGTGGGAATTGTATCTGACAAAGAAATATAATGTATTTACTTTAATACAAGGACCCATAGTTGTGGTAGCAGCTGCTATTTGTTGCCAGTTTATAACAAAAAGCTACTTTCCTCAATACGCTGTTGGGGCAGAGCACCTGGTGAGTGTGCCGGTTGCAGGCAGTATATCATCATTTTTTGATCTATTTACCTTTCCTGATTTCAGTCAATTAGGCAATAAAGAAGTTTATATTTTAGGTGTCACGATTGCGATTGTAGCCAGTTTAGAAACACTCTTATGTGTAGAGGCAACTGACAAACTGGATAAACACAAGAGAGTTACCTCAACCAATCGGGAGTTATTTGCTCAAGGTACCGGAAACATACTGTCCGGAATGATTGGAGGGTTGCCAATCACACAGGTAATCGTTCGAAGTTCTGCCAATATTCAAGCGGGTTCAAGAACTAAGCTATCTACTATCCTTCATGGGCTTTTAATGTTGATATGTGTAGCGTTACTTCCAAGTGTGCTAAATCTTATACCCCTATCTGCTCTTGCGTGCATTTTAATAATGGTTGGATATAAATTAGCTAAACCTTCTCTATTTGTACAGACATATAAACTGGGATGGGACCAATTTCTACCGTTTGTTGTAACTATTCTAGGAATAGTATTTGTTGATTTACTGGTAGGACTTGGCCTTGGGTGCTGTATAGGTACTGCGGTGGTCTTGATCCGTAATTACAAAAACTCTCATTTCTTACATATGGAGACAGGCAATGGTGGAAAGCAATTAAGAATGACACTGGCTGAAGATGTTAACTTTTTAAATAAAGGGGCAATTATAAAGGAATTGGCCAGGGTACCTAAAGGAGCATTCCTGACCATTGATCTTAGTAAATGCTATAGTATTGATTATGATGTGAGGGAGGCCATAGAAGATTTCATTAAAGCAGCAGGCGATAGAAATATTAACGTAAAGCTGAAGAAACCGTTGAACGAGGCTGATGGGAAAGAAGAGATTTACTCTAAAAAACTTGACAAATGGGTATTAGCCTTGCCCTTCAAGGAAAAAGCACTATCAGTGTAAGGACGATAAGCTTTACCGTTCGTCTGTAAGACAATTAAATATTAATCATATTTAAAAAATAATTTGGAGGATAGTCACATGAAAGTCTTAAAACATCTTTTTGATGTTAACAGGAAATGGGCGGATAAGGTAAAAGAATCTGACCCGGATTTCTTCTTAAAGCTCTCAAATCAACAGACACCTGAATACCTGTGGATTGGTTGTTCTGATAGTCGTGTGCCGGCAACTCAGCTTGTTGGCAAGGCGCCTGGTGAAATATTTGTACACCGTAATATTGCAAACGTTGTAGTCCACTCTGACCTGAACTGTTTGTCCGTTATGCAATTTGCAGTGGAGGTATTAAAAGTTAAGCATATTATCGTTTGTGGACATTATGGATGTGGTGGCATAAAGGCTGCCATGGATAATCAGGAACACGGACTGATTGACAACTGGCTTCGGCACATCAAAGATGTTTACCATTATCATCGAACCCGTATTGAATCATTTGATAGCGACGTAAGCAAATTTAACCTGCTATGCGAGCTCAATGTAATAGAACAGGTTGCCAACGTATGTCATACAACAATTGTTCAGAATGCATGGAAATTAGGCCAAGAGTTAGCAGTTCATGGGTGGATATATGATATTAAAACCGGGCTTTTAAAGGATTTGGATGCCTGTATTACCAATAGAAGTGAAATATCAAAGGTCCATCAAATAGAGTAATTTGTATTAGGTTGAATCCGTCAAGGTTGAGTTTTATGAAGACCAATACTCTTTTTGGTTATACGTTGCTAACGAAATGTATCAACATGATATTACATAACAAATAATAGGTGGAGTAAAATGAACAACAAATCATTAAGTTACATAGAAAACAGACTCAAAGACAGAAGGAAGCACCTCTTGAATGAGGTCAACTTGAGGTTAAGTAAGTTTAATAGATCTCGTGAGTGTTGGGCAACTGACACCGCTGAGATTGCGTCCAACATTATGGAAGATCACACAGTAATGTCAATGGCACAAGGTGAGGCACGGGAAATAACCCAGATAGATAACACATTGAACAAAATGAAGAACGGTGAATATGGAGTTTGTGAATGCTGTGGTGGTAATATAAACGAACAGAGATTGATAGCAATACCATTTGTGAGCCTTTGTATTAAATGTAAAGAAGCTGAAGAGCGTGATGAAGAAATTATGGTTAACAGGGTGGATTCGAGTGCGTATGAAAGATTTGATGAGGTGGGAGAAATTGAAGGAAAAGAATAATGTACAACTACATATAATAGAAGAAACAGCTATTTGTGAATTTAATATTATTACTGAAAAGTGTATTAATGGAGTAATCATAGAAAAATGCAAGAGAAGACAAAAGGCCAAACGGAAGCTAAAATAAGTGAGGCGTTGATAAAGTTTGAACAGGAGTTTATGGGTAGAGGTCCCAGGGAAACTGTTAGCTATATCATAAAGGACACTATCTTTATACGGTTTAAAGGCATTTTTACTCCGGCTGAAGAACAGTTGGCGAAGACCTCTGAAGGTGCAAAACTGATAAAAGAGACTCGTGTTGAATTATTAGAGAGTGGAATGGCTTTGTTGGGCAAAATTGTTTTTGATATTACTGGATGCGAAGTAACAAGTATGCATTCAGATATATGCACAAAGACAGGAGAGAAGGTAATCGTCTTTGTGTTAGACAGGGATTTAGAAAAAAAATTTATTTAATCTATAGTTGAATGGAGTTGTTCGATGAGTAAGATTTTAGTGGGTATAGTAATGGGCAGTGACTCTGATTTGAAAGTGATGAAAGAAGCAGGATATATTCTAGATAAATTTTCAATAGGCTATGAGATGAACATAATCTCTGCTCATCGTACACCAGATATTGCACATGAGTATGCTGTGAATGCCGATGGATTGGGTTTAGAAATAATAATTGCCGGGGCGGGAGGAGCAGCCCACCTGGCAGGAGTAATTGCGTCTTTGACCCCCCTTCCAGTAATTGGTGTTCCTATGCATACACAGAGCCTGGGAGGAATAGATTCGCTTCTTTCCATTGCACAAATGCCGACCGGAGTCCCGGTTGCTACGATGGCTATTGGTAAAGCCGGGGCTAAAAATGCAGCTATATTAGCTACTCAAATACTGGGAGTAAGGTTTTCATATATAAGAGATAGAGTTAGTACGTATAAAAAAGAGATAGCTAAGCAGGTTATGGAAAAGAACAAAAAAATAAAAGAGGAGCAAGGGATATAAGGCGACTTTTCTGAAGAGTAAAAAGATTAAAACTACAGCCTTATTAGCTAACGGCAACAAACTATAGGATAAACAATGAAGCAATTGCCCAGGTAGAAAATGAACAATATTGAAAATATACAAAAATTAATAGATAAAGGACAAAAGGTTCTTTCCACACATATACCTAATTCACCTGGAATTATAGGGTATCCTACTCTTGATTTAGAAATATTTTCAGCATGGCAAATTCAGTGTTTAAATTTTCTCGAATTTAATTTTCCAGATGATAGTAAGCACTTTCGTTGTTTTAGAGATAAAGTAAAAAATGGATATCGGGGTGTCGTAGATACAGGTATTGAGATTTTAACATCTGCTAAAGAAGAGTTAGAGACAGAAGGACTAATACATTAGGATGCTTTAGAGTACCACAGAACGTTAATAATCCGCTCCTTACAATGAAACTTATGTTTTAAAAAGAAAGAACAAGAATTATGGAATCACCAAAGCAAATAAATATATTTTCTATTTTGAGGTCTTATGAAATTTCTTGAACCTGAATGGCACGACAAACTTTCGTCCACTAATGCTGTTCTCTTAGAGTGGCTTAGAGATGGAATGGTGATTCCAGAGGGGTTTGTCTTGTCTGCGATAGAACAGACTGCAGGGCATGGCCGTTATAATCGTCATTGGGTCTCTCAGGCAGGGCGTAATCTTACTTTTTCATTCATCTTGTACACAAAACATGATTTTCAGGGAATTGCTTCGCTACCAATGGCAGTGGCGCTTGGAGCAGCCTCAGCCCTGGATACTTTTGGCATAACAACTCAGACTAAGTGGCCAAACGACCTTTTGGTTAGAGGCATGAAGATTGGTGGTATTCTTTGCCAAAAGAGTGATTATAATTTTGCCTTTAATAACGCTATAGTTGTAGGGATGGGAATAAATGTAAATATGCAGAGAATGCATGCTGCCTCAATAGACAAACCTGCAACATCTCTTCTAATAGAGACGGGGAGAACATATCCGATCAAAGAGGTGCTTGAAATCATTTTAGAAACACTGCCACATTGGATTGATCGTTGGGAAGAAGGCGGTTTCTCTTCTATTCGTGAAGACTGGACCGCACGATGTTATCACATGGGAAAACACATTACTGTAGGAGATGTAAAAGATCTCAAATCTGGAATCCTGGAGGGATTTGGTAACAAGGGACAGATTCTCCTTCGTGGTGATGATGGAAATATTCAAGATGTTTGGGTAGGTGACGTTGAATAATTGTTACTATTTAATTATTGCAAGAACCTGTCCTGTTGTAACCAGATCTTCAGCTGCTACTTTAATATCAGTTAATGCTCCCTCTATTGGACTTGAAACGTGTACCTCCATCTTCATCGCTTCGACAACCATAATTGATTGACCTGGATGAATATGGTCACCTATCATGGAGGTTAGGCGGATCACTTTCCCTGGCATTTGTGCAATCACATCAGTGCCAGAGGCTTCAGTGCTTTCTACCAGCATATTTGGTTTGGATTTGTTATCATGGCGGATACCTATCTTGTACGTCTTGTCATTTACTATTGCCTTGTCTCCTTCAATACGAATTGGATAACCTTTGCCATTGACTGATACGATATAATCTGACGGTTTTTGGGGAGGATCATTGTTTTTAATGATAGCTTCCGGAACACTGTTTTTCGAAATCTTGCGAATTCCAAGCTCGGCTTCTCCTCTCAGGAATTTCAACCCTTTCTCTCTACAGGTAGCTACAATAAAAATATTCTCTTCCGTTTCAGCAATATCCGAATTTTTAAGCGTTTTTCGTGCGTGGTCAATGCTTTTCTCGGGATTCTCATCATTCATTTCAATAGGAGAACGCGTGGTAGGTTCCATCTTGAGCTGTTCTGCAGCTATCTTGACAATTTCCGAATCTGCCGGCACTGGGGTTTTACCAAAGTAACCCAGTACCATCTTGCCATAATCAGGAGCAATCTTTTTCCAAGGGCCGAACATGACATTATTAAACGCCTGTTGAAAGTAAAATTGAGAAACAGGCGTCACCGATGTTCCGTATCCACCCTGTCTGACTACTTCACTCATGGATTTAATAATCTCCGGATATTTCTCCATAATCCCATTATCACGAAGCATCTGTGTATTTGCAGTGAGAGCACCACCAGGCATTGGGCACCATGGAATGAGTGGTTCTACCGCTAAGGCCTCAGGGGGGAGGAAATACTCTTTCATACAATCTTTAAAAACCTCTTCAGCCTCTCGTACCTTGTTAATGTCAACATCAAGCTCATAATCAGTCCCTCTCAATGCGTGCCACATAACCAGAATATCTGTTTGACATGTACCGCCTGAACAAGGAGCCATGGAGAGATCGATTGCATCTGCTCCGCCATCTAATGCTGCCATATTAGCGTTAAGTCCTATTCCCGCTGTTTCGTGTGTATGAAAATGAATGAATGTTTCACTGGGAAGTACGTTTCGTGCCTGTTTTATAGTCTCATACACCTTTGATGGTACTGCGCTGCCTGAGGCATCTTTGAAGCATATGGAATCAAAAGGGATTCCTGCATCCAGTATTTCCTGCAAGATACCTGAGTAAAAATCAGGGTCGTGAGCGCCTGTACATCCCGGTGGTAACTCCATCATTGTAATACACACCTGATGCTTTAGCCCTGCATCTACAATGCTTTTTCCGCTGACTATGAGATTTCTCACGTCATTGAGCGCGTCAAAGTTACGGATAGTCGTAATACCGTGTTTTTTAAAAAGCTGAGCATGGAGCCTGATAATATCACTTGATTGAGAATCCAGGCCAACCACATTAACACCTCTGGCAAGGGTCTGTAATTCCGCATCTGGTCCTGCAGTCTCGCGAAACTCATCCATCATTGTAAAAGCATCTTCGTTACAGTAAAAGTAGAGTGACTGAAAACGTGCGCCTCCACCAGCTTCAAAATAGGTGATACCCGCATCTCTGGCGGCTGCAACAGCAGGCAGAAAGTCTTTGGTTAACACTCTCGCGCCATATGCAGACTGAAAGCCGTCCCGAAATGCTGTACACATAAATTTTATCTTTTTAGTCATTTTCTTCCTGTAATATCAAAATATAAAACTGAATAGTTATCATCAACTCTCTCATTGCATAATTACCTCACCAGTACCGACCACAAAATTCCCGAACAAATAGCTGACCCGATAACACCTGCTACATTAGGCGCCATGGCGTGCATGAGTAGGAAATTATGGGGATCCTCCTTCTGTCCGACCATCTGCACAACGCGTGCAGAGTCTGGTACTGCAGATACACCGGCAGCACCAATAAGTGGATTAATTTTTTCCTTAAGAAACAGGTTCATGAATTTAGCAAAAATCACTCCACCGGCAGTCGCAATACAGAAAGAAATAGCTCCCAAACTAAAAATAAGAAGTGATTGACTCGTTAGAAAGGCTTTCGCTTGTGTACTTGCTCCAACTGAAAAACCGAGGAGGATTGTCACCATATCAATCATTGAATTACGTGCAGTATTGGCTAATCGCTCAGTTACACAGCTTTCCTTTAGTAGATTACCTAAAAAAAGCATTCCTATAAGAACTATTGCGCCTGGAGCAATCATTGCAGAAACGAGAAAAGCAACAACAGGGAAGATTATTTTCTCTCTCTGTGTTACTTGCCTTGGCGCTTTCATCCTGATAAGTCGCTCCTTTTTTGACGTAAGTAACTTCATTATTGGGGGCTGTATAACAGGGACGAGGGCCATATACGAATATGCAGCTATGGCAATAGCACCTAACAGATGTGGCGCAAGCTTTGACGATAAAAATATCGCTGTAGGCCCATCGGCACCGCCGATAATACCAATGGAAGCAGCATCTGCTGGGTTAAACCCCAAGTATAGTGCACCAATAAATGTTATAAAAATTCCTACCTGAGCGGCTGCTCCAAGCAATACAAGTTTGGGATTAGACAACATTGTAGAAAAATCAGTCATAGCGCCAATACCCAGGAAAATAAGTGGTGGAAAAATACCCTTGCTAACCCCGAAATATAAGTAACTAAGAACGCTACCCACATCGTATACACTGAGCGCCATGCCTTGAATAGAAGGTACATTTCCTACAATTGCCCCAAAACCTATAGGGAGCAGCAACAGAGGTTCATAATCTTTGATAATAGCCAGACACACAAAAATAATACCCACTACTATCATGATAGCATTACCCCATGTCATCATCGCAAAACCGGTTGTATCAAGAAACTCAAGTAGGATCTTCACTAATATCCTCTACATTTTTACAAAATTATAATATGGTGCGACTGCACACATTCAAAATAAGGCATTTTGATTCAATATCTTTTAAATAACATGGATTTACTTCCCAATTTCAGTAGTGTGAAGAACGGAGCCGATTGCCACCAATACCTCATCATTCGGTGCATCAGAACGCTCTGGCAGATAACCTGGACCTTTTAATGGGTATATGAGATAGACTATTCTTAAAACCGATGGTAATAGAGAGATAAATACGCTGATTAAGGTAAGCGCTGTGAACACAACCAGCATTCCTATAATGGCAATTTCTATTCCATGTCCATCCAGGATGTTTTGAATACTTAAATTGATTTCTATCATGGCAATGTTTCCTTTGAAATTATCAGTAAAATGTCCAGATTCCTTCGTAAATCTATAAACAAAAAAAGCCGTTGTAATTTCCGGGAGTTCTCTTCAAAGGGAACCCCTAGAAATTACAACGGCTTACTTTGCAACAACTCTTATTGTCAGAAAAATCCTTGCTTAGTCTTCCTATCAGGTATAGATTGTAATTTAAGAAGGTTAGTTAGTCAAATGATTTTTGTTTTACTTTATACCGTTGATATATAGATGTATAGATGATTAAGGCTTTTGGGTTTGAGGAATTATTATTTAAAAGATTACACCTAAAAGCGCTGTTTATTATTGTGTGTGCTAATATTCTGAACATCAACAAGATTATCCTAACAGATACTAAAAAATATCCGTTTCAAGAAATATGTAGTGGTTAAAACCTTTGGTAATAATCGCTGCTATAAATAACGCATGTATTATTGAAAAGTTTGAAAAGGGCTTTATGGTTAGGGGCTCTATGGAGACTGATAGTATTATCTAATGGATGTCATCCTTATACGGCTTAAGAGTGTTCCTGCTCCGTCTGAAGAGCAACTGACTGAGACTGCTTAAGGTGCACTGTTGATAAAAAAACTTGTGTTCAATTATTGAGAGGGCAAGTGCTTTGCGAGGAGATATTCTTGCCGTTTCTACGGGCGCCAGAATAAAGAGTTTACATTCCAACATCAGCACAAAGATTGGTGAGAGAGTGTGATTGTCTCCATATTAGGCCAAGACCTTGAAATGAGGTTTAAGTATTAGGTAGTAGTATAAGTCCAATTGTGATTATAATGTAAGTAAAATACTAAAAACCAGAGTATCGTCTAGAATACACTTGATTTTTAGTTCTTTTTAAATTACTGTACTGCATGTTTTAAGGAAGACTATGCAAGGATTCTTTAAGGTAATAAGAGTTGTTGCAAAGTAAGCCGAGTTCATTTCTTCAAGCACTCTTTAAAGAGTACGGAATGATATCGGCTTTTTTTATATTATAATCTGAAAAAATGAAGATTACTATGAAGCATGATCCGGCATTAACTTTTATTGCTAAAATCTACGAACAGATGGTGAAGCAGATAGATCCGGCTTGTTTAATTCCTCCTGACAAATTGGAATTAGCACCATTAACTGGCAAAGTGGCAAATGAGGAGGGAGCATCGTTACATTCTGTGTCAAAGATAGCAGCCGTCTCTAAACCTAATAAAATTTTCATAAAACAGTCATGGGGTGGATTTAAGGAGGTTCGACACGATTTACTAATCCAGGCATATTCAATTCTGATAGAAGCAAAAAATGAAATTCCCATTAAGATTATAAGCAATTCAATACCTCACATAACTATTTTATCTGAAAATCAGAATTCTAAAAATAAAGTTGAGATAATGTTCTGGCAGCAACTGTTTGAAAAAGGTGATATTTTTCTGGGGAGAAGAGCATGCCTGAATCATAAACAGATACCCCCCATTAGCGTGAGCAGTTGTGATCTACAGGTGCTTGGTGAAGATAAAAAAGATATTGATCTGGGATCATACTGGGCCGGTTATGTTGCCTCTTTTGCAACTGCAAACAGTAAAAATATTTTAGAAGTTTATTTTTCCTGTTTAAGCACCCTCTTGTCTGAAAAAGTTATTAACTTTCCGATTCTTTAAATATTTTTTTTGTGTTATATAGTTTGGTTATATAAAGCCTTAATATTCAACTTTGTGGCGTAAATAAAACATACACTAAATCCTGGCGGATACTAAAAAAAAGCTTGAATAATTCATTTTATTAGATACGATCAACTTCATAATTGGAAGATTGTTCAAGAGTCCTCTCTTACTTGAGGGTTGTTGAAGAGTATGCCAATGCGATCTTCTTGCTCTCTTAAAAACAGGGCAGATTTTGGCATTGGTTTTTTTATTTATAGGCTAACGTTGTTTCGGTAAAAAGCTATGGAAAGAAAAACCATTTTTTCTACATTAAATCGAGACGTACCGGCAAGCATAGTTGTGCTATTTGTCGCCTTACCGCTTTGCCTGGGCATCGCATTGGCAAGCGGCGCACCCCTGTTCTCAGGCCTTATTGCAGGAATTGTTGGAGGAATACTTGTAGGTGCTATAAGTAAGTCCTCACATGGAGTAAGTGGGCCTGCTGCCGGCCTGGCTGTAATTATCCTGACTACGCTGCTTACCATGCCATTTGAAACGTTTTTGCTGGCTGTAGTCATTGGTGGTGTAATTCAAATTATACTTGGCATACTAAGAGCAGGAATCATCGGTTATTATTTCCCCTTGTCGGCTATAAAAGGAATGCTTGCAGGCATTGGTATCATTATTTTTATAAAACAGTTACCTTTTGCGTTTGGATATGACGGAGAGTGGAAAGGACCGGATTATTATGATCAAATAAGTGAGGGTGGCATGTTTACCGCACCATTACAATTCCTTGAACATATAACAGCCGGAGCAATAATAATTGCTATTATTTCAATGGGACTGTTATTACTATGGGAGTTGTACCTGTCGAAGAAGCATAAAATATTTAGATTAGTACAGGGACCTATAGTTGTAGTAGCTGTTGGAATTATTTGGCAGTTTATAACCAAAAGTTTTCTTCCTCAATACCATTTAAATCAGGAGTACCTGGTACACGTGCCGGTTGCCAGCGGAGTCTCCTCTTTTTTTGGTCAATTTACCTTTCCTGATT
>CAYTGO010000015.1:0-62058 GCA_964437425.1 uncultured Candidatus Scalindua sp.
AAATAGGTAGTCCCATTTCGGCAAGTTGAGTTGTAATTAATAATCCTCTATGAATGTTTTTGGAATCGAGTATCTGGAGAACCCTCTTCTCTTCGTCTCTAAGAAGAATGTCACGTGCGACTCTCTCGTCCTCTGAATGTGATATTAGACTGTTTGCTCCCGGAGTATCAACCACCTCTATAGTATCGTTAGAGCCGGCATACATACCTTTGGTTACTTCGACAGTTGTTCCGGGGTAATTTGATACTGTAACGTATTTTCCGGTAAACAAACCAAACAGTACGCTTTTACCTACATTTGGATTACCTACCAGTGCAATGCGATAGTCTACGTTTTTCGATTCAGATTCTTTGTTTTTAGTTTCGTGCATGTTATAGCCATTACGTAAGTATAAATAGTTAAGTATGATACAAGACTTCGATATTATCTTAAATGAGTCTCAGTTTCAACTAAAAATTTACTTGAAATCTCAGTATGGAAACTACGGCATTATCCAGATCGGCGTCTGCCCCGGGATTAAAGACAGTCTGTACTCCAGGCTGTATGGCAAGCCATGGAAGAACCTGTGCCTTATACGTTACCTCGATGACCGTTTCATGTCTGTCCATACTGTGAAAAGTTGAGCCATCAGCTTCGGTCACATCTTCAGCATCACGCTTATCTTCACTTATCTGGGCGTGTGCCACTGCCAGACCAAGAATATCATCCTCTCTACTTGGTATGATCCCTCTATAATGAATACCTCCGCCAACATAAAAATCCACCAGGTTACGATCATCAGGCACTCCACCTATCTGGAAGAAGACACCCAGCCCCGTGTCCCCTTCTCCCGGAAGCAGCATCTGGTCAGCGATAAAATAGACCCCATAATTACCATCATGCTCAATTGGGTCATCGTTCTCATCCGTGTCACGAACATCATCAAATTCATCGCTATGGTACCACCATCCCAGTTTATATGTACCTGGCATTGTTTTGCTATTTACGACATCGCCATAATGGTAAACCAGTTCATTAAACGATAGAAATCCTTCCTCGGTGGACAGGTTCGGACGCAATCCACCGTCGTTTGGACCAGGGTCTCCATCAGATATCTCGGTCATAAAATAAAAATTGTCTGTGACATCCCACCTTGCCCTGAAGCCAAGAGCTGCTACCGGGAAATTGGCTACAGCGATATTATTAGCTATTTCAGCATTAAAGCCAAATGAGGATTGCACAAAAAGCAAGCCATACTCAGAAACACCAAACTCGGCATTCAAGTCATGTTGTCCTGCTAACAAGGACAATTTTGTACCCGCAAGGCTGAAAGTGTGTTCATACCAGTATTCATATAGTTTTACGCCATCTTCGCTCTCAAAGTTATTTACCAACTGCAAATCACCTATATAGTCCTCTGATGGATTAGCCCCATCGTGGTAGAAAATATGAGTAAAAAAAGTTCCGTTCTTCCAGAGGCTTGCCGACTCTGTATTAAATTCGACGATAAGATCATTATTTGTCATCCAGCTTATAGAAGTGTCAATATCATTACCGGCTCTCTTTAGACCTCCCGTGTGATTAGTCACAAAGTCATCGGTAGAGACTAAGTCATATGTTAGACCTTTAGCGGCAAGGGTATCCCTTAGCTTATAATCAAGAAGATGTTCGTGATGAAAAAAACCTGGCTTATACCTGTCAGATGAATGGGTCTTACTTGATAAATCAGAAGCAAATTCTTCTTCTCCAGCAGAAACAGATCGAGAAAAATTAATAAATAAAACTAGAAAACTTATAATAATCAAATAAGACAAAAACCTTTTTGATAATATAAACAACGCAAATACTGGTAAAACTAGTCTTTCCATAAATTAAATACCCTTTCACAGATTTACATAATAAGAAGTTCAATAGAATCAAAAGAATCTATTGAGATTAAGTCTCAATTGCAGAAGTATACATCTCACCTTCTCAATGTCAATTATAATTTTATTATTTCTAGAATATGTATTTATGTAATATGTATCTTAGTTTATAACTCTTTTGTATACAATAGTATACAATTGAATTGATATAATTACCCTATTTGATCTACATCCATCTTATAGTCATGGTTTTAAAGACGAATAATAATCTGAATGCGGTGGTACTAAAAACCCCAGGTGATCTGTTATACCACCAGTAATTGTAACATCTTATTATTATTGCAGATACTACATCAAGTATCTAGAATTTTGCATAATCAGGGATAAATTACCCCACCCCTTTATTGCTCAATTTATTTACCTTAAGCATCTTTTATAATTTTTTGTGTCATCTAACAGTCAATTATACAACAAGTTAGAGAGCACTTAATTGTTCAGGTCTATTGTTGTTATGCTTTGGCACACTGTTTGTGTTATTGTGTGACAGAAGTTCAAAGTTTAGGTTTTATCTCTTATTTTATATTGAGGAATTAGTTATGAATATTACAAGTGTTGTTCAACAATTAAGTGTCAGTACATCTGAGAGAACTGCATCTACTGTCAAGAGTACTCAGCCGAAACGCAAGAGTGACTCAGTACAGATCAGTAGCGCGGGTGCAGCACTCAGCCAGGCAAAAGGTGCTTCAGGTGGCCATGATTCTGTGACACTCTCTACAGACGTAAGGTCTGAAGAGAAGAGAGTCTCTTCTGGTGGAATCGAAAGTGTGATGGCCAGATATAAAGAGGCACAGAACTTTATGTCTCAGATGGAGTCCGGAGCAATCAATAGTGCTGCTTAAACCTTTGTCTTAGATGATAACCAGGTTCAAAGTAGTAACGAGTTTATTGATTTCTCTGTGGTCAATTAATTGATATATCGATGGTGGTATGAAATACCCCAGGTCGAGGGTTTAACCACCCATCAATTGTAACCTGATATATTTCAAATATTTAGCCGTGATGGCATTAAATAGAAATTGTGATTTGTAGGGTAATTTAACCCACACTTAGTAGTTTGAGATTTGACAATTCAATGCTCATAACAAAATTTAAATAAATCGTTAGTTTCAATGTTACTGTCAGTTATGACGTGTAATTTATTTTTTCTTGATTTGTTAGCGATTATGGCATAAGGTTTGATATGTTTATGGATGTAGAAGTGACAAATAGACATATTTTTTAAATGGTAGTGTTAAGGATCTAGTTATGAATATAACAAAGGCCAATCAACAACTAACCAAAAGTGCATCTGAGAACGCAGTCAATACAACTGGTCTCAAATCTATTAAAGATCGCACAAAAGAGCAGAGACTAAACAGGACTGGGACGACCACTCAACCTGAAAGAAAATCTGACTCGGTTCAGATAAGTAAAACTGGTGCAGAACTCAGTAAAGCATCAGGTAGCAATGGCTCAATGAATCCGTCCATAGACGTGCGGTCTGAAGAGAGAAGAGTCTCTTCCGGTGGAATCGAAAGTGTGATGGCCAGATACAAAGAAGCACAGAATTTTATGGCCCAGATAGATTCAGGATCAATCAATAGTACCGCTTAAACCCATAAGCTCGGTATCGAGAGATCTACAGGTCCATCCAAGCCTGTGGATTTCTCACGTATTAAACAGATAGAAAATCTGATCACAGCACGTAAACTCCATTCCACATCAACTTCCTACATATTTCGCAATTAATTTACCAAGATAATGAGTAAGTGTAACGACTAGGATTGTTATCGCAATATGTTCTAAAATCACTTTCCAGGGTTTTGCACCCTGAGACCTGGCCAGATAGTAGCTTAAAATTGTTAATACCAACATGCCCCAGACAAGATTAATAACAATGGCAGTTGGTAAATCAAATATCAGAACAGGGATAACATATGTAACAGCACAAAGCTTTGAAAGGAAGGTTGCTACTGTAGCAGCCCATACCTGAAGCGGTGTACGAGTGTGGTCCGCTTCTTCAGAAATATGTATACCAAGTGCATCTGACAGTGAATCTGCAATTGCAATTGTCAGTATACCTCCAATCACAATACCCCGTGAATTAGTACCAGAATAGAGGCCAATCATCAGACCAAGAGTTGTGATTGTACCGGATGTAAGACCAAATGTTATACCAGTTTTTAAAGACTCTTTCATTATATTGGCTACAACCAGTAATCAGATTCTTCAGCAGGTTTTATCGACCACATTTTATATATTGGCAAGGAGATGAAAGCGATGAAACACGAACCAAGTATTATGTAAGATGCTATTAATGTTGTGGTAAATATTTCTGAAGCGTAGATGATTAAATATGGACCAGACAGATT
Organism: uncultured Candidatus Scalindua sp.; assembly: GCA_964437425.1. Taxonomy (GTDB): domain Bacteria; phylum Planctomycetota; class Brocadiia; order Brocadiales; family Scalinduaceae; genus Scalindua. The sequence continues at coordinate 4,256 of CAYTGO010000015.1, forward strand.
CAAAACTGCACCTATGAAGGCTGATACATATACAGCGATCTTGACCCCCTCACCAGCCTTTGTCAGGGAAAGAATGCGTGACATAACAAATATAATCAGTGGAATCAAGAATGCATGTACATGCATTACCTCAATAACCTCTCCGTATGACATTGGATAAGAGAACTCTTCACGATAACCCTGAACCTCAGCACTTCCCTTATAGTGATGGCCCATCTGCTCCGATGAAAAATGTGTTCTGTCGTAGGAGTTGAGGCATGAGAAGAAAAAAGCTGTTCCCATCGCTACGAGAAAGAAGGTGATAAAGATTTTTTTGCTTAGTGTAAATACTGGCATAGTGATTGTGATGAATAGTTAAATTCACTTATTAATTACACGGACATAAATACAATTGGCAATGTCATCATCCAGTGACAGTTGAGTTTCACCAAAACTTATAACGAGGCTGGGCTTTCGATGATGAACAGTAAATTCAAGACCCGGTACTACACCTAGAGAAGAGAGCCATTCTGAATTCTCCTGCGAGCTGGTTGAGAGGTAAACTACCTTGGCCTTTATACCTGTTCGCAACCTGGAAAGAGGACCGAATACCGGCTGTAATTTTCGTTTTGTATGCGAACAGCAATCTCCCGGTGGTATCTTTCTGCCGTGCGGACAAACCGTTGGATGGCCGAGTAAAGTGCAAATGCTCGCAGTAATACCCTCATTAATAAAATGCTCGAATTGGCACGCACCGCGCTCAAATACCTCATCACTGACCCCCAATACATCGTTCAACAACCTCTCTGCCAGTCTATGGCGCCTGATGATATGCGTAGCCTTTTGGTATCCTGTTTCAGTTAGAAGAACCACTGAGTCATTAACAGTTATCAACTTATCCTCGGCCATATCAGATAAGACAACACCTACAGTTTCCTTTCCAAACTTTTCATACAATGACTCTGTAGTAGTTGTCTCCTGGTCTTCTGCAGTAACCCAGATGGACTCGAGCAATTCATCTTCTATGAATGCATCCTGCATGCCGTTTTCAGTTTTTTCTGCTTCTGTCATAATCCTAATCTTTTAATGTTAAAAGCATATCAATAATGGTTATGATATTTTAAGAAATAAAATATTCAATTCAAGATAATACTTTAGATAACTTTAATCAAATCCAACACAGATAATCTCATCAAAAAAACTTGCTATATCAAACTATCTGATATATATTGACCGGTCATATTGAAGATAGCTGTAAGTTTCTTTATTTGCAAACATTAGAAACATTTCAACAAACAAGGGCTAAGAGGTTAATTTCATGACCGGTGGAAAGTTTGGAAAAATATTACTGTACCTCATGATTGCGGGAATAGTTCTCGGGATAGTTATTGGAGGGTTTTTACCAGAAACAGGTAAGAAACTGGCATTCATTGGAGACTTTTTTATTGGTTACTTGAAAATGCTGGTCATTCCATTAGTAATTACTTCTATGATCGCAGGTGTTACCGGTCTGGGTGATGTCAGAAAACTGGGTGGGTTGGGAAGAAAGACTATTCTCTACTATATGGCAACTACCGGTATCTCTGTCATGATAGGGATTATTTTAGTTGTAATTATTGGTCCCGGAAAAGCAGATACAAAGGAGGAGCAACTTAGATTGCGTGGTGGCTTCACTTTTTCTGAGTTATCGTATAGCGTTGCCGGTAATCAGATCTCTTTCGAACACGCTCAGGTAAAAAAAGAATTTGATGAAAGGTATATGATCATCCTCAAAGACCAGGAAGGTATAAGAGGGAACATCAGTGGCAATAGAGATGAGAACACTTTTATTGTTAGTAATTGGGTCAAAGAAGATGAAGCAACTCACAAGATCGTGGCAGTAACTCCAATGACAAATGGTATAGGAGTTGTTTTTGATCTGTCATTGTCAGAAAAAGTTATAGATAAACAGGGACAAACTATCGGTGAGACGTTGAAGGATGTGTTACTAGGCCTGGCTCCAAATAACATTGTCAAGGCAATGGCGGAAACAAAAATCTTGCCAATAATTGTTTTTGCGATGATATTTGGTGCGATTTTGACGACTCTTGGTGAACAGGGAAAGCCTGTCATAAGCTTTTTCATCGGTGCAAATGAAACAATTCTTAAATTCGTACAACTCTTGATGCTTATCGCTCCTTTAGGGATCGCCTGCTTAATAGCCGGAAAACTAGGCAATGCGGGAGGAATAGAAAAGTTCGGACTTGAGTTTAAAAAAATTGGATACTATGCCATTACGGTTATAGCCGGCTTACTAATACATGCAATAGTCATCCTGCCACTTATCTTGAGGTTTTTTGCAAAACGAAATATCTTCTCTTATGCCAAGGGGATGAGTACTGCCCTTTTAACTGCTTTAAGCACCGCCTCAAGCTCTGCTACTCTACCTGTTACTATTAAATGTGCAGAAGACAATAATCATGTCTCACCTAGAGCAGCCGGTTTTGTATTGCCTTTAGGAGCTACTATCAACATGGACGGCACTGCCTTGTACGAAGCAGTTGCGGCAATTTTTATTGCTCAATTATACGGTATCGATTTGGGTATGGGGCATCTGTTTGTAATATTCTTAACGGCCACCCTGGCCGCTATCGGTGCAGCAGGTATACCGGAAGCCGGTCTCGTTACAATGGTGATTGTACTGGAAGCGGTAGGTTTACCAATCGAAGGTATTTCAATGATATTAATGATTGATTGGTTTCTAGACAGGTGTAGAACTACTATAAATGTATGGGGTGATTCCATAGGTGCTGCATTTATAGACGCGGGCTTAGAACCAGAGCCGAAAAAAGTGACTACATGACGAGCGTTTAATGAAAACAGTTATATATGGTATTCGCGTCCTTAGATGAAATGCTCTTCACCTTCCCTATTTCATCTAATGAAGCCTTTCTTATCTTCTGCAGATTCCCAAAGTGTTTTAACAGGTTTTTCTTCTTTACCTGCCCGATACCGGTAATTTTATCCAGTGGTGATTTATAGTACTGATCCTTCCTGAGCTTCTTATGATATGCTAACGCAAATCGGTGCGCCTCATCACGAATATTTACCAGAAGCCTTAACTCGAGTGAGTCCTGATCAAGCACTATCGGGTCAACATTATCAGTCACAAATACACGCTCATCATGATTCTGTTTTGATTCAGTGATACCCGTTGCCCTCTTCCTGCCCTTTGCAAGTGCTATTACATCGACCCTGTCAATTCCGAGTTCATCAAACACTCTTCTGGCGATACCAAGCTGTCCCTTGCCACCATCAACAACGGTTAGATCCGGGAAATCATCTTCTTTGAAGGCCCTTGTATACCTCCTGGTCATTACTTCGTACATCATTGCATAATCATCTGACTGTGAAACCGTCTTTACCTTGTATCTCTTATATTTACTTTTAACTGCAAGTCCGTTCTCAAAGGTAACCATAGACCCAACCGCCTGCTTTCCTGCAATATTAGAGATATCAAAACATTCCATCTTCTTCGGTATATTTACAAGGCCCAGGTTTTTCTTTAAAGAGGTTAAAGTAGATTCGATATCATCGCCAGGTTTATAATTTATTTTAAAGGCGTTTTTTGCGTTCATTGTTGCCATCTCCAGCAGTTTATGCTTCTCTCCACGTTTGGGACATATCACCTTCACCTTATGTCCCTTTTTCTCATTCAACAGCTCTTCAAGAACTTCTTTGTCTTCACTCTCTACCGGCATTATAACTTCATCCGGAATGAACCTTGTCTGGACATAAAATTGATTAAGAAAGGAACGGAATATATTGTCCAACGAATTGTTCATTGTAGAAAACCTATAAGATGCAATGTCCTCAAGATTACCGTTACGTATAAACATAGCCTGTATATGCAAGTTGTTTCCATCACCGTAATATCCAAAAACATCTCTATCCACAGATTCAAGTGTACTGATCTTCTGCTTCTCCACGGTCTTCTCTATGGCGTATATGCGGTCTCTGAACATTGCTGCCTTCTCGTATTTCAATTCAGCAGACGCTTTATTCATTCTGGTTTTCAATACTTTTAACAACTCAACGTTCTTTCCTTTAAGAACTAGAATAATCTCATTTATCATCTCTTTATAAGTAGACTCATCAACAAGATCACAGCACGGTGCCACGCATTTGCCAATCTGATAGTAGAGGCACGGCCTCACTCTGCTTTTGAAGATATTTTGCGAGCACTTCCTAATTGGGAACAGACTGTTTACATATCGCAATGTCTCACGTACCGCCCTCGAGGAGGAGTACGGTCCGAAATAGAGAATATTAATATTGTTTTTTTTTACTCCCTTACCTTTGACTGCAGAGGGTTCAACTTGTCTGACAATAACCGGATAGGGAAATTTCTGATTCATATCAAGTTTTATAGATACAAATGTTTTATCGTCACGGAGGTTTATATTGAAGCGAGGTTTGAACTGCTTAATCAGGTTATTTTCAAGAATTAGAGCCTCCTTCTCCGTTTCAGTCAGCACAAAGTCAATATCGGCAATTCTTTTAACAAGAAACTTTATAAACAGCCTCTCATCACCGGAACGCTGAAAGTAGCTTCTGACACGATTTCTAAGGATCTTTGCCTTACCTACGTAAATAACCTCCCCCCTGGCATCCTTCATCAAATACACACCTGTACCGGTAGGAATTGTCTTTAGCTTTTCTGAGAGTTTCTTATTTTCAACATTAGTCATTTTCAACAATAATTAAGATTCAAGTAACGTAATAATTGCGAATCTTTGCCTATTTTCTAAGATCAATGAATAATCTGCCATTAATAATACCAAATTATACATAAATAGCTACCAATGAGATACTTGCGCATACAAAACGTATATGATAAAATAAATTGCGATTTTTCTTGCATATGCTATATAATTTTTTTTAATATTACGTAAAGCTTTATGTCGCTGAAGTTAATAGAAGATTTATCATGGCTCATATGCACTTATCATTAACTTCTTACAATTAATATTCAATAGCACTTTTTGAAATATTAAATCAAACAATATTATGCTAACTAAGTCCACAAAAACATATCGTCATTGTCCGAAGGAAGAATATGAAATCAGTATATTCATATGCAGAGGGAGACAAAAGGCTCATTATCCTAAATGTCCTGAATGTGAATTTAGAACAACCACCGAAGAGATTCCTCCTGTCCCTGCAAAAAAGGTAAAGAAAAAACCTCAGCCCCCTGCTACACAACCAAAGACTGGATCAATAATGGTTAAAAGTGTTCCACCTTCAGCGTCGATATTTCTTGATGATGAAAATATAGGTGTCACTCCTGCCATCATAACTCAGGTTTTTCCCGGCAAGTATAAAATTAAAATCAAGATGGACGAATATAACGTGTGGAGTCAAAGCGTAGACGTGAAAGCAAATAGAGAGACGTCCTTAACAGCTGTACTTCAAGGACGAGATTGTTCTGTTGTCATTGAGAGCAATCCGAAAAAAGCAGAGGTCTACATTGATGGTAACAACGTGGGAGTTACCCCGGTCACTATTGATAGTGTAAAATCCGGGAAACATCTTGTTGAAGTCAAGCTTGACGGGTATGAAGTATGGAGTGAGGAAATAGATGCAGAAATTAAAAAGAAGACATTTTTAACTCCGGAACTTAAAACTAAGTACGGAGCTATCTCTTTAAACAGTGAACCAGATAAAGCAATTATATTTTTAGATGGCAATGAAGTTGGTGTTACTCCTGCGAGATTAAGGTCTGTTCTGCACGGCGATCATATGGTAGAGATCAGGCTGGATGGGCATAGCGTCTGGGAAAAAAGTGTGAACGTTGTGCCTGCCAAAGAGACGGTGTTAACGGCTAAACTACAGGTAAATACAGGATCCGTTAGTGTTAAAAGTAAGCCGGAGAACGCCAAGGTATTTTTGGATGGTAAACCTGCCGGTACAACTCCTGAAAGTATAAAATCTATAAATCCTGGCATTCATGAGATAAAAGTTGAAATGGAAAAATATGACGTATGGACTGATACCGTTAATATTGAGGCCGGTAAAGAAGATGTCATAAACGCCGTCCTTCAAAGAAGTACCGGGTCATTAATGGTAGAGAGTAATCCGCCGAATGCAATTATCTTTGTAGATGGTAAAGAGATTGGCCACACCCCGGAAATCATAATGTCTAGTGCTAAAGGCACACATGCCATAGAAGTAAGGTTGGATGGATATGATATCTGGGAACAGACTGTAGATATAGAGCCAGGAGAGGAAAAATCCGTAACAGCAGTTTTGCAAATTAAGAGTGGTACTCTCATAATTAACAGTAAGCCATCAGGTGGAACAATTTTTTTAGACGGAGAGGAATCAGGCACAACTCCAGGAAAACTAAAAGGATTAAAGACTGGTACTCATCAGATAGAAGTAAAGATGGATGGTTATGGAGCCTGGTCTGAAAGAATAGAAATTAGTGCTGATAAAGAAAATAAATTAACAGCTGAGCTTCAGATATTAACCGGATCTCTTAGTGTAAAAAGTGAACCTGCGAATGCTACAATTATGATTGACGGCAAAGAAGCCGGCAATACCCCCGCAAACATATCTGCAATCATACCAGGTAAGCATCTTGTTGAAGTAAAAATGGATGAGTATGAAGTCTGGAGTGAAAACATAGATGTAAGTTTATCTAAGGAAAATCTTATAAATGCCGTACTACAGAAATTAGTTGGTTCAGTTAATATAAAGAGCGAACCGACAAACGCTAAAGTTATTGTTGGCGGTAAAGAAATCGGCAGTACCCCTTTAGATATTAATGACCTCAAACCTGGCAAATACCATGTAGAGGTCAAGATGGATAGGTATAAAGACTGGAGCGAAAACGTAGTAATTAATGCCGGCAAGGATAATAACATTACAGCCGTACTCCAACAACTGGTAGGTTCGGTTAAGATAAAAAGTAAACCTGCTAATGCTACAATTATGATTGACGGCAAAGAAGCCGGCAATACCCCCGCAAACATATCTGCAATCATACCAGGTAAGCATCTTGTTGAAGTAAAAATGGATGAGTATGAAGTCTGGAGTGAAAACATAGATGTAAGTTTATCTAAGGAAAATCTTATAAATGCCGTACTACAGAAATTAGTTGGTTCAGTTAATATAAAGAGCGAACCGACAAACGCTAAAGTTATTGTTGGCGGTAAAGAAATCGGCAGTACCCCTTTAGATATTAATGACCTCAAACCTGGCAAATACCATGTAGAGGTCAAGATGGACAGGTATAAAGACTGGAGCGAAAGCGTTGTAATTAATGCCGGCAAGGATAATAACATTACAGCCGTGCTCCAACAACTGGTAGGTTCGGTTAAGATAAAAAGTGAACCTGCTAACGCTACAATTATGATTGACGGCAAAGAAGCCGGCAATACCCCTGCAGTCATTAATGATATCAAACCCGGTAAGCATCTAGTTGAAGTAAAAATGGAAGATTATGAAACGTGGAGTAATAAAGTTAAAGTTGAGATTGGTAAGGATGTTGACTTGACAGCTATGCTCCAACTAAAAGCCGGCTCATTCACAATGATCAGCGAACCGACAGATGCCACGGTTTATATTGATGATCATAAAATTGGTACAACCCCCTTAACAATTGATGCTCCAAGTCCGGGTAAGCATTCGATAGAGACCAGGATGGATGGTTATGAAACATGGAGTAGAAGTATTGATTTTGTGCATGGCAAGTCAATTACGCTTACAGCTACACTTCAAACTAGTCCCGGTACAGTTAGTATAACGAGTGAACCATCCAACGCTATAACTCTCATTGACAGCAAAGAGGTCGGCAAAACTCCTTTTGCTATAACAGATCATGCTCCAGGAATACATACAGTTGAATTGAGAATGGATGGCTATGAAACATGGACCAAAAGTGTTGATTTTGAACAGGGAAAGAAGATTGCTATAGCTGCTGAACTTAAAATGAAGGCGGGATCAATTAGCATTATTAGTAATCCGCCAGAAGCATTTATTTATATAGATGGTAAAAAGTCAGGAAAAACTCCAGTGACAATAAATGATCTAAAACCCGGTACACATCTTGTGGAAGTCAGAATGGACGGATACGAGGAGTGGAGTGAGAGTGTTGACATTATTGGAGACAAGGACAACGCATTAACGGTTGAACTACTGGCAATAACAGCTTCAATCAATATCAATAGTAATCCTCCTGAAGCTGCAATATATCTAGACAGAGAAAAAGTTGGTACAACTCCAGATATCTTGAAATCAGTTTCGATTGGTACTCATGAAGTAGGAGTCAAGTTGGAAGGATTTGCAGAATGGAAGAGAGTCCTAAATGTAAAGAATGGAAAAGAGATCACCTTGAATGCTGCACTTCAACTAAATACAGGCACTGCTAATATAGATAGCGATCCGGCTGATGCTATTACTTTATTAGATGGCAACGATGTTGGTATGACACCTGTGAGCTTGACTGGCATCAAAATTGGAACTTATGAGGTAGAGCTCAAGAAAGAAGGTTATGTCTCTTGTAAGAAAACAATTAGAATAAAAGCCGGTAAGGTGAATTACTTGACTGCAAAACTCGTTGAAATGACCGGCTCAGTTAAAGTAGATAGCAAACCTTCAGATGCAGTTGTCGTTGTAAACGGCAAGAAAATAGGTAACACACCTGCAAATATTACTGATCTCGCAGCTGGCAAATACCAGCTGGAAGTTATGATGGATTGCTATGAAACATGGAGTGATAGTGTAAATATTGATCCCGGAAAAGAATCTACTATCACGGCTGAACTTCAGACGAAAGCTGGATCAATAAGTATCAATAGTGAGCCATCAAACGCAATAATTCACATAGATAATAAAGAAGTGGGTACCACTCCCAGAATTGTAACAGATTTGAGTTACGAAGAACACCTTGTGGAAGTCAGAATGGACGGATATGAAGCATGGAGTGACAGTTTTAATATGGAACCTGGTATTGAACTTAATGTAGTTGCTGAACTTCAAATGATAGCAGGTTCTGTCAGTATCAATAGCGAACCGTCGAATGCTATGATTCTTATAGATAGTAAAAAAGCCGGGGTTACTCCTAAAACTCTAACTGGAATATTACCAGGCGAGCATAATGTGGAAATCATAATAGATGGATATGAGACATGGAGCGAAAGTGTTGAAATTAGAAGTGACAAAGAAAACTCAATAGCTGCAGTACTACATGCAATAACCGGATCTATCAATATTGAAAGTAATCCATCAGAAGCAACTATATTTTTAGACAGTAAGGAAGTTAGTAAAACACCTGACACTATCACACATGCAGCTATTGGAATACATGAAATTGAAGTCAAAAAGGAGGGATATGCAGAATGGAAGAAAAAAATAAATGTTAAAAAGGGAAAGGAAATCGCATTAAATGCTGTCCTCCAACCTGTTACAGGTTCTGCCAGTATAGAAAGCGAACCGACAGGAGCTGTAATTGCTATTGATGGTGAAGACGTTGGCAAGACTCCTAAAGTCATAACCGGTATTAGTCCAGGTAAGCATGAAGTAGAAATCAGCCTGGAAGGCTATGATTCATGTGTGCAAATGCTAAAAATAAAAAATGGTAAAGAATCCTTATTTTCCGCTTCACTTCAGAGAAAAAAAGGTTCTTTAATGTTAATCAGTAAACCCGAGAACGCATTGATTCATCTAGATGGCAAAAAATATGGAAGAACACCCCATACAATCAATGAATTATCTCCGGGGAATTATACTATAGAACTTTTGCTAAATGATTATCAAACTTGGAGTGAGAAGACAGATATAGTGTCTGGTGAAGAGATTACTATAACAGCAGAACTACAAGAAAAGCCAGGATCTATAAGTATAAAAAGCAAACCAACAGACGCTAAAATATTTATAGACGGTAAAGAAGCCGGAACTACTCCAGAAACTATTAATGACATAGACTGTGGTACACATATAGTTAAATTGAAGATGGAGGGCTACTGTGAATGGAGTGACAAAGTAGAAGTTTCATCAAATAAGATGTCTAGCTTAACTGCAGTACTAAAGGAAATGGCAGGATCAGTCTGTATAAAAAGCAATCCTTCAGAAGCTACGATTCATGTAGATGGTAAAGAAGTCGGAACTACCCCAGCTATTGTTGTAGATTTAGGCCCTGGTAAACATATGATTAAAATCAGTATGGACGGTTACAATGACTGGAGTCAAAGCGTGGAGATCGACGCAAAAGAGCAGAGTGAATTGAATGCAACACTCCAGGAAATAACTGGCTCGCTCACTCTTAAAAGTAAACCTGCTGATGCATTAATATTCATAGACGGTAAAAAAGCTGGGACTACTGCCGAGACAATATCTGACATAAAAATTGGTATGCATCAGGTAGAAGTCAGATTGGATGGATATGAAAGCTGGAGCGAGAATATAGAAATAACAGACAAAGAGTATAATCTGACAGCGACACTTCAGGAAAAGACTGGTTCTATAGATATCAATAGTGAGCCGTTTAATGCGACTATACTTATAGACGGCAATAAAACTGGTTCAACACCTGAAACTATTAAAAACCTCAAGCCTGGTGTGCATCAGGTAGAAGTAAGAGCTGACGGTTTTGATAACTGGAGCGATAGTGTTGAAGTTACTGCGGAAGGCAAAAGTGTTGTAACTGCTATACTACAGAAAGCGTCAGGCTCTATAAATATTAAAAGTACTCCTGAAGGTGCAAAAATATTCATTGACGATAAAGAGGTTGGGCTAACTCCCACAGTTTTATCTTCTATTCCTATAGGCGAACATGATATTGTCGTTCAATCTGTTGGACACGAATGCTGGAAAAAATCAATAATTGTCAAGAAAGATAAGGAACTGAGTTTGAATGCGGTGCTTCAAGTTAATATTGGTTCCATTAATATTGAAAGCTATCCTGAAAATGCAAAAATATTCATTGACGGCAAGGAGGTCGGCAATACACCTAAACGGCTTACAGACATTAATGTTGGTATTCATGAGGTTGAAGTAGTATTAGATGGATATGTAACATGGGAAAAGACGATAAAAGTAAAACCGGAAAAAGAAACCTCGTTATCAGCAGATCTGAAGGAAATTAGCGGTGCTGTAGAGATTGAAACAGAAAAAACAACTAAGGCTCCTGAGATTGAAATTCAAAAACCGATAGTTGACAAAACCACAGAGTTAAAAGTTAAACCTGAGAAAGTTAAAGAGAAACCAATCACACCTCCAAAAAAACCAAAGCCCCCTTCTGTCAAGGAAAAGCCTAAACATTCACCTGACAAATTGATTCAATTACGTTGGGTACCTGAAAAGGTTTCGGGATCTCAGATTGAATCTTTACCCTATATAACAATAAATGAAAAAAATAATAATATTTATTTCTGTCATAGTTCAATAAATCATAATTATGAGTTAAAAGCAATCGGAGATGGTGATGTTGTAATCGACCATACTACCGAATTAATGTGGCATCAGGCCGGGTCAGAAGAATATTTTAACCTTAAAAAAGCAAATAAGTGGTTAAAAACGATTAACAAAAAAGGTTATGCAGGTTTTGACGACTGGCGACTTCCCACTCTGGAAGAGGCCTCGTCTTTACTAGAATTTGCGACAAAGAGTGATAAATTTATCGACTCGATCTTTGATGAGAAACAGTGGGGAACATGGACAGATGATAAATCAGACAAAGGCCATGCGTGGATCGTAACATATGTAAATGGAACTATAAGTAAAGTTCAAGCCGGAACCCCTGCCACATTTGTCAGACCAGTCAGATCAGCAAAAATATGATCTAACTCTTTTACATGCTCTATAAATGACTATCGCCAGATTGCATAATATAAAGGATTCAATTATGTGGTTAGCACAAGTCACTGAATAATAATGAAAGATCGCTCGAAACTTACCACTGAACTGCAGAATAGCAGTACTCACGACATTGACTGTAAGTCCTCCCTGGAAATTGTAGACATTATTAATTCCGAGGATTCAAACGTAATCGATGCTGTTCATAAGGAACGTCACAGCATTTCAAAAGCGGTTGATCTTATTGTTAAATCCTTTAAAAACGGAGGACGTCTGTTTTACATAGGAGCTGGAACAAGTGGGCGATTGGGAGTACTTGATGCTTCTGAATGCCCCCCCACCTTTGGTACCAGTCCTGCATTAGTTAGAGGTATTATTGCCGGTGGCTCTGACGCACTTACAAGATCCATTGAAGGTGCAGAGGATAAACATGTTGATGGTGAACGAGCTATAACTGAGAATGGTATAATGGTCAATGACATCGTAGTCGGCATAGCTACCGGTGGTACCACACCTTTTGTTCATGGGGCTTTAAGTCAGGCAAACAATATAGGTGCAGCTACCATATTTCTCTGTTGTAATCCTGACATAACTCCTTCTGTTGATGTTGAAGTTATCATAAGGCCGATAACCGGCCCGGAAGTGATAACAGGCTCTACACGAATGAAGGCAGGTACTGCAACAAAGATTATCCTTAATACTCTTACAACTGCCTCGATGATCAAAATGGGCAAGGTTTATCAGAATCTCATGGTAGATCTACAAGTAAAGAACATAAAACTCAAAGATCGTGCTGAACGCATTATAATGACGGTTACTGATCTTGATAGAGACGCAGCTGATAAACTGTTAGATGAAGCAAAGGGTAATGTTAAGACTGCCATTATAATGCATAAACTAGAGACTGATTATGATGATGCCAGAAAGAAGCTGGAAGAATGTGATGGCTTAGTAAGGAAGGTGTTGGACAGTGTTTAATATGTGGGTGAAAAAACCATCTTTAATATTCTCTATAATCGGTTGTTTATTTGTTTCTATTGCTACCACTCTCTTCATGTCAACTTTCGTTGCTGCCGGAGGATTGATTGATATGGGTTATGGCAGTAGAGGTGAAAGTATGCTGGGAGGTGAAAAAGTTTCCCGTTCAAAAGAGCCTATTCAGCCTATTCCAATCAGCTTTGACTATAACAGCGCTAAGGTAGAGTTGGGGAAAAAGTTGTTTTTTGAACCAAGATTGTCTAAATCCGGCTGGATTACTTGTAATTCATGTCACAATCTCTCAACAGGCGGTGCAGACAACTTACCAAGCTCTATCGGACATAAATGGTTTTTTGGTCCTATAAACTCTCCGACAGTCCTTAATTCAAGATTCAACCTGGCACAATTCTGGGATGGCCGAGCAAAAAACCTGAAAGAACAGGCAGGTGGCCCTATAGCTAATCCTATAGAAATGAGTTCAAATCATGAATTAGCAGTAAATGTATTACAATCAATACCGGAGTATGTACAATGGTTCAGTGAAGTTTATGGAGCGGATATAATGTATGAAGAGGTGAAGATCACTATTGATCAGGTAACTGATGCCATTGCCGCATTTGAAGAGACGTTAACCACACCGAATTCGAAATTTGATTACTGGCTGAAAGGTTATGATGAATTTATTTCCTCTACGGAAAAGGAAGGTTATGTTCTGTTCAAAGATAAAGGTTGCATAGTCTGTCATAATGGTGTCGGTGTTGGAGGGAACTCTTATAAGAAGTTTGGAACGGCTAAGCCGTATGATAAAGATACTCATACGCTTGGCAGGTACAATGTAACAAATAAAGAAAATGATAAATATGTTTTCAAAGTGCCATTGCTAAGAAATATAGAGCTGACAGCCCCCTACTTTCATGATGCAAGCACCTGGGATTTGAGTGAAGCAGTCAAGACCATGGCTGAATATCAACTTGGATTAACACTTACTGAAAATGAGACTAGCAGGATTGTCGAATTTCTGCGAACCTTAACCGGGGATCAACCTTCAATTATCTTTCCAACACTCCCACCATCATCTGCAACTACTCAGAAACCGGACCGGAATTGAACTGACCACTTTACTTTCAATCGGCATAACATTATAAATTACTTAGTCTCAATGAGCTTCTGTACATACTCTAACAAGTCTTGTGCAACAAACGATTTGCTAAGTGTTAAGTCAGCACCCATGTGTTTTGCCATTGGCAAATATGTTTGAGCGCTTCCTCTGCCTCCTCCGGAAACCGCCAGAATTTTTAGTATTAAATCTAATAAATAACCTCTCGCTAACAATTCAAGCGAGCTCACTATTGTTTAATAAATATTTTTGTAAGGAATTGATTAGCTCAGACTCGTAATAAAAAATTAGTACTGAGTAGTTTAGGAATGTATTCGGTTGGCAAACAAGAAATATTATTTTGACCTTTTATTGTGCCATTTAAGCACCAATTGATAATTATTCAATCATATTTCTATACCTGCTTAATGCTAAAAGAGGAAAGTAACTTCTGTACATATGGTATCTGAGATAAAATATTTTAGGAAATCCTGTGCCGGTAAACTCTTCCTCATCCCATGTACCATCTTCCTTTTGAGTATTCATTAAATACTCAATGCCCTTCTTTACTGATTCGGAGAATCTTTCTTCTGTACATAAAAGCCCTAATACAGCCCAGGAAGTTTGAGAGGCAGTGCTTCTGCCGATGGCACTGAGTGATGTATCCCAGTATGATTTACATGTCTCACCCCATCCACCATCCTCATTTTGGAAATCTATCAACCACGATGCTGCCTTTCTTACATAATCCTTAGACATATCTTCTTTTATTGAGTAAAGACCGGTTAATACCGACCATGTTCCATAAACATAATTTGTACCCCATCGTCCAAACCAGGAGCCATTCTTTTCCTGTTCTTTTTTAAGGAATTTAATTGCTTTTTCTGCAGGACGAAAGCTTAAGTCATATCCCAGTTTACCCATCAAATCCAGAACACGTGCTGTAAGATCGCTTGTGCTCGGATCGAGAAGCGCATTCCAATCAGCGAAAGGAATATTATTAAGTATTTTCTTATTGTTGTTTTTGTCAAAAGACCCCCATCCACCATCATTGCACTGCATCCCCATAAGCCATTTAAAGCCTCTCAGGATTGCCTGGCTCTTATGATCCTTATCAGGCAAATCCAGGAGCTGTAGGGACATCATAACCACGGCAGCATCATCATTGTCCGGGTAGAATTCATTTGCGTGCTGAAAATACCATCCGCTTGGTTCTCTGACAGGATTTTTCAAACTCCAATCTCCAAAGGTTTTAACCTCCTTCTCCAACATCCATTCCCCAGCCTTAACTAATGCAGGATGGTTATTAGGCAAACCGGATTTTAATAGAGCCATAATTGCCCACGGAGTATCCCATACAGGAGAAACACACGGTTGCAGGAACATGGTGTCTTTTTCGTATACTGCTAACGCTTCAATATCTTCTATTGCTTTTTCTACAATTGGGTTCCCATCTTTGTAACCAAGGCATTTCATCGCCATTAATGAGTTAACCATTGAAGGCCATATAGCACCCAGGCCACCAGATTTTTCAAGACGTTCCAACATCCATATCTCGGACTTCTCAATTGCGATTTTTCTTAATGAAGAGATAGGATTATTCTCGTAACGTCTTAAAATTGTATCAAAATTTATAAAGAAGTTTTTTATAGTTAATCTGCTTTGATCTCTCTGCAGTCGATAACAGACTTGATCCCTGGGTATCACATATAATTCGTCCAATGCCGTACTTTTACCAACCTGGAATTTAGATCTGTGTGCCATAATTATGCCTAAAGGTACTACAATACACCTTGACCAATATGACATTTCATAAATATTAAAATAGAAGAATTTAGGAAGCAGGATTATCTCTACCGGCATTGCAGGTATACCTTTCCAGTCAAATTGCCCAAAAATAGCAAGGTAGATTTTTGTGAACGTATTACACTTCATTATCCCACCCAGTTTCAGAATACACTCCCTGGCTTTCTGCATATGCGACTCTTCGCCTAAATGACCCGCTAATTTAAGAGCGAAATAACACTTTACTGAGATACTTACATCACTGAAACCATCATGATAAATACTCCAACCACCGTCTTTTTCCTGTTTTTTTAATATATATCTGATAGCCTTCTCTTGCTTTTTAACATCAATCCTCTTCAAAAAATGCATTAACATTAAATATTCCGCAGTTAATGCGACATCACCTTCCAGTACGCCTGCCCAATACGTTCCTTCTTCCTGTTCACTGAGCAGGTGAGATTGGGATCTCTTAATAGCGGTATTCAATGAGCTTTCAGGTGCAGCTTCAGGCGAATAAGACTGGAGTTCCCTCTCGAAGCTAAGTTGATCCGATGTGATTTTAGGCATGTAATAGCCATTTTTGCCCTTAATTATTTTGTGGCTGATTTTGTCAACCGTCTCTATAAAATCTATCAGAAGTTTGGCCATGATTTATACTTACAATAATATTAAAGATTATCTATATTTAATGTACTCTTATATATTAGATTATGAGGTTTTTTACAAGGAAATTATGGTTAAAATACTGATATACTATATGACTTAATTATTTTATACCAAAGGACATAAGAAGATTTATCATGAGTAAAATGAGAGTAAAAGAGTTCAATTTAGAATACACTCTGGAATGTGGACAAATATTTAGAATTAATAAGATAGATAACTGGTATTATGTTAATGCTCGAGATAAATTTTTCAAAATATGTCAGGTAAAGGATGAGATTGAATTCCATGGTGCAAGCAAAGAATTCATTACTCATTTCTTCTCTTTAGATGAAAATCTTTCGAAAATACTTAAGCAAATAAATAAAGACAGGTATATAGAGAAATCTATAGATAAATACAGAGGCTTAAGGATTCTTAAGCAAGATCCATGGGAATGTCTAATCTCATTTATCTGTTCCACTGCCTCGAACATCCCTAGAATAAAATCAAAGCTAAATGCACTTTCTAAGAGTTTTGGCAAAGAGGTATCAATAGGCGGATTTGACAATTATACATTTCCCTGGCCCCGCAACATTAATAACTACAAAAAAATCGTTAAAGCAAAAACCGGTTTTCGTGCAAAGTATATTTTTGAAGCAAACAACTCAATAAATATTAAAAAACTAAATTCATTAAAAAAGCTGTCATATGAAAATGCAAAGATTGAGTTAAAGAAAATAAATGGAGTCGGGGATAAAGTCGCTGATTGCGTGATGCTGTTTTCCCTTGGTTTTAGCCAGGCATTTCCGGTTGACACCTGGATAAAGAAAACGATGCAGTTGTTGTATTTTGATAATTCTACTCTTTCGAACGAAAGAATCAGGGCATTTGGATTAGATTACTTTGGCATTCATGCCGGATATGCACAACAGTATCTATTCATGTTCTCTAGAAATGACCTGGGCACATCAGACAAATTGAAACTCTGGAAAGATGGAATGCTTGAGGAGTGATCTTCAAAGTGAAATAAAGGTTTAAACGATGAACCACACTAGTTTACCTTGATGTACTCCATGAGCCCCCCTGCCTTGATAATATCCTTCATCTCATCGGCAAATGGAGTAAATGAATACTTCTTGTTTGTAGTTAAATTAGTGATGGTGTTCGAATTTATATCTACTTCTATATTGTCACCAACACTTATCTCTTCTACTGCCTCTTCACTCTCAAAAATAGGTAGACCAATATTAATGGAATTTCTGAAAAATATCCTGGCAAAACTTTTAGCAATTACACAGGAGATTCCTAACGCTTTGATACATATCGGAGCGTGCTCTCTGGAAGATCCACAGCCAAAGTTTTCACCGGCAACTATTATGTCGCCTTCACTTGCATTTTTGACAAAATCTTTGTCAATGTCTTCCATGCAGTGAGCAGCCAGCTCTTTTTCGTCAGTTGTATTCAGGTATCTTGCAGGAATAATCTCATCCGTGTTAACATTATCCCCGTATTTCCAGCTTTTACCATTTATCATAAACTTTTAATGCCTCTCTTTAACTCTGTGAAAAATCAATTCACAGTTGCGTATTCTTTGTTTTCACTCTGTCGGCTTTCCATTTTTTGATATGCTTGATGGATAAACGCTTCCAGTCGAGTCTCTTCATTTGTCTCTTCCTGTCCATCAAATGTTAACTTTAACAGAGGTATATCATGATGGTCTCTCTGTAGTTTTTCCAGCACCGCATTTACTGCCGTACCGGGCATGCAATGGAAAGGTATAATGTTTACAATACCGTCATAATCCGCCTCTATATACTCCACAGCTCTTCCCATGCTGAGAACAGGGTCACCTCTATAAGAGTCATGGATATACGATTTACCCTTGGAAATTAGTTCTTTTATTGAGCTCTCTTTAAAAAGCTTTTTTCCACTTTTCTTAAATGGCCGTGACATTTTATTTTCATGATGTTTCTGTATCACACTGGTCAGCATCTCTACCGAAAGTCCATTCAGATCCTTTTCTCTAATACAATCTTCTCTCCGGATATGTGCAATATAGTCCAACCACTCACTAAACGGAGGCACTACCGCAGTTCCGCCCAGCTTTTCAATCGTTCTTACGATAAAGTTGTTTGAGAATTCATTTCCACGAACATAGGTTTCGCCAATAATGCCAATTTTGGGTTTACGTACGCTTCTGTCAACCGGAACTCTGTTCAATGCTTCACACGCGTCTTTAGCGACCTGCAGCAGATCATGTCCGTACTCTATCGCATGTTCCGCCTTTCTGAGATGCTGTTTATACACAACATCACAATCACCCTCGTATACTTCGTATGGCCTTATTTCGTGCAATAATTTTTGTAAATAATCAACAAATATAACTCCATTCCAAGTAAGTTTCCGGAAATTAGCTCCCAGGTTCTTAGTGTCTTCCTGGTAGTCATCACCCTGGTCCAATGTGTATATAGGAACATGTGGCAAACCAATATCATCAAGTATCATTCTATGCATCGTATTATATTGTCCAAACCTGCACGGACCCGATGCGGTTGCCATAAAGAAGACGCTCCTGTCAGGGTCGAAATCAGAACACTTAGCTTTTTTCACAATATCTCCTGTTGTAAGAATAGCGGGATAACACTCTTTGCCTGATGTATATTTCCTGCCTAATTCAAGACTGATTTTATCCGGCATAGGCAGCGCTACAGCGTCAACATCGTTTGCTCTCATTGCTGCAGCAGCCATAAAGCAGCAATCATTCATGTAAGGAATGTACATAGTTCTTTTCTTACTTAGAGAGTGTTTACGCTTTTTATTAGAATCCTTCTTAAATTTTTTGACTCTTGCATTTTTCAGACTATCCAGGAATGCCTCGCAACGTGTCATAACACCGGCATCCGCACTATGCTCATCAATGTCTATCATCAAAAATGGTTTTCCACCAACCTCTTTAGGGAAAAACTTGGAGATGAATGAGTCCGGACCACACCCGAAATTTGTGATATAAAGAGCATGCAATCTCTTATCTTTAGCTATAAACCTCGCTGCTGCAAGAATCTTCTGTCCATATTTCCAATACATATTAGGATAATCTCTTGATATATCTTCCAGATCCATTGGTATGCAATCCATCGGTATTGCCGTGATTCCCATATCTCTGAGTTTTTCAGGTAGATCTAAATTCACACCTGAGTCGCAGCCGTTATAAGGACGACTGATGATCACCAGCGCAGTTTCATCCTCACCTAAATTATCTAATACTTCTTTACCTCTCTCCTCAAGACGCTTGTAGAAGTTCTTTTGTGTCTCCTGAGCCTTAGATATCGCCTTAGTTACTTTCCTTCCCCTTACACCAATATCTGCGGCAATTTGACGAAATGTTTTTACTACATGTTCTTCTCCATATTCAAAGTGAATTATTGGCTGTAACAACTGAAAATCCTGTGATTCCAGATCTACAGCAGAGCCGATAATATAAGGCAGACACTGAATATATGGGCACGCATAAGAGTGAGTCAGGTTGGATGATTCATGAGTCATGTTGATCACACTAGGCAAAAACAGATAATCAATATCTTTTTTGAGCATATCCACAACGTGTCCGTGTGACACCTTGATTGGAAAACATGTTTCTGTATTTACATGTTCTACACCTTTACTAATAATGCCTCGATTAGTATTCTTCGATATAACTATTTCAAATCCCAGTTCAGTGAAAAAAGTTCTCCACATAGGAAATAACTCGAAGAATGTAGAAGCCTGTGGAATGCCGATTCGTCCTCGTGATTCAGTGTTGCTGTCATACTTTACCGTACTCCTGGTTTTTCGGTCTGTATAGTAAGGACCATATAAGAGCCTGCTTCTTTCATTAAACAATCGCGGCAGATTATCGGATTTCTTTACCTTTTTTTCATCATCAAACTTACCACAGCGACTTCCATAATGTAGTGGAGACTCCCCGGTAATAGAGACTTTTCTAATCTCACAAATGTTTGAGCAATCCTTGCATACAAATGACGTGGTCTCATATTTTCTATTTCTTAAATCAAAGCCTTTAAATCTCGACTCATCCCATGTGTTTTCTTCCATGGAAATTATTGCAGATCCTATTGCTCCCATAACGTCATGATGAGGAGGCACAACGATTGTTCTGCCGGTCACCTTCTCAAAAGCAGCCTTAACACCTCTGTTTGCAGCCACTCCACCCTGCAGGAAAATAGTATTGCCAATCTTTCTTTTTTCAACAACTCGATTGATATAATTTAACACGATAGAGTAGCTCAGTCCGGCCAGCAAATCATCCTTGGGAACGCCCAATTGCTGATGATGATTAAGGTCAGACTCCATAAACACAGTACACCTCTCACCAAGCTGAGAAGGACAGCATGAATCCAACGCTCTCTTACCAAACTCCTGTTTAATGTTAACGTCCAGTTTTTCAGACTGTTCTTCCAGAAACGACCCTGTTCCGGCAGCGCATACTTTATTCATAGTGAAGTCAACAATCGCTCCGTTTTCCAAACTTATATATTTTGAATCCTGTCCGCCTATTTCGAATATTGTATCTACTTCTTTATCAACCCATGCTGCAGCAGTCGCATGAGCGGTAATTTCATTTTTTATAATATCAGCACCAATAAACTCTCCAGTAAGATATCTACCTGACCCGGTAACACCAACTCCCTTTATATCGACATTCTTGCCGACCTCTTTTCCTACTTCTAATAACCCCTGTCTGACGGCCTCAAGTGGCTTACCCGCCGTCATGAGATAACGCCTGGCAAGAACATCTCTGTTTTTAGCAATAACAACTACATTTGTGCTGATAGACCCTACATCAACGCCAACATAAGCTTCAACTTTTTTACCGCCTTTTAAAATGTGTCTATTAACATTAATGTCATACTTGTTACAATTAAGTTTCTTCAGGTTAGAGTCTTTACCTTTACGATTTTTCAGATAAGTATCTATTTTCTTAAATCCCTTAAATGGGGAATTAATTCCTTTCTCAATCAACGCCAGCGCGGTTCCCAGTGCACCCATAGTATTAAAGTGTTCAGGAATAATGAGCTCTCCCTCTTCCAGATCCAGTATGTCCTCAAACGCTTTTACTATTCCATCGTTTGCGGCAACACCACCTTGAAAAGCGATTGGCTTAACAAAGTCCTTACCTTTTCCAATGTTACTCTTGAAATTTCTTGTAAGTGCATAACAGAGACCG
This sequence comes from uncultured Candidatus Scalindua sp., assembly GCA_964437425.1. GTDB lineage: Bacteria > Planctomycetota > Brocadiia > Brocadiales > Scalinduaceae > Scalindua. The sequence goes on from CAYTGO010000015.1 coordinate 25,804, forward strand.
GCAACTATATCATGAACCTCAGTCCCGACCTGTTGGAGATGTATCATGTCTGATTTTGCAAATACGCTGCATCTTCCAGCTATTCTTGGGGGAACTTTTGACTTTAAGGCCATCTTGCCGAATTCATTCTCAATATTGACCCCGATTCTCGTGGACTGCTGATCTAAAAATGAACCTGTTCCGGCCGCACACATTGTATTCATAGAGAAGTCAGACACCTTTAGATTGCCACTTGCCTCATCCGGCTCAAGCATTATCAACTTTGAATCTTCACCCCCTATTTCAATCACTGTTCTTACTTCAGGATGCAGTATGGATGTTGCCGTGCTTTGTGCAACAATCTCGTTTATAAAGCTTATATCAATTATGTCTGCTAAAAGCTTACCACCAGATCCGGTAGCGGCGATTCCCTCTATCTCATCTATTTCAAACCTGTTGAAAATTTCTTTAAGAACAATCAGTACCGTCTCCAACGGCTGACCATGTGACCTTACATAGTGGTTCTCCAAAACATCACGGCTTTCGTTTATTAATACAACTTTTACACTCACAGAACCAATATCAATACCAACATATTTTTTCTGTGGGCCTTCTTTTATGCTTCTGATCATTTTAAGCGTCTCCTTTTACGACGTCACTACAAAGACTTTAAATAATATTTATCATATTACTGCACTTTAATTATCAGTCACTCTAACTAACTTTTTCCGGATGAGTTATCTTACCGGTTATGGCAGAAGCCGCAGCTACTGCAGGGTTACTTAGATATATTTCAGATGCGGTATGACCCATTCTACCTGCGAAATTTCTATTAGTAGTAGATAGTGCTCGTTCTCCATCTGCCAGAATGCCCATGTGCCCACCAAGGCAGGGACCACAGGTTGGAGTTGACACAGCACTCTCCGCTTCAATAAAGATCTCTATTAATCCCTCTTTCAAGGCCTCCAGATAAACATCCTGTGTGCCCGGTATTATAATTAAACGAATCGACGGGTCTATTTTTTTGCCTTTAAGAATCTGTGCTGCTATTCTCAGGTCAGAGATTCTTCCATTAGTACACGAACCTATCACAACCTGATCAATCGCAATGTCAGATAATTCTTCTACCGGTTTAACATTTTCCGGCAGATTTGGCATTGCGACCTGGGGAGAGAGGTTATTTACATCATACTCACGAATTTCATGATAATTACAATCCGCATCACTTGAGTAAAATTTATGCTCTCTCTGAGCCCTGCCTTTTATGTAATTCTCTGTGCACTCATCCGGTTCAATTATCCCGTTTTTTGCTCCTGCTTCAATAGCCATATTGCACATGGCAAGCCGATCATCCATCGACAAATCAGATATAACAGGCCCGGAAAACTCCATCGCCTTATACCTGGCTCCATCAACACCTATATCGCCAATGACATGAAGAATCAAATCTTTGCCGGACACCCATTCATTCAATTTACCATTAAATATAAATTTTATGGTCTCCGGGACTTTTAACCACACTTTTCCTGTTGCATAACATGCAGCTAAGTCGGTACTTCCAACACCTGTAGAGAAAATACCCATCGCACCATAAGTGCATGTATGTGAATCTGCTCCAATCACTAAATCACCGGGAACTACTATTCCCTGCTCAGGCAGCAAGACGTGTTCGATTCCCACCCTGCCAACCTCGAAGTAATTTTTAATTTGATGTTTACTAGCAAACTCTCTGAGAAGCTTTGAGTTCTGAGCTGATTTAATATCCTTGTTTGGTGTAAAATGATCGGGTACTAAAACAATATTATCCGGGTTAAAAACTTTTTCCATTCCTAAAGTTTCGAACTGCTCAATTGCTATTGGAGCAGTAATATCATTACCCAGACATATATCTACATCTGCATACACAAATTGGCCGGCACTTATCTCCTGGTGACCGGAATGTGCAGCAATTATCTTCTCTGTGATTGTCATTCCCATGGATTGGTTTTAATACTAATAATTATTAAATAGTGATATTAATTATTTCAACTAACGTTTCGAGGGGTTAATGATGCATTTATGCGAAAATATCACCATCCATGAAATGAAATACAGTCTCTTGCAAGTTGCAAAATTAGTCGCAGCTAATTATGCTTTCTGGCTTTAAATTGAATTGTTAAACAATATATAATAAAAACTATTATCTATTCGATAATGAATAGTCTCAATGTTTAAAGCATTATTTCATTTTTGAAATCCAAAAGGATTTAATTTTCAGAGAAACGACCTCTCCTGATAGAATTTATTGAGAGTGGATCCTGTAGATATCTACTATGACATTTACTACATAAATCATAACGAAATGTCTTATATTCAATACTTTCTATTTCGTCTGAATCAACATTATCAATCTCTTCATCATTTTCGTCATCATCATCTTCTTCAAAATCGTTTATGAACTCCTCATCTTCACAATCAACGTCCATAGAATCACACGCCGCATAAACTTCAATCTTAACGACGTATCTTTCATCTTCATCCGGAACCAGTGAGCGTCCACACATATCACAGCTGTAACGAATCATTATAAGAAGCCCTCCATTAGCTTGATTTCATTATCAAAATACAACCTGAAGAAATAGGTAAAACTCATGAATTCTATTTTTGCCCACACATATGTTCAATTAACATAAAGCGGTCGATTTCCTCAAATTTATAATTATAAAATTATACGTAAATGGATATTTTTGTCAAGTACATTGAGTTAATAAATAAAAGGTCAGGCACAAAGATGTCTACAACAAATAGAGATGTATCTCGTATCTATACTATCAGTTATAACTTCTCATAGATATATAGTCATATTCTAGTCTAAACACATGATAAGAGTTGTAACATACGTAAAAGTAATAGCTTATGAAATCTGCTGTTCTAAATAACAATTATTATTATTTACAATCATTCTAATGATAATTCATTAGCATTAGAATGATTGTGGCTATCCCAATTCAACCTCTATCTAATCCTGAATATTAATCGATGCAACTTGTTCAATCCACGCTGCTTACCAATTTGATTTTACACAAATTATACGTTACAATAATAGCTGGCTAAAGACACTTTCAAGCTGTCGGCATAGTGCATTAAAGCACTTTTAGTCTTTTTCACTTAATTTGAACATTTAGTTTTTTGGGGTCTAATAACCGCTAATTATAATTTGATAATACTAACTAAAGAAGACAGGGAGTGAAAATAAAATGAAGAGAAAAGGTAAACCAGTGCGTAAATGTCATGGATGCATACTGAATATTGGAGAACATTGTGCTGTTTATGAAGAACCACATGATAAGTGGCACAATTCAAGGTGTACCAGCTATAATGACAAGGAACTACATCGCAAATATTTAGAAGATATGGAAAAACATCCGCAAGACAATGCAAAAAAGCAAAGAATGGAAAGCGCAAAGAAACACAATACGGAAGAGCATCATCAAGGAAGGATAGGAAAATGATCTCATAAAACAGGCTGAGGTTGTCATCTATTTTGCCTGTTTTTAATCAGCAGGAAGTAATAGCGATCGTTTGAATCCCTAACATATAATTAGCTGAAATCGGATATTTTATCCAGGATAGCTCCCTTTACTTTGTCGTATTCAGGAGGTAGTTCAACAGGCGCATTTGCATGTTGTGATTCGACTTCTTCCAACTGATTTTCATGGTATTTCACTTTAAAATCTGCAAACTTCAAACCATGTGCAGTTGATATGACCACGACTCTCTCATCCTTTTTAATCTCATCTCTTTTTAAGAGTTTAAACAGTACCGCTAATGCAACACCGGTATGAGGACAATTAAAGAGACCGGTTTTATCAGCTAATGCAGCAGCGTTTGCGAGCTCGTCTTCAGTCGCCTCCTCTACAACACCATTAAACAACTTCAGTATTTTAATTGCCTTATTAATACTGACAGGATTTCCTATCTGGATCGCACTAGCCAGCGTACTTTGAGCATGAATCGGCTCATACTCTTTGAAATCTTTCAGATAGCTTTGATATAACGGGTTTGCCTTCGATGCCTGAACACATACAATCCTGGGACGTTTGTTAATCATGCCCAGCTCTTCCATCAACAGAAAGCCCTTGCCCACAGCGGTAACATTTCCCAGGTTACCACCCGGAATTATTATCACGTCCGGCACTTCCCAGTCTAGCTGCTGAACCAACTCAATACTCATAGTCTTCTGCCCTTCAATCCTCAGTGAGTTCATTGAATTAGCAAGATAGATATTATTCTCCCTGCACACTTTTTGCACTATCTCCATACATCCGTCAAAATCAGTATCAAGTGAAAGTGTTAGAGCACCATTGGCAATCGGCTGGATTAGCTGAGCAGTAGAAACCTTATTTTTTGGGAGAAACACAATCGCAGGGATTCCCGCAGCTGCACAGTATGCAGAGAGAGCGGCAGAGGTATCACCCGTTGAGGCACATGCAACGCCCATTATATCCTTACCTTCTGAGATCATCTGCTTGACCATAGAGACCAACACAGTCATGCCCAGGTCTTTAAACGAACCGGTATGAGCATTACCACACTGTTTGATCCATAGGTCCTCCATGCCAATAATATTGCCAAGGCGTTCAGCCCAGAACAGGTTACTCCCTCCCTCATAGAGCGATACTACATTCTGGTTTTCCACGTTCGGGCAGACCATCTCCTTCTTTCCCCAGACAGAACTCCCGAAAGGCCACTTAGTCCTTCTATAGCGATCGTCGAGAAGTCTCATCCACGACCCCGGACTGCGCCGTTTCAATTTTGCAATATCATGCTGTACCTCCAACAAGCCACCACACTTTTTGCAATTATATATAATCTCGTTCAATTCATAACGTTCATCACAACCTGATGAACATTGAAACCAGGCTTTATAATTCATTTTTCCCCTTTTTCATTGATTCTTTGAATAACCTGAATAATTATAAAACGCCAAATATTTATTACAAGGAAAATATAACATCTTATTACTTATAACTTCATTGATCTTGACAACTTAAAGTCTACTAAGTATCCTGATAAACATGAATAGCGTATCTGTTTTCGAAGACAACTTATATCAGAATTTCCTGCCACTGGCATACAGCAGGCCTGTTTTTGAATTACGATGCGGCATTTACAGTTTTCTTGAAAGGATCACCCTCCAATATCCCGATACTAAGATCAATCTTTTTTGCAGAGAATATCTTAAAAACCTTACAGCCGAAAGCCACCCTCATAGTATAAATGAAATAGTGAGTAATGACAAAGGCTGTTTATTCATAAACGGCAGGCTCATAACATCTACCCCTATTCCAATCACAGGTAAGGAAGAGATTGGGATTTGTGATGATGCGATCGTGTATGCGAGGTTAAGCAGGACAAACTCTCAACATATAACTTCTGAGAAATTACTGGATAAAGATTTCATTAATGAATTACAGAAGAAAGTCAGTGTGAAAACCGTTGACGCCAACTTGATACAGTATCCATGGGAGCTGATTCATATCAACAAAGAGCAGATTACATCTGACTTCAAGACGTACGTTAAAGACAGATCCGATCTAGAGAACAGTTATAAGGGTGTCCACTTTATCATGGACTCTCAAATATATATTGGCAAGAACACAACGATTAAGCCCGGGTCTGTTCTTGATGCAGAAAACGGTCCAATTTACATTGGTAATAACATTAAAATATCTCCAAACTCTGTAATTGAAGGGCCTGCGTTCATAGACGATGACGTTGTAATCAAGGCCCTCTCCAGGATTAACGCCGGGTCAAATATCGGAAAGGTATGTAAGGTCGGTGGAGAGATCTCTAATACGATAATTCAAAACCACACTAACAAACAGCACGACGGCTTCCTTGGAGATTCCTACATTGGTGCATGGGTTAACCTTGGGGCAGGTACAGTAAACAGCAATCTTACAAATTTATACGGGCCAATCAAAGTGCAGCTATTTGACAAAATTATAGATACCGGTCAGACATTCCTTGGGATGATAGTGGGAGACCATACAAAAACTGCGATAAACACAAAAATTACAACCGGAACTATTATAGGATTTGCATGTAACATACTCCTGACAAGTACGCCTCCTAAATTCACGCCTTCATTCTCATGGTACTCTGATAATGTTACAAGGGCCTATGACATAACGAGAGAACTGCAGGTTGCAAAACGAATGATGGCCAGGCGGAATAAGAAAATGACACGTAACGGAGAGAAAGTATTCAAGACTATTTTTGCTTTAACAGAGACGGAAAGAAAGATACACGATAATTAAGTTCAAAGTGACTAAAATGCCTAAAGTTAAAGAATAAAAAAACTTGTTTTTTACCGCAACTTTAGCTCACTTCAAACTTTCCATGACACTAAAAAAACTTTCTAGCAAAGAAAATCCTACATTGCAATAGCATAGTAACAAACCACATAGCTATTCCACCGTTACACTTTTAGCAAGGTTGCGGGGTTTATCAACATTGCAGCCCCTCATCACCGCCATCTGATATGCAAATAACTGGAGCGGTATTACAGACAGGATTGGCACCAATGCGTCTATTGTCTCCGGTATGTAGAAAACATGGTCTACAAGATCTGCGATTTCGGTATTTTGTTCACTCGCTATAGCTATCACCTTGCCGCCTCGAGCTCGAACTTCCTCAATATTGCTCAATATTTTGGAATACACTCTGTCCGTAGTGGCAACAACTACTACCGGCATATTTTTATCGATAAGGGCGATTGGGCCATGTTTCATCTCTGCTGCGGGGTATCCTTCGGCATGTATATAGGATATCTCCTTCAGCTTAAGCGCCCCCTCCAATGCCACAGGGTAATTATAACCTCTACCCAAATATAAACAATTTTCACTCTTCTTATAAAGTTGTGCGATTTCAGTAATCTTCTCTTTGTTATCAAGGATCTTCTGAACCTGTTCCGGTATCTCTTTCAATCTGTTTGCAAGATCACTATTTAAGGCATCTTCCCTGCCTTTAATTTTGGCCATGAATAGAGTCAGCAAGGCTAATACCGCAATTTGTGAAGTAAAGGCTTTCGTCGACGCCACACCTATTTCAGGGCCGGCGTGAAGAAACATTCCGCAGTCAGCCGCCCTTGCAATGCTGCTACCGACAACATTACAGATCGCAAGGATCATAGCACCCTTCTCCTTGGCCTCCTGAATCGCAGCAAGGGTATCTGCTGTCTCGCCGGATTGGCTTATTGCGATTACCATTGTATCATCCTCTATAACAGGATCTCTATATCTGAACTCCGAAGCATATTCAACCTCAACCGGAATACTCAAATGCTCCTCGATCATATACTCCCCTATCAACCCGGCATTCCAGGAAGTTCCACAAGCGACTATTATAATACGTCTGATATTGAGAAGATCATCTTCCTTATCTTTCAGGCCTCCAAGATGGACAAGGTCGCTGTCTTTCTCGAACCTGCCCAACATGGCAGCTTCAAGCGACTGTGGTTGTTCATAAATCTCCTTGAGCATAAAGTGCTCGTACCCACCCTTTTCGATCTTGTCAAGATTCCATTCTACTTCATCAACTCTTTTTGTTATCTCGACATTATCGACATCAATAGTTTTCATCGTGTCTTTAGTCAAAATAACAATTTCATTATCATCCAGATAAACAACTTCCTTGGTATATTCCAGGGTGGCAGCGACATCTGAAGTCACAAAATGTTCTCCATCTCCTATACCAATTATCAAAGGACTTCCACGTCTGGCAGCAATCAATTTACCTGGATCGTCCAGGCAGATTATAGCCAGTCCATAAGCGCCCTCAATATCCTTTAGTGCCGACCTTACGGCATCTTCCAGCGTCCCTTCAAAGTAGCTCTCAATTAGGTGCGCAACAACTTCAGAGTCTGTTTCGCTAACAAATGAATGACCATCCTTTTCCAGTCTTGCTCTCAGATAGTTATGGTTTTCAATTATACCGTTATGGACCACAGAGATCTTGCCTGTACAATCAACATGAGGATGTGCATTCTCAATCGTTGGCGCTCCGTGTGTCGCCCATCGAGTATGAACAATACCTACAGTGCCATCATTGAATTTACCGTCGACCTTTTTCTCTAACTCACTAATAAACCCTACCGATTTTTCACAATGTATTGTGTTGTTCTCGATAATAGATATCCCTGAAGAGTCGTACCCCCGGTACTCAAGCCTCTTGATTCCATTAATTAGAATCGGAGCAGCCCTCTTATCTCCAATATATCCTACAATTCCACACATAAATAATTCCTCATAATTTATAGGACGCAGATCTACGCAGATAAAGACAGATTTCTATTTTCTCGTATTATTAAAAGCCTTGCGTTTTAAATCAGGCTTGGGACCATAATTGAGTAATAGACCAACTTCAATTTCAGTCGCCTTTAAATAATTTAATAACTGAGCCTCATTCTCTGTTGCCAAGCTTTTTGCTGCCTTAAATTCTACAATCACTTTATTATCTACGAGTATATCAGCAAAATACTCACCTATTATTTCATCTTCATAAACTACATTTATTGCATACTGGGAAACAGCAGGAATATCTGCTGTTTTAAATTCCTTCATCATGGCATTCTCATATACCTTCTCTAGAAAACCATAACCGAACTTATTATAAACTCTATAAAAATTTTCTATAATTTTTTCAGTTAATTCCTTTAATTTGAAATCCTGTTTATCTGCGTTCATCTGCGTCCAAAAGAATCTTCTCTGCTATTCAAGTAAAAGTAATCCAAAATATTTTACGTATTCAGTTTTGTGCTCAAGGAATTTTATCTCAAAACCATTATCACGAACAGTTCTAAAAACATCGATTCCACACGCCTCCATAGATGGCCTGGCATCTTCAGGCATCGGGCAAGTGCCATCAACATCACACTCTGCACAAAGCGGGCACGGCCCGGCATTCATAGAAAATGCCTTATAAAAACCGGAGAGATTGGCTTTATGCTCGAGTTTAAGGAGCATTCCTTCGAACTGCTTTGCCGGAGGCTGTCCCTCTATCAGGATAGCACTCTTATAACAACTCAACAATTCACGAGTCTCTTGATACGTTGGAGTGTAAGGCGGACATGTTTTATATTTCCCAAATTTAGAGCATCCAAATCTACACTTCAATTGAACCCATGGCTCTACTACAATATTTTTTGTAGAGATCAACTTTGTAATCGTTGCACCCAATTTCATCGCTTCGTCATGCAACAATGCGATTTTATCTTCATCTGTACGCTCAACAGTTTCAGCTTTAATCATGGCAATATTTAACTTTTCCTAATATAAATGGTTATCAAAACAGAATCGTAACTAATGTACACTACTTAAGCAACTCGTACTATTTGTAAAATAGTATTTCTAACCTTGTCTATTGTCAACATGAAAGTTCAATTTGACAGTATCATACTCCTGTGATATAAGTTAGCACAATTCACTTGCAGTTTTTTTGTTAATAAATCAGTAACAGAAAGTGACTAATTATATGGAATACACCATAAAACAGATCAGCGAAATTATTGGTGGTAAGATATCAGGTGATGAAAACTTATGGATTACAGGCGTCTCAAGTATTGAGAATGCTGTAGAAGGTGACATAAGTTTTATAAAGAATGAGAATTTTGTAAGCAAGGTTTTAGACACTAAGGCTTCTGCCGTTGTAACACATCGGCCTATTGAAGAGACAAAAAAGACATTAATTATTGTCGACAACCCTTTTCCTGCATTTATCAAACTGCTTCAGGTTATTTCAGATAAGAAACAAGAACGACCACGAGATATTCATCTATCTGCAGTAATCTCAAAAGACGCTTCCATTGGAGATAATATATCATTAGGGGCAAATGTCGTAATTGATGGGAACACACAGATAGGCCGGAATGTAACCATTTACCCTAATGTTTATATAGGGACAGACTGTAAGATAGGTGATGACTCTACAATATACGCGAACGTTACAATTAGAGAAGAGGTCACAATAGGCGATCGCGCAGTAATCCAATCCGGCGCGTCTATTGGTGATGACGGCTTTGGTTATCTTCAAATAAAAGGCAAACACGTAAAGATCCCTCAAGTTGGAACTATTGAAATTGGTGATGATGTTTCAATCGGTTCAAACGTAACGATCGCACGTGCAGCCCTGGACAAGACCACCATAGCCTCTGGCGTCAAAATTGATAACCACTCCCACATTGCTCATAATTGCACTATCGGAGAGGACTCTATGCTGATTGCCTATGCGAAGCTTGCCGGAGGTGTAAAGATTGGCAAGAATGTAATGATTGCGGAGGATGTAGGTGTTACTGATCACGTAGTAATCAGCGATAACTGTATGGTAGGTGCAGCTTCTAATGTTTATAAGAGCTTAGAACCGGGAACTGTCGTCTGGGGCTCTCCTGCAAAACCACTTACCTTTGAGAAAAGAATACAGGTACTGATAAAAAAACTACCGGATATGTATAAGAAGCTCAAGGAGCTGTAATCTTCCGTCGCGACTTCGGTATCTTGTCACCACCGGTGTCTTGTCACCACAAATGTAGTGATAACAAGATACCGATGATTTGTAGAAACAGTTCGGAACAAAGCCTACAGCGTTACATTGATTTCAGCTTTATCATGCAGCTCCTTCAACAGGCTTTCAGTCTTTATTTGCATATATACAAAGTCCACCATGTCTGCCACATCTGCATAATTAACCTCTTTTCCATCTTCCTTCTCTGTTACCTTAATTATGTGATACCCGAATTGCGTTTTAACCGGTTCGCTTACCTCCCCAACTTCCATCGCAAAAGCAACCACAGCAAATTCTTCTACAATAGAACCCTTTCTCTGGAAGAAACCGATGTCGCCACCGTTCTCTGCGGAAGGACATTCTGAGAACTTCTTTGCCATTTCAGCAAAATCTGCTCCCTTATCAATCTGTATCTTAACAATATCAATCTTCTTTTTTGCTTCTGCCAGTTCAGCTTCAGTTTTCAGGTTTCTTGTGTCAATTAAGACATGGCTTGCCTTTACCTTTGCGCCGTTAAATGCATCTTTGTTTGCTTCAAAATAACTTTTTTTATCAGCATCAGTAACTGAACTCTCCAGGTATTTACTTAATGCAAGTGCCCTGCTAACCTCTTCTTGCAATTCCTTAAAACTTGATCCCTGAGTTTCCAGGATCTCATCCAGTGGTTTATCCTTATTGGCAGGATTGTTCTGCAAAAAGAAAGTTATTTTTTTGATCTCTGCCTTAATATCTTCAACGCTCGCACTTACACCCTGTTTTTCAACAAATTGTTTGAGCAGCATTTTCTTTGTCAACTGGTTAACTACCTGCGCCTTAACTGCATCAGTCACTTCCTGGTTCATACGTCTGAAGACATTCAACCTTTTATTAAAATAGAAACGAAATATTTTCTCACCATTTACAGTTGCAATAACATCACTTTCTGACTCAACAACAGCTTCAGCAACTTCCTCTTTCACTACTTCAGTTACTGCAGCTGTGGTTTCTGTAACCGCCTCCGCTGCTTCCTCTACAACCTCTTCAGCGATTACTTCTGCCGCTACCTCTTCTACCACTGCTTCTGTACTCTTTTCCGTTTCCGCCACAATCGTTGCAATCTCTTCAGTTGCAGTCTCTACTTCAGCTGCAACTTCGGCAACCTCTTCTGCTACTGCCTCAACCGCTTCAGTTGCCGTCTCAATTGCTTTCTCCGCCACTGCTTCAGCACTTTCGACAGTCTCAGCCACAGCCGCTGTGCTCGCTTCAGCACTGGCCTCTTCCAATGCTTTCTCTTCTGCCAATATTTTATTTATTATAGCCTGTTCTTCATTTTCTGTGCCCTTGGTCACTGCCTTAGCAGCTTCCAACGCAGCACTTACTTCTGCCTTTGCCTCTGCATTTTCATCTGCAAACAGAAGATTATTTGTCTGCAAAACAAATAAAAACATTATTAATGATGCAACTATCGTCTTAAACATTTCACTCTCCTAACTCACATTTCAAAATTTATATCTTTTTTCCTATGATTAATCCTGAGTCCATACCCAATTCGATTCTTTTTAGATTTTTAAAACCTGCCTTTTTTAACCACTCATTCATCTCAACTGCAGAGTACGAAGAACCGCCTTGCGTACCCATCAGCATGTTCAGACTGAAGAGCGTTCCAAAGGGAGGCATTGTCTTAGAAGGATTCAAAATAAATTCCTGGATTACAACTATACCGTCTTTTATTAGTGAATCCCAACACTTTTTTAAGATTTTCTGATTCTCTGACGCGTCGTAAGCATGCAGTAGATGAGACACTAAGACCATGTCATACAGCCCTTTACCTACACTATCCTCAAGGCAATTGCCCGCCTTAGTAGTAACTTGCCCTGTCATGCCCGACTCCTTAATATGCTCCTTCGTGAGCTTAATAACGTCAGGAAGGTCGAAGACAACCGCTTTCAGATTTCGGTTTCTCTTCGCAAACTTTACTGAATATGATCCCTGCCCCCCTGCCAGATCCAGAAGCCTGCTACGTTTTTTAATCTTTAATTTCGTATATATTTCATCGGCCTGTACTGTGGCAGTGTTGTGCATGGCGCTGATAAACTCTCTTAATCGATGCCTATCAACCCCCTTTTTTGCATTATAGAGTGATGTCGGCTTACCACTCTTGATTGCTGTACCAAGTCCGGACCAGTAGTCCCACATGTTATGAAAATGCTTAAGCCTGTCACCCTGATAAGCAGGGCCGTTTTTTGATAAACAACGTTTAGAAATAGCTGTATTGCTGAATATATCTCTACTCTTTGCCAAGAGTTTGAGCGAGACGAGCGCGTTCAGAAGCATCTCTGTCGCCCTGGGATCAGTACCGAGCTTTTTAGTAATGGCCGAAACCATCTTACCCCGCTCACCGATCAAGGTAAATAGATCCAGCTCACTTGCCACAAAAAGAGCCTGGGCCTTCCAGTAGCCATAACTTATCTCATTAATGTATGAAACATCATTGTTCTTCATTTGGGATATTATAGATAAACGTTACATGATCTGTTAATAAATTCTTAACCTGTAACTTGTAACTAGTCAATTTCTCACACGAAGTCACGGAGAGCACGAAGAGATGATATATCTTAGGAAAGCAGGTCTCCTGTCGCCTGAGGACGACCCTGTGGGTAGCTTCAAGATCCGCCACTGGCGGGAGGCGACCCTGTTATATAGCTCTAGATCCGACTCAGTCGGGAACTGCAGGAAATAAGCCTTTAACTTTAGACACTTTAAACTTCTCTTTATTAGCCACGGATATTCACAGATAAAGCATGATCAAATTCTTAACTCGAAACTTGCAACTTGTAACCCGCAACGCGTTTTACTCATTTACCTTTTTCTTGTTAAAATACTTTAAACGTGACTCCTCTGTACAATCAGGGCACATACCATGTGTAAATTCTGCCTCAGAGTGTTCACTAATATATGCTTCAATTGTATTCCAATAACCTTTATCATCTCGTATTTTTTTGCAGGCAGAACAGATAGGTAACATGCCTGAGAGTTGTTGGACCTGCTCCAGTGCTGCCCTAAGCTCTCCAACAAGCATCTCTTCCTCTTTAATCTTTTTATTGAGCAATTGCTCCAAACCCAATACTCTTAAGCCTGAGTCTATCCTCACTTTCAACTCTTCAAGATTAAATGGCTTTGACACGTAATCATCCGCACCGGCTTTAATACCCTCCACGATATCTTCGTTACTACCTTTTACGGTCAGTAATATAATGTATACATAACCGGGAATATCTTCTGATTCACGTATGCTGCGACACAGGGTAAGGCCGTCCATCACAGGCATCAACCGGTCGGTTACAACGAGGCGGACATCACTTTTGAGAAGTATCTCAAGCGCTTCCCTACCGTTTTGAGCAGAAATCACTCCCAGTCCATGATCCTCAAGGCAATTCCGCAAGATCTTAATGATGTTAGGTTCATCATCTACAATAAGCACATCCATACCATCTCCTTTTTCTAATTCGTTAGCTTTCTGTACTAATTATTATAAACCGACTTTTAAGTCTCTATTTATACTTCAGCTATAAGGCGAGAAGGGCATGTTATATAGCTATAACAAGATTGTTTCCTGATGATGCAATCCATTGATATAACGCAAGATATGTTAACAGCAGTCTGAGAATATGTAAACATATAAATCCTCTCCCGGACTGTAAAGCGCCGAGGACAAGAAGAAAGACAAAATATAGGATAGAAGGCAAAAAGAAAAGATAGAAAGGTTCACCACGGAAAAAGCACAGAAACAGAATGAGTAAATTATTATATGAAGATTTAACTTATAAAATTATTGGATGTGCTAAGGCAGCCTATAGTGAATTAGGGCCTGGCTATTTAGAATCTGTCTATGAAGATGCGTTATGCTACGAGTTAGATTTGATAAATACAGTTTACAAAAGGCAATTAGAATTAGATGTTAATTATAAGAGAGTTGTCTTTGAACGTAAATTTCGTGTTGATCTACTAGTTGAGAATATAGTTCTTGTAGAGAACAAAGCAATTAAAAATATAACAAGCCAGGATGAAGCACAGTTAATTAATTATTTAAAAACCACGCATTTGCGAGTTGGTTTATTGTTCAATTTTGGAGCAGACAAAATAGAAGTGAAAAGAAGGATTCTTTAATCATCCGTGTGGTTCTGTGAAAATCCGTGGTAAAAAGTCATTTGAGCTTTGGCATTTGGTTTTAAATTAAAAATCGTAATTCGAAATTTCTTGTTCAATATTCGATATTCGTTTTAAATCCTTCCCCCCCCCCGATTCCAATTACATTTCGAACAGATCAATAATCTTACGAGACGCTTTAATTACTTTTACTATTTTATTTCCAACCTGTAAAAGAACTGTTCCTTCCGGTATAGTTGACAGCTTTCTGAGGAGTTCTTCAGGCAGAGGGCTTGCGTTGTTATATACCTCATAGTCCATAACTTCACCCCTGGCCACCTTCATTTGCCAACCTGGTGGCAATGTTCCTCCTCGTGCGAGTTTTTTAGCCAAACCTGGGGGAAGCGATTTTCTCTTTTTCTTGTTCTTCTTTTTAGCAGATGCACCATTTAAATACTTTGCAATTATCTTCTTCTCTTCCTTAGTAATCTCCTTATCTTCCGGAGTGGTTACCTTTCCTAACCACTTCTTTAATTTAGACTGTAAGGTTGTCTGATTGTTCTTGTTTTTCCTATGATTTGCTGATACTTCGTCATCTCCATAAACAGATGGTAATGTAAGAACTAATAAAAGAAATGACAGAATAAATATTTTCATGATATTTTCTCCTAATGGTTAATAAGTAAACACGGCAATATTTTGAAAGGGACTATCTCTTTTTTAAAACGGCCCTGATAAACAGGTTCAAGAACAAGTAGATGAAACATAGGGCAAAGCTTATACCATTAGATTTTGTTAATATTAAAAATCTCTTATAACAAACGAATATATAAGTAGATATAAATCAGGGTATAATTTATGTGGTCTGTTTTTATATGTGCGTATTCTTAAAAAGAAACAACCTGGAGTGATATATGTCAGTTTTTGGGAAACAGGAAAATATGCTTTAATTAAATCTATGCAGCCATCAGCAAACAGGTTCTAACCTCGTCCAAAAGACGACCCTACACTTTTTGCAACTTCTCTTTAGTATCCACAGATGGAACACGGATTAGAAAATAAGAGGCAAGAAGATAACATTTGCGTTCGCCATTGTTTTTTGGAGGGAAACAAGACTAAGGAATTGAAGGATGTACGATTTCAGTCATTTGGATTTAAAGCATTGATTTGGCATTTGAGCTTTGACATTTGGATTTGTTTATAACTTTAACTTTAGTCACTTCAAACTTTAGTTCACTTTAAACTTCTTTATATTAGCCACGGATTTTCACAGATTTACACGGATAATAAATCCTATGTGCACGATCGTGCACACTTTATTATTCCCTCTTACTTCTAATTCCCAGGATTTATGATTTATGATTTCAGTCATTGGAACTTAAAGCATTGATTTGGCATTTGAGCTTTGACATTTGGATTTGATTCATCAATATACAATATTAAATATTCAATCCTTAACGCTTTAGTTCACTTTGATCTTTCCGCCTTACAAACTGGCGGACAGGAAGGCACTTTGATCACAGATCATCCATTCAGTCCCTGCCGCCCGGATAGACATTAATTAAAAGTCGAGTCTGTCCCTGTCAGATTGCCCTGATAGCTCCCAGGCCGGAACTGACCAATAATCCCGGTTTGAAAGTTCCAAGCCAAGATCTGTGTGTCTTCCCATAAACCTGTTCCACTCATAGGCGGTGAACATTGCATCTTCTCTGTCAAGTTTTTTACTTAATGCTTCATATTCACTGCTTAATTCAATATTTGACATAGTGTTGACAGGCGTTTTTGACAATCCAGCACAAGAGCATGCTAGCAACGGCAGAATGGCCAGAAATGGTATAATAAGGAGGTTTTTCCTCATGGTAACACCCCTTTTGCAAACAATTTTTTATCAATAATTTTTAGTATCGTTCTCTATTTAAAGAATACATGATTGCCTGTATTTAACAAGTATATTTTCTACCTACTATATACCTGGTTTAGCCCATTTGGATTGTTTTTATTTGGATTTTATTATTTGGTGATTGTAATTATGAATATTACTGAAGAGACAAATAACACTATGAGGTTGGACTTGGATTGGTATGAAACTGCCACAGATATACACGAATGCGAGAAACCAAAGTCAATCTAAAATCGTAAATCTTAAATCTTCTCCCCCCCCCTCCTGCCAAGTAAAGCTTATACAGGTTTTATACCTATTCTTACCCTGTTGACGGTAGGGATTGTGTATTTATTATTGTTAATTGATAAAAGACACTCACCGCAAAGACGCAAAGATATACAAGATAAAGAATAAAACCACGAAGGACACTCCCCGGACTGGAAAGCGCCGAGGACAAGGAGAACACGAAGGGTTTTTAGGAAATTTATGATGGAATTTGATGAATTATCCAAAAAAGTTATCGGCCTTGCAATTGAGGTACATAAAGAATTAGGGCCAGGGTTGCTGGAAACTACATATAAGCAATGCTTAGCATATGAAATGAAACAGGCAAACCTTAGGACTTTTAATAAACTTTAACAAAAAAATCCTAAAAGACGGAATCAAAAGATTTGTTTTATAAACCTTTTACTTCGTGCCCTTCGCGGTTAATGATATTTCTGTTTTTTGTTTTAACCTTTATTTTTGTTTTTCTTTTGTTTTCTTCAGTTCTTCGTGCCCTTCGTGGTTAATGATTTTTCTGTCTTTTGTTTAAACCTATATTTTTGTTTTTCTTTTGTGTTCTTCGTGCTCTTCGTGTCCTTCGTGGTCAAATTTTTTATTGTTTCAGTCTTTCGCTTTTAACCTAATATTTTTGTTTTTCTTCGAGCTCTTCGTGTCCTTCGTGGTTAAGTTTTTTTTGTTTCTGTCTTTCGTTTTTAACATAATATTTTTGTTTTTCTTCGCGCCCTTCGTGTCCTTCGTGGTTAAGTTTTTAATATGAAAGAGAAAGTTTCTATAGCTGATATTGTCCTCGATGAATCTGTCTATCCCAGGGAGAGGATTGATCGAAAAAGGGTATCTCTCTTTGCAGAGAACATGAGGGATGGTTTTAGATTTGACCCTATTGTAATTGAACGCCATCCATCGAAAAAAGGGAAGTACCGCATTCTGGACGGTGCACACAGGTGGAGTGCCGTCAAGGAAGTTGGTTGGATTGACATGCCGGCAATCATAAAAGATCTGAAAGGGATCGACCCCCTGCTCTATGCTGCAGGTATGGCGATCGGGCCGAGACAACTGACAGACGAAGAATCAAAGAACACCGCCCGACGGGCATTTCAAAACAACCCCGCATTATCGTCTTCGGAGATCGGCAAAGCGATAGGAAGGTCAAGACAATCGGTAGACGCCTACCTTGCTGATCTCCGGGCAGCCAAACAGACAGAACTTTATCTTAAGATACATCGTATGAACAGGTTAGGTATTCCACAGGAAAGAATTGCAAAGAGATTGGATCTCCCTCAAAAGACTTTATTTAACCATTTAGCCAAAATGCCAGCATTGGCAAAATGGCTAAATAGCGAGCTATCACGAGGATTTACAGTTCCTCAGGTTACGGAAAAGCATGGATGGGCCGAGCCGATGGTATGGTCGCTGGCACTCGAGGGCAAAGATGATCTGGCTCGGTTCAAAGAACTTGGCTGGGGACTGCGTACATGGGATCAATGGAATTGGGGCGATTGCGACAAACGTTTCGGCGACGACTGGCCCGGACGCATACCCGCTCAACTGATTGCCCACATACTATATTTTTGCACAAAGCAGAACGACCTGGTGCTTGACCCCATGGCAGGCGGCGGCGTGACGCCAGACACCTGCCTGGCACTGGGCAGAAGATGCTGGAGCTTTGACATAGAAGACCGCCCCGATACCAGGCCTGAGATAGAACCGTACTATTGGGACATAAAGAGTAAAGATTGGAAGAGTACCATTCCTGCATCTAAGGACAAACCCGACCTGATCATCATGGACCCGCCCTACTTCAGCAAAAAAAAGAAGGATTATAGCAAAGAGAGTATATCAGGATTTACAAGAGAGAAATACCTGGAGTTCTTTGAGAGGTTCTTTACCCACCTGAAAACCATTTCCAAAAAGTCGACAAGACTCGCCTTAATCATTGCTGATTGGCGCGACTTCCAGAATAAACCTTTCATGGACGAAAATTCGAAAAACGCTATTCTATTGACTGACTACTATGAGTTATTAAGAGAGACCGGATGGGAGCTTGCTGCTATAATTCAGTCACCCATGTCGTCCGAGCGATTTGATGCAATTGTAGTATCCGCCATGCAGAAGAAAAGAATCCTTGGAGTAACCAGCCGGCATGTGATGATTTGTAAATGAAGATTACATTCACCACGAAGAACGCGAAGAGCACGATGAAAAAAATTTGGCTACAGATTTACACAAATTAAAAACCCTTTTTCCTTTTCAATCTACAATCTTCAATATTAAATCTTCAATCCTCACCCCCCCCTCTTTTCCAATCTTCAGTCTTCAATAGTCAGTATTCAATCATAAATTCCCCTTGCTTTTACTATTTACTAAAGTATTATACCGCTTGTAACTTACGACCTGCCAAATTGATATACCATCTGATGACGGATATGTTTTTTATAAATTAGATTTATTCTTACAAAGACAACTCAGCATAAAAAAAGCAATCTGATTTAAATGCTATTTTATTATTTCATACTGTAATTATTACTTATAAAATTATGTCACTAAGAAGAAAATGGCGAAGATGGTGTCGAGTCATAGAAGACAATATTTTGAATCAATACAAATATGACAAACTAATATATGAAGACTACCTTACAATAATTCAGTCTAATAAATCAATTCAATCTCCACCAGATTTCCACAATTGGTGCTGCCAGAACTATGGCAAGTCGCTACTTTTATATATTAGGAAACTTGTGGACAAAGATTCACGTTCATATAGCATAAGGAAACTTGTTAGTAATATTGCCGAAAATAATCATTTAGTTACGAAATACGCATGTTTATGTTGTTATAAAGGACATCACAAACAAACGGTACTTGATTATTGGAACAATAATGTTGGCAATAAGAGCCAATTTCTACCAAAGGAAATTCCATTAAGTCATATTACTCAAATACAATCATTAACAAAGAAAGCTAGCATCATTGTAGACAAATCAATTGCCCATTTTGACAGAACTAATAGAATAAGAATAATTGAATTTGATGAAGCAGATAAAATTATATCTATCCTTGTGGAAATATTATATTTTTACAGTGTGTTATTAGGTGGGCAAGTCGCTTGTGACACTGATAATTACGACATTACATATGATTGGAAATCTATTTTCAAACAAGCTTGGAAAAGCTAACCGGTACTTGCACTCAGACGGGCTAAAAACCATGCCCGTTGGTCAGACGCACCATTAATTATACAAGTTATGGAAGGGAGCCTGGAAGAATTAATTTTCCGCTGACTATCTGCGGCGGCCAAGAAAAGGTGACTCTTAAAGCTACTATGTAGTACTAGTATTTGCTGTATTTACAGTAGTTTACGTTTAGTTTATAAGAAAAATTACCAGGCTTCCTTCCACCCTATTTCGATGAAAGAATATTTTTTAAAACT
The DNA here is from genome assembly GCA_964437425.1 of uncultured Candidatus Scalindua sp. Classification (GTDB taxonomy): domain Bacteria; phylum Planctomycetota; class Brocadiia; order Brocadiales; family Scalinduaceae; genus Scalindua. Next base: position 46,044 of record CAYTGO010000015.1, read on the forward strand.
CAAAGAGCACAATGATTTGGCTAGCTTTTTTGGACTTACATATTCCATGCTAGTAAAGATTATTTATAAAACAGATTCAACATATAAATATCATCAGTTTCAAATTCTAAAAAAAAATGGCGGCTATAGACAAATAAGTTCACCATCAAAGAAGTTGAAAGCTATTCAAACAAAATTAAAGGATATGCTTTATGAAATATATCCAACAAAACCAGCAGCATATGGTTTTGCGAAGAAAAAAAGCATTGTGGGAAATGCAGAAAGGCACTTAGATAAAAAAATTATCTTTAATATAGATCTCTTAGATTTCTTTGGATCCATCCATTTTGGAAGAATCAGAAATCTGTTCAAAGCAACCCCCTTTAATTTTAATAATACTATTTCAACTATTCTTGCACAGATCTGTTGTTTCGAAAATTCCTTACCACAAGGTGCGCCAACCTCTCCAATCTTATCTAATATGATTGCATGGAAATTGGACTCACAACTACAAGAATTGGCAAAAGCAACAAACAGCACTTATACACGCTATGCAGATGATATTAGTTTTTCGTTTACATGCAATAAGCACAGACTACCAAAACAAATTGTAGTTTTTCAGGAAGACATAGCGAGTCCAGGGTATACACTAACACATATAATTGAAAAAAATGGATTTAATATTAACTCTGAGAAAATCCGTTTATGTAGCCGTTCTTCTAGGATGGAGATCACAGGTTTAACAGTAAATGAATTCCCTAATGTACGCCGCCGATATGTGAGACAATTATCATCTATGTTCCATGCATGGAGAGAGTATGGTTATGATGAGGCCGAGAAAGAATACAACGACAAATACAATAGAAAGCACAGAGCGTCTGACAAGCCGAAGTCATATCTACATGTGATCAAAGGAAAGTTAGCATTCTTGCTAAGCGTGAAAACAGGAAGAGACAACTTGTATAAGAAGTTGGCAACGCAATTTAATGATCTTGTAGATGACGAACATAAATTTAAAATAGTAGAGGTTACTAATCCAGAAAAGAATGCAATAGATGCCTTGTGGGTTATTGAAACTTCTTATAATGATGCCAGTGGAAAGCTTATTGTGTCACAGGGAAGCGGCTTCCAATTAAAAGGAACTGGCATAGTCACCTGTGCTCATGTTGTTTCAGAGAATAATAAACTATTTGAAAATCTTGAAATATACAAGCACTCAGATGTAAACAAACGATATAAAATTAATGTTGAAAGAATTTGCTCGCATCGGGATGTCGCAATTTGCTCTATTCAAGAGGTAGATGGTAAATTACCACAATTTTGTACCATAGAGAGATCTGAGAGAATTGTTGCAATACAGGATGATGTTAAGCTATTAGGATTTCCAGGTCACGCACCTAGTCACAGTTATTACATCGTTGACTCCAAAGTTGCAAAGACTTACATTGAAAGCGCAGTTGATAAGTTTGAAATTGACAAATTGATTAGATCGGGAAATAGTGGTGGCCCCATAATCAACTCACATTCTAAGGTTATCGGTATGGCATTAAAAGGAATCACAGAAGGAGGAGGAAAAAATGGTTGCTTGTTAATATCAGAAATTGATAAAGTTCTGAGTTCTGATGAATTCAAAATCAAAAAAGTGCCATAAGAAGAAAGGATTAAATCTCCTCTAGTCTACATGTTAAACCTGTGGACAGGTTAGTCATCAGTCATTAATAATTTGGAGCACCTTTCCTTTGCGTTCTTAGCGACTCCGCGGTGAATAATCTTAATCTTCAATAATCTGCGTCAAACTTTCTTTAAAGATGTTATAAAATGAGTAAAACTAAAATAGAGTGGACAGGGTCTACCTGGAATCCCGTAACCGGCTGCACTAAAATCAGTGAATGCTGTGATAATTGCTATGCAGAAAGAATGTCAAAAAGGCTAAGAGCAATGGGACAACAAAATTATGTTAATGGCTTTGACGTTGCGTGCCATCCTCGTATGCTGGATGCTCCATTAAAGTGGAAAAAATCGAATACGGTTTTTGTAAACTCTATGGGTGACCTCTTTCATGAAAAAGTACCTCTCAGTTTTATAGAACAGGTTTTTGGTGCAAAGAACATAGCTGAACAACCTTATTTCTCAAGTAAAAGTGAAACTAAAAAACCAAAACTGGAGTGGAGTGGTTTGTTGATTTTTTGGATATTTCTCCACACTAATACTAAAAAATTGCACAAGTCTTTATTTCATGTTACAAGAAAAGGTGCGTGGAGAAGCAAAAGCATGATAATGCCCCACTATTTTTAGAGGAAATTTACTGCGTATAAGCCTTGATGTAATAAAGCCTTATTTTCAACGTCTGTTAATTACGAGTTGTGTTGTGTTCAGGAAAATTTTCAGTACTGCAAACCCGCTCCTTTGCAATGTGATTTGTGGTAGAAAAAACATGAATGCAGACTCTTTGACTTCCACTTAAACATACTTCCAGCCGTTTTAAATTCCTACTCTAAGCGTATGCATATAGAAATTAATCCCCTACTGATGTGAATGGGTTGGTAGATCGTCATGATTATGTTCAGTGATACGATGATGTTCCTCGCCTGATGCGTTGACAGGATCAATATGGATTGTTGCATTAGAAAGATATCGTAAATGATGCAATAGCTGGTGTCGAACTTCTCTGGCAATGTCGTGCCCTTCCTCAACAGAGAGTTCCGGATTTACAGCGATATTCAGCTCTGCATGAAGACGGTGCCCCAACCATCTCACCCTCACTTCTGTGACATCACAAACCCCTTTAATGTGATTAACTGCATGTTTAATTTCAGGAACAACTTTTGGGTCAACACCATCAAGCAAGCGGGTAAAAATACTCTTGCTGGAATCCCATACGATACGGAATATTGCAGCAGAAATAAGAAGGCCGATGATAGGGTCTGCCAATGGATAACCAAGCCAAATTCCAACAGCACCGAAAAGCACGGCCAAACTGGTCAGGCCGTCTACACGGGCATGATAACCATCAGCGATGAGAGCGGCACTGCCGATTTCTTTGCCAATCTTGATTCGGAATTGTGCTACAGCCTCATTGCCGAGGAAACCAATCACCGATGCAGCGATTACAGCCCAGAGATACATCACTGTTCGTGGATGAAAGAGGCGATCAATGGATTCGTAGCCAGCGAAGATGGCACTAAACAGGATGGTGAGCACAATAGCCACACCTGCCAGGTCTTCTACACGCCCATAACCATAAGTAAAACGTTTGCTTGGTTTCCTACGCGCAAACATAAAAGCAATCCATAGCGGAATAGCAGTAGCGGCGTCACCGAAGTTATGAATCGTATCTGCAAGGAGTGCCACACTTCCAGATATAAAGACAATAACAACTTGAAAAAGGGCAGTAGCTAGTAATCCAAAAAATGACCACTTGATTGCCCAAATTCCTCGTTGAGTGGTAAAAACTGAAGGGTCTATAGCACCGTGGGTATGGACATTAGCATGGTGCCGATGATCTTGTTCAAAAGTCTTTCCTCTCTTGTGATATTTTTTATAACCAAACATGTTATATTAATCAGGTTTTTGATTCTTTCATAGATTCTAAAGCTTTATTTTTGTTTTCTTCATTCTGAAAAATCCTTTTGAAATATAAAGATGATAATATATAGCTTTTCAAACCAATACGGGTATAAAACAAATAATATCATTAGCAATATTATTTACGGAACATTATGTCATTGAGGAAACTTCACAAATAATTGCTGTATATTATCCCTTAGCCGTAACTTAAGAATCCATATTTATCACTTTTCCAAAAAAATAACAATCCTCTCCATCCCACTGTTTGTGCAATAAAAAAGATTCAGTAAACCCCATTTTTTGATAAAATCCTTCAGCCGCATATCTTGCAAGGCTCCAACACCATAGCTTGGGAATGCTGTTTTTCCTGCATATATCAATTGCCAAATTAACTAATAGTTTTCCTGCACCTTTCTGTTTAGAAACCAATGTATATATATTGTAAGATCCTTCTGTCGGTTCCAGTACCATAACACCTACAATCTTCCCGCTTTCCACGGCAATATGGCACCATTGTTTAGAAATAAAAATCAGGTTTTGATTTTTGTCAGAAAAAGTACGTTTTTCAGAATCGAGGACCTTTAACACCTCACAAATATCACTGATATGTTGAACCTGGGCAATTTGAATTTTCATTTGAAATTGAAAACGTGTTAACCTTGCTAATGCTGTCTCTATATAATTTAATAAAAATAAGTCTTAATTACTAGTCCTTCTATAGAAAAACATCTTTAAAGGTATTAGTTATTCGCAAAACATAATTTCAAATATCACTCCTTTGCGTCTCCGCGGTGAATAGCCTAATCTTCAAAATCTGCGTCCAACTTTTCCCTATTTGCTTTTTCATATCAAACGAGTAAAATCTCAACAATCCGATTAAAATGTTCAAGGTGTAATAAAATGAGTAAAACCAAAATAGAGTGGACAGGATCAACCTGGAACCCTGTAACCGGTTGCACTAAAATCAGTGAAGGCTGTGATAACTGTTATGCAGAAAGAATGGCAAAAAGGCTAAGAGCAATGGGACAACCAAATTATGTTAATGGCTTTGACGTTGCATGCCATCCTCGTATGCTGGATGCTCCTTTAAAGTGGAAAAAATCGATTATGGTTTTTGTAAACTCTATGGGTGATCTCTTTCATGAAAAAGTACCTCTCGGCTTTATAGAACAGGTTTTTGGTGTAATGAGCACTGCAGATCAGCATTTTTATCAGGTTTTAACAAAGCGCGCAAAACGGTTACTGAAATTATCAGAGATGATCAAATGGGATAGTCACATCTGGATGGGGGTTACTGTAGAGAGCAAGGCATTCAAATACCGTATAGATTATCTTAGAAAAACGCCTGCAAAAATAAAGTTTCTTTCACTGGAGCCCTTGCTATTGCCTCAGTTTTGATTTAAAAGGATATTATCTGAGAATGACTGCTTTTGGCAAGATAGTTCATACGTTTACATCCTTGTAAAATATAAACTTCATTTAAGGCAACTTATCCACTTCAAGATATGTGGTATAATCTTTATGCTGTTTGAATTGAATGAAATGAAGTGAAATGCTAAATCTATATGCTATTGAAGTCAAGAGAAAAAATTGGTTATGAAATCTCAGATTTACTATCTGATTACGCTTGACATGAAATTTTTTATAATTTAATTTATGAAGCCTTTATCAACAGGTTCTAATCTTGTCCAATAGACGACCCCACACTTCTAACACCCTTTACCTCTACAAGTTACAACAAAAAACTGTAGTCATTTTCTTTGCACACCTTTATGAAATATTGACATCAGCATTAACAGAAATGTTACTGATGAGATGTGGTTTGGGTTGGACTGTACAACTCCTTCAGGGCACACACTACTCCACTTTTTTTGAAATTATGTCATTAAAAGAAAGAACTACTAATTTTTGGACAAATCTAAGGTATTTGCCCACCATGAGATCTTGTCGTCTATGTTTGCTCCACCCACAATATCAAGACTTCCATCCCCATTCAAATCCGCCATATGCAAGGCATGAGAACCATTAAAGTCACCTTCGACACAATGCTTCTTCCAGGACGAGCAGTTCTTCCCGATATTTTCCCAGTATGAAATTTCATTGTCTAAAAACCCTGCTCCAATAATGTCACCATCCCCGTCCAAATCTATATCTTCGACATGCAGCATCCTTGGCCCACCGAAGTCAGAGTCAACAACATTCTTAACCCAGCCATCAGACGTATCCTCCCAGCAAATAATGGATTTGATATTCACTCCAGTGGTGACAATATCCATATCTCCGTCCTTATCAATATCATAGGGGTAAGCGTCAAAGCAATTATATCTTGAATCTTTAATAAGAAAATTTTTCCAACCATCTTTGTTGTTTTCCCACCAAGTAACACTGCTATTGGACTTGTATGCTGAGCTAATAATATCTAAATCGCCATCACTGTCCATGTCAGCAATTCGGACACTTCTAGGATCAACCCAGTTCCTTGCCAAGACTTTTTTCACCCAAGTATCATTTCCTTTGTTGTACCATAGGACAACTTCATCGTCATGCGCGGCCACCGCAAGTACATCATTAAGTCCATCGTTGTCAATGTCACCCGAACAGACATAGACCGCTCCGTCAAATTCAGCACCTATAATATGCTTCGTCCAACCATTACCATTCTCAAACCAAGCAACTTCATTGCACCAATATCCAGCACCTACGACATCCTTGTCTCCATCGTTGTCAATATCGATTACATAAACAGAATCTGCTCCGTCAAAGTTATTATCAATAACATGTTTAACCCATGAAGCTCCCTTTCCGTCTTTGTTTTCCCACCATGATATTTCGTCACCGTCATCGGCAGCACCTACAATATCATTGTCCCCATCATTATCGATGTCGTCTGAAAATACTGCCATGCAATAGTCAAAGTTGGTTCCCACCACATTTTCTTCACCGAAAATCATATTGTCATCTTCGCTAAAATATCTTTCTATCTTGAAATTTCTTATTTGAATGGTTCCGCCTTTCAAACTTTCATGAATATTAACAAATACCCTCTTGTCCTGTTCAGAATTCTTCGTAAACACAAAAGAGTGAGATTGCCACTGGTTCGAAGTTGTCCAAGTGTCAGAAATCCTTGTTTCCGGATATTCAGAGATAGAAATCTCTACATTTGTAGCGGTGCCGTCTTTCATATCAATAGATAGCTTATACTTTCTGCCTGCAGTATAAAACTGCTCTGCATCTAGAAAAATATTTTGATTCGCTTTGGTTGTCTTTACCATATAACCTGTTCCATTATAACTGACAGTCGTACCTGATGTACCTGCCCACGGTGTTCCTTCCCACCGAATAACTTCCTCTCCACATCCACACAGAGAGATTAAGAATATCGTTGCCAAAAACATAGATAATAAAAACCTTGATCTCATGTTTTCTTTATCCTTTCAAAATTCATAGAAATTTCCAGGCACAATGTACAATGATTAATTAATATTAGAATAATAACAAACTAGGTTTTTGTCAATATTGTCTAAGGCTTTTAGACAAGTAAATGTGAAGTAACGAAGCAAATTAGGTCAAAACAGAGAGTCGAAAGACACTCCGTAATGACCTATAAATCGAGCAAATTACATGTTTAACAAGGTCTTAGCAAAACAGTGCAAAATAGGACAAAATGATAATAACACACTTTTGCCAGAATACCATTCCTTTGCGTCTCTGCAGTGAATATAAATAATTATATATTGCAGTGGTTCATATCAAACGAGTAGAATTTGCTCCATAGGCCACCATAACATAAGTTATAATATGTGCTATATAAACAATGTGATTAAAATGTTCAAGGTGTTATAAAATGAGTAAAAGTAAAATAGAGTGGACAGGATCAACCTGGAACCCTGTAACCGGCTGCACTAAAATAAGTGAAGGCTGTGATAATTGTTATGCAGAAAGAATGGCAAAAAGACTTAAAGCAATGGGACAACAAAATTATGTTAATGGTTTTGAAGTTGCGTGTCATCCTCGTATGCTGGATGCTCCATTAAAGTGGAAAAAATCGAATATGGTCTTTGTAAACTCTATGGGTGATCTCTTTCATGAAAAAGTACCTCTCGGTTTTATAGAACAGGTTTTTGGTGTAATGAGCACTGCAGATCAGCATTTTTATCAGGTTTTAACAAAGCGCGCAAAACGGTTACTGAAATTATCAGAGATGATCAAATGGGATAGTCACATCTGGATGGGGGTTACTGTAGAGAGCAAGGCATTCAAATACCGTATAGATTATCTTAGAAAAACGCCTGCAAAAATAAAGTTTCTTTCACTGGAGCCCCTGCTCGGACCACTTGGGAATCTAGACCTGTCAGGCATTGATTGGGTTATTACCGGTGGTGAATCCGGCCCGCGAGCACGTACCATGGACGCAGACTGGGCAAGAGAGATAAGAGATCAGTGTATAGAAGCAAATGTACCATTCTTTTTTAAACAATGGGGTGGTGTGCAGAAAAAGAAGAATGGAAGAGTTCTTGATGGTGTGATTTGGGATGAAAGGCCTGTAATAGAGAAATCCAAATGCCAAAGCTCAAATGCCAAATCAATGCTTTAAGCCCTAATGATATAAAGTTAAAGGATAACTCAATGTTCAATTATCAATTATTAATTCATAATTACTAATTCTTAATTGTTTTCACTTCCTACTTCCCGCGTACATATCATATTTCAGCAGACGACAATCGAGCGCGCCATTAAACAACTCCTTACGAAAAGTGGTTCTGAGGCCGATATTTTTGGCTTCTTTCAAATTACCGGTAAAGACAAATGCACTGTAATTCTTATATTTGCTTTTTAGCACATCACCTATTCTTATATATTTTTCTCGTAACTGATCTACTTCCTGACGTTCCCCATATGGAGGATTCATGACCATTACTCCGGGGGCCGGAGGAGGTGTCTGTTCCTCAAAAGCCTTGTGTTGAATCTGTATATAGTCTTCCATACCGGCATTTTCAACATTTTTACAAGCGATCTGGTAAGTCTTTCTATTAACGTCCGATCCTTCTATAGGAAAAGAGAGTGTCTCTCTCTCGTTTTTTATGGCTTCATCCTGAAGGCCGTGAAAGAGCCCCTTGTCATAGTCCAGCCAACGCATAAAGCCGAATTTGTTTCTGTAGTAGCCGGGTACACGGCCCAACGCCATCATAGCCGCTTCAATCAAAAACGTACCGGAACCGCACATCGGGTCTATAAAACTTGAGTTGCAGTCCCAGCCGGTCAAATAGAGAATTCCCGCCGCAAGTACTTCATTTAAAGGTACGGTATTCGTCTGAATACGATACCCTCTCTTGTGCAGGGAATCGCCGGAAGAGTCCAGAGAAAGAACAGCCTTGTTCTGATTAATATGCAGATTCAGACGCAGGTCAGGGTCATTTAAATCCACGCCCGGACGGTTGCCTCTTTCATCCCGCATCTGGTCGACAATGGCATCTTTGGTCCTTTGCGATACGTATAAAGAGTGGGTAAAGATTGAACTGCGTACAAAAGAGTCTATAGCTATGGTGGATTGTGGAGTTAGATATTTATCCCAACGGATCTCCTGGATTTCCCTGTAGAGATCATTTTCCTCATGAAGGGTAAAATATGCAATGGGTTTGAGAACACGAATAGCCGTACGACACCACAGGTTGGCTTTATACATTATGTATTGATCGCCGGTAAATTCCACAAATCTACGCTGCACGCGTATTTTTGTCGCCCCTATTGATCTCAGCTCCTCTGCCAATACTTCTTCGAGGCCAAAAAGGGTTGTTGCTGATAAGGAAAATGTTTTAGTCATAGTATTTCTATAGAAAGATAATAATAGTGGCTAAAGTGAACTAAAGTTTGAAGTTACTACCTGTCCGCCAGTTTGTTAGGCGGGAAGTTATGGTGGTCAAAGTCATTAATATTGAGCTTTGACATTTATTATTAGTCAATAATTTTCAGTCAATAATAGTCAATAATCATTGCTAAAACAAATACAAACCAAATTAATCATCACACAAAGGCACCAAGACACGAAGAGCCTAAAAGACTTATCCGCTAAGGAAGGCAGGCCGCCAGAGGCGCCCCTTGAAGCAACTTACAGGTCCGACTCAGTAGGGAAACTCAGGAGAAAAAAGAAAAGAAGTTTAACCACGGAAAGACACGGAGAAGCACAGATGTTAAAGACATTAGGATTTACGAATTACGATTTGGGATTTACGATTTCAGTCATTAGGACTTAAAACATTGATTTGGTATTTGAACTTTGACATTTGTTATTAGTTATAAATCATTACAATCCTGTTAATTCACCCCAAAGGCGGACGTAATCGCCTGTCTAATTCTTTTCCTCTGCGTATTCTATAAAGAGATAACAATCATGCCCTGTAAATTTTATATGTTAAGCAGGCAACGGTTTCTTATCATCTACTATCCGCACCAAATAAATCATTTACATGCCCTGCCAGCACTGAGAAATTAAAAGGTTTTTTGATGATAAAATCTACATTTAACTCGTTTTCATCTTTAGTCTCAACTTTTTCACTCCAGCCAGTCATCACACCAATTTTTGGTCTTTTCTCGAGGCTGTTCAATACATCAACTACTTTATGACCGGACACATCAGGCATAACAAGGTCAGACAGTACTAGATCAAATGTTTCTGCTTTTAATACTTCGATAGCCCTGTTTCCACTATCAGCAGTCTTAACTATGTGGCCATTTTTAGCAAAGAACTCTTCCAGAAGAGTACGCATATCTTTCTTGTCATCCACCACTAAAATGCTGAGACCTTTCACCTTTTTATTTTGATCCTCCACAGGTAACTCATTTTTTTGAGCAGGCGGCTCAGCAATGGGAAGTCTAATAGTAAATGTCGTACCTTTTCCCACCTCGCTCTTCACCTCTATCCCTCCACCATGTCTTTCTATTATACCGTAAGACATACTCATACCCAGGCCACTCCCTTTCTCCCGTTTTGTAGTATAAAACGGCTCGAACACCTTATTCTTCACGTCCACTGACATACCCTCTCCCGTATCGGATATGCTTATGAATACATTTACTTCGCTCTGCCATGTGCAAAAAGACAGGGAACCGCCCTCCGGCATTGAATCCATAGCGTTGTTCATAATGTTTATGAACACCTCTCTCAGCTCTGATTCGATTCCCATTATTATTGGCACTTCTACAATACCGTTTTTGTCTATTTCGTAGTTTATACCACCTGCCTTAGCAATGTTCATCCATCTAGGCTTTACGAAATCAATCGCCTGCTTCAGTACACCCTTTATATCAACAGGCAGCAACGCGGAAGTATCTTTTTCCTGTTTGGTAAATATCCTCATCCTGCGTACTATTTCGGCTCCGTCATCTGACGCTTTATGAATTATACGTAATCCGTCTATCAACTTTTTGTTATCTTCATTACCCATCTTAAGTATTTGAGCATTACCGGAAATTACGGAAAGAATATTGTTGAAATCATGAGCAATACCAGAAGTGATCATACCCAGTGACTTTAATTTTTCAGACTGTATAAGAACTTTCTCTGTCTTAATGCGCTCAGTAATATCAAGAATAATTGCAACAAATACAGGAATAGATTGGAATTCAGAAAGCTGAAGATATACCTCAACATCGTACACAGAACCGTCTTTTCTCCGATGCAATGTGGTAAGTCGTAACCTTTGTTTTTCTCCACTCCAGAGAGGTTCAACCATTTTCTCAAATGACTCAACCGTAAATTCTGGCTTGAGATCCACAGGCGTAAGGTTGCTGAGTTCTTCCATCGAATAACCAAGGTTTTGCCTCGCACCCTCATTTACCTGAATAAATCGAAGAGTTTTAGCATCGAATATGTAAATTTCATTCAATGACTCTTCAAGTATATGAGCAAAACTTGTAATATGTTCTTCCGCAATCCTTCGACGGACTCCTGAACTAGCCATAAACCATGAAACAGCCCCTATCAGAATAATCACAGACCCATATATGGACATGAGAATCATGATAAAGTTTCCCAGCCTTATTCTCAAGACGTCTGGCGACACACATGATACAATCTTCCAGGCATATTCATCCTCCTGTAGCTCTTTGCTTGTAATGTCTATAGTAGTTGTTGATTTCTCGCTTCTCAAGTGAGGATATACCGTTGCATACGTAAAAAGGCCATTAGCATTGTAAAAATGGCCAGAACTACCTGAAGAGATTTGCGACCACGCCTCTGGAAATGTATTACCAAAAGTCAAACCCTTTCTATCTTTATACATAAACCCCCATTCATATTCAGGCTTAGCACCATACATCCAGTATCCATTAGAGTTCAGAAGCATAATGCGGCCTGGAGCATTATCTGTTACCGATTTAAGTCTATTGATAATATTTTTACCGAGATAATTCAGTACTAAAATTCCTCTTTTTTGTCCGTTGCTGTCAAAAATAGAAGTTCCGAAACGGATCATTGGCTTCAAGGGCATCTCAAGATTATCATCTTCAATATTCAGATCAAATAATGATACATACATATCCTCTTTGTCCAGTTTGAAAATGTCATTAAAATAATATCGTCCTCCTTTAAACTGGAGCTGACTTTCAGGTACGATATACGGATTACCCGCATTATAATTTACTCTCACAACTTCCATTCCTTTGTCATCAAGGAAGCGTACCTGATCGTAAATTCCCTTCGTCTTGCAAAAAACCGAAAACTCTTCTGAAAGGGATTCTTTAAAATATTCATCACCGGTTTCAAGTAGATGATGCATATCATTATGACCGGCAAGAATAATCAAATCTAATTTGATGCTATTGAAACTATCAGTAATTATTTTTATCTGCTGGCTTATACGGTTAGCCTCATCAGTCTCGAAAATAAACCTCTCTCTTTTAGCATTCTCGGCTTCAATGTAATAAAATTGAACAGTAATAATACTTACCAACGCAAGTAGAGGCAAAAAAATTACCAGAAACCGTTTTAGCACTGACCATGGACTTGATTGTGATTTCATAAAAAACCTTTGTATGGATTTTGAATATAAGCAGCTATGTTCTTAAATATAATCAGACACGGCAATTCTACCACAAAACATTGTCAAAAACCCTCTAAACTATAAAGTATTTTCGCTAATATTGAGCTTTGACATTAGTTATTAGTCAATAGTCATTCGTAAAACTTAACTCGCAACTCGTTAAGATTTGCTTTTTCATAACAAACGAGTAAAATCTGTTCTATGGAATTACAACCACCTGCAGGGCAGGATAGAAACAGGACAGACTCTACTGCCAGAAGAGAGAATGAAGGATTTCCTGGATTATGGTATCTGTTTTTTGGACGTCGAAAGGAGATGCGGCGAGATGAAGATAATCGGGAGAGTTATTTCCTGGATCATTTTAGTTTACGAATTTTTATCGTAATTATTGCAATAATTCTATTAAGCCTGACAGACGCCCTGCTCACTCTCTATCTGATTCGTCATGGCGCGGCTGAAGTCAATCCGATTATGGAACACTTCCTGAGGTATGGCCCGTTACCGTTCCTCTCGGCAAAGTATCTGTTGACCACCGCGTCCATAGTCCTGCTGCTTATATATAAGAATGTCTACATATTCAGAACAAGAATTCGTGCGAAATACCTGTTTATCGTTATTTTCCTTATCTTCGCTTCTGTTGTAATATGGGAGGTGTTTCTTATTTTCTTTGTTTTAAAATAAGTGACTACCTGTCCGCCAGTTTGTTAGGCGGGAAGTTAAAGGCAATAGACAAATCCAAATGTCAAAGCTCAAATGCCAAATCAATCCATAAAGCCCTAATGCTATAAAGTTAAAGGATTATTTCCTGTGTGACGGGAGCGTTGAATATTATCTTTTGAACTTTTGATTTTGGGTTTCATTGGGATTTTGATCTTTGGCATTTGTTATTAGTTATTAATCCTTACGATCCTGTTAATTCACGCCTAAGGCGGACGTAACCGCCTGTCTAATTCCTTACCTTCCTGTTGTTCCTGCTTTCCTAAGATGTATCATCTTTTTCTCTATTTTTATCTGTGCTATGTCCTCGGCGCCTTTTGTCCGTGGATTATCCGTGTAAATCTGTGGCCAAAGTTTTTCAGGGCTTAAAGGTCATCATTAACACCATACTTGCCACTGCAACCATTCCAACAGCAATATACACATAAAGCTTTATCTTAGAACTTTTCATTTAACCCTTTCTCTAAAGATTGATGATTTAATATTGTTGATTGAAGATTGAAAAATAGAAAAGCTTTTTTCCTGTAGTTCCCGACTGAGTCGGATCTAGAGCGATATAACAGGGTCGCCTCCCGCCAGTGGCGGATCTTGAAGCTACCCACAGGGTCGTCCTCAGGCGACAGGAGACCTGCTTTCCTATGATGTAATATTTCTTTCTCTGTTTTTATCCGTGTTAATCAGTGTAAATCCGTGGCCAAAGCCTTCTCCTCCTTGTTCTCAAATACTGACAGGGTATCTTCGAAATGCTCAATCAATTTTTCATTCATCTGCCTGGAAAACAGATCGGTTTCGTCGTACGAACAGGAATCAGTTTCCAGGTTTTTAGTATCTCTGTTATCATAAATCTCTTTAAGCGAATTCAGGCAAAAGGTGTTTATATCTTCAGATAGAGCTTCTACAGACTTCTCCTTAAATTTATAGTCGCATTCATACATAACTTCAGAATCCGGCCTGGAACCGTTGCTCTTACTCTTATAGTCAAAAGTTCCCTGGAAGATCGTCTGTTTATGGTGCAGGAGATGTGCAGTGATACTTGGGATATTGAGCATTTCCATCTCCTTGAGAAATTCGAAATTTGCTCTTACGTCAGCAAGTGTTGAATCCGGTTCGAACATGATGAACCCGTAATTTGGCTCAATACCATATTTCCTGAGTGTATAGATAGCACTCCTGTTCTCCTCAACCGTTGTGAATTTTCTGAACTTGGTCAATGATCGCTGGCTTCCGCTCTCAACTCCGAGGAACACATCTACAAGCCCTGACTTGACAAGTGCGTCAATAGTCGCGTCCTCCACATCATTAACCCTGCATTCGATCCCAAACTTAATTTTGATACCGCTGTCAGCTATGAGACCGGCAAGCTTACCGGCACGTTCCTTCCCTTTTCTACCGGGCCCGAAGAAATTAGCATCGGCAAAATAGAAATGCCGCTCTCCATGTTTATTGTAGATGTCGGAAATTTCATTGAATATGTTTTGCGGACTTCTCCCCCGCCATTGTGACTCGTCCCCATAAAAATTATCCAGGTAGCAGAAGGTACATTTTCCATAGCAGCCCCTGCTGGCAAGGATATAGGTTGATATGCCTTTTTTCTTCTTCAGCTCGTAATCGTTACGAAATGGAGATGGGAGCTTGTCTAGATGTGAAGAGGGTTTTCTCGGTCTGTTCCGGATGATGTTTCCTGTTTTACTATCGGAGACGTTGAATGCGAGTCCATCAATCGTGGTCAGAACTGAATTGGGACTATTGTTAAGGACGGCCTCTGCAAGTCCGAGGAACGTTTCCTCTGGTTCGCCTATTGTTATAGAGTCAATAAAAGGATATTCTGTCAGCAGATCTTTGAATGCAAATGTGGGAAAGTGGCCGTAGAGGTTTATGTGTATGCCAGGATCGCTCTTCTTTATTCTGCGAAGGGCATCCAGGATGTCACTTGAATACTCCCACAGATAGACGAGGTGTACACCTAACAGCTTAAAGCTCTTTTTTTCCAGCTCCTCAACTGTTTTATCGAAGGACCACACATAGAGGTTTGCATCAACGACTGCAACATCATGATGACGTGACATCAGTGTCGAGGCAATGTAGCCCGTCATCAGGCAGGCAGAGAGCGGAGTATTAACAACTGTTTCATATCGCGCAGGTGATCTCGGCCTTGGATGTTCTAAGAGTACGATTGACATGGTTACGCGTTGCGGGTTACGTGTTACAAGTTAAGATAAGAGGATAGTAAGGATTAATAACAAATGTCAAAGCTCAAAATCCCAATGAAACCCAAAATCAAAAATTCAAAAGATAATATTCAACGCTCCCGTCACACAGGAAATAATTCTTTAACTTTATATCATTAGAGCTTTATGCATTGATTTGGCATTTGAGCTTTAACATTTGGATTTGTCTATTGCCTTTAACTTCCCACCTAACAAACTGGCGGACAGGCAGTCACTTTAGTTCACTTCAAACTTTAGGCACTTATTTCATTTAGAACCCATTCGATGATATTGCTGTCTTGTAGCTCTTTTTTCTGCTGTTCTTCAGATCATCTTCATAGTATTCTGCCACGCCCTTTAGTGAACAGACTGCGCCGCACATTGTGCATGTTTCCTCTGCTTCCATCGGCGGCCTGCTATTCCTGATCTCCTCAGCTCTCTCTCTGGTGATTGCTGTTTCAAACTGGGTTTTCCAGTCAAGGTCTCTCCTTGCAATACCCATTTTCA
>CAYTGO010000016.1:0-49206 GCA_964437425.1 uncultured Candidatus Scalindua sp.
CCTGCCCATCCAAGATTAAGCACATCCAGTCAACAAAGAATTAATGTGCGCACCCTTCCTCTCCGGAAACTTTCATCTTTGATAGTAAAGAGTATGCGCCTTTCATGACAATTTGATTTGTATTTATATCAAAAGTATCCGGCAGGATAACCTCAGTGTAAAAACCTTCAGTAACTCCTTCCTGAATTTCTATCATTTCAAAATCGGTCATTTCCAGATTATTTTCCATCCTTTTCCCTTTAAGAATATAAATGTAGTGCTTGCCCCCTGACTGCACTATGGCTTCCTCCGGTAAAGCATTCACCATATTATTATTGATCTCAATAAAGGCCTTTATAAACATACCTGGCAAATAATGTTCATCCTCTTTTTCTAAATGTCCGTGCACTTTTACTACCCGGTGTTCATTAATTAATCTACCAACAAGGTGAACAGTAGCAAGTCGTTCAATATTGTCTTCATTAGGAAGTGTAAACCTTATTTTCTGGCCCTCTTTTATTTTGCCAATATCTTTTTCAAATACCGTCAACTCTGCGTGCAAATGTTCAGTATTAACTATTTCGAACATAACATCTGCAGGGTTCATATACTTTCCTATATTAACATTTACCCGGGAGACATAGCCGCTGATCGGTGAATAAACATTAATGGTGCGGCTGATCTTTTCGCTCTCCCGTAGTTGCATTGCATCGATCCCTATTAAAGCGAGTTTTTCCACTAAAGCATTTACTCTGGCCTTTATACTTTTATATTCAGCCGTAGTATGTTGAAAGGTTTTGGCAGAACTCACTTTTTTTTTCTGCAACCCTTTCTGCCGTACAAATTCCAGTTCTAAATAAGTCAGTTCGCTATTACTTTCCAAGTAGTCCTGCTGCAACTGAATGTAATCCGGATGTTCCATTACAACAACCACATCTCCTTTTTCTACACGATTACCCGGTAGTAAAGTTGTATCTCTTACAAAGCCTCCCATAATAGCATTTATACTTGCAAGGCTTTGGGGTGGTGCTTCCAATATCCCATTCACTTTAATAACATTGCTTAAATTTTTCTGCTCTATCCTTCCCAGTTCAATACCGGCAACTTTATATTGTGCCGGTGTCAACTCGACCATACTCTCACTCTCTTCATGATGTGCTTCTGTTTCTGATGTATCAGACCGATTATTACAACCCGAAAACAGTAAAGCACTTAATGCTATTATTAAAAAAGCTTTTGTGATGATCTTCATTTCTTTAGTCCTCTTTCAAAGAAAATGTACAATATTGGAAGCACTATAAGCGTAAGTAAAGTTGCCGTGATCAAACCACCAATTACAACGGTAGCCAGCGGCTTCTGCACCTCTGCACCCGGAGATGTGGAGAGCGCCATTGGCAAGAACCCGAAAGATGCTACTGCGGCAGTTAATATCACCGGCCTTAAACGTACGCTTGTTCCCTTCAGCACACGTTCATGCAAATCTTTAATTCCATCATTTTTCAACAAGTTGAATTCATTTATTAATACAATGCCGTTTAACACGGAAACTCCAAACAGGGCAATAAAACCTACCCCCGCGGAAATACTAAAAGGCATTCCTCTTAAGTACAGAGCGAATATGCCTCCGATAGCAGATAGTGGAATTGCGGTGAAGATCAAGAGCCCCTGTTTTACAGACTTAAAGGCAAAGAAAAGCATAACAAAGATCATAGCTAAAGCGACAGGGACAGCGACTGATAGCCGTTCCTTTGCTCTTACAAGATTTTCAAATTGTCCTCCATATGTTATATAATAGCCGACGGGCAGATTGACACGCTCTTCAACTTTTTGTTTGATCTCAGCAACAATACTCTCCACATCTCTGTTTCTCACATTGAATGCAACGGTAATTCTTCGCTTGGTATCATCCCTCTGAATTTGATTGGGACCTTCCTTAAACGAAATCTCAGCCACCTGATTCAGAAGGACTTGATTGCCTGAAGGCGTATTAATGAAGAGATTTGCTACATCACTCAGACCTTTACGGCTACTTTTGTCCAGGCGGACAACCAGGTCAAACCGTCTCTCTCCTTCAAATACCAACCCTGCAGACACACCTGCAAAGGCAGTCCTAATAGACCTGTTAATTTCAGCAATGTTCAACCCGAACTTGGCTATTTTATCCCTGTCAAAATCAACCATGATCTGAGGTAACCCTGTAACCTCCTCCACGTAAAGGTCACTGGTACCTCTTACCGTATTTACAACTCTTCCAACTCTTACCGCCTGTTCACTCAATGCATTCAAATCCTCTCCATAAATTTTAAGTACCACATCCTGCCTGGCCCCTGTCATTAACTCATTAAAACGCATCTGTATCGGCTGCTGAAAACCAAAAGAGACACCAGGGATTACAGACAGTGCCTCGCTCATCTTATTAGCGAGTTCTTCTCTTGTTTTCCCGCTAGTCCACTCTTTCTTGTCTTTGAGGATAATCATCAAATCACAAGCTTCAATAGGCATAGGATCTGTCGGTATCTCACCAGAACCTATTTTTCCTACTACCTCTTTTATTTCAGGAAAGCTTTCCAGCAAGATAGCAGAAGCTTTGTGAGACGCTTCTATGGTTTCAAAAAGTGAACTCCCGGTAATAACACGAGTTTCGACTGCAAAGTCACCCTCCTCCAGAGTAGGAATAAATTCGCCACCCATATTCAGAAAAACCACAAGACTTGAAACCAAAAGAAAGAATGCCGATAACAATACAGTATATTTTTTTCTTAGAGCAAAGTGAATAAGCGGGTTGTATTGTTTACGAATAAAGTCAATTATCTTGTCTGAAATATTCTCTTTGTGTTCCGTCTTTCTGCTCAGGAACAGAAATGACATCACAGGGACATAAGTTAGAGATAGAATAAGCGCCCCCAAAATTGCAAAGCTGACAGTTTGAGCCATCGGGCCAAACATCCTGCCTTCTATACCAACCAATGCAAGAATCGGTAGATACACAATGAGTATAATAATCTGTCCGAAAACAGCCGAACTCATCATCCTCCTGGAAGCATCCTGCACCTGGTTATTCATCTGTTCCTTTGACAGTTTTTCTATTCCTCCATAAATATTTTTACTCATTACAATTCTCTGCACGACTCCTTCAACGATAATAACTGCACCATCTACAATTAGTCCGAAATCAATCGCCCCAAGGCTCATCAGATTAGCTGATACTCCAAAGAGGTTCATCATGGAAAATGCGAAAAGCATAGACAGGGGTATTACAGAGGCCACTATAAAACCAGCCCTGAAGTTGCCCAGTAACAACACCAGTACGAAAACTACAATTAATGCGCCTTCAGTTAAATTCCAAGTAACAGTACCGATGGCCTTATTAACCAATTTAGTACGATCCAGGAACGGCTCAATTACCACTCCCTCCGGCAGTGTCCTTTCAATCTGTTTAATACGTTCCTTCACGTTCTTTATAACTTTGGCAGAATTCTCACCCTTAAGCATCATTACTATGGCGCTTACTACCTCTTTTCCACCACGTGTCGAAGCCCCGTAACGCACGGCATGCCCAAATTGCACCTTCGCTACATCTCTTATTAACACAGGTGTACCATCTTCATCGTTTTTCACTACAATAGCACCGATATCATTAAGGTTGCTCACCATTCCCTCACTTCGAATGAAATAAGCATTGGGCCTTTTGTCGATGTAAGCTCCTCCCGTATTTTGATTATTTTGCTCTAAAGCAGTAAAAACGTCACTGATAGTTAAATCCATACTACGTAGTGATTCCGGATTAATGGAGACTTCGTACTGTTTCAGGTAGCCCCCGAAACTACTTACATCTGCCACACCGGGAGTACCGATCAACTGCCTGCGTATAATCCAATCCTGGATAGTGCGCAGGTCCATGGCGGAATACTGATCTTCGTAACCCTCTTTGGCATGGACAACGTATTGATAAATTTCTCCTAATCCGGTTGTAATAGGGCCCATTTCAGGCGTACCGATTCCTTCCGGAATCTGTTTCTCTGCTTCTACCAGACGTTCACCTATCTGTTGCCTTGCCCAGTAAATATCCGTCTTTTCTTTAAACACTACAGTTACTACAGATAAACCAAAGCGTGAAAAAGACCGGATCTCCTCTATATCAGGAATGGATGCCATAGTCATTTCAATCGGAAAGGTTATTAATCGCTCTACTTCCTGGGCAGCAAGTGCAGGCGTAATCGTGATGACCTGTACCTGGTTGTCCGTAATGTCCGGAACGGCATCTACGGAAAGTTGTGTAAGTGAATAACTTCCCCATGCAATCAATCCCACTACTAATAAGACAACTATTAGTTTGTTGTTTATGGAAAACGATATTATTCTATCAATCATTTGATATCAGTCTCTCCCCGGATACGGTTTCAACGTTTATGATGGCCTTGTTATAGTCAAGCAGCGTATTTATGTATGCAGCCCTGGTTTCCAGAAGATTCTTCTGCATCGTCAAAAATTCGATAAAGCTGGTGTTGCCATCACGGTATGAAATTTCATTCAGATTCAGGCTTTCATCAACCTGCGGTATAATCTCATCAGTGTAGATAGAAACACCTTCCCTTGCAGCCATGAATGTTTTAAATGCGACTTTCACTTCCTTCTCGATCTCAAGTTGCTTATATTTTATGTTAATGTCTGCTTTGTCTCTGGAAGTTTTTGCCCTTTTGAGTTCAGGCTGTTTTCTGTCCCATAACGGTATCGAGATGGTTAACTGCCCACCAACAATATCATCATTCCCTTCCTCTCTACTGTAGAATCCTAATACTCTTGGATTGGGTATAACCTCAACCTTTCGGAGTGATATCTCCTGAGAAGCCCTCTCCTTCTCCATCTCTATTGCTTTCAGATCCGGCCTCTTTTCATAAGCTGAAGCCAAAAGGCTTTCCATGCTTATCTGTAATATTTTGGAGTATAGCTTACCCTCAATATTTAATTCCTCGTTACCCGGTTTTCCAAGCAGGAGTTTTAAATTTAATAAGTTTTTCTGGTAACTGTTCTTTGCAACAAGAAGCTGTTGTCTAGCCTGTCCATAACCTATTTTAATTGAATTGAGTTCCAGTGCCGCTATTGCACCAGCTTTGTACCTCTCTCTAGTTGCATCCCATAACCGCTCAAATATACTATTCACATTTTCACGAAGCCCCAGGATCTCTCTGGCTGTCAAAACTTCATAAAAACCGGTCTTTATCTTTGCAATAACAGCTCTCTCCACGTCAGCAATCTCAAACGCTACCCTCTCTATTTTTTTATTGGATACTTTTATCCGTTTACCCCTCTGCCCATAAACCTGCAATTCCTGGGACAGTGAAAATGCAAAATCAGTATTTCTGCGTGCAGGTGTATTTCGTGATCCAACCCTGCTGTTTAATTTAGGGTTTGAAGGCAAGAGTAATGATGCCTTAATACGATCGGCCTCTGCAGTGCCCAATCCCTTTCTAGCCGCTGCAATCTGCAGGTTGTTTTCAATGGCGATCATAATACACTCTTCTAGATTGACAGCTTCAGTATCAGCCTCTTTCCGCAGAGTCGGGTCAGAGACTTCCGCCATTGAAGTGTTAAAAGTAAAAAAGAGTATAGATGCTATTAACGTGACAATAGTCACGTATTTAATATGACATAATGGGTAAATCATTTATTACCTCTTGTTAAATTGCACACAATTGATGCACGTAATTCCGTCTCATATAAACCTTCTCCGCAAGGAGAGAGGGTAAAGTCCTCGGCGCTTTTTGTCCGGGGAGAGTGAAAGGTTTAATAACGATCTGAATTGAGTGATTTTATTTACAATGTTGTAGTGGACGTAGGCTTAGCCTGCGTTTCACCTCATCCCAATAGATGTACGTGGATTTATCGTAAGTCACGCAACCTTTAGAATGCGGCTACACAAATTGCTCAATTCAGTATTAAACAAAAATGAAAGGACTAAAGAATTGATTGTGGAGGACGAAAGAGGGTTTTTGCAAAGAGGTTCTTGTAGAGAACCTCTTCAACCATTAAAAAAGATTGAGGAGTGTTGTCGAAATGAAAATTAATACCGCTAAACTGACTTATAAAAAAATGTGAAATGGCGCAACAAACAGCGCAGTGGTGGAACGGTTCATCTGGAAGGACAGGGCAGTTATGCTCATCACAGGAGCTAGTTCCCTCTGAAGAGGCAACTTCAGCTTCTGCCTTATTGTATAAATCTTCCTGCGAAAAGACTACTTCAGGAAAGATTGAAAAGAACAAGACTAATATCAAACAAGCCTTTAATGTACGAACACGTCCAGGTTTTCTATTCATAAACATCCAAATAAGTTATACTTCAAATCAGCAAATGTCAAGGCCATTTATAATCTGCTCGGGGTTACGACAGACAAGAGCCTTGGCCTCTTTTTCCCCTACAATGCGGGAAGCACTCTCTACTGCTTCAGACAAAATCGGAGGCCTTCCACGAAGCGAATGTGTATCGGAAGCAATAAAATGCACCAATCTTTTCTTCAACAGCCACTCGGCGCATTTTCTTTCTCTGCGGTTTGCCCTTTTTGTCAAGCAATTCGCATTAATCTGCACACGAGCGCCAATTGTAACCAGCTGCTCCACAAGTTCCGGTTTTCTTTGAAATGCCGATATTCTTTCCGCATGTGCAATAATTGGAATAATACCGTTCACCTTGAGGTTGAATATGAATTTATCAGTACCGGGAGGTACGAAGGCAAAAGGAAGCTCAAGAAGAATGAACTTCCCGCCATTGTTTATCGTAAGCACATCCCCGTTTTTTACACTCTCTACCAATCCCTCACTAATGTGTATCTCTGCACCGGGGAGTATATCAATGTCAATTTGTTGCACCACCAGCTGTGTATTAAGTGCATCAACCGCTTTAACTATCTCAGCACTTTTCGGCTCGTACACTCCATTATTCGAATGCGGTGTTGCAACAATCTTCTTAACCCCATCATTCGCGGCGACTTTGCAAAGTTCAATAGATTCCTCTATTGTTTCCGGTCCATCATCTATGGAAGGAAGTATGTGTGTATGAATGTCAATCATAAAGAGATTTTTACAATTTTATACTTATCTAACATTTTATCCGTTAGTAACTACTCACCAATCATTTGCACAACAACATTGCGCCTTCTCGGCTTGTTATCAAAATCTATCACAACTACCTGCTGCCATGTTCCCAGCAGAAGTTTGCCGTTATCAAAAGGCACGGTGAATGAAGAACCGAGCATGGCAGCACGAACATGGGCATAACCATTGCCATCTCCCCACGCCTCATCATGATGATACGTAACCCCGGTGGGAGCCATTTTCTCGAAAGCTTCAGGCAGATCCTTGAGCAAACCGGGCTCGAACTCAATAGACGTAATCCCCGCTGTAGAACCCGAAACAAAAACAGTAAGATTGCCACGTTCGAGTTCTGTCTCCTTCAGGACTTGTTCTACCTGTGGCGTAATATCTATTATGTCTGTGTGTCCACGAGTAGATATCTCTACAGAATCAGTAATAACGTTCATCTAATACTACTCCCCACGAAAATCACAAAATGTTACGAAAGAGAGATGGTATAGTAACAGAAACACATAATTTGTCATTCTGAATTTATTTCAGAATCCGTAACTCACAACTCACAAGTTTCCCCTTGATTTTGATAAGTACCTGAGTATTATGAACCCCAATACTCTTATAATCTACAACTTTTCATACCACACAACTTATGTACAAAATAACAATCGGACAGTTAATAGCAATCTGGGCATTTGTTTTATTTAATATTATGATATGTCTTGGGTCTGGTGATACTCTGGATAACTATCAAGTTAGTAAATTTTATATATATTTTGTTTTATCAATGCTTTTTGCTCTTACCTACTACACGATTGGTTGGCGCATCTATCGAAAAAAGAATCGACCTGAAAACGAGAAGGATTAATCTTTACAACAATTAGGGACAGCGACTATTATATTTTTTTATTTTATGATAATTTCATTGAAGCACCCTCAATAAAATTTTTCGTGTCAATTCGTGTCTTTCGTGGTTACTACTGTTTTATAGAAACGTTGATACCTTAATTCCTTCCCTGCCTATCGTATATGTTACTGCTCCATTCTCATGCGTCTTATGTAAACTTACTCCATGTTTTTGATAATTCTCAATTGTCGATGCTGAAATATCCTTCGCAATCCCGCTTATTATTGC
The DNA here is from genome assembly GCA_964437425.1 of uncultured Candidatus Scalindua sp. Taxonomy (GTDB): domain Bacteria; phylum Planctomycetota; class Brocadiia; order Brocadiales; family Scalinduaceae; genus Scalindua. The sequence continues at coordinate 8,198 of CAYTGO010000016.1, forward strand.
GTATCCGGGGTTCACACGTTTAACCAGATCTCCTGTATTCACTATAAATCCACCATGATGAGGGATCTGTATTATATCTGCTGATACGTCTACATCAGAACTGCCATTCCCTGACAAAAACATTTCAATTCCTCTTTCGCCTATATCACCACACAACAATATCCTGTGTCCCAAATATCCAATAAGCAGAACACTGGACGAATCATTTATAGATATGTTCTCTACCGGAATACCTTCATTACATAAAACGTCCCTGTCCGGAGGGTTGAGTACCCTGATCTTTGCAGGTTCGTAACCTTTAATTTCTAACCCGTCTGCCAATAAACCAGTCTTTATTCTCTTTTCTGCAAACCTACTTAACAACTCAACTCTATTTCCGGATTGTAATAAGAATTTATTTACAAAAACATTGCCAACACTGAACCTGTCGATAATGGATGGAATGCCGTTGCAATGATCATCGTGCTCATGTGAAATGACAACGGTGTCTATCATCTTGATCCCGTGCTGCCGCAGAAAAGGGGCAATAACAAATTTGCCAACATCATAATTACCCTTTGTACCTATATCAAAAAGCATGTTCTTGCCATTAGGAAATTGTATAAAGAAGGAGGCTCCATGCCTCACATCGAAACATGTCAGTTTCAGACAATCCTGACCCCGGGCAGGTAAACCGGAAAGTACAAAAATATTTAAAATAGCCAGGGTTGCAATTATCAGGTGAGCTATCTTGAACTTGAATCTCTCCCTTAGTAAGTAAATAATAAATACCAGGTAATAGACTACAATCCATATCCATAATGGTGTTGATGTATAAAAGAAGGTCTGGAAATTTTTTGAGAAAAGGAGGATCAGATTTTCCAGCGTTGCGCCTGAATATGAAACCAGCCACGCAAATGGTGTAACCAATATAGGAGATATCAGTCCTGTTATTAAGACGACAAAACCACCAACCAGAATAAGCCATACCAGCGGAAATATTATAATATTCAAGAAAACTGTGAGAGGGGTTACTATGTGGAAATAGTACGCTATGAGAGGTATTACGGCAATCCAGGCGCTTAGGGACACACAAAATGTTTTTCTGCAATAGATTTTAAATAGAAGCCATATCTCGCTTCTCTCCTCTTTTGCCTGTAGTTTCTCTACCAGAAGGGTTGATTTCCAGAAAAAATTTTCTAACCTGCTTGAAGTGTATATTATCCCGAGCACAGCAAGTACTGAGAGTTGAAAGCCAACGTTGAACAGATCGGAAGGATTTATCAGAAGAATAATGAACACTGCTGCCGCGATGCTATTCTGAAGGTCCCAACGCCTGTTAACTATAAATGCTCCATAATACATAGCCACCATAATGCCTGCTCGTAGAATTGGAGGTTTCATTCCTGTAATAGCAGCATAAAAAAACACAATCAGTATGATAACCATTGCCAGGTATCTTGTATTGAGCCTGAACAGCCTTAATAAACAGTGTAAAGAGATAACAAGAATACCGACATGTAAACCGCTGATTGCCAGAAAATGAATTGTCCCTGTTTTCAAAAAACCGTCCATCAGGTTTTTCGGCACTTTCTCTCGATCTCCGAGTAGAATACTACTTACGAGAGGAACGCTCTCTGCTTTTACATTTTTTTTGATAACAATATTTAATTTTCTCTTCAGGCCATAGACAAATGTGTAGAAAGAGTTGCCATTACCTTTTGATAATATTTTTATGTTATTTAAACTTACGACACTTGCCGTGGCCCCAACACGTGGTTTTTGCCTTTTAAGGTAATATTTATAGTCAAACTGGCCGGAATTTCGGGATGTTGAAGGTATCGATATATTGCCGATAAGTTCTATCTTGTCTCCATATTTTATATTTGGAAGATAATCCTTTCTGTCTTCAAGCGTGCCCTCTTCCCGTTGAGTCTGGTAAATATTTACTTTGATTGTGCCTGAAATATTTCTCCATTTTTGCAGCAATGCTCCACTTATGACACTAACAGAAGTGCTCTCAATAGCCTCAGCTCGCAGCAGAAAAGTAGACATTTCCTTTCGATATTTTACTGAATTCAACAGAGGCGCTGTTACAGATTTAGAAATTGGGAGTGAGGCAACTATGCCTTGTAAGCGAACAGGGATTTTATCTGTATTAATGAAATTTGATATATTATCGCCTGCATGAGAAGAAAACCGAAGATGATGATATGAAATACCCGACAAAAAGATAAGAAAAAGAAGCGCTACAATTCTCGCTTTTGCCCGTCTTGAAATTCCGGTTGGACAAGCGTTATCCGGACGAGAGTAAAATATAAACAAGAGAAAATACGCAAAAACGAATGCAATCGCAGTAGAAAAAACAGGAATAAATGGAATGTTTACTAGATAATTAGTGGATATTCCGATTGCAAAAGATATTACGATGCCGACAAGAGGACGATGTGCCATATTTCGCTGAAATTTGACAAAAGTTATGTAAGTTCCTGTTAAGGGAGGATTATGGCTTTTTCAGAAAAGATTCACTTGTAAAATAATTTACAAATAGTATAATGCTAACGACTTAAAAGGATTATACAGGAGCGGTGTCGGAAGATTTAACCTGTCAAGTCCCATTAGTCGAAATGGTATCATAGTATTAAGTTACATACAAAACGTATTTTTTTATTTAATTTATTGGATTTCGGGGAAGATTTTTATGGCAAATGGTTTTGAAGGAAAGAAAAAACACAGGCTTAACAGGAAAAAATATATCTTAAAAAGACGTGCAAGAAGAAGGAAAAAATAGAAGTTTCACTATAAGGCTTTAATAGCATACTTCTCGCTGCCACACAAGTACCCGCCTGTTGAACAGATGGGACAGACAATTTACCCATATCAGGTGAATGACGAGGGCAGCGATCAACATAAGTGCATATTATATAAAGGGATGAGATGGGTTCTGCTGTTAGTGAAAAAACAAAAATAAGAGTTCCTCTGCTTGACTTAAAACGTCAATATCACGGCATAAAGGAAGAAATTAACTCCGCAATACAGGATGTCCTTGAAAGCCAGGCGTTCATTTTAGGCCCTCAGGTTAAAGAGTTTGAGGGCCTTTTCGCATCATATTGTAATACAAACCACGCAATCGGTGTCTCTTCCGGAACTGACGCGCTACTCCTTGCTCTCAAATCATTAGGAATTGGTAACGGTGATGAAGTCATTACAACTCCTTTTACATTTTTTGCTACAGTAGAAGCTATTTGTAATGTCGGAGCTAAACCGGTTTTCGCGGATATCGATCCGGAAACATATAACATCAGGCCGGATTCAATAGAGAAAAATATAAGCAAAAGGACAAAAGCCATTATTCCAGTTCACCTGTACGGACAATGTGCCGATATGGACCCGATTCTGGAAATTGCAAAGAAACATGATTTAAGAATCGTAGAGGATTCTGCTCAATCTGTTGGTGCTGAGTATAAAGATAGAAAATCAGGCTCAATGGGAGACTTGGGATGTTTTTCTTTTTTTCCAAGTAAGAATCTCGGCGGAATGGGTGACGGCGGAATGGTGACATGCAACAGTGAAAAACTTGAAGAATTAATTCATATGTTGAGGATCCATGGCGGCAGACCGAAGAATTATCATGCCGCCTTAGGTATTAATGGAAGATTGGATACGATACATGCATCCATCCTAATCAAAAAACTCGGACATCTGGACGATTGGTGTGATAAGCGAAGGCAAAAGGCTTCATATTATACCGAAAAGATGAAAGGGTTTGATTTAGTAACTCCAAAGATAATGAGCTTCAACAAGCATGTTTTTCATCAATACGTGATCAGAGTAAAAGAGAGAGACGGACTTATGGAACACTTACAAGCAAATAATATAGGCTGTGCCGTGTATTATCCCGTTCCTCAACATTTACAAGAATGCATGGCATATCTGGGCCACAAAGAGGGTGACTTGCCGGAAACAGAAATGGCAGCAAAGGAAACACTGGCACTCCCAATTTTTCCGGAAATAACAGAGGAAGAACAGAATTACGTTATAGAATCAGTCAAAGATTTTTTCAGCACATAATAATTAAACTTTTTTACTTTTTATCGTTTTTGTAATCAAATCCATTATTAACCTCGTAAATGATGGAAAGTTATTTTAACAAAAATTCTTGTTAGGTTTTATATGCGATTATCTATATCCACCATATTCTTCGTATTACTGATTATCCTCTGCAATAGAAACATAGCGCAGGGGGCACGCATAAAAAAGGATGTTGCTCACTTTCCCATACACATAAATGCAGGCGACATATCCACCTGGCAAAATAACGAAATTAGAGTCTTCCAGGCAAGTGGTAATGCGGAAGTCGAACAAGGTGACGTCCGAATCGTTGCAGACAGTATAATAATCTGGTTCAAAGAAATCAAAACAGGACAGATTGTTGAAGGAGGTCTCGATATTTATTGTAAAGGTAATGTAACTCTTTTCCAGGAAGAGGATACTCAAGATTTTGAAGAAACATACCTGGAGTTAGTTACTACCGCCGGGGTTTCTGTTAGCCAGGTAAAAAGTTTTGAAGATGAACATAGAACTGAATTATACACGCAAGCTGAAAAGTTTAAAGCCGAAGAAATGGGTGAACAATACAAAGGTGATATCTCTACAGATACTGCTACCGTAGAAGAAATGGTAGATATAATGGCAGATGATATAGATTCCTGGCTGGAAAATAATGTTCGTGTAATCGTTGCGACAGGAAACGTTAGAATTAAAAAGGCTGGTGAGACACTAGATGCTGATAACGTTATCTTATATTTTGAGCAAGAAAAGGACGAAGAAGGAAAATCACCAAAACAGACATATAAAGAATTTTACGCTGAGGGCAATGTAACTATGACGCGTGGAAGTGATTTTATAATAGCAGAAAAGATTTTTCAGAACATCAAGGAAGATAAAGGGCTTTTTGTTAACAGCAGTATTGAAAGTATTCTAGAGCCTCCTATGGTCAAGCAAAAAATGCCAGCTTTTGTAAGCGGCGATGAGATAAAGAATGCAAAAGGAAATTATGAAATAAATAACGGTAATTTTTCTCTTTGTGGCTACGGACACCCCCACTACCGATTTAAATATTCGAAAGTAAGAATTATTAAATCAGGGGAACATTCAATTCTAACGGCAAAAAATAATGTATTTACGATTGGAAAAGTTCCGGTAGCATATATTCCATACTTAAACTTTAATTTACAAAGAAGTCCAAAACGGCTCGAAGAATGGGATACAGGAAAAACTACAAGGTTTGGACGATTTATTACAACAGATTGGGATCTATACGGTTTTGGTTTTGGTGAAAAACTGGATAGCTGGAGCGATGTAACTGTAAGCCTGGATTACATGGAATTGAAGGGACCAAGAGCCGGAACTAATATCAAATACAGAAAAGAAAATTTCTCTGGATATTTGAACACGTTTTATATGACCGATAGAGATGAGGCCGGTATCAATGGTGTCTCAGTAGATAGTGAGAGCAGAGGGCATTTTTTATGGCGAAACAGATTGATGCTTTCTAAAATCCTTTCCGACAAATCCAGTACTGACGATGATAATGAATCTGACATTACTAATAACGATGGATGGGTAGCAGATATAGAAATATCTCAGGTTAAAGACAGGACTTATTTTAGAGAATACCTCCAGCCAGATTTTAAAAGTCAAAAGGACAGAAACACTTTACTTTACCTAAGAAATATCTCAGGTAACCGGGGGATTACCTTCCTGGCTGAACATCAATTACGTACGTACGATACTTTAATAGATTCATCAAGACTTAGTAGAAAAGACGAAAAGTTTCCAGAACTAAAATACAGAATTATTGGAGAACCTTTGTGGGATGGCAGACTTAATATCACGTCTGAAACCGGGCTGGTATATCAAAACAGGGTGTTTGACAGGTTCTCACCTACAAGCAAGTCGTTTGACGGTACTTCGTTTTCAAAAGCTCAAACTAATTTTCTGGGCCGTGGAGAGCTGCTGACTGCGGAAAGGGTTTTTGACAGTTCATCAGCGAGGTTTGATCCAGAGGAAACTATCAGGTTTGACACAAACAATATGATCAATGCTCCTTTTGACATTTTGGGCATTAGATTTAACCCATTCACCGGATTTAGATTTACCGGCTATAGTGAGAGTATTAAAGTAGACCCTGTTTCCGGACGTAATGAAGGAGGTGGTGCACCGAGAGGAAGGGCAGTAATTCCCATGGGCATTAATACCAGTACAAAACTCTCACGAACATACAGTGTATATAATAAATTCCTAAACATTAACAGACTGAGACATATCATAGAACCCAGTTTATTGCTTGATTTCATACCTGTCGTTACACAGGACCCGACAGATCTAAACCAGTTTGATGGAATAGATGCAATTGATACCTATAAATCAGTAACTCTTGGCATACGCAATAGACTCCAAACAAAACGAGGAGAGCCAGGGGGAGAAGAAACAGTGAACGTTGTCGACTTTGGCTCAGAATTGATCTTGTACCCTGGTGATGCAGGTCTTAATAGAAGACGGGATGACTATGTGGGATGGTACTTGAAAGTCCAACCATCCGATAGTGTCACTTTCAGCACTGTAGGAAACGAGATTAACTTGACTACTGGTGGAATTGGTGTTCTTAATACTGCTCTTCAATACAGACCTTCACCCATGCTGAGTTTCTCAACAGGAAACAGGTATATTGATAATAACAGTTCAACCATTTTCCTCGCAACAACATTCAATGCAAATGAAAAATGGACTGTAGGCGTTTCTCAGCAATATGCTTTTAGAACCAGTAGTACTGACGATGATGCAAGAAGTTTATATAGTTCTGCTAATGTCACAAGATATCTCCATGATTGGATCTTCACGATGAGCATAGCTCAAATTGGTACCAGACAGGATGATAATTTAGTTTCATTCAATATTCTGCCACGTGGATTAGGATTTGCGACTCCCTCTCTCAGATCATTGGGTGCTATGGTCCCACCAGCCTTGGTTCCAAAAACAAAGAAATAGATTAGCCTATTATTCTTCTTAACACACGATATGAAAAGAGCAGTTTACCCCGGTACATTCGACCCTGTTACCTATGGCCATCTTGATGTGATCAAACGTGGCAGCAAAATCTTTGATGAGCTTATCGTAGCGGTTGGACACAACCCATTTAAAAAACCGATATTTACAGTTGAAGAGCGAATGAATATGCTCTCAAAAAACACCAGGGAAATTCAGAATACCAGGGTAGACTATTTTGAGGGAATGTTAACTGACTACATGGGAAAAATGCAAACTAATATAATACTGAGAGGTATCAGGACAGTATCGGATTTTGAGTATGAATTTCAAAGAGCACTTACAAATCGGGTTTTAAAAACGGATATAGAAACAGTTTTCATAATGACAAGCCAGGAATACTCATTTTTAAATTCCAGTCTCATTAAAGAAGCCGTAAGCCTGGGAGGTGATATCTCTAAGTTTGTGCCTTCTGATGTAGAAAAACTACTCCGTCAAAAATTACTCACTCAATAGGATAATTCGAAGCAAAACCAACAGCAACTGGAAACAAATCAAAATCGCTTGCTAACACCATTTATTTATTTTTCCAAATTATAGTAAATTACTAAATGCTTTTAAATATCCTCGCCATTGGAGACATTGTTGGACAGCCCGGAAGGAAGGTTTTAGAAAAAAAACTTGAGGGCTTCATTAAGGAACACAATATAGATTTCTGCATAGCAAACGCAGAAAATGCAGCTGGAGGTTCAGGATTAACAGTTAATATTGCAAAGAAACTGTTTTCTTATGGTGTCAATGCAATAACAATGGGTGATCATGTCTGGAAAAGAAAAGAAATTTACGAATCATTACAATCTGAACAGAGAATTCTCAGACCAGCAAATTACTCCCCATTGGCACATGGCAGGGGTTATGTTGCAATCAAAATGAATGAGGATTGTGTTGTTGGCATAATCAACCTTTTGGGCAGAACTTTTATGAAACCCGTAGACTGTCCGTTCAGAGCAGCAGATGCCGCAGTTGAAGAACTTTCAAAACAGACAAACCTAATTTTTGTAGACTTGCATGCCGAAGCAACATCTGAGAAAATTGCCATGGGATGGTATTTAGATGGCAGAGTAAGTGCGGTCGTTGGCACACATACTCACGTACAGACATCTGACGAGAAGATTTTGCCTAAAGGGACAGGATACATCACAGATTTGGGCATGACAGGTCCACACGAATCAATATTAGGAAGAAATATTGACCGTGTATTAAAATCAATTGTAACCCAGGTACCAACCCGCTATGATATAGCTGAAAACGACCTCCGTATTGAAGGAGTAGTCATAACTGTAAACAAGGAAACGGGTAAAGCAGAAAATGTAAAAAGAATAAGAGTAACTGAAAACGACAATTACTAAATGCTCTATTAAACTTTGCTGAAACAAACAATTAATATGTAAACATGCATGATAGCTTCCTGAATATTAAGACAAATCAAGAGCCATTAGAAGATTTTACTACAGAAACAAATGAGAAATTTTTTACAGTTTCTGAAATCACCAGAGGAATCAGAACTTCCCTGGAACACAAATTTTCTAATATAGGTGTTTTAGGTGAAATATCCAATGTAAGAAAACCAAGCTCCGGACATGTTTATCTGACACTTAAAGACAAGAATTCACAATTGCAGGCAGTTGTTTTCAGGAATACTGCAAGCAGAATCAAATTTGAACTGAAAGATGGAATGGAAGTAGTTTCTTTTGGTTCAGTTACCGTTTATGAACCACGAGGACAATACCAGCTCATAATTAACAAAATAGAACCAAAGGGAATAGGCGCGCTACAGCTTGCCTTCCAGCAGCTAAAGGAAAAGCTGGAAAAAGAAGGCCTATTCGACCACGCTCATAAAAAAAGCATCCCTTTCATACCTAAGAAAATTGGAATAGTAACATCACCAACCGGAGCAGCAATCAAAGACATTCTAAACATCATAGATCGTCGTTTTGCTAATGTTGAAATACTCATATACCCGGTAAAAGTACAGGGAGAAGGTGCAGCACAAGAAATTGCCAAGGCGATAACAGAGCTAAATAATTACTCCGATATAGACGTAATTATATCAGGCAGGGGAGGTGGCAGCCTGGAAGATCTGTGGGCGTTTAATGAAGAAATTGTTGCAAGAAGCATTTACAATTCAAAGATACCTGTTATCTCTGCCGTTGGGCACGAAATTGATTTAACAATAGCTGATCTGGTAGCAGACATAAGAGCCCTTACCCCCTCCGAAGCAGGAGAACTGGTCGTCCCCCGAAAAGATTTGCTGATCGAGAAAACAGAAAAATTTAAAACGAGACTCTTACAATCCCTAACCGGTAAGTTAAGATTATCAAAAGAGAAACTCGATAGAATTGCAAATAGCTACGTCATAAGACAACCGTTTGACAAATTTAACAGGTGGCAACAGAGGCTGGACGACTTTATGCAGAGGCTAAACTTGAATATAACACATGCGCTAAACACTGAACGTGAAAAGTTATCAGGTATTGCAGGCAAACTGGAAAGCTTGAGCCCTTTGAATGTTTTGAAAAGAGGTTATACTATTACCACCAAACAGGAAGACAATAAATCTCTTCGAGATATAAAAAATTTAAGTAAAGGGGATAAGATTAAAACAAATCTATCCAGGGGTAGTATTATTTCTGAAATCCTTTCAATAGAAAGGAGCTAATTTATGAAAAAACCGGATTTTGAAACATCACTGAAAGAACTTGAAGAAATAGTAGAACAGCTTGAGACAAATGATCTTACTTTAGATGAAACACTTGCAAAATACGAAAGTGGTATTAAAATATACAAACAATGTTATCAGACTTTAGAAAAGGCTGAAAAAAAGATTAATATCTTATTGAAGAACTCAATTGGAGAAACTCATACAGAAGAGTTTAAACTGAAAAAAACTACTGAAGAAAAATAGTAAGTAGTGTAAATTAGCAAGAAACACTAATTAAAGTTTTTAGGAAAGAAAATATTGTCACAAAAAATACTAGAAAAAATTGACTCCCCAAAAGATCTGCAAAAACTGGACAACGAAGATTTGGCGGTTTTAGCACAGGAGATAAGGAATGTAATAATAGATGTTGTTTCTACAAATCCTGGTCACTTGGCTTCTAATCTGGGAGTAGTTGAGCTTACAATTGCACTGCATCGCTCGTTCGATCTTCTCAAGGACAAGTTAATCTGGGACGTTGGACATCAAACGTATGTACACAAGTTGCTGACAGGAAGGAGAAAGGAATTTCCTACTTTAAGGCAATATAAAGGACTAAGCGGTTTTCCTGATCCTAAGGAAAGTGAATATGACCCATTTGTTTGTGGCCATAGCGGACATGCAATCTCTGCCGCTCTCGGCATTTCTTGTGCTGATAAAATAAAAGGTATTGATGGCAGGAAAGCCATTGCTATTGTTGGAGACGCTGCAATTGGTGCAGGAATGTCACTTGAAGCACTCAACCACGCCGGACATTTAAAAAGGAACCTGATCGTAATCCTTAATGACAATAAAATGGCAATCTCCGGTACGATTGGGGCGATATCAAAACATCTAAACAAAATCCGAACCTCACCACTTTACACAGATTTCAAAAAAGAAGTCCGCCATGTACTGCACTCATTACCCATCGTTGGCAAACGGATGGAACACTCAATCGAACACATTGCTGAAGCACTAAAACGGGAAATCACTCCGGGACAGATTTTTGTGGATCTGGGGTTTGACTACTTTGGCCCAATTGATGGACACAGTATTGAGACACTGACCGATATTTTTAATAATATTAAGAATGTAGAGGGCCCTATATTACTTCATGTAATCACGGAAAAAGGTAAAGGTTTTCACCCTGCTTCAGAAAATCCAGCCCGTTTTCACAGTGCTGGTAATTACCAGATGCAGAACGGAAAAATGAAGGAGAAACCAAAGGATCCAAAACAGATCAGTTATACAAAAGTATTTGGCGATACTATGATTGAACTCGCTGAGTCTAATAAAGATATAGTGGCAATCACCGCCGCAATGCCGGACGGAACAGGCCTTGATGCATTTGGCAAAAAATTTCCGGACAGATATATTGATGTGGGAATTTGCGAACAACATGCTATTGGATTGGCAAATGGATTAGTATCAGCAGGAATGAAACCTGTGGCAGCAATATATTCAACATTCCTGCAACGCGCATATGATCAGGTCTTTCATGATATGTGCTTACAAAATAATGGTATTTTACTTGCACTGGACAGAGCCGGAATTGTTGGGAATGACGGCCCCACCCATAATGGTGTCTTTGACATAGCTTATCTGAGACATTTACCGGAGATTATTTTAATGGCCCCAAAAGACGGTGCTGAATTAAAAGCAATGCTACATATGGCAATATCGCTTGATACACCGGCTGCCATACGCTATCCAAGGGCAAATATACCGGAAGACAGCATTAATAATGATTGTAAACCTATTGAAATGGGGAAAGGTGAAATCTTGAGAGAAGGCCAGGACGGGGCAATAATTGCATATGGCGCAATGGTGTATCCATCTCTGGAATGTGCACGTATGCTCATGGAGAAAGGGATTGATGTTACCGTCGTAAACGCCCGGTTTGCCAAACCTCTTGACGAAAAGCTAATATTAAAAACTGTAAAGAATCACCAAATAGTTATTACGGTAGAGGACCATGCTGAGGTTGGAGGATTTGGTTCGGCAATTCTGGAACTACTGGTAGACAAAGGTGCTAATACTAAAAATATTCACAAAATGGGAATCCCGGACAAATTCATTGAACAGGGTTCTCGCGATATTATCTTAAAGACGCTCGATCTAAACGCAGAGGGTATCTATAAGAACTTTATTTCCGCCTGGAACACGACAGGTCATGCTGATATCAAAAAGAAGGAAGAGTATAATAAGGCCTCTAATTTGATATGAAAAAAATTATACTCCTGGGCGATATAAGCAAAAAAAAAATAAGAGAAACAATAACAGAACTCGAACCCCTGTTTCGTAAAAAATCACATCTTTCAGTAATCGATATTTCCAATGAAGACGAGCTAAAAAACGTAACCGCTGATTTCGTTTTCGTCTTCGGCGGAGACGGTACAATCCTGTCAGCAAGTAGAAAGCTAAATGACAAGCAGATTCCCTTAATTGGTGTACATTTGGGAAAATTTGGATTTCTGGCAGAACTCACATTACAAGATATCAATGATTCTCTGGAAAGAATTTGTTCCGGTAAATACGTTATATCGCAAAGGATGTTGTTGACATGCAAGGTAATTCGTTCCAAACAGACAGTTCATGAAACTGTTGGGTTAAACGATGCTGTAATTTCCAGAACATCTTTATCAAGATTAATTTCAATTAAACTATATGTAGATGAAAAAAGAGTCGCCACATATAGCTGCGATGGACTAATCGTATCGACTCCTGCAGGGACAACAGCGCATTCACTATCTGCCGGTGGCCCAATTGTTACGCCTGAGATGGAAGCTTTTGCCATCACGCCGATTTGCCCACACACACTTTCAAACCGCCCACTCGTCATCTCCGGTAATTCGAAAATTGAAATGGAACAAATTTCTGATTCTAAAGGAGTAGGTTTAACCGTAGATGGACAGGTATACTTTGACGTCAAAGCCGGAGATAGAATAGTTATTGAAAGAGCTGAGAAAAAACTGCAGTTAATTGACACACAAACAAGAACCTTTTATGATGTCCTGAGAGAAAAACTGAACTGGAGAGGGCAACCCGCTTATGATGTTAACTGACGAGAACAAAAAATATCTCCTGACCGGTAATGAAGCATGTGCTGAAGCCGCAATACAGGCCGGCTGCAGATTCTATTATGGATATCCGATTACGCCGCAAAACGAGATTCTAACGCATATGGCAATCAGGATGCCACAAGTAGGCGGCACATGTATCCAGGTTGAGAGTGAACTCGCTGCCATAAACATGGTACACGGAAGTGCTGCTGCAGGCGCGAGGGCAATGACATCCTCATCAGGTCCCGGTATCAGTCTCAAGCAGGAAGGTATATCCTATCTGGCCGGAAGCGAACTCCCATGCGTTATAGTTAATGTACAGCGCGGTGGACCTGGCCTGGGAGATATCTCTCCTTCCCAGGCTGACTATTTCCAAGCTGTTAAGGGTGGCGGACATGGGGATTACTACACTATAGTACTTGCGCCTGGCTCAGTACAAGAGGCTGCTGACCTGGTTTACGATGCTTTTGATTTGGCCGATACTTACAGAAGCCCGGTAATGATTCTGGGAGATGCTCAATTAGGCCAGATGATGGAAGCAGTTGTCTTTAACAAGAAATGTGAACCGGGTTCATTCAAAAAGGAGTGGGCACTTACCGGCGCAAACGGAAGAAAAAGAAATATAGTAAAATCCTTTTTTTCGGTACAGGGTGAACTCGAGGAGTTTAACGCTAAACTACAGGAGAAGTTTAACCTGATTAAGAGTAAAGAGGTGCGCTACGAAGAAATTAATACTGAAAATGCAGATATTGTTCTAGTTGCATACGGCACATGCGCAAGGATATGTAAAGAAGTTATAATGAAAAATAAACTGCCGGATATAAAGGTAGGGTTACTAAGGCCTATTACACTGTGGCCATATCCATCTCAGGCAATACAGGAGATTGCAGAAAAAGTACAGGCCATACTTACAGTAGAGATGAGTGCCGGTCAAATGGTAGAAGATGTAAAACTAAGTGTTTTGGGAAGATGTCCGGTGCATTTTTATGGAAGAACAGGTGGAGGCATTCCTTCTCCGAAAGACATCATCAAGAAAATTACCGAAGTGATGTCCGTCAAAGAAAAGACAACCTGTGTAACTTAGGATTCTAATTCTGGAATCCTCTCGAAAGAGAGGATGACCCTTACTGCCAGGCGGGTTAAAACTCGAAATAAGAATATCGAAATTCGAAACAAATCAGAAATTTAAATATTAAAAATTAAATTATGGAAGCAGTATACAAAGCACCTGATACACTTATTGACATCCCAACGCATTACTGCCCCGGTTGCGGACACGGTGTCATTCATAGATTAATCGCTGAAATAATTGACGAAAAAAAAATCAAGGGGGAAACCATTGGGATAGCACCTGTGGGATGCGCAGTCCTGGCCTATAACTATCTGGACATAGACATGTGTGAAGCGGCACATGGACGTCCACCTGCGGTTGCCACCGGAATCAAACGGGTTCACCCCGATAAAGTTATCTTCTCTTACCAGGGAGACGGTGATCTCGCAGCAATTGGATTAGCAGAGATCATACATACTGCCAACCGAGGTGAAAATATCACAGTGATATTTGTAAATAATGCCGTTTATGGTATGACAAACGGACAGATGGCACCAACGACACTGCTAAATCAAAAAACACTGACTACACCTCAAGGACGTAGTGCACAGAACGATGGGGCGCCTCTGCGCATATGTGAACTTCTCTCAGTACTGGATGGAAGCCAGTTTGTCGCCAGGGCCTCAGTAACTTCACCAAAAAACATAATTAAAACAAAGCAATTTATAGAAAAAGGTTTTGAAACTCAAATGCAGAAAAAGGGATTTTCCCTGATAGAAATCCTCTCCCCATGTCCGGTCTATTGGCGCATGAACTCCGTTGATTCAATAAAATTCATAGACGAAGAGATGGTTAAAACCTTTCCTCTGGGTATTTTCAAAGATTGGGAAAGTCAGAACTAGAAAGGTTCAATAAGATGTCAGACAAAGTTATATTAGCAGGATTGGGTGGACAGGGGATGATGCTCCTCGGCAGGCTGATAGCACAAGCCGTGATGCTGGAAGGAAAAAACGTAACCTTTTTCCCGTCGTATGGAACGGAAGTGCGGGGAGGAACAGCCTATTACCATCTGACAGTTTCAGATGAAGAAATTTATTCTCCAGTTATCGAAGAAGCAGATGCACTCATTATGATGAACTACCCGTCCTACCTGAAGTTTAAAGATCTTCTCAAGCCGGACAGCATGCTCTTTGTAAACTCAACCATGATTGATAAAATAGACAACGAAAAGAACATAGACGTTTTCAGAGTTCCCGCCACAAAAATCGCAAATGACATTGGAAACGTCGTGGCATCAAACATGGTTATGCTGGGAGCGTACAACCAGGTAAAAAACCTCGTCTCCATTCCCATATTCCTCTCATGTCTTAAAAACGTCTTAAAAGGCAGAAAAGAGCCTTTCTTTGAGGTCAACAAATTAGCAATAGAACGTGGAGCTGATTTCATAAAAAACTTCTGATTTTGCTTCTTTCTCTCTCCTTTATTTCAACGCAGAGTTCGCAGAGAACGCGAAGGTAAAGAATTAGACAGGATAACAAAATTGTAATGATTAATAACTAATGTCAAAGCTCAATATTAATGACTTTGACCACCATAACTTTAGCTCACTTTAGGCACTTTGATCTTTAGCTCACTTATTTATACTTTGCGTCTTCGCGGTGAACATTCTTTCTGCTTTTCAATTCTTTCCACTTCAACATTCAATATTCCTTGTTCGACATTCTCTTTTCCTTGTCTTTAACATCAGTGCCTATCCGTGTTAATCCGTGGCTAATGTCTCTTCTTCTTTTGCTTTTGCTTTTGCTTTTGTCTTTTACCTATATTTTTGTTTTTCTTTGCGCTCTTTGCGCCTTTGCGTTGAGATTTGTTTTTTTAGTGTCAATTCCTCACACGAAGTCACGAAGAACACAAAGTATCTAATCCCTGAATCCCTCAATTCTTACCTGTCCGCCAGTTTGATAGGCGGGAATTCCTCAATCTTTACCAAGTAAAACTCGTACCTGTTCTGTACCAACTCTTACCCTGTTGACATTTGTCCTACAGCGATTATGCTTTCTGCCCAGTAAATGACTAAATATTTTAAATAGTGTAAAAAGCATTTACAAATGTGCTTGGAAGGTACATTCACGAAATTGGCAGATAATCGAATAACCGTTGCAATATTAATATATGTTATTAAAGGAAGGAAGAAGCAAAATGACTAAGCTAAAATCATCAATAATCATCGTAATTATTACATTAGCAGTTGGCTTTTTTGTTACAAATAAAACTACTTTTGCTCAAGACGATGATACGGTACTCCTGCTTCATATGGACGGGGCAGACGGCTCGACAACATTTACTGACGATTCCGGGCCTGCTCACTCTGCTGCTGCAATTGGCAATGCAAAGATATCAACTGCACAGAGTAAGTTTGGCGGTGCTTCTGTCTACTTTGATGGGAGTGGAGATTATCTGGCAGTTCCATATTCGGCTAATTTTAACTTTGGCAGTAGCGATTGGACAATTGATTATTGGGTGAACTTTTCAACATTGCCTGGACGGGATGCACAAATGGCTTGTGTTGCTCACTATGATAGTGGGACAAACGATAGAAGTTATCAAGTTTTTATACGAGATGCTGATGGAGGTGGAAACTATGATATGATGATGGGTTATAGTACCAATGGTACTAACGTAATTAAAATTGACAGTGATGCTATTACAATATCTACAGGCACATGGTACCATTTCGCTTTTGTTCTAAGCGGGACAACATTAACCTTTTATCACGATGGTGTATCAAAGGGGTCGGTTACGCTATCTGCAACATTGCATAGTAGTTCAGCAGAGTTACAGATTGGACGCAATGGTGTTGGTGGAGGTTGGTATACGCATGGATATATGGACGAAGTCCGCGTTACCAAGGGCGTGGCGCGGTGGACCTCTAATTTCACTCCTCCAACAGCGCCTTATGGAGACGATGATGGTGATGGGTACGCGGGCGATGACTGCGATGACAATGATTCCAGCATACATCCCGGTGCTACAGAGACGCCAAATGATGGAATAGACCAGGACTGTGATGGCAGCGATCTTGTTATTATATATGACAATTCACTTGACGCGGCAGATGGCACTCCGACTGAAGCTGTATATGTAGATGATTCAGGAAACGTAGGTATTGGCACGGCCAGTCCCGGCATATACAAACTGGCCGTCAACGGCAAAATAAAGACAAAAGAAGTCGTTGTAGATTCGACAGGATGGTCGGACTTTGTTTTTAAGGACCATTATCCACTCATGCCGTTGTGGCAACTTGAGAAATACATCGCAAACAACAGACACCTGCCGCAGATCCCATCTGCGATAGAAGTAGCAGAGAATGGCGTAAGTGTCGGTGACATGCAATCCAGACTCCTTCAGAAGATCGAAGAGTTGACTTTGTATATGATTAAATTGGAAAAGAGAACGAACTGGTTTGAACAAGAGAACGAGATGGTGAAAAAGGAAATGGCATATTTAAAAGGAAAGATGAATTAATTAAAAACCATCGTTGCAGTTTATGCATTCTCAATCAAAATTATTATTAAAGAAAGGTACTGGAATGAAAAGAAAATTCAATCTGTTTTTTGTCATCACCTTTGCATTCTTCTGCTTTATGCCCTTAAAGGTTTGTGTTCTGGAAGCAGAAACCTTTACTTACACGTATGATGATGTAGGTAATATGATTCTTAAAGATGGCGATGACGATGATAATGATGGGATCACTAATGCAGACGAGATTAGTTATGGTACAGATCCCCAAAATGAAGATTCAGATTACGATAACATGCCGGACGGGTGGGAAGTAGCGTATGGGCTGAATCCGCTCTCTGATGATGCGAACGTTGACCCTGATAATGATGGAGTATCTAATTACGATGAGTATATTGCAGGAACAAATCCCAATATACCATATGATTTAGTCCTGGCAAATGAGACCATTTCAACCGGAACTGTAAATTATCAAGCGGAAAATTCAATAATAGCAGGGCCAGCATATATTGTAGAAAGTGGTGCTGATATTTCGTGTCAGGCAGGCAACATCATAATTCTTAAATCTGGTTTCACGGCAAGCGAAGGTTCACTATTCCATGCCTTTATAGATTAAAGTTAAAAAACAAATTTGGCCACGGATTCACACGGATTGAACACAGATTAAGGAATTCCCGCCTATCAAACTGGCGGACAGGTAAGAATTGAGGGATTAAAGAATTTATGATTTTGGCCATTTGAGCTTTGGCATTTAGATTTACTAACATTGGGCTTTTGAGCTGTATGTTTTTTCCTGAATTTCCTGCATTCCTAAGAGGATAAAATTTTAAAAATGAAAACAATTCATAATTGTTAATTGAACATTAAAATAATGGAGATAAATGATTTTCAATATACCATTCAATAAAAACATAATTCTAACTGTTCTTTTTTTGTTAACTGCCATAACTACCGTCCACGCTGCAAACAGCCCGTCCGTGTCAACCATGGGAGGTACATCATCAAGTGTTGGCACAGACCCCAACACGGGTGCCGCTAACGTAAACATCCCCATCGTAGTCCCACCCGGGAGAAACGGCATGGCCCCGAACCTTGCCCTCTCCTACAACTCCAACAAACAAAACGGCTGGATAGGCGTGGGCTGGGATCTGAAGACATCTTTTATCCAGAGAAATACAAAGTGGGGTGTTGATTACACAAATAATGACTATGTAGCAGACGGCAGCAGAGAACTGATAGCAAGAGGTGATTGGGGCGCATACAATTACGGCCAGAAAATCGAAGGGGCATTTATAAAATACTATTACAACGGCTCTGGTGGCTGGACAGCAACAACAAAAGAGGGAACAAAACACTACTACGGCACTACTGCATCATCAAAGCAGGACGACCCGGACAACTCCTCAAAAGTCTTCAAATGGATGATAGATAAGGTCGAAGACACCAACGGCAACTACATAACCTACACATACACAAAAGACCAGGGCGAGATATACCTCGACAAGATAAGCTACACCGGCGGTACCGGCCTGAGCCCCACAAACTATATTAAGTTCTACTACGAATCAAGGACAGACGCCCCGGCCATGTTCATCCCCAACTTCTCAGTAAAGACAGCAAAACGCCTGATTACGATAGAGGCGGTTTCAAACAGCAATATCGTAAGGGCATACAAACTTGACTACGATGCCGACCCTGATACTGATGGTTTGCAATACAGCGCCAGTACAGGCAGGAGTATCCTTAACAGTGTCCGGCAATACGGAAGTGATGCATCACTCGACGCCTCCGGTACTATAACCGGAGGTACATCGCTGGCGGCTACAGAAATGGAGTGGACGGAAACCAACAATGTTTTTGACTACCCTGCACAAAGTCTTTCAAATACCGGGGCACCCAATGGAAACACGGTCAGTTACTACTACCAGTTTGCAGCAGATTTTAACGGAGACGGCAAGACAGACTACATGTGGAACAACTCCGGATGGTACGTAGCGCTCTCAAACGGCAGCGGATTCGATTATCCCACGAAATGGCTTACAGATACCGGTGCGCCCAATGGGAACACACTTAACTGGGAGCACGACTTCGTATCTGACTTTAATGGAGACGACAAGGCAGACTACATGTGGAACAATGCCGGGTGGTGGTGCGTGGCACTCTCAAACGGCAGCGGATTCGATACCCCCACGAAATGGATCTCAGATTCCGGTGCGCCCAATGGCAACACACTTAACATCTACTACCAGTTCGTAGCAGATTTCAATGGAGACGGCAAGAGTGACTACATGTGGAACAACTCCGGATGGTACGTAGCGCTCTCAAACGGCAGCGGATTCGATTATCCCACGAAATGGCTTACAGATACCGGTGCGCCCAATGGGAACACACTTAACTGGGAGCACGACTTCGTATCTGACTTTAATGGAGACGACAAGGCAGACTACATGTGGAACAATGCCGGGTGGTGGTGCGTGGCACTCTCAAACGGCAGCGGGTTTGATTACCCTGTAAAATGGCTCTCAAATACCGGTGCACCCAACGGGAACACACTTAATCTCGACTACCAGTTCGTATCTGATTTTAACGGAGATGGCAAGACAGATTACATGTGGAACAACTCAGGATGGTACGTAGCGCTTTCAAACGGCAGTAGGTTCGATTACCCTGTAAAATGGCTCTCAGATACAGGGGCACCCAACGGGAACACACTCAATTGGGAGTACAATTTCATATCTGACTTCAATGGAGACGGCAAGGCAGACTACATGTGGAATAATGTCGGATGGTGGTGCGTGGCGCTCTCAAACGGCAGTGGGTTCGAATACCCCACGAAATGTCTTTCAGATACCGGGACGCCCAATGGGAGTACACTTAATACAGAGCACCAGTTTGTAGCAGACTTTACCGGTGACGGCAAGGCCGACCTTATGTGGAACAATACAGGGTGGTGGTGTGTGGCATCTGACATAACACTTGCCGATCGCCTCACAACACTCAAAAACGGCGTCGGCGGCACGACAACTATTACATACGAACCATCCACAACATATACCAATACACAACTACCCTTCAACGTCCAGACAGTCTCAACAATAACGGTAAGTGACGGCAATGGAAATACCTCTACTACAAACTACACATACTCAGGCGGTCATCACGACATTGCCGACAGGGAGTTCAGGGGTTTTGAATATGTGAAAAGTACAGACCCTGTAGGCACTACGACGGAGACATGGTTTAAACAGGACGACATATTTAAGGGACTTCCATATAAAACAGAGACAAAAGACTCATCTGGCAACCTTTACTCTAAAACAGAAAAAACATTCAGCTCGACAACACCATACACAGGTGTGAATTTTCCATATCTAAGCCAGAGTGATGACTTCGTATACGACGGCACCGGCACTGCAAAAGAGGTAAGCACTACATTTACATACGATGCATACGGCAACATAACCGAAAAATATTTTGGTGGCGACACATCGGTAACCGGAGATGAGAGAGACGAGTATACGGAATACGAATACGACACTACCAACTGGATAGTCTCACTTCCAAACCATACCTATGTCAATAATGATATCGGCAGCAAAGCAAGCGAGGCGTGGTTTACCTACGACACAGCCGGCAATCTGCTTACAGACACAAGATGGAACGACAGCGGTACGAACCCCGTAATAACATACACATACAACAGCAGCGGCAACCAGATATCTATAACTGACCCGAAGAGCAATACCACCACCATAACCTATGATTCAACTAATATATATCCAAATACCGCCACAAATCCTCTCAGTCAGACAGCCACTACAGTCTACGATGCAGGACTGGGAAAGATAACCTCAGAGATAGATCCCAACGGCAATACGACCACATACACATACGACGTCTTCGGAAGGCTCACAAAAGTGACCGGTCCGCTCGATATAACATCCACCTATGGAACGGTGACATACGAATACCAGGATTGCGGTAACGCAAACCTGCGTATAATTACCTACAGGACAGAAGAGCACGGCACTGCAAATCACATCCGATCAGAAGTGTGTCTTGACGGACTCGAAAGGACAATCACAACGTGGAGAGATGGCCCGGACGGCAGCACAATTGTTGCGGACATTGAATACGACAGTAGCGGACGAGTATACAGAAAGAGCCTTCCATACAGTGACGGTACCCAGAGATGGATAACATACACCTACGACCCTGTCGGCAGGGTAACAGAGATAACAAACCCGGACGGTACGACAACAACTACCGTCTACGACAAAGGCACAATGACATATACAGACGCAAACGGCAACAAAAAAGTAGAAGAAAAAGATGTCTACGGCAGATTAATAACAGTGGAAGAGTACATGGATGGCGGTTTATACGCAACGTCGACATACGAATACAACACAATCGGCAACCTGATTAAACTAACAGACACAGATGGCAACCAGACCACCATGACATACGACACCCTTGGCAGGAAGCTGACAATGGTCGATCCCGACATGGGCACCTGGTCATACGCATATGACGCAAACGGTAATCTTACTTCACAGACAGACTCAAGGTCACGTACCATTACCTTCACCTACGACGCACTTAACAGAGCAACATACAAAGACAACCCAAATGACCCTGACATAACCTACACCTACGACGAAGCCTTCTCAACAAACCCGAAGGGCAGGCTTACGACACTGACCGATGCATCCGGCATAACCAAGTACTACTACGACGAGCTTGGCATGACTGTAAAGTCGATAAAGACGGTAGACACAACAGACTACACGACACAAACCACCTACGACGCACTCGGCAGGACAAAGAGCCTTACCTACCCTGACTCAGAGACCATAAACTACACCTACGGTACAGGCGGCAATCTAACAGGCATAACCGATGGAACAACAACCTACGCCGCATACACAGGCTACAACGCCCTGGGGCAGACAGGGAATATAACATACGGCAACGGAGTAACCACAGCCTACACATACGAGACAGACAACAACCTGCTCTCGACCATAGTGACAGAGACCTCGGACGGAACAGGCCTTCTCAACCTCTCATATGCCTACGACAATACAGACAACATCACAACCCTGACCGACAACATAGATAGTTCACATACACAGACATTTACCTACGACTCCCTTGACAGGCTCACACAGGCGCAGAGCACCGCCTACGGCACACTCGACTACGCATACGACGAGATCGGCAACATCACCACAAAGAGGGGAGTGACATACACCTACGGCGGCCCGTGCCCTCATGCAGTGACAGAGATCTCAGGCGGAGCAAACGCGTCGGACAGGACAGTCGTATACAACGACAACCTCAAACCCTCATCTATAGACTACGACGGAGAAACTACCGAATTTGTATACAGTGGAGTATGGTCCTCAAAGAACAGGGCAGAGAAGATTGCCACGGCAGCCACAACAGTCTACATAGGAGGTATCTACGAACAGACCGGCAGCAGCAGTACAAAATACATATTTGCGGGCGGCACACGTGTAGCAGTAAAGACCGATACAGAGACATACTACTACTACCAGGACCATCTCGGAAGTACCCGAGTGGTAACAAACTCAAGCGGCGCCAATGTAGAAGAGATACACTACTACCCGTATGGCGAGACGCTCTCGGACACCGGCTCCGTCTCAGTAAAACACAAATTCACGTCCCAGGAACTTGACAGAGAGACCGGATTATACTACTATGGCGCCAGGTACTACGACCCGGTACTGGCCAGGTTCATATCGGCAGACCCGATAGTACCTGATCCGACAAACCCACAGGCGCTCAACAGATACAGCTATGTCCTAAATAACCCACTTAAGTATATCGATCCGAATGGGCATGGGTTTTTTAGTAAGATAAAGCGGTTTGTTAAGAAGGCTATACGAGCAGTAAGAAAGGTTTACAGTCATCCCGTCTTTAGAATAGCTTCGGCTGTTGTAGTAGCCTTTTACACTGGTGGTATGTCGTTTGCCGCATTAGGAAGAGAAGGCCTTCTCGCTTATGGAGGGGCAGCTATAGCGGGAGGAAGCGTCGGTGCCTTAACGTATGCGACGTCCGGATACGATGAGGGTGGGGGTGGAGGCTCGGGAAGTTCGGGAATTCAGACTGATGGTGGTACTGCCATCAGTGCTAATGGTAACAGTGGTAGTTATAATTCTTCTCCTGCTTTAGGATGGATGCAGCTCTTGAATAATCCTGCTGTCCAGCGTACTGGTCAGCGTATAGCAAGTCTTCTTAGCCGGTTTGGCAGTAGAGCTTACAGTTGGATAAGTGGTTGGAATAGAGCAAAGGTTTTAGTTAATCCTAAAACAATTAGGTTTACTCAGAAAAGCATTAATAATGAATTTTCAAATGGAAGAACCTTAAGATCAGTAATAAATGATTTGAAAGTTAGTAATATTAGTTCAAATGATTTTCCTCCAATCAGAGTTTTTCAACGAAATGGTCAAACGTTTACACTTGATAATAGAAGGCTAAAGGTATTTCAGGAAGCAGGAATTAGAATTCGTACAGTTTCCGCAACAAAGGAAGAGATAATAAATGAAGCATGGAAATTTACAACAATTAATAATGGTATATCAATTCATATTAGAAAAGGAGGCTTATAATAGAATATGGAAATTAAATCTAGAACTGATTTAGCAAAATTTATTCACCAGCTTGCAAGTGAAGCGGCGGATGTTAATTGTGAATGGCAAAACAATAATTTAAGCAATTATTTGGAAGCAATGGCTTCTTGGATAAATGATATGGATGGCTATTTCCTCAACAAAGGTGAAAATGTACCAGATCAGCCAACATGGAAGACTATTGCTGAGATTTTGAAAGCATCAACTGTTTATGAGTAAAGAGGGTAGATTGACCGGCGACTACTGGGGTCGGACAAAGCTAAAGGGCACTGGGGTCGGACCAAGCTAAGTTGTTGATGCGAAAGAAGAAGGCTTCTAAAATGTGGGCTTTTATGGCCTTAAACACCACTTTTTAATGCAGAAAAGACGTCTCTAAGGTATTAGCGTTTTGGCACGTGCAAATAGGCATTACATACAAGATTGTGTTTGGCATATAACACACAGATGCCATAAAAGAGAATTCCTATTACGATATTTGAAAGATCGTAAGCGTTGAATCTTATCTTTTGAGCTTTTGATTTTGGGTTTCATTGGGATTTTGAGCTTTGGCATTTGGATTTAATGACTTCTGCCTTTTCTCCTTTTCAATTCTTTCCACTTCAACATTCAATATTCCTTGTTCGATATTCTCTTTTCCTTGTCTTTAACATCAGTGCCTATCCGTGTCTTGTCCTCGGCGCTTTCCAGTCCGGGGAAATCCGTGGCTAATGTCTCTTCTTCTTTTGCTTTTGTCTTTTACCTATATTTTTGTTTTTCTTTGCGCTCTTTGCGCCTTTGCGTTGAGATTTGTTTTTTTAGTGACAATTCCTCAATTCACACCAAGTAAAACTCATACCTGTTCTGTACCAACTCTTACCCTGTTGACTATTTCTCAATAAATGCAATGATTCTCATGCCCTACTAATTCTCACACAGAGCCACTAAGACACTAAGGGAGAACAAAAATTTTGCCACAGATTTACACGGATTGAACACGGATAAAAGATGAATTTGAAATATAAAAAAAGACACTCACCGCAAAGATATACAAGATAAAGCATAAAACCACGAAGGACACAGAGAACACGAAGGGTTTTTAGGGGATTTACGATGGAATTTGATGAATTATCCAAAAAAGTTATCGGTCTTGCAATTGAGGTACATAAAGAATTAGGGCCAGGGTTGCTGGAAACTACATATAAGCAATGCTTAGCATATGAAATGAAACAGGCAAACATAAAGTTTCATATGGAGGCGGACCTTCCAGTGATATACAAGAAGATACGTATTGGTTGTGGGTATCGAATAGATCTATTAATTGATGATCAATTGATAATAGAACTAAAAAGTGTGCGTGATCTTCAACCAATTGATGAAGCCCAAATATTAACTTATATGAAATTATCAAAAATAAAAATAGGACTTTTAATAAACTTTAACAAAAAAATTCTGAAAGACGGAATCAAAAGATTTGTTTTATAAACCTTTTACTTCGCGCTCTTCGTGGTTTTATGCTTTTTCTGTTTTTTACCTATAAGATATCTTTTCTTTTCGTCTTTGCGGTGACTAGTTATTTGGTTTCTGTCTTTTGTTTTTTTGTATTCTTCGCGTTCTTCGTGCTCTTCGTGGTTAAGTTTTTAATATGAATGAAAAAATTACTATATCTGATATCGTTCTTGACGCATCAATATATCCAAGGGAGAGGATTGATCGTAAAAGAGTATCTCTCTTTGCAGAGAACATGAGGGATGGTTTCAGTTTTGATCCTATTGTAATAGAACGCCACCCTGACAAGAAAGGGAAGTACCGCATACTGGACGGTGCACACAGGTGGACCGCAAGCAAGGAAGTTGGCCTGAGCAAGATGCCGGCAGTCATAAAAGAACTGAAAGGAAACGATCCACTGCTCTACGCAGCAGGAATGGCGATAGGGCCGAGACAACTGACAGACGAGGAATCAAAGAACACCGCCCGACGGGCTTTTCAGAAAAATTCGGACCTAACCTCTTCTGAGATCGGCAAAGCGGTTGGACGTTCGAGAAGGACAGTGGATACCTACCTTGCCGATCTTAGAGCAGCCCAACAGGCCGAACTGGAGACTAAGGTGTGCCATATGAACATGTTAGGTATTCCGCAGGACAGGATTGCAAAGAGATTAAGTCTTCCCCCAAGGACTTTGTCTGACTATTCGGCGAAAATGGCAACGTTGCCAAATCCGCCGAATAGCGACCTATCACGAGGATATACAGTCCCTCAAGTAGCAAAAAAGCATGGATGGACCGAGTCGATGGTATGGTCGCTGGCTTTAGAAGGCAAAGACGATCTGGAGCGATTCAGAGAGCTTGGCTGGTGGCTGCATACAGAGAATCTATGGGAGTGGGGAGATTTCGACGAACGTTTCGGCGACGACTGGCCCGGGCGGATACACGCTCAAATGATTGCTCACATCCTATACTATTTCACAAAGCAGAACGACCTGGTCTTTGACCCCATGGCAGGCGGAGGCGTTACTCCTGACACATGTCTGGCCCTGAGCAGAAGATGCTGGAGCCTCGATATGGTAGATCGCCCGGATACCAGGCCAGAGATAGAGCCGTACTATTGGGACATGAAAAATAAAGAGTGGAATAGTATCATTTCGGCAGCTAAGGACAAACCCGACCTGATCATCATTGACCCGCCATATTTCAACAAAAAAGAGTGGACTAAGCAAAAATACCTGGAGTTCATTGAGAGGATGCTTACCTACATGAAAAAGAATTCCAAAAAGTCGACAAGGCTCGCCTTTATCAATGCTGACTGGCGCGACTTTGAGAACACACCTGTAATGGACGAGGATCCTAAAAAATCTATTCTCATAGATGCTTATTCCGAGTTATTGGATAAAGCCGGATGGGAGATTACTCATATAATTCAGGCTCCCATGTCATCTGAGCGATTTGAAGCTGATGCTGATCTTTTATCCTATATGCAGAAGAAAAAAATCCTCGGAGTAACCAGCCGGTACGTGATAATTTGTAAATGAAAGAGATTTATCACCGCGAAGAGCGCGAAGGACGCGAAGAAAAGATAATAGGACGCAGATTTCCCCGGACTGGAAAGCGCCGAGGACAAGAAACGGATAAAATATTAAGTGACTAAAGTGAACTAAAGTTTACGAGAAAGGGGTCAGGTCTTTCTTCTAAATGAAGGAAATCAGAAATGAATATTGAAAACAATTGTATAAAGAGTAAAAGAGCTAAAAGATGGTGTTTAATATTTTTAATACAGATTAATATATTTTTTATGTTTCTTCTCTATTATATTCTGGCAATATCACCAAAAGAAGTTGACGTTGTAAAGCTATCAATTGCTCTTAGCTTGAGTTGGTTACCATCAAACGTAATATTTATCATTCTGTATCTTAGAGCTGGTAATTCAAAACCAATGAGCATTACTAAACCTTTTAATGCTATGAGTAATCGTAATAGCAAGAAATTTGTAAAAGCGGTTCTGATAGATTGTATCGTCACAACTTTAGCGATAATACTTATTTTTAAAGGTGCAGAAAGGATTGGCTGTGTTCTTTTATTTGTCAGCTTATTCGCTTTTATTTATTATTGGAGAAAGTTGGTAAGGAAAACAGAACTTGTATAAGCAGAAAAGGGTCAAAGAAAGATTAGGGTCACCTATTGAGTAATGGCACTGGGGTCGGACCAGGCTAAGTTGTTGACGTAAAAAATAAATAAGTGACTACCTGTCCGCCGGTCTGTTAGGCGGGAAGTTAAAGGCAATAGACAAATCCAAATGTCAAAGCTCAAATGCCAAATCAATGCTTTAATCTACCAATTCCTTAATCTCTAAGATCTGCGTTCTAACTGTGTCCCATTATCTTTTCTTCGCGCTCTTCGTGTTCTTCGTGGTTAAGTTTCTCTTTCTGTTTTTTTCCGTGATTTTTCGTGATTTTCGTGGTTAAATCCTGTCTATGAATGTACGCCTGAACAAAGATCAGAAAGTAAAGATAAATTCCTCCGGGGATATATACAAAATAATGAAGCAGGTATTGCTTCGGGAAAATAAATATGGAATAACAAAAGAGCATTTCTGGGTAGTTGGCCTTGGCATTGATAACAGGATAATTTACATAGAGCTGGTTAGTCTTGGCGGTATCAATTCCGCGACAGTAAAACCCAATGAAGTATTCAGGCTGGCAGCACAGAGGGGTGTTCCGAAATTAATACTGGTCCACAACCACCCGGGTGAATCCCTGGATCCAACGGAAGAAGACAAGGACCTTACAGATCGGTTAATCCAGGCAGCCAGACTAGTATCAACTGAAGTAATAGACCATCTGATAATTACACCAAAAGAGTACTATAGCTTTGTAGATGATAAGCTGTTTGCAGAACTCCTTGAGAGTCAAAAATATGTTCTGCATTATGAGCGAGAGGACAAGGCTATGAAAAAAGGTAAAGAACAAGGTTTAGAAATTGGTGTAGTTAAGGGTAAAAAAGAAGGCAAGAAAGAAGAAAAAATTGAAATTGCTAAGAATTTACTTTCTATAGGATTAGAAATTGAAAACATAGCGAAGGCTACAGGATTATCAAAAGCACAAATCAACAAGTTGGGGAACGGCTAAGCGAACCAATGAAAACAACTCAGCATGAATAAAGTTCTCTGCTTTAAATGCTATTTAAATACTCAAAATATAATTGTACCTCGTAATAAAGTATAGTATCCTTTTCTTAAAATATCAGGTGTAAAAATTGAGCTATACAATATCCTGATGATGAGCCGATTTCATCAGGAACCGACTGCTATGAAAATAAAGACAGGAATTTTCGAGAACATCAACTATATTACAGGTTTTATAAACAATAACCGAAATATCGAAGAACGATCACTGAATGAGATTTGTGATTATCTCATCAGCCTCTCTTACAATAGCAATGGCCAGAGTTCGTTTCTTGACATCGGTTGCGGGACAGGGAGGTTTAGCATTCCAATCGCACAACGCGATCAAAGGATTAATATTACGTGCCTTGATTCATCGAGAAACATGCTCGACCAGTTGGAAAATCGCATGCGTGATTTTGGAATTAAAAACATCAAAGTCATACATAAGGACTTTGAGAATTACCAAACTTCTGCGAAATACAACATTGCCTTCATGTCTGCGTTGATCCACCTGTTAGAAGACAAACGTGCAGCATTCCATCAAGTAGGATTGCTACAGAACACTGGAGATTACTTTGTCCTCCGAACTCCGTTCAGGGATCAGATAGAGCACGTTGACGTATACAAATGGATGCCTGAAGCCATTGAAATTTATCGATCATCCCATCCAACCCGAGAGGAGATTCATAATATAGCAAAAGACTCAAACTATATGATTAAGTCGATCACTATATTTAAAGACACCAAATATCTCACTCGTGAAAAGTTTTTGGATATTTATTACAAAAAGGAACACTCTGCATTCTGGGAGATTCCAAACCAAAAATTTCAAGAGCAACTTCGTGAGATTGAAAGAAAGACTAAAGAAAAGCGAATCATCAAATGTTCCAGCAATACATCGTTGATAACTATGCAGAAAACTTCAAAATAGGAAATAATATGCCAAAAGATAAAAACAGCGGAAAAAGTATCTTAAAAAGATCTCTCGAATGGACCGGCTATGGAGTGCTCGTGGCTCTTTTGATATTCATGATTTTGGCCCAATTATTCCCAGATCTGAAAGAAGTTGTAGACAACCATTTCATCCAAATGGGTTTGCTAACTGGGCTTTTAGCTTTTCTCCTATATTTCGACAGCCGGATTTCGCGCACCGAAAAAGTCCGCCGAGAGGTTTACAATCTTAGCGAAGCACTTTATAGTGGATTTGCTGAGATGAAGTCAGGAATCATTCGATGTGATAGTATTCCTAACTTGTTTGAAGTAGCAATGCCAGCCTCAAACCATGTTAAGGAACTCAGAATCTTCGCACTCAGTTCTCAAAAGATATATGAAGCTTTTCACAAAAATGACAGGAAATATCGTACAGATAATCTGCTCATCTTACTTCTTGATTCAGACCAAAGTAGAAAAAATATTGAATCATGGAAAGGTTTGACTCCAGACCGGATTAAGAAACTAAATTGCACTTTTTATGATCAGAGACCAAGTAGCTATTACGTAATATTCGATAGAAAATTTATGATTCTCGGTGGGTATTACCCTAAGAATATTCCTTCAGGGAGCCAGTACATCTCCCCTTTTCTTATTCGTGACAGCCAAATTATAGAGGATTACATCGAACTTCACAAAAATACTATAGAATTTCTAAAATAAAATTAAGATTTAACAACTAATCTATCTATAGCCAACTTGGAGATCAATATGCGCTTACCATTCAAGAAAGTACTCGGTAAAATAAAACGAGAGGAAGCCCACGGAGGTAGTGGTGCTCGACAGCTAATTCTTTCAGCGAACGATGCTGTTTCATCGCAAATCCAAGCAATGACAAGGGGATTTCTTGCGCCAGGAGCAAAATTCGACTGGCATGACCATGACAAAGTTGACGAATTCTTCCTCGTAACCCAAGGCACTGGGATTATCAGATTCAAAACCAGTGTCGAGATGACCTACCAACCTGATCAACTCATCTACATTCCAGCTAATCAAGGACATCAGATAGAGAATACTGGATCGGAAGAAAACCAGTTTTTCTTTATCAGACTGAACGCGTAATCTTCCTCTTGACATTCCATCTCTAAGAGATAACAATACTCACAAGAAATCGGGGGGGACACCATTCCAACTGTTTTCAGTATTAACATTCTCATAATAGAGGAAATAAGTATAGTGTCCCCTGATTACACTTTGTTTTTTCTAAGAAGAACATATGAATAAAGAACGAAGAATATTTTGGGATTTCATTATCAGTAAAGGTATCGCAACAAGTGATCGCATTAGAAAAAAACTATCCATAGATGAATCTAATTTTAAAAATATTATATCTTATGCGCATTGCAATTCCCGTGATTATTTTGCCTACAGAATTTTGGATGAGATACAAAAAGCTGCAACACGTTTTACTCAGTGGAAAGATTTTTTTTCATGTGAAGATGAATTGCAAGAACATGAATCAGGCGATCAAATACGTCGAATAACTTTACAAGGTGTATACGATGAGGTGAATCTGCGAGCTAGAAAATTAACAGAATTGGCAGCACAGTTAATTTTGTTTAATTATACGAACGAAGACATTTACTACAAGGATTACTTATATTTTTCTGAATTGATTTCCAATATGAACGATCAATCTGATCGTAATGAGTTTTATGATTTCAAAAGTGAAAATGCTGAAGATTGTATTGCCGATATAAAGGCTAAAATCAGAAATCTTGAGCAAAAAGGACTTGATATATCAAAAAGATGGTACTTGCAAGTACAAAAGCCTATAGATGAAAATAAAAAACACAAACATTCTACTTTTAGAGATAAATATCGGAAAATTTTATCTTATAAAAGAGCTGATGAGATAACATTAATAGGAAAGTCTTATCAGCATGCTTATGGTGAATCGGCCTATATTCATTTTTCACATGATGAAAAGTGCTATATTTTTGATGAAAATCGAGTTCTATTAAGAATTGACAAGGTAGCTGTTTTAATTATCAACATCCTAAAGCGGCTTAATGATTTATTAGGTGGTGTACTGGGAGACGAGGACAAAGATTTATTAGATTTTCCAGAGGATGTTAGTCAAAAGGCATACTCAGAATGGACAACATCAAAAGCTAGCCCTGGTGATTATGTTGCGATTGGCGAAGATTTGGGCGTTGTCTTAAAAGAGAATAAAAGCAAATATGATTTTTTTTCTTACAAAATAAAATATTTAACAGATCCACCTTTGCCTCACATTAAAGAAGATTCGTTTGCTGTGTTTGAAATTTTCAGGCTTGGAAACAAACATGAGTTAGGATATATGGTGCAAAATAATCTTAAACAAGCCGGGGTAGAAATTGAAATTAATGAAATTCTCGACCTAGATGAACAGACTTTTCATACTGCATTAGCTAAATCTTTTAAAGAAACATATAAAGCACTTAAATAACAAAGGCACTGGGCACTGAACTCTCACTTGACTGCATTGAGGAAATAGCGGTATTCGTGGAAGGTATTACTACAGATGAGATTGATTGTGATACTTGCCTTATCATACAGGAAATATTAAGTGATGAAATAGATGATGAAGAGTTTCTTGGGTTTGCAATAAAGAATTTAGTGAAATGATGGGTTTTATTGCTCAGGGAAAATTAAACATCAGGATTCACAGGGATATTACAGATGAAATGTGATTTAGGATGAAGAAAATAGAGGCTATAGAAACTAAAAAATTAAATCATATTCTCTTATATTTTTTCCTTCCATTTTTTTATTGAGTTAATAATTTCCTGACGCTTCCCTCCATGTTTCGATGTAGATATATCCAGTGTCTTTATAATAGAACCTGCATCTTTCACTAGTGCCGTTGCTGTCTTAGGGTTATCTACATCCTTTTTATCAAGCTTATAATCTGCTCGAATGCGCTTACTAAAAAGCCCGTCCATCTTCACGCATGCGCTGATAATTTCATCATCCCCACTATTGTTCAAATGGTATTGCACATCCTTATGTCCTGAAGGCCCAGTCCTCGGATAAAAACCCATATCATTTAAAATCTCTACTCCGGTGTTGTAAGCAGCGTAATAAGCACGGTTGATTGCCGTTCTTATTTTTGCAGTATTACTACTACCAACAAGCTCTGAAGCAAGTTCGTGAAAATCTCTTGGATTCATTTTTAAATGATATTATATGAAAGTCTTATCTTTTCTCGTTCTGGCCAAGGAACGCTTGAAACAAACGCAGTGATATAGTTATTGTAACACTCTAAAATTTCATCTACCTCTCCTTCAACAGTAATATCAATTGTAAGCCACTCTTCATCACTTTCTGGGTCTTCTTCTATTTCCAGACATGGTTCTTGAAAAGCCGGAAAACTTTTTTCAATAAGACTAATAATGGGTCTCAAATGCTTCACTATGTAATGCCTGAAGCAAAAGCGTAAAATCTCATCTGTAACTTCAAACTTTGATGAGTTGAGTTTTACAGCATTCTTTGGTATCCAATTTTCAATAGAGTTCAATGTAAGCGATTCTCTGTTTACTGGTGCTGTTGCTGTTGCAAAGTAGCTGGCAAAAGAGCCTCCTGAGAAAATTTCTACAACCGCTGTCCCCTCTATGACAGGGTTCTCAATTGCGACTTCACCAATAGCAGTGCAAATAGTTGTGATTGAAATATTTTGTTTTGCATCTTGCTCAAAAAAGCTTGCTCTGCCATGTGCTTGTTGACAAACTATCTTTTGGCCATAATCACATGCTCTTGTATGGCCATCCCCAGATGGTCTCGGGACATTGGCTAGCATTTCAATGGTGCGAGAATTGTTTCTTGCCGATATTTGTTCTGTGACACTCATACACTTTCCTCCACGCCTAATGACTTAAGAATCTCACTGAACTTTTCATGAATTTGATCCACTTTATCTAGATTTCCAAAAAAATCTTTCATGTTAGTGTATTGAAATTCATAATTGAAATTAATCATACGTGAGTTAGAAGATCCCATCAATTTTGGTATCTGAACATCAACCAAACCCTCCAGCCATTTAAAAGCAAAATTCATTCCAAGCCTAATGTCTTCTGTGCCTGCATGAGTAATTAAAGCATCCTTATTAACCCCAAATCTTTCATTGAATCCCTGTTCATCTTTTTCATCGTCAAATGTGATATTTCCACTTAAATTGATTCCACCAACAGTCATGGGAGTGTATTTCAATATTTCTCCTAAATATTTCTTAGTAATATCAACAATGGGGCTTGATACTGGGTTTCCATAATTTGAATCTTTAATCTGGTACCGGCTCTCTTCAATAACCATAGAAATTGAATCGTATTTAATAGATGCAAGAACTGGAGTAGAAACAAATTCAGTAAAAGGATTTCCATTTTCTTTGGCAAGTAAAGACTTAAATGGTTCTTCCCCTACAGGTAGAATTTCGTTATCGATTAAAAAATTGTGGTTGAGGATTTGAGGATTGAGCCTCCCTATGATTACAATACTAAAAAGTTGTTCCTTAAAATTTGGCATAATTGCAATCTATATACAGAAAGTACGGTTTTTTTGGTTGGCATGCTGGAAGAATTAGGCTTATATAGACCTTTTCTTCTTATCTGTCAAATTAATTATACTAAGTTATTATCGGCAATATAGTAAAAAACTTAGAAGATTGTACTCTTTTTCTTGCTCAATCCCACAACCCCTTCCCTTCTTTCTTCCCTCACTGTAGTCAAAATGCACGAGAACGGGGCCAGGGCAGGCTCAATATCCCAATGAAATCCAAAATCAAAAGCAGTCAAATCACCACTCGACTGCAAAAGGAATTGGGTCTGATTCCTGTTGGTTCGGTTCAGGAACCTACTGAAAGAGTCGCTGTTTGAGTAAGAGGGTCGGGGTGGACTGCATGTGCTCGTATTTCTGTTTCTGTTTCAATTTCAGTTATGTCCGGTATAGACGGGGAAGCAGTATCACCATCACTGTTTTTATCACTTGCCTTCGCATTCAACGTTGGCAGAGATGACATCTTCTCTCTGATTCGTTCTCTAATAAGCTGTTCTTCCTCTTCAATGAATGAGTTAACAATAGGAATTCTTAGAACTAACTCTCGGACTACTTCCTCACTCGCCCTTGCCGCGTAAACGTCTCTCATGCTCATAGAGTTCTGGAACGAAGCGATTACAAAATCAAAAGGGTTTGTTGCTACGCGGATGTCATTATCATGTCTTACCTGTTCGCCTTCAAAAAAGACACTACCATCTTTCGTAGATACACATTTGATACTCAAACCAATCCGGATCTGCTTATAAAGCAGATAATAGGAGTTTTTGTATTCTGTAACTTTGCCAAAAATCAGTGCGTCCGCATCAAGTATCCTGCCCAACTCTTGCGCCGGTATCTTATATAAGTCATTCGGCGTATTAATCCCAAGTTCCTGCAGCACCTTATCGACATACATTAACTCTATATCAACAAATTCCCTGGAGGCAAAATGGCCAAAGAAAAATCTTCTCAATCTATTCGCATAGGTCCAGTTCCAGCCATCAGTCTCTTTTTTGCTGAATCTGGGGAGAGGGACTGAGTTCAGGATATATTTACCGCCTATCAGATTATCAAATGGCAATACCGCGATCTTCCTGGGCGGGTGTGTATAAAAGCTGTCTGCAATGTCAAACTCTTTACCCCCCGGATCAAGCTGATACATTCTGTCCAGGGTAGTTTTCTTGCCGTGATCAGCAAGGCCCTCTTCGTCCTGGAAAAAAGGCTCTTCTCCCGTGGTCCTTCGATTGTCTTTTTTACTAAAAAAACATCCTGAAGCAGAAAGTGCAATCAGAACCAAAACTGCTAAACACTTGACGGTCTTAAAAAAAGAGAAAGATATTTTCGTTTGTTTATACATTGTAATTTTTGGCATTAATTATATTAAAAAGTAATTTCCCAAACTAAGTTGAAGAAACTCACATATTTATAACCACCCCTTTTCCCCTCCTTCACAAGGAGGGGATTTTATTCATCGGCGCTTTTTGTCCGGAGAAAGCCCTCAGCACTTTTTGCCCGGGGAAAGTCCTCGGCACTTTTTGTCCGGGGAAGTGGAAATTTTCCTCAACATATCTGGTAATTACTTAAAAAACGTATTGGCAGAGATATTATAATAAATGAATAACTCCGCTGCTTTGTAAACTTAACCAATAATTGTATTTAAATAAAATGCAACTGTCAATGCCTTAATATGCCGGCATTTGCAGTATTTTCAGGTCTATCATTCTGTGTCTTCACCGGAAACTCTTTTTCTGGACTGTTTCTTTACAGATCGCTTCTTTTTATTTTGCAGGATTTGTTCCTTCACATAACGGGGCTTTTTCGTAAGAATGCGCTCTTTTTCCTTGATATTTAACTCCATCAATTTTACCTGGAGTCTTTTAAAGGCAAGTTCCCTGTTCTTTATCTGTGAACGTGATTCCGTCGCAATCACCCTTATACCTGTAAGCGTGTGATATAATCTCACACAAGACATCGTCTTATTCTTGTGCTGGCCGCCGGGACCGGAGCTTTTATAATAATCCAGCCGCACCTCTTTTTTCAATTTTTTAAGATCAATTGAGTATTTTTTCATTCAGAAATCCTAAAGAATACTATCAGATGACAAATTAGTTTCAGTTCCCACATTTGTGTTTATTTTGGTTGACTGTTAAACAAACAGTCATGTAGTATGTGTGTATACTTCATGGATTTAAGAATGTCAAATTCTTTACATACAAAATCGGTTGATATTTATGTAGTTGTTAACTTTAACCGAAACCTCATGCGCTTAACTATTTTTAAGGAGTAACAAATGTCTCTTGTACCTATGAAATTAATACTTGATGAAGCTAATAAAGCAGGCTACGGCGTAGGCGCTTTTAATGTTAATAATATGGAGCAGCTACAGGCGATTTGCGACGCTGCTGCTGAGACAAGCTCCCCCGTCATCATTCAGGTAAGCAGAAATGCTCTTAAGTATGCCGATAAAGGATTGCTGGCAGCCATGGTAAGTTATATGGCAGAGAAGAAATATCCACACATTCCAATGGCACTTCATCTGGATCACGGACCGGATATTGAAACAATAAAGGAGTGTGTCGACCTTGGTTTTACGTCTGTTATGATTGACGGTTCGCTTGACTATAGTACAAAAGATGAGAATGGAGCGCATCCGGCCCGTTCTTTCGATGATAATGTTGCAATAACAAAAGAAGCTGTGAAAATAGCACATGCGGCAGGAGTATCAGTTGAAGGTGAAATTGGTACTTTGGGAGGCGTCGAAGATGATACTGTAGCAGGAGACGTTCATCTTACCGAGCCTGAAGAGGCAGAGGAGTTTGTTAAACAGACCGGGGTTGATGCATTGGCCATTGCCATTGGCACATCTCACGGAGCCTACAAATTTCCCGCAGGAACCGAGATCAAACTCGCTCTTGATATTGTTAATGAAGTCCATTCACGCTGCCCTGAAATCAGCCTTGTAATGCACGGTAGCTCTTCGGTACCTGCACATATGGTTGAAGAGGTCAATAAATATGGAGGAAAAGTACCTAACGCCGTTGGAGTACCCACTGATATGATTCAGGACGCCATAGGCAGGGGCATGCGAAAAATTAATATCGACACTGACGGCCGCCTGGCAATTACGGCAGCTATACGAAAAGTCTTTGTAGAGAAACCAACTGCTTTTGATCCCAGGCAGTACCTGGGCCCTGCAAGAGACGCCGTACGTACATGGATCATTGAAGAGATGAAGGCCTTTGGCACCGCCGGACACGCGGGTGATTATAAAGCAGCGACACTCGACGATATGAGAAAACTTTATTCTGCCGGCTGAGGGCAGGATAATCGTTATTAGTTGATCGGCGCGTATGGAAACGCGCCCTACATGATACCAATATTCTTTGTAGGTCGGGTTTCTATACCCGACGTAATTCTAATTCGGAATAATAACCAATTATTTCAACTTTTTTCTTCTTCCGGGAATTATCCTTTTCCCTTTATCCCCAAATCCTTACAGAGCCAAAATGTATGAATATTAGACATTTATTAGTTTTAGTATAGACGTCTCAAATAATATTTGTACAATACAACTGCACCAAAATAACCATAAGGCATTTTACTGCAAGCACTTAAACGAAGCGCCCTCAATGTGTGCTTTTTTTGGAGCTGTTTATGGTTATGGCACATATTTTGATATAATAAGTTGGAAAGTCCATTTTTTCAACACTCAAAGAAGAGATTGGGAATGACAGGCACTCCAAACGAAATAAAAAAGAGGCGATATGACGGCTTTAAGTTTATCCATAATACAGAGCCTGATTATCAAAAAAACCACTTAGAGATACCAAATGACTTTCGTGAAAAAATCTTAACCAAGTTTTCCTTCTTATACGATGATCAGACAGCAAAGGCGTATATGCCGGAACTTGAACGCATTTGCAAGGTTTACTATACATACAAAACCGAAGAGATTATAGAGAACACAAAATCATTTGAACCGGGAGAACGCTTTACCGAAGAGGATGTTATCTTAATTACTTATGGAGACCTTATCCGTGAAGATAATATTTCTCCCCTGGAAACATTATCAAAATTTTGCGGCCTATATCTCAAGCAGACAATTAATACACTTCATATTCTTCCATTTTTTCCTCACTCATCAGACAGGGGGTTTTCTGTTACAGATTTTGAGACTGTGGACCCAAGTCTTGGAACATGGGAGAATATTGAAGATCTGGAAACTCGTTACAAACTGATGTTTGACGGGGTTATCAATCATGTTTCATCAAAGAGCCGATGGTTTCAAAGGTTTCTGGAAGGGACTCCACACTACAAAGACTTTTTTATCAGTTATAATTCTTATGATGATCTTACTCCCGATGAGCGTAGTTTCATTTTTCGTCCGAGGACTTCTGATATTCTTACAAAATTCCATACCGTCTATGGAGAAAAATACGTCTGGTCAACTTTCTCTTCAGACCAGATAGATTTAAATTATAAAAACCCCGAAGTGCTGATAAGGGTTATTGAAATATTACTGTTATATGTGCGTAAGGGAGCTGATGTCATCAGGCTTGACGCTATTACTTTTCTCTGGGCAAATCCCGGAACTTCATGCGCGAACCTGGAACAGACACATATGATCGTCAAGATCTTCCGTGATATCTTA
The DNA here is from genome assembly GCA_964437425.1 of uncultured Candidatus Scalindua sp. Classification (GTDB taxonomy): domain Bacteria; phylum Planctomycetota; class Brocadiia; order Brocadiales; family Scalinduaceae; genus Scalindua. The sequence continues at coordinate 47,040 of CAYTGO010000016.1, forward strand.
GACTTTGTTGCTCCGCATGTAGCGTTAATCAGTGAAACTAATATTCCGCATAAAGATAATATCTCATACTTTGGCAACGGTGATGACGAAGCGCATATGGTCTACAACTTTGCACTGCCGCCTCTTGTGCTTCATACCTTTTACACAAAAGACACTACCGTGCTCTCTGATTGGGCGGAATCCCTGAAACCGGCTTCTGAGGCAACGTCTTTTTTCAATTTCCTGGACTCCCACGATGGTATAGGGCTTATGGGAATTAAGGGTATCTTATCCGATGAAGAGACTAAGTTTGTTGTCCAGAGGGCAAGAGAACATGGAGGTTATATCTCTTATAAAACTGATAAAGATGGCAAAGAAGTACCATATGAGATTAATATCACCTGGTTCAGCGCCCTTAATAGAGAAGACGATACAGGGGATATAGAACGCCAGATCAAAAAGTTCATTGCTTCAAGGGCCATAGCACTGGTCCTTCAAGGGGTTCCGGGAATCTATCTGCACAGCTTTTTTGGAACTAAAATTGATAGTGATGCTGTATGTTGTCCTATATCAAAACGTGAAGTTAACCGTACAGAAATTGATTACAACACACTCATAGAAACCCTTGAGGACCCGCATGCACTTACATCACAAATCATCCACAAATTGAACGCTCTTATTACTATCAGGACAAAGCAAAGCGCTTTTCATCCAAATGGAGCACAAAATATTTTCAAAATTCAACCTGAGATATTTGTTGTTTTAAGAACATCCCCGGACAATAACCAGCATATCCTCTCTCTAATTAATGTTACAGGCGATGAGATTCAAATAACAATTCCTATGAAGACGGTTAATATATCCAGACAAAAATGGTATGACCTTATCAGCCAGGATATGTATACATTTAAAGAAGAAGAGATATCCCTTACATTGAAACCTTATGATGCTGTCTGGCTGGAACCACAATAACAATATCTAAAACAATCAAAATGAAAAAACTGGATCTCACAATTCCTGTACTTGGCAAACAGACATTACAACTATCCTCAATGTCCCACGAGAAGGATATCTGGAGAACAAACTATGTGAAAGATGACCAATATGTAATTCATGACATCACCGTTTCAGGTTGTTCATCTACCCGCGACAATTACCGGCATAACCTGATAGAAAAGGCCGGCCCGAGGGAAAATATCTATTTTGATCCATCAGGGGTGCGGGCGGGAATAGTTACCTGTGGCGGTCTTTGTCCCGGGCTCAATGACGTGATACGGGCAATCGTTATGACTCTGTGGTATCGATACGGTACAAAACAGATATCCGGTTTCATGTATGGATACAGAGGTCTCCTTTCAGAATTTGACCTGCCGGTCATGGAGCTGAATCCGGAGATTGTATCTAAGATTCATAACCTTGGGGGCACTATCATCGGTGCTTCACGAGGCTACGGCGATCGTGTTGAAGAGATTGTAGACTCCCTCGAACGCTTGAAAATGAACATGCTCTTTGTTATAGGTGGCGACGGTACACAAAAAGGAGCTATGGATATTGTTAAAGAGGCGAAGAGACGTAATCTTAAAATTTCTATTATAGGAATACCCAAGACCATTGACAATGATTTGAACTTTGTAGACAAATCATTCGGTTTTGAAACTGCAGTTTCACGTGCTGTAGATGCAGTTTCCTGCGCACATGTGGAAGCACATGATGGAATCAACGGAATTGGAATTGTTAAAGTAATGGGACGTGAATCCGGGTTTATCGCCGCTAACACCGCCCTGGCTATTAATGATGTGAATTATGTGCTCATCCCGGAAGTACGATTTAAACTCGAAGGAGAAAATGGTCTGTTTGCCAACCTGGAGAGGAGGCTTAAGAAGCAGAATCATGCCGTTATCCTGGTAGCAGAAGGTGCGGGGCAGGAGTACATGAAAGGCCCCAAAGACATCGACGAGTCAGGCAATGCGAAACTCAACGATATAGGTGTCTTCCTCAAAGAACGAATTAGTGAATATTTTAAAAAGAAGAAAATAGACATTAACCTGAAATATATAGACCCCAGTTATATGATCAGAAGTGCACCTGCAAATTCTAATGATTCAATTTACTGTACCAAACTAGGCACTTACGCGGTACACGCAGCCATGGCAGGAAAGACCGGAATGATTGTAAGTTTTATTAATTC
>CAYTGO010000016.1:49306-58729 GCA_964437425.1 uncultured Candidatus Scalindua sp.
GATGTTCTTGAGCCAATGATTGATCATGGTGTCGATATCTTTCGATTGAATTTTTCTCATGGCACATTAGACGGGCATGCACAATCACTAAAAACATTGAATGACGTTCGCACTCAGCACCGTCACACGACTGCCGTGATGGGAGACCTATGCGGACCAAAGATCCGTATCGGACGCATCCAGCCTGACGGGGAGACCTTGACAGAAGGAGATGAAGTCTGCATTGTACAAGGCGGTGAACAGGGTAACATAGATCGCTTTAGTACAAATTATGAATGTTTTTCTAAAGATGTTGAAGTTGGTCAACGTGTCTTTATCAATGACGGCCAGATTGCTTTGCATGTAATCCGAAAAGATGGTGATCAAACTGTATGTGAGGTTGTAGTTGGAGGACCACTACACAGCAATAAGGGAATCAATCTGCCTGACACCACAATAAGCATACCATCAATCACTGAACGTGACTGGGAGTGCGTTAATTGGGCTATTCAGCACAAAGTAGACTTCCTGGCACTAAGCTTCGTAAGGTCAGCAGAAGAAATAAATCTATTAAAAAGCCATCTCAGCAAAGCCGGAGCTGACATAAAAGTAGTCGCCAAAATAGAAACTCCACAGGCGTTGACTCATTTGGAAAGTATCATTCAGGCCAGTGATGCAATATTAGTTGCACGCGGTGACCTTGGTGTTGAAATGGATCTTGCCGAGGTACCAATCATACAGAAGAAAATTACTCTAATCTGCCGGCGTCTCGGTAAACCTGTAATAGTCGCCACTCAGATGTTACAGAGTATGATTGATAGCCCTGTTGCAACCAGAGCTGAAGTCTCAGACGTAGCGAACGCCATAATGGATTTGACCGATGCTGTTATGCTTTCCGGTGAAACCGCCGTGGGTAAATACCCACTTAAGGCAGCAGATACCATAAGACGTATTGCCCATGTAACAGAAAATTTTGTCGACAAGGATAAAGATGTACAACGTAGAACTATTGTAACGGACGAAACCGCCCTGACGACAACTATTGCCCACAGCGTGGGTATTATTGTTAAGGACATTTCCGCAAAACTTGTAGCCGTCTGGTCGCAAACCGGGACAACAGTCAGGTTGCTCAGCAAGGAACGCATCAATGCCCCAATCCTCGCATTAAGCTCCGACCAGCAAACTTGCAACCAGATGAGCCTGCATTATGGTGTAATACCTCGCTGCCAGCCAATTCCGGAAAACATCATTCAGTTTTCTCAAATAGTAGATCGCTATATTATCGATCGTAAATGGGCTCAAGTCGGAGAAAAGGTTGTTCTTGTGGTTGGCCAACGTATCGGCATTGCCGGTGCCACCAATGCCGTTTTAGTCCACACAATCAGCGATAGCCAATAGCCAAAGCTCGAAGTGTCTAAAGTGAGCTAAAGTGAGCTAAAGTGCCTAAAGTTAGAAAATAAGAGATATGTCGTTTCCTCAACTTTAGTTCACTTTTAACTTAATAAACAGGTGCATAGTACATGAATAAAAAAAGTGACTTAAAGGTTCTGGTGATTAACTGCGGCAGCTCTTCGGTTAAATTTCAGCTTATCAATATGGCCGATGAAAATGTCCTTGCCAGTGGCATAGCTGAAAGGCTCGAACTTCCTCAATCGCTTATAAAATTTAAATTTGGCAATAAAAGCTTTACTAAAGAGTTCGACACCCTTGATCACAGCTCTGCAATTTCAGAAATTCTTGATGCAGTTACGCATGGCAAGCTCGGAGTCATTGACGATAAAAGTGAAATATCTGCTGTTGGACACAGGGTTGTTCACGGAGCAGAGCATTTCACAGAATCTGTGCTTATAACAGATGATACTATCAAGCAGATCGAAGCGTGCATTGAACTCGCTCCACTTCACAACCCTCATAATTTGAAGGGAATACTTGTATGTAAAGAGCTTCTGACAGGCATCCCACAGATAGCGGTATTTGACACCGCCTTTCATCAAACAATGGAAGACCATGTTTATACATATGCCCTTGCTTATAGATTCTATGAAAAATACCGGTTCAGACGATATGGGTTTCACGGAACCAGTCATTTCTATGTTGCAAACAAGGCGGCAGAGATTGTCGGAAAGGACATACAGAGATTAAAAATAATTACGTGTCATCTGGGGAACGGGGCAAGCATTGCGGCAGTTAAGTACGGCAAATCTATAGATACATCTATGGGATTTACACCTTTGGAAGGCCTGGTAATGGGAACCAGATGCGGAGATGTTGACCCCGCAATGGTTCTATTCATAATGGAAAAGGAAGGGCTTAGCCCGCATGAGTGCGACATGCTGATGAACCATGAATGCGGTCTGCTGGGGGTTTCAGAAATCAGCTCGGATATGCGGGATCTTCTTAAGGCATTTCAAGAAGGAAACGACAGAGCAAGGCTCGCTTTGCAGATGTACACATACCGGATCAGGAAATACATTGGCATGTATTCAGCATCAATGAACGGTGTTGATCTGATTGTCTTTACCGGTGGAGTCGGAGAAAATGCGGTACTTATCAGAAATATGTGTTGTACTGACATGGAATATCTTGGTATTGACTTTGATGAAGAGAAGAACAAGAAGGCCATTGGAACAGAGGGAGAATTAACTACCCGGAGTTCTAAAGTCAGGGTGCTGTGTGTGCCGACAAATGAAGAGCTGGTAATAGCCAGAGACACGGCAAGGATAATTGGTAATTAAATAGAATGCGGATTAGAGGGGTCTTCCAGAAAAAAACTAAATTCAAAAAAGTTTTTATCTATGCGCATCTGTGTAAATCCTTGTCCTCGGCGCTTTTTGTCCGGGGAGTGTCCTATTTATTTAAAGGAACGAATCATAATGGCAAAAAATATCTATCTGGCCTCTACCGGTCCAAAATCCGGGAAGAGCATTATCTGCCTTGGCTTGATCAATACCTTCAGGGGTATGGTTACTAACGTCGGATATTTTAAACCCATAGGTCAGAAATACAGGGTAAATGAAATCCATGACAAAGAATCAATAATGATTAAGGAAATATACGATATTGAAGACGAGCTGAAACACATCAACCCCGTATCCACAAAAGAATTAAACCATTATATAACAAATAATGATCAAGATACTTTTTTCCATAAAGTACAGGACTCTTACGAAAAAGTAGAAAAGGATAAAGACATAGTCATCATAGATGGGACTGATTATTTAGGGATGAAGACTGCCTTTGAGTTTGATATCAACGCTGACATTGCGAATAACCTGAATGCAGGCATAATCCTTATTGAAGATGGATATGGGAAATCGATGGACGAAATATCATCCGACGTTTTAACTGCCAGAGATTCCTTTGATGAACAGTCCTCTGATTTCCTGGGTGTCATTGTTAACAAGATAGAACCTGAAAAATTTTCTGAAGTTGATCAAAACCTGAGAAAGGTGTTTAGTAAACAGAAAATAGATTATTTAGGTACTGTTCCCTGTGATTCGATTTTACCAAAGCCGCGCTTATACGATATCGCAAGGAGCCTTGATGCCGAAATTCTGTTCGGCAAAGATCACCTTTCGAACATTGCAGCAGAAACAGTAATAGCCTCTATGGGCTTTGAAAATGCCCTGAAGTATATACACGATGGATCACTCATCATTACCGGGGGTGATAGAAATGAGATACTTCTTGGCTGTATAACATCTTTAATCTCTCCCTCCTATCCAAATATTTCCGGGATTGTTTTAACAGGTGGTCTCACCCCGAATGACAACATAGTGAAACTGATAGAAACTTTGTCTGATTTACCACTTCCAATCTTCAGTGTAAAGGACAACACAATAGAGGCTGTAAGCAAAATCAATTCTCTTGCTGTCCACGTATCTTCAAATGATTTACAGAAAATTGATATTGCTAAATCTCTGGTACACCAGCATGTCGATTATGAAAAAATAAATGACAAACTGAAATTGGAAAAGGTCAGAAAACGGACACCCGAAATATTCAAATACGAAATATTAGAGAGAGCGTGTTCAGTAAAGAAACGTATAGTTCTTCCGGAAGGGGAGGACGACAGGACTTTAAAAGCTGCGGTGTGGGCTGTAGAGAGGAAGATCGCTGATATAACACTTTTAGGCGATAAGGATTTGATTATGAAAAAAGCTGCCTCATTGGGTTTGAAACTGGAGAGTGGAATCGACATCATAAATCCTGAAAAATCACAAAAGTTTGAAGATTATGTTAACACCTATTATGAACTGAGAAAGCATAAACATTACACGATGGATAATGCACAAGACCGTATGCAGGACACTATCTATTACGGAACAATGATGATATATAAGGGAGAGGCGGATGGGCTGGTTTCCGGTGCGGTTAACACAACGCAGCACACAATCAGGCCGGCATTTGAAATAATTAAAACAAAACCCGACATCAATAATGCATCCAGTATATTCCTCATGTGCCTCAAAGACCGGGTGCTTGCTTATGGGGATTGTGCAATAATTCCTATCCCGACTGCCGAACAGCTCTCAGACATTGCCATAACAAGTGCAGATACGGCGAAAAACTTCGGTATAGATCCGTACATTGCCATGCTTTCATATTCCACCGGCAAATCAGGAAAAGGACCGGAAGTTGACAAGGTAAGAGAGGCGACAGAAATCGCAAGGCAAAAAAGACCTGACCTGCTTATAGAAGGCCCGATACAATACGATGCTGCCATTGATCCGGACGTGGCCAGAATAAAACTTCCGGACAGCAAAGTAGCAGGTAAAGCGACAGTCTTTATTTTTCCTGATTTAAACACCGGCAACAATACTTATAAGGCGGTACAGAGATCTTCAGGTGCTATCGCTATAGGCCCGATAATACAGGGACTAAAGAAACCGGTAAACGATCTAAGTAGAGGATGCGTTGTGGAAGACATCGTTTATACTATAGCCATAACTGCAATACAGGCGCAGTCGAAATAGACATTATTATTTTTGCCATTCTCAAAAAAAGATTTATATGCTAGAATCGACCCTTCTATTATAAATCTTTAACACTTATTAGGACTAGAAATGGCAACTATATTACCGTTCAAAGGATTAAGATATAATTCTGAAAAAATAAAAGATATTTCGAAAGTAATTACTCCTCCTTATGACGTTATCTCAGAGAAAGAGAGAGATGACTATTACGAACTCCACCCGGACAACATCATACGACTGATCCTGAGTAAAGAACTTCCCGGGGATGATCAATCTAATAATAAATATTCAAGATCCGGAGAATTCTTCGATACATGGAGAAAGGAAGAAGTTCTGAAAGAGGAAGCAGAACCCGCTATATACATTTATGCACAAGAGTTCACTTTATCAGACAAGAAATATACACGAATGGGATTCATCTCTTTAGTTAAGCTGGAAGATTTTCAAACAGGAGAAATTTATCCACACGAGCATACACTTGCAAAGCCAAAAGAAGACAGAATGAATTTGATGAAAGCCTGTAACGCAAATCTGAGCCAGGTATTTACATTCTTTGAAGATGAAGATGCTAAAATAGCCAGCTTCTTACATAAAGCATCTGAAGGAGACCCGGATATCGATTTTACAGATATTTATGGCGTCAGGAATTCGCTCTGGGCCATAAAAGATAAAGCGGTTATTGAAAAGTTAATTGCACAAATGAAGGAGAGGGCACTGTTCATAGCAGACGGACACCACCGCTATGAAACGGCACTGTTTTATAGAGATCTTGTGAATGGAATGAAAAAGGAGCAGAACGGTAACGAAGATTCTCCGGCCGACTATATCATGATGATGTGTGTCTCTATGGAAGATCCGGGGCTTGTGATTTTGCCAACACACAGACTTGCCAGAAATATAGAAAATCTTGATCCCGAAAAGGTTAAGAGTTCACTAAATGAGATTTTTGATATCAGTGACCTTGGAAGTGATTGCGATGCAGAAACATTTGAACAAAAACTAAGCGAAGATTCTCATAAGCATAAAATTGGCATGTACATAGGTGAAAGTGACAAAAAATTCTATATTCTAACATTGCGTGATGAGAAACTTCTCGATCCGATTTTGACAGATGAATATGTTGAGTGGAAGTCTATTGATACAGGGATCTTACATGGTGTCATATTTGACAGAGCCTTAGGCATACAGGCAAAAAATATATCTAAATCTGAAAACGTAAAATACAATCAAGGCGTAGAAGACTCTGTTGCAAGGGTAAACGAAGGAGAATACCAGATCGCTTTTTTCCTCAATCCGACAAAAATAGGTCAGATAAAAGACATTGCAACTAAGAGGCATAAGATGCCTCCCAAGGCTACGTATTTCTACCCTAAACTCATGACGGGAATGGTTGTCAGACATATTCCCGGCACCTAGGAATTGGCAATAGACCGGGACATTTCATAATATTTGTTGACTTTAAATTAAATTTTAACTAGACTACTGAATTCAAACGAAAATTTAGACTTATCAAGAGTGGTGGAGGGAATGGCCCTGGGAAACCACAGCAACCGGTCTTGGCGGAATGTCAGGATGCTGGTGCTAACTCCTACCTGTTAGGGGAAGATAAGATAAGAATGTCGCGGAGCCCCTTCTTATCTTGTGATTAAGAAGTGGCTTTTTTTATTAATGTCTGGAGATGAATATGAGTTTTGTTAAAGGTCTTAAATGCAGAGAATGCGGGAAAGGTTACCCTAAAGAGGCTCTTCATGTTTGCAGTTTCTGTTTTGGCCCGTTGGAAGTAGATTACGAATATGAGGAAATAAAGAAAGTAATAAGCCGGGAAAAGATTGAATCACGAGGAAAAAACATGTGGAGGTACAAGGAGCTTTTACCTCTTGATGGCGAACCTACTGTGGGAACCCAGGTTGGGTATACGCCACTTGTAAAGGCTGATAATTTAGCCAAAAAACTTGGTGTGAAAGAACTATATGTAAAAAATGATTCTGTAAATTATCCCACGTTTTCTTTTAAAGACAGAGTCGTTTCTGCCGCCCTTTCCAAGGCTAAAGAGCTCGGCTTCAAAACAGTTGCATGTGCCACGACCGGTAACCTGGGGAACTCTGTTGCCGCTCAGGCAGTTCAGGGTAACCTTGAAAGTTATATATTTATGCCCTCGAATTTGGAACAGGGAAAGGTTATAGGTACCTCAATTTATGGAACTAACGTAATTGGTATTGACGGTAATTATGATGGCGTTAACAGGATGTGTTCAGAGATTGCAGATAAATATGGTTGGGCCTTCGCAAACATTAACCTCCGTCCATATTACGCGGAAGGTTCTAAAACGTACGGCTATGAAATTGCAGAGCAGCTTGGCTGGAAGGCTCCCAAACACGTAGTTGTACCTATGGCGGGCGGTTCTCTGATAATTAAGATAGGCAAAGCTATAAAAGAAATGATAGATCTGGGATTGATTGAGAAATCCAATATGGCGCTCTATGGCGCTCAGGCTTCCGGTTCTTCACCAATTACTACCGCTGTAAAGAAAGAGAGTGATGTTATCGCTCCTGTTATACCGGATACGATAGCACATTCCATAGCGATTGGAAATCCGGCGGACGGATATTACTCAGTTAAGGCCATTAATAATAGCGGTGGATGTGCTGAGGATGTTTCTGATGATGAACTGGTTGAGGGAATAAAGCTCCTGGCATCAACAGAGGGTATCTTCACAGAAACCGCTGGAGGCGTAACAGTGGCTGTAACAAAAAAGCTCATAGAGCAGGGTAAGCTACCGCGTGATGAGTCAATCGTAATCTGTATCACCGGAAATGGCCTGAAAACGCTGGAAGCAGTAATGGATAAAGTAGAAAAACCGTGCGTTATTGATGCGAACATAGAAAGCTTTAACGCTTTAATGGAAAAGGGTGAAGTTTGTACAGCCTAAACTTTTGACAATACGTATAATATTAAATAATACGCAGTGCCTGGTTCAGCAGGGAAAAAAATAATATTTTAAAGACAACCACATCATTAAAAAGAAAGAGGTATCGTCATGTCGGTTAAAGTAAGAATTCCAACACCATTAAGGTCGTTAACAAACGGATCAGAGGAAGTGATTGTAGAAGGCAATTCTATTAAAGAAGTGATTGATAATCTTGAAACTAACCACAAAGGGTTTAAAGAGCGTCTCTGCGATGAGAACGGACAAATCAGGAGGTTTATTAATTTCTACCTTAATGATGAAGATATAAGGTTTAAAGATAATCAGGAAACCGCAGTCAATGATGGAGATCAAGTTTCAATCGTTCCGGCAATAGCAGGGGGAAAAACTCTCTGAATGTAAATCAAGAGGGGCGTTTGAATTTTTCAGACATAATCAGATCATGGCTTTTTGTTGTAATCTTCGACCAATTCCTTAGGTACACTTATATCTGACACTATCAGTTCTCCGGTATATTCATTGCCGCATTCTTGGAAAAAGCCCGTTTTAGCCGCAACAAATGTGACTGTTTTAGTTGCTTTCACTGCGGTCCCAAGTACAACACCATCATCACAACCCAACCCGGAAGGTATGTCAACTGATACGACAGGCACATCGGCTTCATTAATTTTTGCTATTAGTGTCCTTACCGGCTCTCTTACCTCACCTCTTAAACCCGTCCCGAAGATTGCATCAACAATTACATTATAATCGTGTAGTACTTCTCCAATCTCCCCAATATGCCCTTCCTGCAATTCTTTTATTTCAAGATTCATATTCAGCAAAATCTTCAGGTTCGTTGATGAGTCACCGTCGGAAAGAACACTAGACACCTCAGTTGTTAAGTACACAGAAACGTCCACTCCTTTATTATAAAGGTGGCGGGCAATAACAAAACCGTCACCACCATTATTTCCTTTTCCACAAAGAATTGCCACTCTGGCGCTATCAGTCCCGGGCAGCATCTTCAAAACCTCTTCTGCGACATTTCTGCCTGCATTTTCCATTAATATAATCCCGGGAATTTCATACTCTTCTATTGCTTTTCGATCAATCTCTCTTACTTCATCACGCCCTAATGCCATATTTGCGCTATCCATGAAAACAACCTTTTCCGTGTATAAAAACCACAATTTAATCATGCAAAACTATCGATCTTCTTTTCGCACATATCCCTTTAGTTGTCAATCCTTTTTAAAAATTAAAACATAAAAAAAGAAATGAAATTACCACAGTTTTATAGATACCTCATAGGCCATCCACAAAAACTACTTGACGATTTCGTCTATTTTTTTTAGTATTGAGGTTCGTAGCAAGTTATTGTAATCGTTAGAAATTGGCGGTAGTTAAAATGGCAAAAGTAAGATGTCCCGGCAGCATGAAAACTATGGTTCCAGAACCACTTGAAAGAAAGTGTCCAAAATGCGGCAGCATGATTGAGATCTGGAGTGACGAGGAAAAAGCCGACTGCACATGTGGCGAAACCGTATTTAAAGACGCAGC
>CAYTGO010000017.1:0-9408 GCA_964437425.1 uncultured Candidatus Scalindua sp.
CACCTACGGTCCTGGATCGTATGGGAATTGACATTCCGTGGAATATGGAAGGAAAAGTTATTTAAAATAAATTATGAAAGATTTTTTCTGGGTAATTAATTTCTTAACAACGGTTCCGACCGGCAAAAGATGGTGTGAAAGAGAACCAAAAACAGGGAATGCAGCATTCTGGTTTCCCATAATTGGCCTGTTGATGGGGTTTATGCTGACATTTGTTTATATCCCTGCAACTAGATTCTTTCCACATCTGGTTGCCGATGCAGTAATTTTGATAATTTACATTGTTATAACGGGCGGCTTTCACCTTGATGGGTTTGCAGATACCTGCGATGGTATATTTGGGGGAAGTACCAGGGAAAAACGGCTAGGCATAATGCGGGACAGCCAAATAGGAAGTTATGGCGCATTGTGCCTTATCTGTACTGTTGGGCTGAAATATGCGTGCCTTGTTTCCATTGATCCTAACGCGGTAGCCGGATTATCTTTTATCTCAGACCACAAAACAATAAGTGATTTGAACCCTTTGTATCTCTACGCCTGCGAGAAGGGCAAAGTGCTTCTCTTTATGTGTGCTCTTGGCCGCTGGTCTCAAATACTGGGTGCAGCGCTGTCAAACTATGCAAGGGACGAAGAAGGTACAGGAAAAATAATTATTGAAAACGTCAAAATGAAACACGCTATATTTTCTTCGTTAATACCTGGAATACTTATATTTTTGTTTTGTGGAATTAAAGGAATTTTTATATTCTCTACAGTATTCTTTGTTGTTATTTTTCTTGTTTCATACATGAAAAAGAAAATTGGCGGAATGACAGGAGACACCCTGGGTGCTTTAAACGAAGTAAGTGAATTGACCGTATTACTTTCCTTTTTAGTGATTCAATGTCAGAACTAACACTCGTAATTGGTGGTACAAGAAGCGGTAAATCTGCATTTGCAACAGAGCTTGCGAAAAAGTACAAGCATGTTTGTTATATTGCGACTGCAGATTCCGGACAATCTTCACAGTTCGATGACGGTGAGATGCTGGAACGGATACAAAAACACCGTGAGAACAGGCCCGCAGAATGGGAAACGGTAGAAGCACCTTTAGAACTAGATAAAGCTGTTTCAAATCTTAATAAAAACTTCGAAGTTGTATTAATCGATTGTATTACCATTTATGTGACAAATTTGCTTCTTGGCAGTCATAATGAGGAAGGAGATGAGCACATAATCGATGCAATAAACAAATTGTGTAGTGTTTGTAAAAATGTGTCTTTCAATGTTATAATGGTGACCAATGAAGTCGGTTACGGAGTTGTTCCGGACAATGCGCTATCAAGGCGATTTCGTGATATCGCTGGCTACGCTAATCAGATAATTGCCAGTGAAGCAGACAATGTATACCTGGTTACTGCAGGAATTGAAAACAAGATTAAATAATTTTTTTTGGAAGGAGATAGATAGAATGAAATTTTTTATTGATACAGCGGATGTAAATGAGATAAAAGAAGCTGAGAGTCTCGGTATCCTGGATGGCGTTACAACCAACCCAACACTGATATCAAAAACCGGACGGCCTTTTAAGGAAACTATTGAAGAAATATGTACAATCGTAAAAGGCCCTGTAAGCGCCGAAGTGGTCAGCACTGATACCGAAGGTATAATTAAAGAGGGTCGGGATCTGGCAAAAATTGCTGATAACATCGTCGTAAAGGTCCCTCTTATTAAAGATGGACTTAAAGCGGTGAAGGTTCTTAGCTCAGAAGGAATAAAGGTGAACGTAACCCTCTGCTTCTCTTCGAATCAAGCTCTGCTTGCCGCAAAGGTAGGAGCCGCCTATATTAGCCCGTTTGTTGGCAGACTTGATGATAAAGGACATACTGGAATGGAAGTGGTTGATGAGATTCGTACTATTTATGATAATTACGATTTTGATACGGAGATAATTGTCGCCAGTATTAGAACACCATTACATGTTAGAGATGCCGCTCTCATGGGTGCTGATATTGCGACTATACCATTTGATGTATTTAACAAAATAGTACAACATCCATTAACAGATATAGGCCTGAAAAGTTTTCTTGCGGACTGGGAAAAAGTACCTAAATAAGCCGGGTAGTATTTGTGGATTCGCTTCACTTAATCCACAAGCTGAAAATTGATGAAATGGCAGGGTGGATTAAGTGAAGCGAATCCACCTCTATTTTATTCACCAGACGTGAGTTTACGGATAAAGGTATGGATCTCTCCATCGACTTCATCTATTTTCAGCAACTCATTTCCCGTTTTTTCACACCACGCCTTAATGTCACTCTTTATTCCGTCATCAGTTGAAATAATTTCCAAAATTTGTCCTGTATCCAACTCTTTTATTTTTTGAGATGCCTTGAATACGGGCATTGGACAAAGCAAACCATAACAGTCTAATGTAAAATCAGGTTTCATAACTCAAAACACTCCCTCCCTTTGGTAAGAGATATATCAGTAATAAAGTAAGATATTATATATTTTTTAGTAGAAAATGCAAAACAAGTTGTGTAAGTTTTACTATAACCTTAAAGACAACAGTATCTTGAAATTGGAGAAACCATGAATATACTGGCTATAGGTGCCCACCCGGATGATATTGAATTCGGGTGTGGTGGTACTTTATCAAAATATAGTGAGAAAGGGCATAACGTATATATGCTGGTGTTGTCTAAAGGAGATAAAGGAGGAGATTCTCATGTCAGACAGAAAGAACAGGAAAACTCAGCACGAATATTAAGAATAGAGACGCTGCACTTCGGTGACTATAAGGACACTGAAATCGTACAGAGCCAGAAACTTATTACAGAGATAGAAGGTTTTCTGAAAGAGATAAAACCCGGTTTCATTTTTGTTCACTACCATGACGATACGCATCAAGATCACAGGAACCTGGCCGCTTCAACTATATCCGCAACAAGGTATATTCATAACGTACTTTTTTATGAAGGCCCGACTACACAAAATTTCACAGCCAATGTATTTGTAGATATTACCAATGCCCTTGATAAAAAGCTTGAGTGCCTGGAAGCACACATTTCTCAGGTTTCAAAGACGAACATTGAAGGTTTGTCGATCATTGAAGCAGCCAAATCTACGGCACATTTCAGAGGTATTCAGGGAAGAGTAAATTACGCCGAAGCTTTTAATTCTTTACGCTTATTCATAAATATTTAATGGCACAAAAATTTGTGATCCCTCATTCAAGACCCACAGTAGATGAAAGTGATCTATTTTCGGTATCTGAGGTAATTCGTTCAGGGCGGATTGTACAGGGTAAAGTGGTAGAGAAATTTGAAAAGAAGGTAGCAAAATTTATCGGTGTAGATGGTGCGGTGGCTACAAATACGGGGACATCTGCGCTACACCTCTCCCTCCTTGCCATAGGAATAAAAAAAGGTGACTACGTCGCAATACCAAGTTTTGTGTGCACCGCCCTGCTAAATGCGGTGAAGTATGTTGGCGCACATCCAACCCTGGTAGACATTGACCCTGAAACTTACAATATAGATATTAGCGATCTAAAAAAAAGAGTAAAGAAATCTACAAAGGCAATAATTTTACCACACCTGTTTGGCCTACCTGCGGATATAGACGAGATCGTGTCACTTGGAATACCGGTAATTGAAGACTGTGCACAAGCGATCGGGGCTGTTTATAAAGGGAAAAAAGCGGGTAGCTTTGGTCAACTCTCCTGTTTCTCGTTTTACGCAACAAAAGTTCTTTCTACAGGAGAAGGCGGAATGGTGGTTTCTGATTCAAAAAACTTACTAAAAAAAATCAGAGATTTTAGAGATTACGATAATAAGAAAAACTACTCAGTTCGTTACAATTATAAGATGACAGATATTCAAGCGGCAATGGGTATTTCACAACTTAAGAAGCTGCACTCTTTTCTATTGAGAAGAGCTAATATTGCAAAAAGATATTCTTCGGTATTACAGGAATTTTGCAATGTCCCTTCTATCAGTTACAAAGACAGAAAACATATTTTTTTTCGATTCCCTATTCAAATACAAGGAAGTGTTTCAAAGGCTCTGAATTTTTTTACTGAAAGAGGAGTCACCTGCGCACGGCCTGTGTTTAAACCGATACATAAATACCTTCAAGTTAATGGGCTCACGAATACAGATACCGTCTGGAACAACACTATTTCTATACCAATATATCCATCCTTAACCGAAAAAGAAATCTGTAAAATTCTGGATGTTCTTAGACTATATCTGAAAAAGGAATCTATAAATTGAAACACACATCCGTTAATTTCAGAATCAGAGACTATATCCCATGTAAATACAATATCGTAATATTTTTCATATTTATACTCTTTATCTGCCCGACGGTAAAACATTGGTTTTTCCACCACAACCTTTCATGGTTATACCTTTTACTGTTTTCATTTCTGGTTAGCTACCTATGTATTCCTGTGGTTAAAAGGATCGCTTCATGGCGAAATATTGTTGATAACCCTGATGACAGGAAAGTACACAAAACCCCAACTGCCCTTCTCGGTGGAGTTGCCGTATATATTGCATTTGCAAGTACGATTATTTATACCAACTCTTATTCTTTAGAATTAAAAGGAGTTGCAATTGGTGCAACTATAATATTTTTAACAGGGCTTATTGATGACATTGTAACTCTTCGTGCAAGGTTAAAAATTCTTATTCAGATAATTGCAGTATCTATTATGATCTATTACGGTGTAGTTGCAGATTTTTTACCAAATACCTGGTGGGGTCACTTCTTTGAGATTGCCATTACGTTCTTATGGATGCTTGGCATAACTAATTCACTAAACTTCTTTGACGGGATGGATGGCCTTGCCACCGGTCTTACTATAATATGTTCCGCTTTTTTGAGTATTCTTGCTATTAAAACAATGCAACCTTATTTAGTGGTTCTTTCAGTTGCACTAGCTGGAAGCTGCCTCGGCTTTTTCCCCTATAATTTAAGATACAAAAAACCTGCCGTTATTTTCCTTGGAGATGCAGGAAGTACTTTCATGGGGTTTATGTTAGCCGGTATGGTCCTGATGGGTGGTTGGGGTGATAAAGATCCCATAAAAGCATACGCTATGCCCATACTCATAATGAGCATATTTATTTTTGACATGGTGTACACAACAACTTCAAGAATTGCCTCTCATAAGATTGTAAATATCAGAGAATGGTTGGAATTCACAGGAAAGGACCACCTTCACCATCGGCTTACTGCTCTGGGGCTGAGTGCTAAACAGACCGTTTTTTTTATCTATTTTCTTACAGCATCGCTGGGCATGAGTGCACTGGTATTGAAAAACGGTGGTGTAATTGATGCCTTATTGCTTCTTTTTCAAGCAGTAACCATATATCTCATAATCGTCATTTTGATGCTTAGAGGGAAAAAAGGAGAAAGAAGAGACAGAAGAAAAGAAGATCAGGTTGAATAACGAAAATAAAACAGGAAACGTGTTATATCGCCATGCTCTTTCATACTGAAATCCTTTGAACAGCCTCTTATTTGATTTATCATAATATCCCTTCCTCATGAAGTATCAGCAGTCAAGATATTCCCCCGTTTTACGTACATTATCATTCAATCAAATTGCTCGCCTTTAAATGATATTTTATCGACCCTGTGATTGAAAGAAAAATGCGTTAATATTCCAAAGCGATTTGCTATAATTCAGAAATGGAAGAATATGTTTTTCTCGATAATATAGCAACAGCCGACGTAGCAATAGAATCTCGTGGAGATACTCTGGAGGAATTGTTCACTGCATCTGCGATGGCAACTTTTGAAGTAATGGCAGACACCGGTGGTATTCAACCGGAAATCAAGAAAACTCTGCAATTGGAAAATTCTGAAGTAGATGGGTTGCTGTTTGACTGGCTTGCCGAAATAATATATTTAAAAGATTCAGCATCTATGATCTTCGGAAAATATAATTTAAAGATAACAAAAGATACGAAATACCAACTCGATGCCGAAATACTTGGTGAAGAGATTAACCAAGCTAAACATGATCTCAGGTGCGACGTAAAAGCAATAACCTTTCACCTCTTCGAAGTGTATCAGAAGGAAGGCAAATGGATATCCAGATTTATTCTGGATATATGAAGCTACACAACCGAATAACTCAAAACAGTTAAAAGTAGCAATTCTTAAGCACATTATCCAAAGACAACAAAATGGAAACAGAAATGAAAGTTAATAAAATCTCAGACTGTTTATGGGAAATCCCTAAAACAGAGAAAGACGGTATGCTTGTCCCTGCAAGGATTTACGCAAGCGACACACTTCTTGAGGAGATGGATAAAGGTGTTTTTGAGCAGATCACAAATGTGGCCTGCCTGCCCGGTATTCAGAAGTACGCACTCTGTATGCCTGACGGCCACTGGGGATACGGGTTTCCCATTGGTGGTGTAGCCGCTTTCGATACCAAAGAGGGCATTATCTCTCCCGGCGGAATAGGCTTTGACATTAATTGTGGAGTACGATTGATTACTACACATTTAACAGTAGATGAAGTAAAGCCACGTATCCGGGAACTCGTTAATGAGCTGTTCCGGTCTGTTCCGGCAGGAGTGGGTGCCAAGGGCCCTCTGAAGGTTTCAGTATCACAGCTTAAAGAGATCATGAAAAAGGGAGCGGACTGGTGTATAGAAAATGGTTACGGCCTGCCTCAAGACCGTGAAAGGATAGAAGAGTGTGGGCATATACCCGGTGCTGATCCATCAAAGGTGAGTGAAAAGGCCATATCGAGAGGAATAAACCAGCTAGGCACTCTTGGCTCCGGAAACCATTATCTGGAGATCCAGATGGTGACAATAGATAATATCTACGACGAGAAGGCGGCAAATGTATTTGGGATCAGTGAACAAAATCAGATAGTTATTATGGTACATTGCGGATCGAGAGGTTTTGGCCATCAAGTCGCGACTGATTACCTTCGTGTATTCGATAAAGCAATGAAAAAGTATGGTATGACGGTAAGAGACAGAGAGCTTGCCTGCGCGCCTTTTAAATCGCCGGAAGGTTCAGACTATTACAAAGCAATGCTTTGCGCCGCAAATAGTGCCTTTGCAAACAGGCAGATAATTACCCACAGAATAAGAGAAAGCTTTTCAAAAGTTTTTAATACCGATAGCGAAAAACTTGGAATAGAGATAGTGTATGATGTGGCCCACAATATCGCAAAGGTGGAGAGATATAAAATAAACGGAAAAGAGAAAGAGGTCTTAGTTCACAGAAAAGGTTCAACAAGATCATTCGGGCCAGGCAGAAAAGAGCTTCCTGAAATCTACAGAAACGTCGGCCAGCCTGTTATCGTTGGCGGTTCAATGCAAACCGACTCTTATCTGCTGGCTGGTACTGAAAAAGCAATGGAAGAAACATTTGGTTCAACTATGCATGGCGCAGGCAGGACTATGTCGAGACATGCAGCTAAAAAGAGAGTAAGAGGCGATCAACTACTGAAGACTATGGACAAAGATGGCATTCATGTTAAGACCGCATCAATGTCCGGTCTGGCCGAAGAAGCCGGTATCGCCTACAAGGACATATCAGAGGTTGTCGAAACTATGGACAAATTGGGTATAACAAAAAAAGTTGTAAAGCTGAGACCCATCGGGAATATTAAGGGATAACTTTAAGTGACAGGATATATTCATGGCAGAAATTGGAGTATTTAATAATTTAAGGGTAATAAAAGAGGTTGATTTCGGAGTCTATCTTGACGGAGGCGAGCACGAAGAAATTCTGCTACCGCGCAGGTATGTTCCCGAAGATTGCAAGGTTGATGATAACATAAGTGTTTTTATCTATCTCGATTCAGAAGATCGCTTTATTGCCACTACTGAAACCCCCTACGCAATGGTCGGTGATTTTGCCTTACTGAAGGTCGTTGCAGTCGAGTCTGTTGGGGCCTTCCTTGATTGGGGTCTGCTCAAAGATCTGCTGATACCTTTCGGTGAACAATCCCCAACCATGGAAATAGGCAAATCGTATATAGTCAGAATCTATGTTGACAAGCAAAGTAATCGCATTGCAGCCACTACGAGGCTGGACAGGTATCTTGACAACAAACCGGGCAATTTTCATGCAGGTCAGGAAGTGGAACTGCTGATATGCAACCAGACCGATATAGGATACAAAGCGATTATAAACGGTACGCATTGGGGAGTGCTCTACTCTAACGAAGTGTTTCAGCCATTAAAGAGTGGGCAGAAAACAAAAGGATACATTAAAAAAGTAAGGGAAGATAATAAAATAGATCTCAGCCTGCATAAACCAGGCTATGAAAGAGTTGATGACATAACAGATACAATTCTTAATGTCTTAAAAGAGCAAGGCGGGTTCATTTCAGTAACGGATAAAAGCTCTCCGGAAACTATCAATAAGCTGTTCGGCGTAAGCAAGAAGACGTTTAAAAAAGCGATAGGTGCCATTTACAGAAAAAGGCTTATTACTATAGAGAGCGATGGTATTAGGTTAAAATAGTACATTCTGATTATTTGTATGCCAATATTAGTAATAATGAGAAAACAACGAGTCATACATGTTTAAAGAGTTAGAAGAAATAAATTCACGCCCTGCGCCTTTTGGGTTTTATACTGCGGACGCGCTGTGGGCGGACAATCACACTTCAAAGAAGATGCTTGAGTCTCACCTGAACGAAGATATTGAAGTTTCGATTCAAAACAGAGAGTTCATCAGACATTCTGTAGATTGGATAGTAAACCATTTCGGGGTAAATCAGAAAACACTGGTTGCGGATTTTGGCTGTGGTATGGGATCGTATGCAACCCAACTTGCAGAAAAAAGAGCAGACGTTACCGGAATAGATTTCTCTGAAATGTTTATCCAACATGCAAAGGAAATAGCGAAACAGAAAGGGTTGGATATTAACTATGTCCTGCAAAACTATCTTGAGTTTGAGACAGAAGAACGGTTCGACTTGATAACACTGCTTTTGTGTGATTTCTGTGCATTGAGCCCGACACAGAGAAAGACAATGTTGAAGAAGTTTTATAAATTTCTCAAACCTGATGGTTCTGTTTTGATCGACGTGTATTCGCTGAACGCACTCAACCAGAGAGAAGAGACAGAAACATATGAACACAGCCGACTCGATGGTTTCTGGTCACCTGAAAATTATTATTGCTTTCAAAAGACGTTCAAATATGACGAAGAAAGAGTAGTGCTGGACAAGTACACGATTATCGAAAAGAAACGAACGCGTGTTGTATACAACTGGTTACAATACTACAGCAAGGATTCTCTCAGGAAAGAATTTGAAGAGAATGGTTTTAAAGTTGAAGGGTTCTATTCAGACGTTACCGGTACAACCATCAGCCCGGAATCTCTGGAAATTGTCATTGTTGCAAAGAAATCTTGAAGGAAACAAGAAAA
>CAYTGO010000017.1:9508-15216 GCA_964437425.1 uncultured Candidatus Scalindua sp.
GTACGAGTACATTTCTTTTTAGAGAAACTCCCATTACAGAAACAATATATAACTAAACCCGTAAGGACAATTCATGAATTACCCATACGGAACCATAAAATAAAAAGGAGAAGTTATGATAAGTGTTGATGAAGCATTAAAGATCGTTCTAAGAAAAGGCAAAAAACTGCCATCGAAAAAAGTGAAATTGGAGAATGCAGCCGGGCTTTGCCTGACCGAGGGCATTAAGTCGGATTTAAATATGCCGCCATTTAACAGATCTGCAATGGATGGATATGCGGTAATCGCGAAAGATATAAAACCATCGGTGGAGCTTGAAGTTATAGAGAGTATACGTGCCGGATATAATCCGAAGAAGAAAGTTGGCAGAGGACAGGCGTCAAAGATAATGACTGGTGCAGTAGTACCAGCCGGGGCAGATGCTGTTGTAAAGGTGGAAGAAACAAAACCTTTAGATAATGACAAAAAGGTGCGTATCATGAAGAAGATAGAAAAAGGTGTAAATATTGCCAGGAAAGGAGAAGACGTTCGTGTCGGCAATACCGTCCTTTCAAAGGGAACGAGAGTAAGGGCACAGGAGACTGGCATTCTCGCCGCAGTTGGCAAAAGCAGTGTTAATGTGCATGCAACACCGAGCGTTGGAATTATCTCAACAGGTGATGAACTGGTAGATATCACCCGTAAACCAAAACCATATCAGATACGCAATAGTAACAGCTACTCGCTGGCTGCTCAAGCCAGGCAGATCGTTACAGACGTCGAGATCCTTGGCAGGGTTAATGATAAAAAAAGTGAAATACGAAAATTGATCCAAAAAGGTTTAAAGAAAGACATATTGATACTGTCCGGTGGAGTATCAATGGGAGAATACGATCTCGTCGGGGAAGTATTACTGGATCTTGGTGTTAAGATATTTTTTGAAAAAGTGGCCCTCAGGCCGGGGAAGCCTACAGTATTTGGTATGAAGGGTGATAAATTAATTTTCGCACTTCCTGGGAATCCTGTATCGACTTTTGTTACTTTTGAATTATTTGTAAAACCATGCATCAAAAAAATGATGGGATACACGTCTTATGAACATCCGATCATCCATGCTGAGTTGGAAAAAGCAATTAAGATCAAGAAAAAGCGTCGCGAATACCGACCGGCTCTATTAAGGCAAGAAGGCTCGGGCTGGAAAGTTTCTCTCATAGACTGGCATGGCTCCGGGGATCTGTTTTCATTGACCAAGGCAAATGGACTTCTGATTATCAGTGAGTCAGTCGACAAACTTAACAAAGGCGATATGGTAGAGGTGATGTTGACAGACGGATTGCTTTAAAAGTGACAGTTTCGGGCTACGAGTTGCGGGTTTTAAAACATACCCATCTGGAGTATAACTCGTAACCCGAAATCTGCAACTCGCAACATTAACTACAGACAATTTACCAGGAAACACATATTGTACAAAAAACCTTTTTACGTAAACCTCTTTCTCTCTTTTCTAACAATCCTTCTCATTTCATTTTCATTCCCATCACCATGTATTAGCTATCTAGCCTGGATTGCTTTGGTACCATGGCTCATAATAATTTCAACTGGCTACAGGACAGGTTTGTTTTCGTATTTAACCGGTTTTCTGTTTTTTGTTTTCAACTTAACATGGCTATGGTCTGTTACAGGTTTTGGGTGGATATTGTTAGCTCTTTTCTTAGCCCTTTACTTTTACGTGTTTGGTCTTGTCATACATTTATTGCGCAAGAGGCTGCGGCTGCCGTATCTCTTTATCGCCCCGTTTGTGTGGGTAGCGTTTGAATATTTGAGATCATTTCCATATTTTGGATTCCCGTGGTTTTTTGTCGGACATAGTCAATACACACATCTACCTTTGATACAGATTGCCGATATTACCGGTGTATACGGTATATCGTTTCTGATTGTAGCAGTTAACGCAGCAATTGCAGATTTGATAGAACAATTCCTGCTTAAACGTTTTCACATGCCAGAGGAGGGCTCAGCCGTTTTTTCTGATAAAAATAGAATAGTATTCTGGATCACAATAGTTGCACCTTGTACCTTGTTGTCTGCAGTTCTGGTCTATGGTTATTTTGATCTAAGAGGTAATCGCACATTACCGGAAGGCCCCAGCATTTGCGTTGTCCAGGGAAATGTTCCGCAAGGTGTCAAGATCAAGGCAGGCAAAGAAGAGAAGAAAAAGATACTGTTGAAATACACAGATCTGTCGCTTAAAGCTGCCGGGAAAAATGTTGACATAATTGTCTGGCCAGAGACTATGGTCCCAGGCATCCTTAATATTGATCCAAAACTTCTTAACAGGGAGATCGACCGGTTGTCTAAAGAATCTGTCAAGACTATAACAAATGCAACTTTTGCCAACTTGATTTTAGGAGGGACAGCTATTGATGTACGGGATTCTAAAGTCTTGTATTTTAATACGGCTTTCTATTTTGACAGACACGGAGAGTATGTAAAGCGCTATGACAAAATATACCTTGTACCTTTCGGAGAATTTATCCCTTTTGAAGAGTGGCTTTCATTCTTTTCTTATTTAGTGCCATATAGTGTAAGTTTGAGCGGAGGCGAAGAGAGAACAATGTTTGAACTTGATACCAGGAAAGACGACAGGCATTATAGATTTGGAGTGATAATTTGTTATGAAGATACGGTTGCACCTTTTGTAAGGAAATTCAGGAAAGATGGTGCTGATTTTATGATTAATATTACAAATGACGCCTGGTTTCATGATAGCTCTGAGCTTGACCAGCATCTGGCAGTGATGGTATTCAGGGCTGTTGAAAACAGGATCAGTATTACACGGGCTGCCAATAGCGGAATTTCTTCATTTATTGCACCAAACGGTGAAATATATGATTACCTGAATAATGAAGGAAAGTACAAAGAGATAGAGGGAATATTGAGTAACAAAATCAGATATGAAAATTCTGTAAACTCATGGTACACAAACCACGGTGATGTGTTTGCAATTTCATGTTTATCAGTAACAGCTGTGCTATTTTTTGCAGCACTTACAAGAAGAATTTTCGCTTGACATTTAGAGGGGTGACCGTATAATCGCGGACGTAAGCCTATGTAAAATTTTAGCTTAGATCTCTAGTACAGAAAAAATATAACAAAAATAT
This sequence comes from uncultured Candidatus Scalindua sp., assembly GCA_964437425.1. GTDB lineage: Bacteria > Planctomycetota > Brocadiia > Brocadiales > Scalinduaceae > Scalindua. Next base: position 12,649 of record CAYTGO010000017.1, read on the forward strand.
GCATCCATTAGATTATATGTTAGGGTTGGCGTCCACAGATATGGGCATCGATCTGGGAACAGCGAATACTCTGGTGTGTATTCCCGGACAGGGAGTCGTATTGTTTGAGCCGTCTGTGGTTGCGGTAAAACCCGGCACAAGTAAGGTGCTATTAAACGGAAAAGCTGTCGGTCAATCTGCCAAAATGATGCTGGAAAAAGCACCAAACAGCATTTCTGTAATCAGGCCGATGAAGAACGGTGTTATCGCTGATTTTGATATTACAGAAGCGATGCTTAAGTATTTTATCTTAAAGGTGCATAAGAGAAAATGGGGAATACGACCAAGGGTAGTTGTCGCTATTCCATCCGGTATCACTGCCGTGGAAAAACGTGCTGTTGTAAATTCAGCGGAAAGAGCAGGAGCCAGAGAGGTTTATTTAATATCTGAACCTAAAGCGGCTGCTATTGGTGCGGGGCTTCCTGTTGGAGAGCCGGTTGCCAGCATGATAGTCGACATCGGAGGTGGAACGACAGAAGTTGCCGTCATTTCATTAGGAGATATTTTTGCTCATGAGAGCTTAAGGGTTGCTGGTGACGCAATGGACGAAGCAATAGTTCAGTATGTAAGACGTACCTACAGTCTGGATATTGGATACAGGACAGCAGAAAACATTAAAGTTGAAATTGGTTCAGCTTTCAAATTAGAGGAAGAACTTACAACAGAAGTCAGAGGCCGTGATGCCATTGCCGGATTACCAAGAGCAGTCACTATTACATCGGAAGAGATAAGAGAAGCACTTCTTCCAGCGACAGATGCTATTTTAGATGCCATAAGGAAAACTCTGGAAAAAGCATCTCCTGAGTTATCTTCCGATCTGTTAACCACAGGTATGGTTATGGTTGGTGGTGGTGTAATGTTGAGAGGTTTAGATAAATTAGCTGCTGAAGAAACCGGACTTCCGGTAGCAATGGCAGCAGAGCCTATCACCGCAGTCGCAAGAGGAACCGGTATACTTCTGGAAGATCTAGATCTATATAAGAATGTTTTGTGGGATAGGGAACTTGAGTCCTGATTTTGGCAGATCCATTAAAAGTAGTATAATCTATATTCTTGTCATAGTATCCATATCGTTTTTGACCATTCCGGCAAGCATAACAAACAATATCAAAGTTACAGTTGCGTCACCCCTTGCACCAGTTCAAAAGATAATATCTCAAACATCTGATTTCTTTAAGAGTAGGTTTAAAAAGCTGGCATCAATAACAAGCAACGCTCAAAAAAATGAAGAGATGGAGGAAGAAGTCTTCTTCCTTAAAAACAAAATAGTAAAACAGCAAGATGCTATAAATGCATATAAACAAAAACTGGAATTTGTATCAAAATTTAAAAAGAACAATCATAGTGATGAAAAACCAATAATTGCGGATATCATAGGTTACGACGTATCGAGCTTCAGGAAAAGTATTACTATTGATGTTGGAACAAAACAAGGCGCTTCAGTTGGTGATATTGTAGTTTTCGGAAATGCACTTGTGGGCCGTATCTCAGCGATAGGACGTTCATCCGGAAGGGTTGTTCTAATTACCGACCCCGCGTCCAATGTTCCCGTGCGATTTTTGCAATCAAGAACGCAGGGAATGGTTCAGGGAACTGCCGATGGCACATGTATAATGAAATATGTACCCAGACAAACAGAAATAAATGAGTCTGACAAGGTTGTATCGTCAGGTATCGGAGGAGCATTCCCAAAGTCTCTCTATGTTGGTGATGTTATTGAGGTCAAACAGAAAAATGCAAAACTGTTCAAAGACATTAAGATCAAACCAAGAGTTGCTATTTCAAAGATAGAGCATGTATTGGTAATTAGGAAACAAAATATAGAGCATATTTCTGATCCTGAAGTAAATCATCAATAAATTGAGAAATACCTCCCTGATGAAAATATGTGATTTAAATACATTTTTTAGAATTACAAAAATATTCCCATGCCATGGTTTGCCATAATAAGTGTTACTCTTTGCATATCACTAATCCAGACGACATTATTACAACATATAAGCGTCCTGGGCATACAACCTGATCTCTTTATCATTTTTCTTGTTTATCATTCATTAAACTCTAAACTCGATCGATCATTACATGCAAACTGGACAATGGGCATTGCTAAGGACTGTTTTTCTGAAGGTCTATTCGGCTTAAATACCGTCTTGTTTGTCATCGTGGGGTATATGATATCAATGATCAAAGATAATATATATGGCAGACATCTGGCTACACAAATTTCGGTTACGTTTATAATTTCAGTAATATATAATTTTCTCTACCTTTTTATGTTCTCAATATCATTTACCTCTGCAGGCTTATTACCTATGGTGTTGAAATGCCCTCTTATCGCTATTTATAATGCAATAATTGTTCCTCCAGTATTCTGGTTGTTCAACAGATTCTACTCTTCATTCGGATTTCCATCTTTAAGAAGAAAAATAAGATAATGCAAAAGGCTCGTTTTAAAATATTTTTTGGGACTATATCAGTACTATTCCTGGTTATCTTCTGCAAACTGTTTTACATACAGTTGATTCAAGG
>CAYTGO010000017.1:15316-22641 GCA_964437425.1 uncultured Candidatus Scalindua sp.
CAGTACTATTCCTGGTTATCTTCTGCAAACTGTTTTACATACAGTTGATTCAAGGTGGAAAATACAGTGGCATATCTAATAACAAAAGAATAAGAACTGTCGACATTGACACATTAAGAGGAACAATTTATGACAGAAACGGTTCGATTTTAGCCGTAGACAAGCACTCTTTTGAACTCACCGTTATGTATAAAAAGCTGTTTGATACAAACTCATGCTTTAAACAAAACATATTACCCAGAGCATCAGAGGTGAAAAAACAGGCATTAAACCAGAACCTCTGCAAGGAATGCCATATTGATAAGGTAATGTGGGTGGAAAAGATCGCTGGATTACTTGAAATTCCATATATCGATATCTTCAATAAAACTGCAAAAATTGTGAAAAAAGTAGAAAATATCAAGCATGCCGTTGAAAGGAGAAATGAAAGAGAAATACGCATCAAAGAAGAAACAGTACCACACTCAGTAGTCTCTCACGTACCATGGGAAAAAGTTGCAAAGTTTGAAGTGGAGATGATGAACCTACCAGGCATACAGATAGAAACAAATCCGGTAAGATGGTACCCCAAGGGCGATATGTCTTCGCATGTAATAGGCTATGTTGGAAAGATGGGTGAAAAAGAGATACAAAACTATAATTTTAAGAAAAAATGGTTTGACAGCCTTAAAAAAAGTGGTGAATCAGAATCAGAATTTTTTACTCAAAAGTCGATTTCAATGGATGCCCTAATTGGAAAAAACGGAATTGAAAAAATTTATAATTCAAGGCTAATGGGAATTCCGGGAGAGAGATTTGAAGAAGTAACTCTTGATACTATGAGTGTTAACAAGCTTATCCTGGAAAGGCCTTCTACTCCCGGTAATAACATTTTCCTGACCATAGATAGCAGAATACAGGGTATTGCAGAAAAAGCACTCGGGGAAAAAAAGGGTTCCGTTATTGTAATGGATCCGTGGAATGGTGAAATCATCGCGATGGCATCATTCCCCAGATATAACTTAAATACTCTTAATAAGAACTACGGAACCCTTAGCAAAAATCCCCTTAAACCCTTCCTCAATAGACCTATTCAAAGTGTATTACCACCAGGATCAACCTTTAAAATAATCACTGCAATTGCGGCACTGGAAGAAAACAAAATAGATGAAAATTCTCACTTCCCCTGCTACGGATCATTGAAAATCGGAAACATCCGTTTTAGATGTCATGCAAAGCAAGGCCACGGTTTATTAAATGTTGAAGAAGCCTTGCAATATTCATGCAATATTTTCTTCTTCGAAACGGCAAAAATTCTGGGAGGAAAGCTATTAAGAAAGTGGGCAGAAAATTTTGGCTTTGGCAACACAACAGATGTTGGCCTGACTTACGAGAAAAAAGGAAATTTTCCAAAATCAAATTCTTTTTCACAAACAATAAATTTATCTATTGGGCAAGGGGCAATGCAGGCAACACCGATACAGATTGTAAGGATGATAGCCACTATTGCAAATGGAGGATGGCATACAAAACCTCATATTCTCCAGAAAATATCAGACTATAAGGGAAATATATTAGTAAATAATAAATATGATCTGACAGAAAAATTAAACATAACAGAAGAAACTATGGATATCATAAAACATTCATTGCGCAGGGTAGTGACTAGTGGCACAGCCAAGAAGGCCGGCCTTAAAGAATTGCTCGTAGCAGGAAAAACGGGGACAACACAAACTGCAATAGAGGATGAAAATCATGCATGGTTTGTCGGCTACGCCCCTTTTGAAAGTCCGAAGTACTGCTTTGTCGTTGTAGTTGAACATACTAAAGGGCACGGCGCAGCAGTTGCCGGCCCTATAGTCCGGGAAATTTTAACACAATCGGAATCTAGTCTGTAAGAAGAATTACCAGTCTGACCAGGTTTTATGAGCGAGAGCGAAACAGACCCTCCTTCATTATCATCTGCAACAGACCGAAACACTGCCACACAGAAGTACCTTGTAGCAAATATTAAAGTTAAGGAGAATTGTTTATATGCAGCGCCTTGCAGGTTTAAGAAATTTTGATTGGCTGATATTTTTGGTAGTATGCCTGTTTCTGGCTACCGGCTTTTTCTTTGTATGGAGTGCGTCATCGGAAAGCTTTGCTTTTAAGCAGATAATCTGGATAGGTGTTGGCATAGTAGTTTTTTCTGGTATGTTAATAATCGATTATTATTCTATTGGAAAAATTTCATATATTTTATATTTAATCGTTCTCTTTTGTTTGTTTTTAGTTTTGTTATTTGGCAAAACAGTATATGGCGCACAAAGATGGTTGATGATAGGTCCTATCTCAATACAACCTTCTGAGATGATGAAGATAGCCCTTGTTTTAGTCCTTTCAAGGTATTTTGTAGACAAAAAGAATGTTGCGGGATTTGGTGGTATTCTCTTTCCGTTGGCATTGACGCTCATACCAATGACATTAATTATGAAACAGCCGGATCTTGGTACAAGCTTGATCCTGGTTCCTGTATTTTTTTCAATTATGTTTATTGCCGGTGTCAAAATCAGGTATCTGCTTACTATTATAGCTTTCACCTTAGCTACAATTCCTATTTTCTGGTATTTTGTCCTCCATACCTATCAGAAGGCGAGAGTACTGAGTTTTCTCTGGCCAGATACAGTAAGTAGCTTTGGGGCTGGTTATCACAGGATTCAATCATTAGTAACAATTGGTTCCGGTGGCAGCTTTGGTAGCGGATGGGGCAAAGGCGTACAGAGTCAGCTTAACTTCCTTCCACAGGGGCATACGGATTTTATCTTTTCTGTCATAGCGGAAGAATGGGGATTTTATAGAGCCGGTGCACTCCTGTGCCTTTATGTCGTTTTTATTGCATGTTGCATCGGCATTGCATTACACACCAGGGATCCCTATGGCAGGCTGATTGTAACAGGTTTTACCGCAATGTTTGCTGCTCAAATACTCATAAATGTTGCCATGACAATAGGGCTTGCACCAATTACCGGTTTACCATTACCATTTATCAGCTACGGAGGATCTTCCCTGATATCATCCTTTATAGCATTATCATTTATATTTAATGTAAGAATGAGGAATCGAGTAGCCTTGGCGAAAGATGGATTTTATGAATAATATTCGTAGTTATGTAGAAGACAAAATTCTTCCTTTTGTGGAAACTCCAGGACAGTATATTGGTGAGGAATGGAATTCCATTAGAAAGGAAGATAACAATATAGACGTTACAATGGCCCTGGCCTTTCCGGATACGTACGCAATAGGAATGTCGCATATGGGCATGCAGATTTTATATGGTCTCTTAAACGAACGGAAAGACACCGCTTGTGAAAGAGTGTTCTCACCATGGTATGACATGGAAACTGCTCTGCGAGAACACGATATACCATTGTACTCCCTGGAGACATTCAAACCTTTAAAAGAATTTGATATTGTCGGTTTCTCACTTCAATATGAGATGTCGTTTACAAACGTGCTTAACATGCTGGACCTTGCAAAGATACCGTTGAAAAGGGAAGAGAGAGCAGAGAGCGACCCATTAATTATTGCAGGTGGACCCCTGGCACTTACTCCAGAACCAATCTCTGATTTTATTGATATCTTCTTTGTTGGCGATGGAGAGGAAAAGCTTCCTCAATTTATTGAATATTTTAAAGAACTTAAAAATACGGAAAATTTGTCAAGAGAAGAGAAAATCATCTCGCTTGTAAAAAAGATGAAAAACCTTTACGCCCCTTCTCTTTATAATGTAACCTATGATTCCGATGGAGTTATAAATAACATAGAACCAAACATACCCGACGTCCCTCCTGTTGTGCATGGTGCGTCAGTAAGCAACCTGGGTAAAACATATTTTCCTGATAAGCCAATTATACCTTTTGTACAGACCGTTTTTGACCGCATTTCAATAGAGGTTATGCGAGGCTGTACGCAAGGGTGCCGATTCTGCCAGGCAGGAATGACAAAACGACCAAACAGGATACGCTCGGTAGATAAAATTCTTAATATGTCTACAGATTGTTACCAGAACACGGGACACGATGAAATATCTCTCGGGGCATTATCTATAAGCGACTATCCTCATCTCAAAGATTTGATGACCAGTATGGGTAAAACCTTCGATCAAAAGAAAGTAAACATAGCATTTCCTTCCCTGAGGGTATCTGATCAGCTGACTGGGTTACCTTCTCTTCTCAATACGGTACGCAAATCCGGTTTAACATTGGCTCCTGAGGCCGCTACCACAAGACTCAGAAAAGTAATCAACAAAAACATCTCAAACGAAGATCTCTTCGCTGGAGTTAAAGAGGCATATAAGGAGGGATGGAATCTGGTTAAACTATACTTTATGATTGGCCTTCCTACTGAAACAGATGAGGATGTTGAAGAGATAGCAAATCTGGCTTATAAAATTTCTAATCTCAAAAAAGAGGTTAAAGGTTCGCATGGAAATGTGAATATAACGATTTCAACCTTCGTTCCCAAGGCCCATACCCCATTCCAATGGGAACCAATGATTTCACTGGAAAGAATAAAAGAGATTAAGCGCATCATAATGGATAAGATCAAGCACAGAAGAATTCGTGTTAAATTCAATAAACCGGAGAGGAGCATACTGGAAGGGATTTTTGCACGTGGTGACAGGAAGCTGGGACAAGTAATCCTTCAAGCCTGGCAGGATGGTTGCAGATTTGACTCCTGGGATGACCATTTTAATTATGATAAATGGAAAATTGCATTTGAAAAAGCGGGACTGGATGAAAATTTTTACTTATCCAGAGAAAGAAGAGAAGACGAGGTTCTTCCATGGGAGCATCTGAACTGTGGATTAATAAAAGAATTCCTGATAAAGGAGAGAAAGAGATCTTTTGAGCAGGAATTTACACTTGATTGTTTTACCGATGATTGCCCGGATTGTGGTGCATGCGCAAGATCAGAACATTATGTAAAAAACTGAAATCTCCAGTCATCTAATTTCCATAATATACAAACGGTGCCCAGTAGTGTGGCGCTTTGTATTTCTCACCAAAGTTACCATTAATAAACTGGCGTTTCACCTCTGTGACTGCATCTAAATAACTCATGCCCTTGTCCTGTACCAGACCATACATTGTCGCCATAAACTGTGATGTAGACCCATCTGCCACCCTCCAGAGTGATACAGAAACTGCCTTCGCACCAGATAAAACAAAGGAGTGGATTAGTCGGGTAAAACCATCATCCTCGTAAATTCCTCCCAAGCCTGTATCAAAGGCTGACAGGTTCACCAAGTCGGCTCTGATCTCCATTTTAGCAATTTCCTCTGTACGTAAATAACCATCTTCTCTTCCCTTCTCTTTGAATTGTGACAAGACCAGGGCTGAAAGCTCCGGCACCTCGGGCACGACAAGACCGTGAGTTGCAAAATGAAGCGCTTTGTAATCATAGAATTTCCAGTCATCTGATAGTTCTTTTATGTCTTTCTCCGTTACATTCCTGCCTGTAAAGAAATTAGATTTTTTGATTACATTATTAATTTCATGAATTTCATTCAATGTTTCCGGCAAGTCAGGCCATGAGGAAATACCCAGGACTTTGTAGGCACTTCCGACAGACCGAGCATTTTCGATATCAGGATAAAGACTTTTCATTAAGAGATCACTCTGGATATTTTCTAAATCAGAGAAAATGTTCTTTGTTAAAACCGCCAGTTGGGCTCTGTTCTCTATCATTTCTACCTCAGGCTTTAAGTCTTCATATACTGCTCCGCCAAATGCCAGTAACGGCTTACGATCTTCATCATGCTTTCGTTTCCTGATCAGTTTTCGTATATCCAGAGATTGTATGTAGCTTATACTATTCTTTTCTACCAGGTATTGTCCGTTTTCGTCTACGAGTGTTCCGAAAGGAACAAAGTACAGAATCCCATCCGGAACGATAATCACATTCTTCTTGTCCTTAATCTCTACCTCCACCGGCTTGATGAGAAGTTCATATAGCAATCTTCCAAGCGCTCTAACGCTTGTTTTATCCATATTCACAGATCCAGGTAAAACGTCCGTCCCCTTGCTACTTTGATCTTGTAATGGATGTTCCCTTAATAAAGAACCGTAGTAGTTTACAATATTACTAAAATCACTTCTATTTTTGCTAAGAGTGCGTTGGTTTGTTAACAGAGTCTCTATCTGAGTTTCATATTTGTCAATGGACGATTGGACAAAGGATTTGATCGAGACCTCCTTACCCATAATTCCTGTTTTTGTGATAGCAATCTGAACGATTCTTTCCATATTTACGTTTGCATAGACAATTACAACGGTATCATCATCAAGGGTTTCCTGAATCACTTCTACATCCTGCAACCAGATCCATTTTTCCTTCTTTTTAATGCGTTTCTCACTTCCGGCAAAACGGTCAATCAGAATCTTTGCCCTGACGTATTCAATAGTCTTAAAAGCAGAATACGCATCATTATCCTTGATATACGCTGAGGTCAGCAGTTGATAGGCATAAAGTAGATCGCTCAATAAGCGCTTATGTATCTCTCCGGTTTCCGTCTTACGTAAATCTTCTATTATGGATACAGATTCTTTAAAACGTTCAATTGCCATTTTATATTTTTCTTGTGAGATGGAGGCTATACCAATTCTGTTGAGGTCTCTGCAGAGATCATTATCCTTTCTGATTTTTTTATTATTAGCCAGATCCCTTTCATAAGGATAGATAATCTTGTCATGTTTGTTCCAGTAGAAACGGTAAAACAAAGTAAGGTTTTTTTCAATAAGAACCTCACTCAACTCCTCACTCAACTTTCTGTCCACTACCAAAGCCTTTTCATAGTACTCGATGGCCTTGTCATATTGCCCCAGTGTTTCATAAACATTGCCAATATTATTGAAGCTTTTGGACATCTCATCGTCCTGTTCCGGCTTTCCGGCAATACTAATAGCATCTTCAAAATATTTAACGGCTTTTTCATGCAGTCCTTGAGATTGGTAAACAGTGCCAATATTGTTGAGGCAAGTAGCAACTCCCCTACCCTGATCAAGATTTTTGTATATATCCAGAGCCTCTTCATAATACATAAGAGCATTTTCGTATTGACCCGTAGATTTACAGATATCGCCAAATTTATTAAGCCCACTCCGATAGGCAATGCTATCTTGTTTCCACAATTTTCTATATATTGCGAAAAATTCTTCATAATATTTGATGGTAGAAGTATCTTGTCCCAAAGATTTATAGATATTACCAATGTTGTTAAGTTCATTTGAAATTATTTCCTCCACCTCCAACTTTCTGGCTATTGATAAGGCTTTTTCATAGTACTCAATTGCATTGTCATA
>CAYTGO010000017.1:22741-38131 GCA_964437425.1 uncultured Candidatus Scalindua sp.
CCAACTTTCTGGCTATTGATAAGGCTTTTTCATAGTACTCAATTGCATTGTCATATTTTCCAATAGTTTCGTAGACTTTTCCAATATTATCGAGGCCTGAAGCAACCTTGTCTTCCCTGCCAAGTTTTTTATCTATTTCCAAAGCCCTCTCAAGATGCTCTACTGCCGTATCATGTTGCCCCAGGAAGTTGTAAGTATTGCCTATGTAGTTGAGGCTAGAAGCAATTTTTCCATCCTGCCCCAGTTTTCTGTATATATCTAAAGCTTCCAGATAGTACTTAATAGCAACATCATGTCTCTCCAAATAATTGTAAAAATACCCAAAACGGCTGAGACAGTCGGCAACAAGATCTTCCCGATCAAGTTTTCTGGCTATTTCCAGCGCCTCATCAATTTTATCGGTAGCCGTTTTATATTGACCGGACAGAGAATAATAGTAAGCGGCTTGATTCAGGCCCATTACTATATTTGATTCCGTTTGCAGGGGAGAGGCCTTTTCTGCCAGCACAGATTTTTCATATATCTCTACCGCTTTAAGATATTCACCTTTTTTTTCAAATTCCCGTGCTTTATGCAGGTTTGTATCTACCGATTGTTCTCCCTGTGCATAAAGAGATGAACCGACAAATAATGTCACTAACAGAATTAAGAAGCCTATTGTTTTCATATTCATTTCACTAAATTTTGTTAACAAAAATATAATTTGCATTATACAAAAGAGATATCGAGTAATCTAATTAAATTGCCTGTATGGACAATCATCCCAAACAATAAAAATATATCTATTTTTTTGTTTGAACAAAAAAAAAAGGCGCTCATTATATGAGCGCCTTTTCTACTATCTTATCACTGCGAACAAACATAATCCGCATCAATGTACATATTTAATAATCCAAATCTCGTACTTCCCACACATTGTCTGGTAAAGCGGCCTCCTTTGTCGCACTTTTGTGGCCCCCACTGCTTCCGTGTGAAACCGATTGTGCACCACCAGAGCCCTGCTCTAAAGCATGCTCTCTACGCAATCTCATACTCTCAGACTGTATCTTACCAAGCTGCTGAAACATTGGTGCCTGGCCCCACCACCACATTATATCCTGCTGGGCATGGGCATAGCCTTTATAACCCTGAAGCTTATACCAAAACCACATCTTGGCATATTCTGTCTCTATTAGAGACGGGTTATTATCACCCTGATAGAACATGGCGTACACTCCGAGGATAGGCCCGACAACCGGCACCTTTCCACCTAATGACTTAAATGCGTTATACACACCATCGCCGATTAAGGATGCCGGTAATAGCTCTGCAATTTTATCACCAAGTGGGTAGATATCACGTTCTCCCACAGACGGATACAGAATGTCTTCTGCAATGAGATCATCAATAATCTTCTGCGCATCATCCGTAAGCTTGAAAGCCTGGAACATATAATCATCAAGCTGCTCTAGATACGTATAAGCAAAGCGAGGACTATGACAGTTAGAACAAACCTCCACCCATTTATCCCTCTTATCAAGGTTCTCATCCGAGTAAACATCTATTTTTGGAGCAATGATGTTAATCCCGTATGGATATGCACTGAGTGACGACTTGTACTCGATATTTGACGGTGGAACCGTACCCATACGCCAGATACCCTTTGAAACAAAGTTATGCGTAAATCTTCCACCACCCTGATACATGTGACAGAACTGACATGTTGGTGTACGGTACTCTTCACCAACCTGCACGTGAGCAAGAGGTTTATCGAAATTGTAACTTTCCTCTTCCATCTCTAAAATCATACCATGCTTTGACTCACCATAAGACTCTGCGTCCGGATGGTCTGGGCCCATGTGACAAGTCATACAGGCTTTTGGATTTCGTGCTTCTGCAGCGGAAAATGAATGTCTTGTGTGACATGGATCACATTTAGTTGAAATACCGTGACACATATCACAACCGCCATTTCCTGCTAACCATCCCCTTCTGTCTGCCTCTGGATACCAAGGTACAAGAACGTTGGCCTCCATCGCCTGTATGTGGTTAGGACGGCCATGGTCCTTCTCACTGTTAAACTGACGTACCTGTCTCTCATGACACTCACTGCATACCTCAGCATGTGGCATCCTTATCTCATTTTTCTCTGTGTCCGCATGACAGTCAAAACAGTCAACGTTGATAATTTCTCTTCCAATAGACTCCTCTATGATCTTTGTCTTACGGGCAATCAACTCAGTCTTTCTTGGATTAAAATGGGCAGAACCCTTCCAGTCATGGACTGCACCGGTATTAATACCATCATGACACCTGATACAAAGATCCCTGCGCTCTTTCTCAATAAACAGAGAATGATCTAATATATCCATCTTTTCATAATGCCTCATTGGAGACATATACATCTGCATCTTCAAAGGTTTATAATAGTCTTTGAACAGACCTGCACCTTCACTCAGGCCAACATTGTCCTTAAAGATAGGACTGTACCAGTCAGGAAAACCTTCATAAATATCTACTGTCTTTGGCACGTAAGGTTCTTTCGCTGCAGCCTCATCATGTGCTCGAACTGATCCTGAGAACTGTATGGCGATAACCAGTAGCGCCATAGTAAGGAAAAGCATCAGTTTTTTTGCATAATTCATAATACTCATTCTCCTTTAATTTATATAAAAAAAATCTTATTCAGTTTATTCAGCATGTTCACTTTTTTCTGCTTTATTTGCAAGTGATTTTACAAAGTGCACCATACACCAGCGATCCTCGTCTGAGAGCTCATTAGCAAATGAGGGCATCGGTGTACCGTTCACGCCAGTTGTAAACCTCAGATAGATATCTTTATTTGTAGAGCCTCCCTTAAACTTATCCTGCATGGTAAAATTGTAGGCTTGAATCGGAATTTCCCACTCATCTTCAAGATCGTAACTGCTAGGACCATCTCCTTCTCCTGTTTCACCATGGCACTTCCAACACTCTTTCTGAAAATAAAGCTCCTTACCTCTTGCAATAGTCTTCTGCGTTGACCTTAACTCAGGTCCCACAACTACAGATGGTTCTGGTTCCCTGTACTGCCAGGCTTCAGAAAAACTCTTTAACACTGGAAGTAGTGACTTTATCTGGTCTTGATCAAGGATATCCCATGGCATCATAGATGTCCCGTGGACACCAACAGAAATCACATGAATAAGATCTGCATCCGTAGGCAAAGAACCTGTTGCGTTAGTACGAATTTTGTACTGACCTTTTGTAAAATCTCTTGGTTTTGGATAAAGAGCCCCATATAATGGGCCATACCCGTCACCTTCTTCACCGTGACACGGTGCACAGTATTTATTGTATAGGTCCTTCCCTTCAAGACCGCCTCCTGCTGACGCTAAATTACCAAGGCACAGCATGGAAACAAAAACAGCAACAACTGCACTGAAAAGAACACTCTTCCAGAACAAATTGCTTTTTTCACTAATTCCTTTCTTACCTTTTAAATATGCCACAGATTCATCCTCCCAAAACTTTAAAAAAAAATTATGTCATAATAAATCTCAGATCGACTGATTATAACATCTTCATAATTATTTAAAACTAAATTATAAATCTATAAAAAATGTCTATAAATTTATTGAACAGCCGGCTTTCAATCGGACAGCGAGATACTCTTCCAAATGCGTGGTTTACATACCTGAGTTTAGCTATTTATTATTATCTACCACTTTGGCAAGAGTAATGCCTTTATCTAGCCTTGCGCATGATAAAGAGGAACCATAATTTAACTAAGTAAACTCTGCTCACGGACGATCCGGAACTCCGCATGTTTAGCTTAATTCATGGCTTATGAACTGCGGTCGATACAAGACAATCCAAATAGAATGCTCGACAAATTATATGTATAAGTAACAAGCTTTTAAGCTATATACCACATGTATATTTACGTACTAAGCAAAAAAAAACTCTTTACCATAAGTCTAGCGATTTTCTAAATCTCTTTTTCTTTCAATCAACTGCAATACTTCACTGTTTAAGCTTCTCAATTGATTCTTCAAGCTGTCGGTTTTTGCTTTTCAAGCCGGCATTCTCTGTTCTTAGAGTTGCTGCAATTTTCTCTGCTTCCTGTTTTTGTTGCACGGCATCTTCAACCAGCTTTTTTGCCTCTTCTGCAGAACCAAAGGCCTTCATAACCCTTTTTTCCATATTTTCGGCAAAGGTTTTTTCCCTGACAAAACCCGCATCCTTCATGTCGTTGTATTTGTGTATCATCTTAACTGTAAATCCGACATCCAAAAACAATATCAGCAGAATGATGGTCTTCGCATTTACCGAAAGACCCTTAGAGTTTCCATTACCCATAATTTCCCACTCCTTAGTTAGTGTAGTGTTATTTATATAAATTCTTTGACAGAACAAACGTCTACAATAATTTGCTTATATCCTTACAGCATACACACCTTTCAACGCTTATCACTCTGACTTCTTTCTAGCTTTTTTTTGTAGATCATCTTCCTTTTTCTTTCGGTCGCTGATGTCCCTGATCACACCCTCAATACGAACAGGCTTTCCTTTTTCGTCCTTCACCATATTTGATGTACGTTCAGTGTAAAATTTCCCTCCTTTTTTGGTTACACAATAGGACGTAAAATCTTTCCAGACACCATCTTTTTCAAGCTTATCTACCAGTTTTTTTCTATCGGCTTGATCCACATAGATATCTTTTACCTTCGTACCTTCCATCTCTTCAGGTGATTCAAAGCCAAACATTTCCGCACATGACTGATTTACCCATGTAAACTTACCTTCGACTCCTGGCTCACATTGGTAAATACCTGCCTGAAGGGCATTAAACAGACTTCTGTAGGACTCCTCAGACTCTTCAATCTCTTTTGTCTTTTTGTCAAGTGCCCCTGCCATTGTATTAAATGAGGTAGCCAGAACGCCGAGCTCATCTCCCCTATCTATAGTTACTCGCTGCGTCAGATCTCCCGATGACATTTTTTCAGTAGCCTCAGTCAGCTCGATTATCGGGCTAGATATCTTTTTACCAACGACATATGCAAAAAATACAATCGGAAATGCAATTCCAAATAGCAACACCCAACCAAGAGTATTGAGATTATACGCCACTCCATAAACTTCAGCCTTGTCTATCTCTGTAATAACAGCCCAATCAAGCTCCGGCAGCCAACTCCATGTTCCCAGTACCGATATACCTGCATAATCTTTATAGCCTTTTGAACTGGAGCCGTTTTTGCCTTTAAGGCACTGGTTAACAGAATAGGTAAGCTTTCCGTTATCGGGATTAATCACTTTCAACTCCAAAGCACTCCTTACTTTAATCGCTCCGGTCTTCTTCAAATTTGAGCTAAACCTGGATTCCGTAAGCATGAGCCCATCTTTACCGACAATGAATGTTTCACCTGTTTTTCCAAACCTTTGACTTTGTAGCAAGTTGCTTAATGTAGCAACATGGATCCTGAAAGTAACAACTCCAATCGCAGTATCACCATCTTTTAATGGTGCAGAAACGAACATCGTAGGCAAACCTATTTCCTTCTCATCAAACTCGTTCGTAAGGGCTATTGTAGACGGTATAATACTTGTAGCGTACGGTGCCCCCTGCATAGCCTGTTGGAAAAAATCTCTTCCAGAAAGATCGGCTCCAATTTCTTCTTCCGACGTAGCAAGCGTGACTATTCCATCGTCATTACATACAAAGGCGCCCTTATAACCATATTCCGCAACAACCAGCTCCAGATATTCTGTCGCCTCCGTATCACCACTTTTCAAGCTATTAGCAATATACGGATTGTTAGCGGTAACTATCACATCAGTTTTCCTTTCACTCATCCATGATGATACTATGTCCGCCTGCTTGCTACCTACAGTTTCGAGATTATCCATGATTACCGTCTTAAGATCTGACTGTATTTTCGGGTATGCAATAATCCTAAGCAAAACAAACGGCAGCAACGTGAAGAAAATCAGCATTAGTATGATGTAATTTTTAAGCGATATTTTCATTATTTTTCTCCATAAAATGCATATTTATAATTTCCCATTGAGTCTCAAGAGTGTTTTGCCGGTCTGTCAAACAAAGACGTATAAGCGTTGTTTAACACACACTCCTCGTTCTAGATTATAACGCATTAAATAATTCACTTTACAGCAGGAAACACACTTTACCTACTAAACAAAGCGACTAATTTCCAGCTGCTGATATCCGGAATAGAAAATCATGACATCGTTAACAGGTATATCACCACCAAGCTACGGGATAATCCCTTTTGCCCATTCGGTTAATGATGATGGCGGTTACAACCAGGATGAGAGCCCCAAGAAGAACTGGGTTCAAAATATACCAGTAATCCATACCCAAACCACCAGTCTGAATAGCCACATACGCAGTTGCGCCTGCGGGGGGATGAACGGAATAAGTCACAGTCATAAAAATAAGCGCCAGAGTAACACCAAGTGCAAGAGACCACCATGAGAGACCAAAAAAGTCATATATAGCGACGCCCATTAATGCACCAAGAAAATGCCCTAGCAGAACATTCCTTGGTTGTGCCAGCGGAGCCTTATAAGCACCATAAACCAAGACTGCCGTCGCACCAAAGGGCCCTAACAGCAGGGGACATTTCCACTTAAAAGCAAGGAAAGCTGTAATCGCTATACCAACCATGGAACCAACAAAAGTAATCCACAACACTTTCCATGCAACCGGTGGTTGCGGTGCCCTAGGCAATTCACTAATCTTATTCATTAACGACATAGCTCTATTCTCCCCATTGAAGATATTTTTATAAAATACGGGTTAAAAACGCCATACTTAGCTGAGACCAATACTTGGAACATTTTCTTGCTAAATGATTTGCACCGAACAACTGCCCACATCTCACAAAACAGAGAATACGCTCCCTGCAAAACGACACCTGCAACTGTCTGCCAAGTTCAAGGCTACCTATACCACGCTTAAACTTGAAGGATAGTCGCAGAGCATTGACACGATCGAGCGTTTGCTCAACCGCGCCAATGCGCCTGCATAATAATACCGACTGATGCGAATCGCAGAAAATCTGCTATCACTGCTCAGTCCTGAAAACTAACCCTGCCGAGATGAACTTGGAAGCACCTCAACAATGTTGTTGTCATTTTCATCTACACCTACTATCTCACCGCCTGGTATTGCACCTTGAGTAGGATCTACAAGACTTCTAGACCTTCCCCCATCGCCACCAGGTACCAGAGACTCATCAGGTGACCATACGGAGAACCAGTATGCTACACCAATCGCCATACCACCTACTATATTACCAGCAGTAACCGCAGCCATATTCCAGGCAAAACCTCCGCAAGTAACGTTAGCAGGATGAGCTGTCATAAGAGAACAACTAAAAATTGTCATGTTCGCAATGCTATGCTCATAACCGCATGCAATAAAGGCATATAGACACCAGAATATCAGGAATATCCTAGCAGCTTCATTCTTAGCCTTTGCTGACATCCAGACAGCCAAGCATACAAGCATGTTACAGAGGATACCACGAAAGAACAGGAACCAAAACGGCCCGTTCATTTTAGCACCGGCAACCTTACCGATAAATTTACCCGTAATGTTCCCATCTCCCAAACCGGTTTGAGACCATATAACACCTAACAGCAAACAACCAGCGAGATTAGCAACCCAACAGATAAACCAGAGCCAAATCATCCAGCCCCAACCTGTTTTTCCCTTAAGGCAGCCAATCAACATCACCATATTGTTACCCGTAAACAATTCTGAACCCGCAAAGATGACGAGTGTCAGAGCGATACCAAACGAACATCCCATGATCACCTTAGTGGCTACAGACTTCACAGAAGCAAACTGAGCTCCAACCGTGAATATGAGCAGAATTCCAAGTCCGACGTAAAAACCTGCAAGCATTGAGAGAACCCAATACTGCCCAAACTTGTTTCTTATCATATCCTCTTTTGCGACTGCCGCACCAGTAAACGTATCAACTGTTGCTTTCATAAATACATTCCCCCCCTTCAAAGTTTAGGAAAGTAAAAAAATAAAATTGTGCAACGTAACAAGACGGCCTTCCTTGCCCCCCATCGCATCGCACTAAATAAAATAGAAACCGTGACAAAGCGAAAAAGCCTAATCACGCCCTACTAAAAATCCAAACAACAATAGCGCAGTAAAGAGATAAGCAATTGTGATACCAAAACTATTTAAGGGAAAAAGCAGCCATATTTCTTCTCATAAGTACTGCAGAAGGCACATGATAGGAATGTTTTATTATTTACGGAACACCTAGACAACAAAAGCCATAATTGACAAAATGTCAATCTGCAATTAGAACACAATTTTTTTACAGACAGAATGTCTTTGCCCCACATGGCAAGAAGTTATACCTGCAAATTTGCTATGATTTTAAAAGAAAATGATACGGAGGACACAAGCAGAGTTGAATTAAAAGCAATTATAAAGCTTATGTTTTTTTAGCTATCCAACCAAATACACAGCAAATTATCAAGACTTGCTTTATTGACACTTCAGATAAGTATACGAGAAGAATGGGGGCCGCAAAAACAAAAAAAAGGGCTAGTGGTTTTTCAATTATCAGCAAAGTGAAATAATTGATTGTCATCAAATGATAACACACCGATAGCGCCTGTAAAATAACAATACAGCTGTGCGCCTTGCAGGGCAGTGCCGGATGTTATTTTACAGGCGCTAGTCTCACAAACCACCTGCAATGTAATTTTCGAGTTGTTTAATGGTAAACTCTTTATCAACAATGTACTGCTTCACAACATCACCGATACTTACAATACCAATCAGCTTCTCCCCATCAAGCACTGGCAAATGACGTGTACGTTTTTCTGTTATTAAAGCCATACAGTCGTTTAGTGTATGTTCAGGACGAACACAACACGGCTTTGGATTCATCAGGTCTTTGACCAACGTATTCTTGGAGGATTTCCCTTGCAAAACAATATTCCTCGCATAATCACGCTCGGAAAATAGCCCTACAACTTTTTCACCCTCAACAACTATTAACGCACCGAGATCTTTTTCTGCCATTATTTCTAAAGCTCTGTACACCGTATCCTCAGGTGAAATGGTCAGGATACCACTAGCCTTATCCTTTAGTATTTCTTTTACCGTAATCATGATATAACCCCTGCCTCCTATTTTAGATTTTTGTTTAACCTTTAATTTGATTTAGCAAACAAGCCACGTGCCCGTATAATAATGCTTGTCTATTCCATGTTCAAGTATTAAATCTTCAATAATAGTCCTAAAATCGGCATTTTCTACTTATGTAATGCTCATTTATAACCCAACAACGATCAAATATAGAGACAAACAGAACAATAAAGCCCACATTACATCACTCTTTTCTCTTCCAACCCAGCAACAGATCTGTATACTCTCCATGCTTCCAGAAGGAATATGCGCTGTGCTTGATACCTATTTTTTCTTCTATCTCTGCAAAACGCTTGAGCTTACTTGCCTCATCCTTTATCTGAATAAGCCATCGATCCTGAGCCCATTCCCAATATCCATAAACAGGGCTGTAATAGGCGTTGTGCGACTTGGCTTTAAAGATCGCATCAATAATATCTACCAGCATTTCGTAGGCCAGTCGCTCTATATTAGACACGTTATATTTTCTCACCTCTCCCTTTCCCGGTAAAAGACTGAATACACTGTGACCGGTAGAATCCGGGGCAAGGTCGGCAGGCATGGGATCTATCAGATTATGATTGTACAAGTCCATCACAATACGCATCGCCTCACGGTATTTAACAAAGCTGAGTTTAACCGCTTCATCCATAGCCTCTAAATGATCCCTTGCAAATCTGGGAGAGTGGCAATCCTTACACACCGCAACCCATGCATCCCTTGTCGCCCTGTACTTATCTGCCCCCCTGTCTACAAGAGAAGTACCCATGAAAGTATAAACGGTAGATGTGCTGATAACATTATGATCTCCTTTGGGCATATGGCAATATGCGCAGGTTGGGACTGTATAGTTTTCCGCGTTGAGTGGCTTTGTCCAATCCCAGGTCTGCCCTTCTCCCTGATAAATCATACCGTGGTACGATTGCATATACATCTCATACTCATATTGTTCAGGACCGGAATGGCAGACTGCACAACTGTTTGGTTTTCTAGCCTCAGATGTAAAAAATCGGTGCCGGGTGTGACAACCATCACATCGATTCTCAACAGCATGACAGCCAAGGCAGGCAGCTGTCTCTTCGGCAGGTTTCTCCGTTTGACACCCTAACTCGATTAGCTCAAGGTGATAGGCATTAGCATGCGAACCTTGACCACTTTGACGATGCCCTTGTAATTGCTTTTCATGACACTCACCACAGAGATCGTAAGAAGGCATTTTGAGTTTTTTATGATTCTTTCCATGACACCTGTCACATCCGACTATATCCTTTCCACCTGATGGCTCTGCGTGCTTGCTCTGCTTCCATTGAGTAACAATTCCCGGGCTCTCTACCATATGGCAAGTAACGCACTCTCTATTTGTAAACTCTCCTTCTACAGTACTACCGGGATGAAAGATTTCGCTATTGTAATAATATGCAGGGTCGTACCATCGTATCAGTGGCAAAAAACTATAAAGATTTCCGTACGTTCCCTTTCCGGGAAAGAGTTTCTCCGGTCCGGTATAAAAGCTCGAAAGCCCACCCAAATGGTGAACGTTCCCTGAATCATCTGGGCCGACTCTTTCTCCCAGGAGTTCTGCCATCTCGTATTGAAACCTCAGACGATCCGGCACCCCTCCTGATGTTGAAGCAGTCTCATCCAAAAGTGTTTCAAGATTTAAAGGATTCTCCTCTTCTGTTTTTTGTGCAAAAGAAGTAGTTGAAATATGCGGAACGAAAAAACTGAAAAGTAAAAGTATGATGATAGAGAATTGTTTTGTGTTAATATGAAACATAATTACCCCCAGCAGATTTCAACATTAAAGAGAGTTATAATAACAACACAAATAACGCATGAATCTTAGCAAGTAACAGTAAAAAGTAAACTTTTTTTTAACTAAATTAACTGTTAAACATTGATAAATCAAAATGTATATACTATATTTTAACTAACATATTTTAGAAATTGTTAATGGGTGCTTCCTGATGAAAGCCATTGCTAAAACAAAACGTAAAAAGGGTATGGAGCTTATAAATGTGCCCACTCCGCGTATAGGCCTGAGAGATGTACTTATTAAGGTCACACTCGCTTCTATCTGTGGCACGGATGTGCATATATACGACTGGACTCGCTGGGCACGACATCGCTTTAAACCTCCCCGCATAATTGGCCATGAGTTTGTTGGAATAGTGGAGAAAATTGGTAATGAAGTAACTCATGTAGATGTCGGAGATCGTGTTTCAGCTGAAAGCCATATTTCATGTGGGCACTGCTACCAATGCAGCAGCGGATATTCTGAAGTATGCAGAAACCTCAAACTACTGGGAGTAGATTATGATGGTGCACTTTCAGAATATCTTGTCTTGCCCGAACATGTCTTGTGGAAAACCAATTCGAACATCCCTGATAAATGGGCTACTATTCAGGAACCTTTCGGAAATGCCATTGATACCGTCATGGCGGAAGATGTCTCTGCAAAAACCGTCTTAATTCTTGGTGCGGGACCGATCGGACTTTTTGCCACAGGTATTGCCAGAGCAAGTGGAGCATCATTAATTATAGTATCAGATCCAAATAATTACCGGTTGGCCATCAGTAAAAAAATGGGAGCCCACATGGTACTTAACCCCGGAAAAAAAGATATAACCCCTCTCATCCTTGACGCCACAAATAATAATGGTGTAGATGTAGTACTGGAATTCTCAGGAAATAATCAGGCTCTGAACCAGGGGCTGGAAGTTATTACACCCGGAGGCAGGATCTCTATCCTGGGTATTTACGAAAAACCTGTTTCAATTGATCTCAACAAAGAGGTTATCTTTAAGAAGATCCGCATCTACGGTATAACAGGGAGAAAGGTCTTTTCCTCATGGCATAAGACATCTCGCTTCTTATCATCCGGCATTGTCAATCCTGACCCGATCCTCACCCATCAGTTTCCATTAAAGGATTATGAAAAAGGTATAAAACTCATGAGGGAGGGAAAATGCGGAAAGGTTATTTTGGAAGTGTAGGCTTTATGATTGATGGGCTTTAAATGCAGGTTCGGGCGACAAACCTGAACCGAAACAATATCATGGACAAACTGAATTTCATTAATGAAGAGTTGGAGAGACTCAGGGAAGCGGGCCTGCTCATTAACATTCGTACTGTTGAAGGGCCTCAAGGGGCATGGATTACCGTAGACGGAAAGAGTGTACTCAATCTCAGTTCGAACAATTACCTGGGACTTGCTAATGATTTGCAATCGAAAACTGCTTCTCATAATGCAATTGACACTTACGGCGTAGGCCCCGCGGCAGTCAGGACGATCGCCGGAACAACTGCACTACATAAAGAGCTGGAACAGAAGCTGGCACAATTTAAGGGAGCAGAGAGCACCATCTCATTCCAGTCAGGGTTCTGCGCAAACCTTGCCGTTATTCCGGCAATTGTCGGCAAAGAAGATGTTGTTTTCTCAGATGAGCTCAATCACGCGAGCATTATTGATGGTTGCCGCCTCGCAAAGACCAGGGTTGTACGATATAAACACGGTAACCCTGAAGACCTGCAGGCAAAGATTCAGTCTGAAAAAAATATTGAACGGAAGCTTATTATTACTGATGGTGTTTTCAGTATGGAAGGAGATATTGCACCATTACAGGAAATAGTAGAGATAGCAGAAGAATACAATGCCATTACCATGGTGGATGATGCACACGGCGAAGGTGTTCTGGGCAGAGGCGGCAGAGGCATTGTCGACCATTTCAACCTACATGGCAAGGTGGATATTGAAGTGGGTACCATGTCAAAAGCATTCGGGGCCGTGGGAGGCTACATTGCAGGGACTAAGCGATTAACGGGATATCTGATGCAGAAAGGACGCCCCTTCCTCTTTTCAAGTGCGGTAACAGCTGCTGACGTGGCGGCATGTATCTCGGTTGTAGACACCCTTAACAAATCTGATAATCTGGTCAAGAAACTCTGGTCAAACACCAGATTTTTCCAGGACAGGATGAAACGACTCGGATATAATATCGGCATTACAAAGACACCGATAACTCCGGTTATGATAGGCGATGCCAAAGTAGCAAAGGAGTTCAGCCAGAAGTTATTCGATGCTGGAATTTTTGCACAATCAATAGGTTTCCCTACAGTACCTGCAGGCAAGGCACGTATTCGCGCAATGCTTTCTGCCACACATAGCGAAGAAGATCTTACATTGGCAATAGACCATTTTGAGAAAATTGGAAAAGCCATGAAAATTATATAATTAGAAAGAGGAAGGTTACAGTATGAAGAGAAAAATCATAATGATTCCGGCTATTGTATTTGCTGTATTGATTGCACTTCTTATTGGTAAGAATATGATTATTAAGACTTCCGTTACAACCGGAGTCAGGGCAATGACAGGCCTTAAGCTAAACATCAGGAGCATGAATGTCGGTGTATTTAAATCACTAATTGGCATAAATGAAATGCAGCTGCACAATCCACAGGGATTCGAAGATAAACTAATGGTTGATTTACCGGAAATTTATGTTGACTATAACCTGGGCGCCATTATGGGAGGGAAGGCACACCTTGAAGAGGTCAGGTTGCATCTAAAAGAATTTGTCGTCGTGAAGAATGAGGCAGGCGAACTGAATCTTGATTCACTGAGAGTTGTCAAAGAAGCGGAAGAAGTAGAGGAACCTAAAAAGAGTGATACGGGAAAAGAGAAAACTGAGATGCCTGATATTCAGATAGATCTATTAGAGTTGAAAATAGACAAAGTTATCTATAAAGATTATTCAAAGGGAAGCTCACCTAAGGTTAAAGAGTATAACGTAAATATTGACGAACAGTATGAGGATGTATCGGATCCCAAATCATTTATGCGCCTGATAGTAATTAAAGCCCTGAAGAATACTACCATAGCCAAGCTCACCAGTTTCAATGTCGATAAATTGAAGAAAGGGCTTACGGGAACGGTTAAGAAAACCACTGAGATAGCACAAGAGGCCACTGGCAGGGCTTTAGAAGCAGGAAAAAATGCAAGTGAAAAAGCCCGTAAAACGGCCGTGGAATCAGTAGAAAAGGCAACGGATGCAGGAAAAGATGCAAGTGAAAAACTCCAGGAAGCTGCCAGGGAATCAGTAGAAAAAGCAGCAGGTAGTATTAAAAAATTATTACCTTTCGGGAATAAAGAGAACAAATAAAGGGATCAGGATGAATGAAAAAGGCTACAGCAAATACCAGCAAAAGGTTATCAAAAATTTTTATGACAACAAAGACATTCGCCTTGTACAGAAACTGGGGGAATTAGTCTCAAACTTATATCTGGAAACCAGTGAGAAGAAAATAGAAACCGGATGGAAAAAGATTAAGAAGATGCTAACCGATTTGAAAGTACACCCGGGCGAGGTAGAGTACCTGACAAAAGATAAAACTCTTTCACTGATTTCCAAGAAACTTGATGAGATATTTTAATTTCTAAATTTCTTATACTAAACCATGCAGATTGCCATTACCGGTTTGTCAGGTTTCCTGGGACATTATGTAGCAAAGAGGCTTTTTGAAAGAGACGTCCAGATACAAGCGCTGATACGGAGCTCCAGCAACATTTCACATCTTAGCAATTTCAAAGAGAAGATTACGTTTGTAGAGGGTGATCTGGACGACAAGGAAGCCTTAAAGGAATTTGTTCAAGGAGCCGACATCGTCATCCACATGGCGTATGAGAGAAACGGAGCAGGTTTTCGTGACTCAGCCAATAGTGATTTCAGACAATTAGTGGATGTAAATCTATCAGGCAGTTTAGAGCTACTGAATACCGCAACATTGCATGGAGCAAAGCAATTCATATTTACCAGTTCCTGTGCCGTTTATGGATATATCTTTCCCGATATCAAACTCGACGAACAACACCCCCTCATACCTGACTCAAACTATGGCGCCTATAAGGCCGCGGTAGAGGCATTCTGCCATTCGTTTTTCTTGTCAAAGAGTATTAATACAACCATGTTCCGACCTGTAGGTATCTACGGTATCGATCCAAACCTGGCCCACTCTGAATGGTACGACCTAATTAAAAACATCAAAAATGGAGTTGACGTAGAGGTGGTAGGAGGTGGCAAAATAGTAGATGTTACAGACGTTGCACATGCCATAGATGCAGCAATTGAAAACAAGGACGCTTTTGGGAAAGTTTATAATCTGTCGGACTTCTATATCGACAACTTGTCCATAGCAGAAATGGCCAAAGAGATATGCGGTTCCAAATCCAAAATCAGCGGTAC
>CAYTGO010000017.1:38231-47766 GCA_964437425.1 uncultured Candidatus Scalindua sp.
CCATAGCAGAAATGGCCAAAGAGATATGCGGTTCCAAATCCAAAATCAGCGGTACACCCAAACAGCCAAAGAACACTATTGATAATACCGAGTCAGAAAAATTGGGAGTGCGGTATGCGGGAACCGAAGGTTTAAGGCAGTATATTAAACAGTTGACTGAGGTTGTTTAGATATTCAAAAATGTACTGATTCAATTCCGTGAAGTTCTTCCTTCCTTATTAATAAATTTTACTTTGCGAATGCGCAATAGATCATAATCAGCAGAAAACTCATAAATTATTCCGACAAATTCGTGATACATTATTCCATTGTTTTCTCTGATCGAAAAAACAGGCCCTCCGCTTAACCCTTCTAATATACGTAAATCTTTTTCACTTTTTATACCCAGTGATTTAACCCAATATTCTCTTTCAAATTTGCAGATGAAATATTCATCATTAATAGAACTGATTTGAGATGCACCGCTACTAAACGAGCCAAATATAAGATCACCACTAGATGTTTGCTCCCTCAATTTTCCAGGAAATCCACCAAAAGCAACATAATCACCTACTTTAACATCGCTAGGCGGCCAAGTTTCAGGGTGAAAGAATGCTGTTCCTATTTCCCTTCCTAAGCTTATTTCATTGTTGCTTATTTCCTTTAAATTAAGTGTTGCCAAATCTAATTCTGATTCTGAAGATTCATCGATCAAATATTCCAATGGGTTTAAGATGGCATTACCTATTCGAGCGACAACCTTGTTACTTTCTTTCAGTCTTTCTCGATATCCATCTAGTACATGAGAACAGGTTATTGCCATTTGACCACTTCCAAGATCAACTAGTGTTACGGTACCATTAATAACTGTATGGCGAGACTTGTCATCTGGCAAGTCTTCAAAGAGTATGGCCTTTGCAAAACGCAATGGAAATTTCGCCATTTCTCTTCCAAGTGGGCCAGCCGCTTCTTGTTTCGCTTTTTCAACTAATTTTGGATCTAGATTATTGCAATCCATTTTTCAACATGAGTATCTTTTAGATAATAAATATTTATCGGAGTTAAGAGAGGCTTACATCTGTTTATAACTGCTTTCTCGCCTCTTCCGGCAAAGCAGCCACTGCCATCAAGAGATCATCGTTATCCGGTTTGGCTTTTACAAATGAGGAGAAGAGGAGTGTGGCTTCCGTGTAGATATCTTTTATTATTTCTATGATATTCTCATCAGGAATATTGTTGGAACTTATCACATTTTCCATATTTGATATCAATATGACAAGTGTCCAGTAATCGAGTGGTGTTCGTTTCATCAAATCATCACGCAGATAGGTAAGATAATTCCGTAAAGCTTCAAGTGTATCTTCTGATAACATATTCTCTTTTGATAGATGCGGATGTGATGAAATTACCATTTTCACAATTTCTTTGGAAAGCTCAGCCACGGCGACACGTCCTATTGCCATAATGGAAGCGGCAGTTCTCATTTCAATCTTTCGCTCCTGAGAAATCTTGATTATGTCATCAAATATCATGCAGATATTGTCTTCAAGCAATCTATTAATTTTGTCTAAATCCCAACGCTCGTTCTTTAAATTTTGTACCCATTCCAGATAAGAGACAAATACACCTCCCAGGTTTGTACTTATATCTGGAGTAATAAATGTGCCTTTTCCTGTTACAATCCTGTCGCCTTCCGGGGTGATAGGCCCGTTAGCACCTTCCACAATCACTTTTGCCTTTACGCCGTATGCATTCCTGTCTATAGCATTCTCAAGTGCAGCAAGAACGAGGAAGTCGATATCCAGTGCAAAAATACCATCATTTGTGATTTCCCTTCCACCCTCGAATCCTTTCAAAAAACCTCCACCGGCCGTATCCACATGTTCCATAACTGCGTCTATATCCAGGCCACTTGGGTTGTAGATACCTCCACTGGCATCCGTAATAGCTACTACCTTTACCCCCTCATCATGGAGGAATTTTGCCGGTGGTCTGCCTACATTACCAAACCCCTGTATAGCGGCAGTAGCACCTTTGAGTTTTATGTTTTTATGATCAGCCGCTTTTTTCAGTGCGATAAAAACACCACGACCTGTTGATTCCGCTCTGCCAAGCGAACCTCCCTTATCGGCCGGTTTGCCGGTAACGACAGCAAGCGCATGGCATTTTGCTTCAGGATATTTTTTCAGTACCTCCATACACTTATCAAGATATGGAGTCTCCATGGGAGAAGAAGGTTGTGTGTGAAGTGGTTGAAAATCATTCACGATTTTAGTAGTCAACTCTGCATCTCCGGTCAACCAATCAGACAAATCTTTGTTCTCGATTGAAGACTTCAGATATTCGTCTACAAACCACGCCATCTTTGTCGCATTTGTATTAACATCAGGTGCAGGGATGTCAAGGTGTGGCCCAATCGCATTTCTACCCTTGAGGTCGCGACTATATTCTCTGATTACTAATGCGTCTTTTCGTTCAAGCAGAGTTCTCGGGTTTGCTATGATGCCACCTTTTGAACCTCCATATGGTATTCCGGCAATAGCGCATTTCCATGTCATCCAGATAGCAAGTGCCCTGACCTCATCAAGTGACACCTCCGGGTGTTCCCTGAATCCTCCTTTCGCAGGACCACGGGCAGAATTGTGATGTACCCGATAACCAATCATTTCATCTTCCGAAAGCCGTAATGTCTCCACACGCTCAGGGGCAAGTAATTTTTTTTTCAAAAATAGAGGAAGCTTTAAAATGTCCGCAACAACCGCAAATTGACTTTCTGCCACTTCAAGTGGACTCGGCATGGCCACGGAATGTTCCCGTATCTTTGTATATTCCTTAAGAGTTACACCGGGTACGGAAAACAGCTGACTGATCCTTTCAAATTCCCCGATATTTTCTCTGTAGTTTGTGATATTTTTTGCAATCCCACTCTTAATTTCGAGGAATCGTTCCAACTCTTCTGTATTTGCCGCGTTAAGGTTCACTTTCTCCTTTGCAGGTTCTTTTGGTTTCAGATGTTCCTTAACAGGAAGATCATCTAAATGGTTGAGCGCAGTCAATCTCTCACCGGCAAGAAATTTTAATGCAGCTTCTCCTATCGTAAAAAGGTATGTCCTTGCGGGAGGAGGTTTTGTGCCAAGCCTTTTTTGTGCCGCAGTAACACTATGAAGGCCAAATATAATTTTGGATTCCGCTTCACATGCAAACACAAGATCCAGGATACGATTTGTACCATGGCAAAACATTTCGTCCTCATATTTTCCCGCAATCCCATTGAAGAGAATAGTTTTTGCATCCCGCATCTTTTTCTGTATGAGAGAGAGCGTACCGGAACCAATATCGTAAGCCTTCAACCGGGAAAATTTCCCACTGATCTTGTTCACTTTAACATTCTCAGGGTTAAGCCCGGTCGGCTTTGCCATAAGGTGATCAACAGGAAGCACTAAATCAACACCATACCCATTCGCCATCTCAAGCACTACAGTTGCACTATAAAGAGCCAGTGCCCGCGAATCCTGATCTTCTTCAAACATACAGTTATCTACATCGTGTCCCTGCATTTTGAGAAAAGGAAATGCAATACCGCCAACAAAGATCAGTCTGTCAACCTTTCCATAAACAATAAGGTTTTTAATCGCCTGGATCTTGTCGGTGACGTTGGCTCCCCCGATAATGGCAACTACAGGCTTATGAGGATTTCTCATAAAATTATCAAGTGCAGTAAGCTCCTGGGTAAGAAGGAACCCAGCCACCTTCGGACCTGAGATGAGGCTTGTTATCGGCCCGAGCGATGCATGATGACCCATGTGAGCAGTTACCGGATCAGCATTTACATAGACATTACAATTGGTAGTATCATGAAGTTGTTTTGCAAATTCCATTACCTCATTGTCATCCTCTGAGGTCTCACCACTGCGGAACATGACATTTTCCAGAAGAAAGATGCCGTCTTTACTAATGACGGATTTTACTTCCCCCCCAACACAGTCATCGGTTAAAACAACCTCTCTGTCTTCCGGCAGGAGTTTTTTCTCCCTCAAGATCTCTGTCAGCCTTTTTGCCACTGGTTTCAAACTATAGCCGTGATGACGCTCTCCATCATTCGTAACCCCTACAGAGGTTTTATTATCTTTGAAGAAGTTCTCCCTTACGCCGTTGTGAGATACAATAATTATTGTCCTTGCTCCCTGTTTCATTATATGGCGAATGTCCATAACCGTCGCCCTGATACGTCTGTCATCAATTATCCTGGCATCCCAGACGATATCGTAGTTTACCCTCAAGAAAACTCTCTTCCCATCTAAAGCGGATTTATGCAGGTTGCGAATGGGTGTTTTGTCGGCGTATGGATACCACTCAATTATCTTAGTATATTGATCGGTTTTTTTCATAACTATCAAAAAAGAATATCAGCCTTGCCAGTTTGTTCTGGCAAACCATAAAGTTTCTACTGAAACTACTTTGATAACTACACAATTGATTTGTACAGCAATAAGCCAACTACGATGGTTCTTTTACGTGACAACTAGACGTTTGTCAAGCCTAATTGCATTCAATAGAAAAAAGAAATTACATTTTACTGAGACGCGATAAATAGAATATGTTGTATAAACCTATCGCTCAATTTGTCTGCAAAAACTTATATAATTTTTCAAGGAAAGTATGGTAGAATGCTCCGCATGGATTTTATTAAGTGATTACCAAGCTTTCTTCTCTGAAAGTTTTTTATTAAAAATTAGAAAGGCAATAGGCGGCATTATGTTGAAATTTTCACTGAAATCTGCTTTATACCAGTTACCGATAATATTCTATCTCATTTTCACTGCCCGAGCCAAAATTGAGTATGATTTAATCAGGAAACAGTCTCATGATTTTGTTTTTGGCCGTGCTCACACTTTTACAAAACAACTTTTAAAGCTTCTGAACGTAAAGATCGAGGCATCAGGTTTGGAAAATCTGATTAACAAGCCTGCAATAATCTGCCAGAACCACACTTCGATAATGGACATTCCTGCCATATTAAATACTGTAAGCGGCAAATCGCTGTTCTGTGGTAAGTTCGAGTTATTCAAAATCTGGATTTTCGGCAAGGGAATTGAAATTCTGGGTATGATTAAAGTGTATAAAGATGATAAAAAAACCTGGAGGGTACTATCAGAAGCCGCAAAAAATATCAAAGAAACTAAATTGCATAGTGGGTCTTTAACTCCTTATTTAGTGATATTTCCGGAAGGCACTCGAACAAAAGATAAGGATTATAAGATGAGCGAATTTAAACGTGGCCTCTTCAGTATTGCCGTAAAACATAACCTGCCAATTATCCCTATCGCATCTTACGGCGGTCTGGATATCACGCCCAAAGGGGCGTGGATCTTCAATAGTGGAACTATTTATGAGAAGGTCTTAGAGCCTTTATATCCTGCAGATTATGACGGCCTCAGTCTTAAAGAAAAATCCATCAAGCTTCAGAACGACACATGGAAGAGAATAAATGATGGGCTAAGCGAACTGATTAAAACCCATGACAATTCATAACTCAGGGAAAAGCAGGCTTTGAACTATACCCTCCTACGGTATAGTAATGTTGAGTCAAATTTTCCCTGAGTATCTGTTCTCATCTGACAGCATTCGTTATCAATACCTTCTGCCAGGCCTATACTGACCATCCAGGGAATACTTTCCCGGACCGATTAAAATCAAGCTGAAGAACAGAATCCCTGATTCCATTGCATGAGAATATTTCAGGAAGAGATCACCCTTGCCAATGTGCATAATCGTAGCTACTATCATAGTCATAAGTAGAAAAAAACAGGCCGGGCGGGTGAAAAAACCCAGGACTAATAGTATCCCACCAACACATTCTGATAATGCTGCCATAAATCCCCAGGCTGTTGGAGCGAAACCAATCCCCAGAGCCTTCATGCTTCCGCCAATTATCGCCCATGTCTCCGGACCGGCGATTAATTTTGGATAACCATGGAATGCAAACATAATACCTATGCCTACCCGTAGAATAAGCAGGCCCGCATCTCTATATTTATCAAGAAAACGAAAAACCATAACCTTCTCCTAATTGATCCAATAACCATTTCTACGAATTTTAATTTAGCAAGATTTTATAGTTTATGCTAACTTTATATTTATTAAAACGATGGATTGAATCATTTGTCAATTACCCCTCACTTCCTTACAACTATTTCTGGTTTTATGGACAAGAAGAAACTGGCGGTTATTCACATTGTTAAAAGAGAACTCTCATTGAGTGATGACGAGTATAGGAATACACTTGAGCGAATCGCCGGTGTTAGATCCGCAAAAGATTTGACCGACGATCAGTTCCATAAACTGATGCATTACTTTGTCAGGACCCGTCATTATCGAACAGCAAACAAAGGAATAACCCTACGGCAGAAATATTATCTGCGACAGTTGAAAGAGAGGCTTCAATGGGATGACTCCCATTTTCAGAATTACATACACAAATATTTTCACAACCGGGACCTAAACACCTATACCAAACATGACGCCAGCAATCTGATAGTTGCGCTAAAGAAGATTTTAAAAATACACGGTAACTCCAACAACAGGATCTAATACATCTGTAAAACTTATAATTACAGGTTTGAAAATTCCGCCCTTGTCATTCTGGATTTATTTCAGAATCAGGTCTTTACGTAACATGAGTCATTTCCCAAATTGAATATTGGCGTGAACAGCGGTGCTATCTTGTGTGAGATCCACGCGCGCAATTTGCCACGGCGTAACTAACTTGTTTCTCACAGGCTTCACGATAGAAATTTTCAATTTCAATGGATAGCTTTACAGACGGTCTTTCAAGCGCTTTGAACATATTACCCACGGACTCCGTAGCCTTTCTAATGGATTGAGCAAGTTTTGCTATTGCAGCTGCTTTGCTCTTTTCAATCTCCTCTTCGTTCATTTCTCCTCCATTTTCTCAACTTACAATATTCAATTCTGAAACCATTCGACGACGCTGCGGTATGGGACAGTTCCGCCAAAAATATCCAGCGCACTGCCAATAGTCAGGTCGACACGATCGCTACCAACCTCTTTTACAAGATCAAGGTCTGAGATGGCTTTGACACCTCCGGCGTAGGTCACAGGAATCGGAGAATATTTACCCAGAATTTCAATAAGTTCTGTCTGGATTCCTTCCATTTTTCCTTCAACATCAACCCCGTGTACAAGAAACTCATCACAATGATCTGCAAGTTGATTGAGTATTTCGGGGCTGATAATCTCATTTGTGAATTTTTGCCATCGGTCTGTAACAATCCAGAAGTCAGATTCTTTTTTTCGACAACTGAGATCCAGTACCAATCGGCTCTTCCCGACAGTCTCTCTAAGTAACTTAAGTTTCTCCATGTCGATCAGACCATTCGAGAACACATATGATGTGACGATTACATGACTGGCTCCTGCATCAAGAAACTCAACAGCATTTTGTGGGTTTATCCCACCACCTATATGAAATCCACCGGCATACGCGCGAAGAGCAGAGAGTGCCGCTTCCTTATTGCCAGGTCCAAGTGAAATCACATGGCCACCAGGAAGATTATCTTCCTTGTACATTTGCGCAAAATCTCCGGGAGAGCGATCGGTCTCAAAATTGGTCTTTAGCGTCTCTGAGTTTTTGTCTATAAGGGAACTCCCAATAATCTGCACGACACGACCTTCACGCAAATCAATACACGGCCTGAATCTCATATGTATCTCGTTTCCCCTAATTACGGTTTATGCTTCTTTGATAATACTATGAAGTTCATCTTTAATCTTCAGGCGTTTTTTCTTTAGATCTCGAATATATTCGTCACCGGTAGGTTCCGCATCGCTTTCAATTCGAAAAACATGTTTATCAACCTCTTCATATTCTTTCATTAATTTTGAAAAATGATTATTCGTCATTTTCAAATCATGAATCTGCTCTTTATACTCAGGAAATTCTTTGACTAATGGATGATGTGTTAATGGCATTTTAAAACCTCCGGACTAAGACGCATGGCACCAAAAATTTATAAATCCGGCACAGCATCATGCAATGCTGAACTGGGTTTTTACCTTATTCTCTTTTTATTAAGGTACTACTTTCCTAATTCTACATAACCATATGTAGATTTGTCAATTGTCGTTATTATTAGACCGGATACTTTTTTCAGGTTAGAAATAGTTTGAAATATTCTATCTCGAAACGTATAGTTTCATAATGAAGAAAAAGAGAGTACCTGACAAATCTGACTTAGATGCTATCAGAGACCAAATACTGGATTTTGCGTGTGCCAAACATGATTTCAAACCGGAAACAGATGAGTTCCTTCAAAATGGTGATTGGCATGGAGTGTTTATTGTAGAATTCAGAGATAATCCTGAAAAAGAACGATTATATTGCGAAGCGCCATTGGCTGAGCATTTTATACGATTTGGGATGGATATAGAGGCTGACGTAGAAGTCTGGAAAAACGAATATGAAAAGATCCTTCAAGAGACATCAGGCTACGATATAGCCGTTTGCCCCATGCCCGCAGAAGAAGAGAGTAAAAGACATTACCGTCTCTATTCAAGGGCATGGATCCCTAATTTCAGTCAACGCATCTTTGGCCTGACCTTAACCAATCTCCTGGATTGTAAAAAGGCTGTTTCGTTGATACTTTGAGCTTAAGACTAACGTATTTTAATTTAACGCTGGAATCGTACACTTGTGCCACAAAATCGACATCGAGTCTTTCCAGTCTATTTTTGTAAAAGAAGAGGATAGTTGTCATGAATTTGTACAAACTCAGGCATGTGTTTATTTTTGGATTTATTTCATGTATCGTTATCGGCTCTTTGGCAGTCAAGGCGCAATCGATGGATGTCTCGACAGGCAAAAAAGTTTCAATTGAGTATACGCTCACACTGGAAGACGAGACTGTCGTCGATTCAAACGTCGGAGCGAAACCGTTGACCTTTATTCAAGGATCTCATAATATTATCCCCGGTCTGGAAAGAGCCCTGGATGGCATGGAGATCGGAGAGAGTAAACAAGTAACTGTCACTCCGGAGGACGCTTATGGGTTTGTAAACGAAGACGCCGTCAGCGAAATTGAAAAAACTTATATTCCGGAAGATTCGCTTAAAGTCGGTGCAGTGCTGCAGGGCCAGAGTCCTGATGGAAGGGTTATTATTGCACGGGTAGTAGAAATTATGGAAGAAACTGTTATGTTGGATTATAACCATCCTCTTGCCGGTAAAACCCTCAATTTTGAAGTAGAAATTTTGGATGTGCAGTTTGCATCAAAGCCAGAAACATCAGAAACTGACAAGTAATACTAGCCGCTAGAAAAGAAAAAGCACCTTTTAAGATTCTGTTCTTATCAGGTGCTTTTTTATACTGACTTTTTCTTAAATGGTGAAACATGGATTGAGTTATCCCCGTCCGATGCTTGGCGGACGGCGGTCACTGCACTCCAAGAGAGAGAATGGTGTGGCAATCAGAAACCTTACTTCTCATAGCCGGTCATTACCTGGTAGATTTTGTGCATGCCGGTTATATTTCGAAGTT
>CAYTGO010000017.1:47866-50155 GCA_964437425.1 uncultured Candidatus Scalindua sp.
TCATAGCCGGTCATTACCTGGTAGATTTTGTGCATGCCGGTTATATTTCGAAGTTCAAACAACCCCAAATAGCGAATATTATAATTCCCTGTTTTTACTACAGAGTTGTAAAAAGCCTCAGTAATAAAAATGCGATCTATTAATGTAAACTCCTCTCGTGAAATACCATCCTTTACAACGACAAGGCCATCTGCCTTAAGCCCTTCTACTCGAAACGGAATATTAATATTTGTTCCATGACGATCCTCATCAGGCATGACTCTAACCTCACCAAAATGGATAGCAAATCTCAGATGTATCTGAGGGCCATCCACTACATTGGAATTGTATGTGTTTACTCTCTCCAGAACCTGGATTACCGCATCCAGCGCATTCTTTGAATTGGGAAAACAGACCAGAAATCCATCACCGGTACTCTTAGTAAAGGATGATTTTTTATCCTTAAATATGGGGAACATTATATCTTCGAGAGCATTTTTTATGACGTAAGTAGCCCCATCTCCATACAGGTCCATCATTTTAGATGATTCACATATATCAGCTACCATGACAGCCTCAGGGATTTCCCTTCTACCACCGGACGATTTCTTTAAAGTATTAATATGAACCTTTATATCTTTGAAGTCACCGTCACTGGCATAAACTTTACTAAACAGTCCACGGGCCTGATGTTTCAATCCTGCTTTTTCACAGGCATCACCTAAATCATACATCTTCGATTTTATACCATCGTCGGTACAGGAAATTTTTGAATATTCCTGCACATGTTTTTCCGCAGTTTCAAGATCCTTGATTTTTAAAAAATGCCGGGCAATAAAATAGTGAGAATCACTCTTGTACTGTCCACCTGCTTCCGCCACTTCCTGTAACAGCGCGATTCCACGATCGTTGTCTTTCACTTCCATTAAATAGATATTGGCCAGTTCATAACGCACGCGATTCAGTTGATCTCCGTCCAGCTTTCCACCGGAAATCATATTTTCATAAACTGTAACGCGTTTATCAGAAACCTGCTTCTTTATATCCTCTATCTGTACAGGAACGTGTGAATATTTTTCTGTCAGAGTTTCTAACCGATCTATCAGCATAATAGCTTCCTCGATATTTCCGTCTGCCAGAAAAATTGAAATTGATTTTTCGATTATTTTTATAAGGACTGTTTGATAAGATTTTTTTTCAGGTGTGATTTCCAGGAGTTTTTCAGAATTTTGAATAGCATCCGTGCACTTCCTGTTCCTTATATGTGTATTAATAGATCCAATGAGTTTTTTTTCGTATGTACTGAGATTTTTGATCAATGCATCGAATGATGGGCGATATCTCCCTTCATTATGTTTATCTAACCTAATAGCCTCCTTTATACAACTAATAGCCTTTGGATATTCCATCAAGTGTTGATAAATCCGACTCAAAAAAACGTGTAGATGTGGATTGTCCGGTCGTTTATCAATTTCTTCCCGGATAATTTTTATTGCATCTTCATATTTCCCGGAACAGCAATGCAAATGGATAAGGATATACAAATACTTTTCACTGGCTTTCCCTTTTTTGCGCAAAGCGTCATAGTTTAAGATTATGTTTTGCACATCTTTTGCCTGATCAAAAGCGTTGAACAGCGCGGTGTATACCTCCTCGTTTAAAGGATCAATGTCAACGAGATCAAGCAAACCATTGGTTGCCGTTTTGAAATGGCGAGGGCAGTGAGCAAGCATGTCTGCGTATTCTTTTGCGGCACCTTTGTAATTCTTCTGCCGAATTAAGATCATGGCAGATAAGCTGTACTTTTTTGAATAATAGGGGCCTAATACTTTGAGACGATCGAATACCTCCAAGGCATCCTCGTCCCTGCCTTGAAGATAATAGATTTCTCCTAGAACCTCATTATAGCGCATATAGTGGACGCCATATTTTTCTGACAAAACTTTCAGGTCTTCTGTTGGAATTGCCTCATGAATCTTATCACAGCAAATAAGTGCCTGGTCATAATCTTGTTTTTTGAAGTAGGCGAAGGAGAGGTCATTCAAGATTTTTACGCTTTGCGGTTTCTGCTCAATTTCCATCTCCCCATATTTGATGACCATATCCCAATCATTGTCCAGTAATGCCTTTTTACGATTCTCTTTAAGTTTGGACATAATCTAAATCTCCCGGGGTATTAATGACGCTTATGTAACTGTAGAGCATTCAAATATTTATACAGAACCTCTTGGCCAGGTGAGCCACCAATTTTTTATACACATTGTTACTTTAAAATGCAAGAATGAAAAATGTTGGTTACATCAGGGAGGG
>CAYTGO010000017.1:50255-56136 GCA_964437425.1 uncultured Candidatus Scalindua sp.
TTCCCTGTTGTTCAGATATTCAGAAGGTAGTAGGTTCCTGCTCCGGCCAGATAACCAGACAGTGCCAGCAAGCTCATCCTTTTCAGATACCAGATAAAATCTATTTTAAGAATACCCATGACCGCTACGCCTGCTGCGGACCCGATAATCAAGACACTACCACCGGTTCCAGCGCAATATGCCAGAAACTCCCAGAATGTTCCATCCACCGCAAAATTACCGGCAGGTGCGATATCGTACATTCCCATTGCTCCTGCGACAAGCGGTACATTATCAACAACTGCAGATAACAGACCTATTATTAAATTAATGATATAAACATTACCAATGCTGCTATCGAGAAAGGTGGCTACGTATCCCAAATGTCCTGCAGATTGTAATGCAGCAACAGCGATAAGAATACCAAGAAAAAACAGTATGGTAGGTGTATCCACCTTCCTGAGCACGCCCACAACTGTTCTTGTTGATTTGACCTCCTCGTTTTTACTGTGATGCATCAACTCTGTAACTACCCATAACACACCAAGACTGAATGTCATCCCGAGCACCGGAGGGAGATGTGTAATCACTTTAAATGCAGGGACGAATAATAACCCCCCAACGCCGAGAAAGAAAACTACCTTTCGTTCAGTTGCTGTTGTCGGATCACCTACGTTGTCTTCTTCACGTCTTTGAAAAAGTGGTTCTGCCGGCCTCTCCACATTACCTTTCTGCATAAATGTGAGAATGCCTAATGGCACGACCATGCATACTAAACTTGGGACTATTAATTTCGCTATTATATTGACAGACGTAATCTGTCCATCAATCCAGAGCATTATGGTAGTTACGTCACCAATAGGCGACCAGGCACCTCCGGCATTTGCAGTTATTATGACTACACCCGCGAACAACCAGATGTCTTCCTTCTTCTTCATTAGCTTCTTAAGCAAGGCCGTCATAACAATTGAAGTGGTAAGATTATCCAGTGCGGCTGAAAAAAAGAACGTGAGTACCCCGATTATCCACAACAGCTTCACCTTACTGATGGTTCTTATCATATCGGTGATTATCTTGAAGCCTTCGTGAGCATCTACCACCTCCACAATGGTCATTGCGCACATAAGGAAAAAAAGGATCGCAGCGATCTCACTTAAAGTGTGGGCAATAGAGTGCTCTATATAATGATGTGCGATCTCCGGTGTTTCTTCAACAGGAGCTTGATGAATCGGAACACTTAGT
Source organism: uncultured Candidatus Scalindua sp. (assembly GCA_964437425.1). Lineage (GTDB taxonomy): Bacteria > Planctomycetota > Brocadiia > Brocadiales > Scalinduaceae > Scalindua. The sequence continues at coordinate 51,477 of CAYTGO010000017.1, forward strand.
TCGTGATGTTTAAGAATGTCCTCAAGAGAAGTATAATGACCATCGATGCTTTCATTAATGGTCTCGTGACACAAATAGTCTTTAAATCCGGGAGTTATCTCCTCTGATTGGGCAATGGTATTAATTGAATCATGATTATTAAAATGCAATATCTCAGAAGGAGCCATTGCATAAATACCCCAGCATAGTGCCCCCGTTATCAAGGCGGATGCCGCCTTATCAATCTTTATCGGATGCTCCAGCGCAATGGCCAAATAGCCAATTACGAAAACCGCTACCATTAATATAAACATTGTTAATCAGTATAAGAGTGTCGTAGTATAAACAAGACATCACGCCTGCGAGTATCAGGCGTACACTAAAGTATACTTATCGGCTAAAAGCAAAAAATATTAAGGACATTTTCACAGTTGAGAAAATTAATCTATGTTTAGGGTATCCCACTTTCCTCCTTTAGCTATATTCGCGCTCTCTGTATTTTTTTTCAAACGTTCGCTTATATTCTTTAAATTGTATTTCAGCCATTTCTCACAATCAACAAATTTCTTAAATAGAAACTCTTCGGGTATCAACTCCGGAATGATATCTATCTTTTTCATCATGTCAAGTGGTTGAGGTTGTACTCCCGTCATCAACACTATTACGTCTTTCATTCTTAGTTCCAGAATAGCTTCCTCCAAAACGAAAACTCCGGATTGGTCAATGTACGGTACCTCTTTCATCCTGATTATTAAAACTTTTATTCCAGGATCCAACTCTTTTATCAACTCCTGAAATTTTGAGGTAAACCCGAAAAACATAGGCCCAGACATGTGCTTGATATATATCTTGTCCCTGTATTCATCGTGAACACTCTTTTCATCCTCCCACAGTTCCTCCTCTCTTGAACTACCAAGAGGTGTCACCGTAGTTCCCAGTTCTGCCAGATCGCTCGCCTTCTTCATGAAAAGCACACACGCCAATACTACCCCAACACCAACAGCATGTATCAGGTTTCCGAAAATCGTAATAGCCATCACAATTATGAGAATTACGGCATCAGCTCTCGGCACGTGAAACAGATGGCGTAACCCCTTATGATAATCAACGATCCCAATACCAACCGTGATAAGAATACCTGCAAGAACACACATAGGAATGTTAGAGGCATACTTACCCAGGCCAAGTAATATAGCAAAAAGAAGCAGGCCGTGTATAAGTCCTGACAGCCTGGTTTTACCACCTGCATGTACATTAACTATAGTCCTCATGGTAGCTCCGGCACCGGGCAACCCTCCGATAAGCCCTGAAGCAACATTACCAATTCCCTGCCCTATCAACTCACGGTGGCTGTTGTGTTTTGTTTTGGTAAGGTTATCAGCGATTACTGAAGTAAGCAGCGAATCAATTGCACCAAGGGCGGCAATCGTACCTGCAAACTCAACAATCATCCACGTCAAAGAAGAGTCAATTGAAAACAGTCCTCCAGCTCTTACTAAAAGAATATCCGAAGGCACAAATGGAACGTTTAGAGGCAAGTCGGGATTATAAGGAATCCCCTGAGAAGCGACAGAATTTATCATGGAAGGATTTACTGAAAGTAGTGCGCCCGGACCTACAGGAGGAATATCAGGAGGAGTTGCACTCATAAGCGAGCCAACGGTAGTCCATGTTATAGACGGGTCAAGCATAAGTTCTCCTCCGATTTTCAACGAAGGAAAACCGGAAGGTATGTCACCTATCAGCGGAACATCCATATGGAAAAAATACGCCACCAATGTTGCCACAAGCAAAGCGACTAAAGTACTCGGTACAGTTTTAGTTATCCTTGAAAACAGATAGATAATAACTATTGTCAACCCTCCTAACCCAATAGCCATCCAGTTCAATGCTGAAAGAGGTTCACTGATTTGAGTGATTATTCCTATGGTATTTTTAGCAGATTTATGTCCCATAAACGGGTACAGCTGATACAAGATGATAATAATGCCAATGCCTGTCATAAACCCTGAAAGCACCGGGTATGGAATATACTTGATGTACTTCCCGACTCTCACCAGACCTAATAGGATTTGAAAGCCACCAGCAAGCAGAAAGGTCGCAATAATAATTCCCATACCTGCCTGTAAGCTTCCTGATATTTCAATGGCGGTAGCAATAACTAATGCTGAAACCACTGTCATAGGCCCGGTAGGACCGCTTATCTGTGTTGCTGTTCCACCAAAAACAGCAGCAAAAACACCAAGCATCATCGCACCGTACAGTCCTGCTATGGGACCCATTCCGGACTGCACACCGAAAGCAAGGGCCAAAGGCAAAGCCACTATACCGGCGGTAATTCCACCAAACACATCACCCTTTATGTGCTTAAAATCAAAAAACATCTCCTTAAAGCTGAAAGGTGTTTTGGTCTTAGATTTTTCTTTCTCTGTGATAGTCATAGCCATAGTTAATATTATAATAATACTGCTGTGGCATAGCCATAATCAGGTTTGAAATGTCTAAAGAAAAATACTGCCTTCCGGTAGGCGAGGAAAGAACTATGGAGTTCTGGCAAGACGGAAGCCTATATCGCTGAACTTTTTTTTAATCGGAGCAAACTTATTACGATCAGTTGTACGTAAGCAACTGGCATTGCTGCGCCAGCCGCCACCCCGTAAAACACGGTTTGAGTCTTCGATGTCGCGACGGGCCCACGGATCTTTACTGGGGCTGTGCTCGTAATATTCACTGTCATATATGTCTGAACACCACTCCCAGACATTTCCCATCATGTCGTAAAGACCAACTCCGTTTGGAGTTTTCCCTGCCACCGCGTGAGTACGGCCAGAGGCAGTTGAGTTACACCAGGCGTATTCTTCAATTATTTCATCGTCGTTGGTTCCCGCCCATTGTTCCTTCTTACCGCCACTCCTTGCAGCGTATTCCCATTCTGCTTCAGTAGGAAGGCGATAATGCATGCCTGTCTTCTTATTCAGTTTTTTTATAAAACCCTGAACATCATGCCAGCTGACTCTTTCTACCGGACAATCATCACATTTGAATTTAGACGGATTATCTCCTACTATATCTTTCCACTGCTTCTGGGTTACCTCGGTCTTTCCCAGGTAAAAATCACTAACGCACACGGTATGTACCGGTTTCTCATCAATGGACCCTGTGTCAAAGATGTCTCCCATGTCAAAACATCCCCCTTGTATTAACACCATACCGTATTCATTTTTACTGCCATCTACTGCCTGTTGATGTTTAAGCTCCGATCTGCGACGTATTTCTTCCTTTTGCTTGTTTTCAGCTTTTACAACCAATGTAATTGCCTTTTCGTAAAACTCTCCATCCCGACCTACTAATGTAAGGTAATTAGTAAGGCTTGACAATGCGTGCTCATAGCTTCCAGTTTTAAAAAGTGATTTGCCGTACAGGAAATGAAATTCTCCGGGAAGTTTGACGCCCAATTTTGTCGCCTTCTCTAGATTTTCTACCGCACCTATCCACCTCTCCGCCTCTATATCAATTATTGCCGCTTTCATGAGTATATCCGCTTGTACTTCGGATGACAGTTCCTCGTCCTTTGCAAATACGGCTGAGATACCGACTAAGTGTACTATCATTATCAACGCTAATGAAATAGTAGTACTTAATGCTGCATGCATGATATATCCATTTCTAATTGTTACATCCCCCACACTCTTGTTCTCACACACTACACGAATTCTGTTTGTTATTAAAGATTTAGTGTTTAACTGTTAAACAAAACACCTAAGCTACTGTTATGAAGTCTTTGGTGGTTCATTTTGTACCGGTAAAGCATAGACCCATTTGTCAAGTCTCTTTGAAAAAATCTCTTCTTTACCAGTAGATTGGCCAATTGGCTGAATCAGCTTGACGTTAATATTTCTATCTTCCGCTGATATAATAAAATCCCCTATCGCCTCTCTCACATCGTAATCAATACTAACACACTTACTCATATCAAGAGTAAGGTATGAATCATTCGGAATTTTGGCCAGTTCTTTTATGACCGCACCCTTATTTAAAAAAGTAACATCTTCAGACAGGCTGATTTTTATTTGATGTTCTCCTGCAGATGTTTGCATGTGTAAGAAATGAGAATTTTTGAAATTGCGAATCAAGATCGTAGCAGAACCAACACAACACCCCATCGCGAGCCCTATCAGCAAATCTTCAAAGACGATTCCAAGAATTGTGACAATAAACGGAACAAATTGTTCCCATCCAAGTCTGTATTGACTTACAAATTGAGAAGGCTTTGCTAATTTATAGCCAACCATTAATAAAATACATGCAAGAGCCGGTAACGGTATAAGATTAAGTATGCCAGGAATAAAAGCGATACAAATCAATAGAAGTGCTCCATGAAGAATTGCAGACATTTTTGTTTGTGCACCGGCCTGAACATTTGCGGAGCTTCGAACGATTACTTGAGTAATTGCCAACCCGCCAATCATCCCGGATACTATATTTCCGGTACCCTGGGCAAACAGCTCCCGGTTGGTTGGCGTAACTCTCTTATGGGGATCCAGTTTGTCTGTAGCCTCCACACATAGAAGTGTTTCTAAACTGGCAACAAGCGCTATAGTAACAGCTAAAATATAAACTTCTTTATTTCCTATCTGGCTGAAATCAGGAAAGGTAAATTGACCAAAAAAAGAGGAGACTC
>CAYTGO010000018.1:0-54406 GCA_964437425.1 uncultured Candidatus Scalindua sp.
GTAAGCCGGTTAAACCGAATCATTGTCCCCTTATTCAATTAAAGCTGGGTTCAAATAAATATAATTCCTGGAAACAATTCCTGAACAACGCTTATTGGTCTGTTCCTCTGGAATAAAATCATTTAACCTGCACAGACAAACGAGTTTGTCTATGCCACCCAACCTTTCTGCTTATCATTCTTATGGTAAAGGAATATTACTTATCTATCCTGTCCGGGCAGCAAAGAGGCTTTATCGCTGCAATAGTCAAATCAACTCTATCCGCTTTTACGTTACCATACTTAGCAGTACTCAAGTCAAGAAACGCTCTTTATAGAAATGATATTGTTAAAAGTACAAGATTGCCGGTAAAGGTTATCAGCGTTGGAAACATTACTACCGGAGGCACTGGCAAAACACCTCTTGTTGAATTTTCTGTAAAGTACCTCAGTGAGCTTGGTAGGAAGGTTGCAGTCTTGAGCAGGGGTTATGGCGGAGAAAACTCCTCACAGAAAGGAGATGAGATGGTTAATGACGAGTGTCTTGCCTTAATAGAAAATCTCCGGGATGTACCTGTTTTAGCTGGCAGGGACAGAGTAAAAAACGGGGAAAAAGCAATCAATGATTTTGGAATAGATTGCGTAGTTCTTGATGACGGTTTCCAACATTTAAGACTGAAGCGCGATCTGGACATAGTCGTGATTGATGCCCTTAATCCTTTTGGCGGAGAAAACCTGATACCCAGAGGCAGTCTTAGAGAGCCACTTCATAACCTTGAACGTGCAGACCTGTTTATCATATCGCACTGCGACCAGGGCAATGAACAGACCATCAGGTCAATATATTCAAAGTTAAACCTGATTAATCATAACGCTCCTATCTGTGAGTCTATACACAGCCCTGTACATTTTGATAGTGTAGCTGACGGTTCTATTCTGGAACTTGAGTGGATAAAGGGAAAAAAAGTTTATGCACTCTCTGCACTAGGCAACCCGCAATCTTTCGCCTACACATTAAAAGGACTTGGAGCTGACCTGGTAAAGCACAAGGCGTTTCAGGATCATCACATCTACACTAAGGAAGAGATAGATGATGCTATTTCTGAAGCACAATCACTTGATACAGATGCAATAGTGGTTACACAAAAAGATATTGTAAAAATAAGGAAAATGAATATAAAAAATGCTAACATACTATCTTTGAGAATTGAAATAAAGATTACAAGAGGAGTTGATCTGTATAAAGCGGCAATAGATAGAGTGTTTAAATCAAATGTCAATAATTGACGAATAGAGAGGATTAGGTTTTGAAAAAACAGAAAAAAGAACTTAAACCGATAGACCTGAAAAAGGTCAAGACATACTCAATAAAAAAGAGAAAAAATCTTTTCAAGTCAGAGCAATTCGGTAAACCTGCCGAGCTCAAGGATTTCAATAAATTTATTGATTCACTGCCAAAGCTCCTGGCAGCCAATGATCTGAGAAACGTAATAGATAATATTGTCAAGGCACACAAAAAAGACCGCCCGGTTGTCCTGGCATTGGGGGCTCACGTTATCAAATGCGGCCTGTCTCCCATTGTTATTGATTTGATGAAGCGTGGCATAGTAACCGCAGTTGCAATGAACGGATCCGGTGCGATACACGATTATGAAATATCGTTAATTGGAGAGACCTCGGAAGACGTATCGCACAGTCTCAAGGATGGATCTTTCGGTATGGCGAAGGAGACCGCAGAAGCGATTCAGGCTGCAGCATCTACGCCTGAGCGTGGATTAGGCAGGGCGCTTGGAGATAAGATCATTAAAGATAAGAATAAACATAGAAAACATAGTATCCTGGCAGAGGGTGCTCGGCTGAACATACCGGTGACAATTCACGTCGCTATGGGTACAGACATAATCCACATGCACCCCTGCGTATCTGGAGGTGATATGGGAGAGTCAAGCCATGTAGATTTTAAGAAACTGTGCTCGGTGGTTTCCGGACTTGAAGGAGGAGTATGGTTGAATGTTGGCTCTGCTGTCATAATGCCAGAGGTGTTCTTAAAAGCGATAACAGTCGCAAGAAACCTCGGCAGAAAAGTCAAGAATTTCACTACAGTTAATATGGATATGATTCAGCATTACCGACCACAGACGAATGTAGTGAAACGTCCAACCACACATGGTTACTCCATCACAGGCCACCACGAGATAATGCTGCCCCTGCTGAGGCTAGGCATACTGGCTGGATTGAAGAAGAGATAAAGTATAGACTAAGTACCATAACTTTAGTACACTTTCAACTTTAGCTCACTTTAGGCTCTTCTACTGCATTATCCCAAGCCAATCTTTTAACAGGAACTGCATTCGTCCTATCAGGAGTGACATTCTGGCCATTACTGTATAGCCGAAAGAAGCACCAAAGGCTATCATGAGAAACCAGACACCGACTACTGAAACCCCACCAATAACGCCTTTGTGTTCCATAGAGAAAAAGAAATAGAAAAGTACTGAAACTACTCCGACAAGAACCAGTAGTGTGTTTACTGTTCCCCAGAAACTTCCTGTGTATAACGGTGCGAACATTGGTTCAAGCTGTCTCAACAGTATGGCATTTATAAAGTTTGGGATAGCAATTCCTGACCCCATTCCAACTATAAATGCAAATGACCATCTGCTGAGCCATGATAGTTTTGTTGAGAATCTCAAGAACATGAACAGGCCAAGTAACGTTGGGACAATTACCGAATACTGAGGGCCGATTTCCGTATCCTTAAACATCGGCACTAATAAAGCTTCAAAGACATCTGGTTTAAGGATATTAAACCATATAATAATGAGTGAATATCCCATGGCAACACCTACAAAAAGATTCTCAGCTATCTTAAATACTGGATTGTCCTTATAAAGAAAGCTATACATGGCAAGTGTTATTGCCACGGCTGTAATTATGCCAATACCCTTTGCATCAAAACCCAGTTTCCCGGTGGACAGGAGAATAATATTTATGATACCAAATGCAATGAGTATCCAGGTCGTTATTGAAATATCTGTCTTCTTAATCATAATTTTATATGCTGGTTCTATTTCTTCCTGCCGGTTGCAAAATATATAAAGTTTCCAAATAGTATAAAGCAGACAACCAGTACATGCACAACACTCTGTGGTGCCATACCTGCAGCAGCTCTATCTTTATGTCCGACCAGTGTCTCGTATTCTGCAGCGCCTTTTAATCCACCCAAAAACCCGGTCAGTTGCTTAGATTGAATAAACGGATACATCTCAGGTCCCATTACCGCAGTACAGCCAACACCCAGATCAAAATTATATTTCTCTCTACCATAGACTATCCAGGCCTCATAGATTCCGCCGGCTGTAAGATTAACGGCATAATCGATGTCACGTAATGAGCTGACTCCTTTGAGGGCCAGCATGCCGGCAGTTTTCTTGCCATAGAAATCCTTTTGAAATGCAGTGTAGATATCTTCACCCATATTCAATATCACCAGGGAACTCCCCGCCTTAAATCCCAGGAAGACATAGTCTATTCCACTCCTCTTTCCATACTCATCACCGATTTCAGTGATAGCCTTTTCTGCCAGACCGGTACCGGCAGGGTAAAGTGTCATCCCTATAACCTTAATATCCTTCTTAAAACAGTGGTGCAACAGGGCTCGCGCCATAGGTTGAAGTTCCTCTTTGGAAGAGGGGTCATAATCAAATGATATGAGAACGTGAGAACCTTTAGAAAGGGAATCAATCTTGTCATACATACTTATAACGTGCCTTGTTGGGGGCACAGACATCTTAAACCTGAAGAGCAGGGGGATTGTCACTGCCAGTGCAACGAATATGAATATTATCCGCCTGTCAACCTTTAGCAGTTTTTCCATCAATCACCACCTCCAAGATAGGCTCTTTCAATTCCGAAGATTATCTTTATTGATGTTGCAATAACGCCAATAGACACTCCTATTAAAATAGCCCTTTTAGCAGCCAGGTTTGGTACTGACATTATCCAGTCAGCGGCTACCGGGATATATTGTGATATCATGGTACCGATGGGAACACGGCCGAGCATTACAATTATGGCCGCTATCAGCAGGATTGTCGCCTCCTTGTTCCTGGCTCTGAAGGTCCTGTACGCGGCAGATGCCATAAAAAATGCAAGGATAGAAAAAATTGTAGCACCGGCAGGTACCTGTACATTATCAAATATCCAGTCGAACATGGTACCGGCCTGCTTGTCATTCCAGAAGAATTCACCACCGTTAATCAGACCAAAGATAATTGTTATTCCGGCCCCGAAGAAAACAAATATGCTGTAACCCCACCCTGACACCTTCTGCCTAATCCTGCTCCAGTGCATGTGGAACAGACTGTACGCTCCTATGAACATCGCGAATCCGGATATTATCATTCCCCATCTGGTTACAACCTTCAATAAATTCTGTGATGATTCATGAGGTACATAGTATTGAAAGGCCATCAATAAGCCCATAACAAATGCAATTATCATGGGTATTGTTCTCTTAAAGAAGTTCATTCAGTCTGTATTCCTTTCATAAATTACAAACAACAAAATGGTGATATCAACCGGGTTTAAATATAGAACTAATGAAGTCTACTCCGCATGTTGCAAGAATTGCCCCGAATATTATCACGCCTATAAGTACTCCCTTGATTATATCCTGTGCACGCAAACTGCCAAGCAGCAGAGGTTCTCTCGACAGGTAAGCACTTGCCGCGTACAGCTCTTCACCCATAAGGGTATAATCGCACGTTGTTATAAAGAACGGTAATTGGGTAAAGGCATCTGTCGCCGCGATCTGGATAGCCCCTGTGGCTGCACCGGTTTCAGAAAGGATCAGTGATTCTGCATAAAAATATCCAACAAAGAAATTAGCCGCAGGTTTTTCACGGGTCATTATACCACTCAATGCTACCACATATGGAAACTGTTCTGAAGCCGCAAGAAATACATTATCTTCGACATATGCATCAGGTCTTCCTGCCTCTAAATACGATTCCTTAACTACTTCCTGGCTTACGGATAAAACTATTGGATAGATGTTTGATACCTTGAGCGGGGTATCATATTCTGCAACCCTTAACGCAATCCTGCCAAGTATGTTTATTGCTGCAATTGTAGAGATGCTGTCCATATCATTAAGGCCATGGACAAACAGAGCCGGTTTACCCATCTCTGTTGCTCTTCCCAGCGCATCGTCTATTGCATCCAATCCCTTTATTTTTCTGATAAACAGGTTTGGAACTTTTTTCGCATGTTTGATGCAGCATAATATAAGAATCGAAAAGATGATCAATATTATGAAATTATTTAATCTCGAACTGTTAAACCAGTTTCCCTTCGGTGTAGCGGATGCAATCCCTCCTACACTTGTACGATCTAGATTTGATGCCTTAACAAGCTTGAAGAAATATTCGATGTTGCCATCACTATCAGAAGCTTCTTTGCTGAATAATTTATCAGTCTCTACGACTGCGAGATGATAACGTGATTCCGAACCCTCTTCATACATGTCATTAGATTTGATGCGAAGTGCTTCTGTCTCAAACGGTCCGTTTTTGTTAGTAGATGCATATACAACATATTCAATATGAACTGACTCATCTGGAGAAGCCGGCCACCTGAGTGTTACACTCTTGCCACTGTCATTTGGAGTATCAAAGGCCTGAAATTCAGACTTACCTCCTCCCATGGCGAATGCAGCAGAAGCGGATGAAAGAAATAATATTGATAATATGAATATAAAAAATGTTTTCATAATTACGTCTCAATCGCTTCAATATTTGCCCGGGGTACGATGGCAGTCTGGCCATCTGGGAATTCAACTTCTAACACCCTGGCTTTGGCTTCTGTTTCTATCGTCTGCAGTTCACTTGGCAAGTTCTTAACTCTACCAAGCATTCCAAAATTAGGATTCCTGATTATGCGGACCTGACCACCAATAGAGATCCCTGCAGATTCATTGCCTTCAGTTGATCTATCTTCAGCAGGCTTCCCGGCAGTGTCTTCATCGTTGTAAGGTACTATGATCTCCGGCCTGACCACACCGGCTCTAATTTGCGTAGCACCGCTTATAGATGCAACAGAACCTGCTCTATGTTTAAGCATATCAAATGTCTTCTGTGCCATCCTGATTTGACCAAAACCTTCAGTAATAATAATTGTTATATTAATATCTTCTGAACCTGTAATTGCAACACCTAAGTCATAGCCTAGAAGTTCATTAATATCTTTATCACGAATTCCACCTACAACAATGCCTTTAACACCGGTATCCAGTGCCTTCTTGATTGCATCAAAATAGATGATTGATCCGCCGGCAATTATCTTGTCTTTGTGTTCATCCTTTATGTCCTCCGGCTTTATAATATCATCCGGAGAATTTACGACGACCTGTAACTCACCGGTAGTTTCACCTCCGATACCGAAAATACCCTGAATAAAAGTGGCTTTTGTCTCTATTACTACACCCTCGTTTTCTATGGTCTCCACAACCTTACCGTCTATATATGCACTGATCTGAACCGGCTTAGGAGGTTCTCTTAATAGAACCTGACCTGTAATGTCTGAAACACTTTCAATAATGCCGGTGATAGGGGAGAGGCAGATAGACTTAAACATTTTTATAAATGGACTGGTCTCTGCGATTGGTTCATCTTTTACTACACTATCACCCTCCTTTTTTAACATATTCTTGCGCAAATCGTTCGGCAGGATGGCAAGACGGTTTATTACGTTTACAGAATGGACTTTTCCTGGCAGGTTTGTCCTGGCCACAATATCATCAGATTTTACCATATCCCCTTTTTTAACAATCACATTACCGGGAAGAGGAAGGTTTCTATCTTTTCTTATTTGTAATTTATCAGCCAGCCTTAAGCCTGGCGTGTATGCATGTGTCATCTTTAAACCTCTTTGTTATATTAGTTCACTCTGGATATGCATCGAAGGCTCTGTTCCACTTCGAAAGTACTTTCTCCATAGGTTCCTTGCCTTTGCTGCCGTCAAGGTCAAGCGGTCTGCCGCGTGCATCGATAACGAGACCAACTACGCCACCAGTAACCTCTTTTGTTATTTTCTGCCCTTTTCCTTCACCCAGATCAAATTGCCTGGCGGGTATTACCTCAACTTCTGCCTTTTCTCCTTCTCCCAAAGCAAAAACCTTAATCTCTCCAAACAGAAGTGATTCTTCCTGTCTCTTTCCATCAGGATATGTAATTAGACAGTCCAGGCACTGGGACCCGTACTTTCCGGTATTTGTCAAAGAGATACATGGGCCGAGATAGATCAGACAATCTTTCTCAAATACTTCTGTCGCAGCTTTCTCATTTATAGTTGAGAGCACACCAAGATGCGGCATCATAAATATACTGTCTACCGCTATCATGGTAACACCCTGGGGCTGAAAGGCATCAATCATCATCATCATTGCCTGAGATCTTCTGGGTGCATGTGATAGCACACCTCCGCTACCGACGATAAGATCAAGTCTGTTCATTTCAATAAGTGTTTCCTCTTCTGCGGCCCGATCAAATGATTCAGATATATCCTTCTGCTTCTGGACTCCCTTAAGTCCGACAGCAAGTGCCTTATGCTGTACAAAAGAGAGCCTCAACGCTTCTCTTGCTATGGCGTGTTCAAGTATCAGATCTTCTAGCAGTTGAGGAATGGTGGTGGGGCGAATCATCTTGTTCTTTATCCTGTTGCGAATATCAGCTTCCTCTATTTCAAAAGAAAGCCATTTCATAATGTTCTCAATGCCGGTCTCCGCAATAACATTTGATATGCTGTAACTCATCCCGAAGTTGGCGCTCACAGTACGATTGAAGACGCCATCAAAGACTGAGAATACATCGGTGGTTGCACCACCTATGTCAACACCGACTACGTTGATGTTATCTTTTTTGGCAGCTGTCTGTATCATCTCACCAACTGCGCCCGGAGTGGGCATTATTGGGATGCCAGTCCATTCCATCAAATTCTTATACCCCGGAGCATGTGCCATTACGTGCTCTAAAAACAGGTTTTGTATCTCCTGTCTTGCAGGGCCAAGATTCTCTCTCTCCAGCAGAGGCCTCAGGTTCTCAGTTATTCTTAAAGCGGTTTTGTCCTTTAAAACATCACTAACCCTGTCTTGTGCCTCTTTATTTCCGGCATAAATAACGGGAAGTTGAAACGTCATACCCAGTCGCGGCCTGGGATTAGCCGCTCCTATAAACTCTGCCAGTTCGACGACATGTGATACTGTTCCGCCGTCAGTTCCGCCTGACAGCAGTATCATGTCCGGTCGTAGATCTCTTATTCTTTCGATCTTTTCATGAGGCAGGCGTTTGTCATTAGATGCGATTACGTCCATGACTATTGCACCCGCACCTAAAGCCGCCTTTTGCGCACTCTGTGCAGACATTGTCTTCACTGCGCCGGCAACCATCATTTGAAGGCCGCCACCGGCACTACTCGTTGATATGTAAATATCAACGCCCGTGTCACCTTGAGCAGGCGTAATGATCTTTTCACCATCCAGTATCTTTCTACCGGACAACTCTTCAAGCTCGGCAAAGGCATTGAGCACACCTCTCGTTACATCTTCAAAGGGAGCTTCAACGGTTGTCGGTGCTTCACCACGGTAAGTCTGTCTATATTCGTCGCCTTTTTTTTCTATAAGTATTGCTTTAGTTGTTGTACTGCCACAATCAGTGGCGACGATTACGTTAAGATTTTCGGTCATGTTGTTTTGCCTTTTGTTCAATCTCTTTTATGAGAAGGTCTATAACTTCTCTTTTCTCTAGTATTGTAGCCAGTTTATCATATTCTACTTTTGTAAAAAAACGTGAAATAATCGGTTTGAAGAAGACCATGGCCTGGCTGCCTACAAAGTTTAATGGCCTGACAGATTCGAGAAACATAATGGCGGGCACAGACATATTTCTCCTGACCACATAGTCTGCCAGCTTTCTAATCAGCTCAGTGTCACAATCCTCAAGCGTGGCACCATCAGTTGCAAATGCATGTTTGAAACCGTCAATAATCTTTTTTATCTCAACCATTTATTGGTTACTCAATTGTAATTTACATGCACACCAATAAGTTCAACAGATATTTTGATTAGTGATTGAACACTATTCTGCTGCTGCCGATGTTACCCTCATAATCTAATGCGTTGATTACGATAGTATGTTCACCTAGAGAGATATAGGGAATTGTAAGAAGAAATGTCTCTTCTGTTGAATCGAAAATCTTGTCTTCCGGAAATGCAGTCTGCCAACCTCCTGAGTCTATAGAATATTGAATATCCGTAATATTGCACATCCCATCCTTTGCAGTACCGGAGACAGTTACGGTATAACCGGGACTGCCATGACTATCCATAGCGTTGGACTCAATAACAGTTTTAAGGTCTAATACTACCGGTCTTGTATTATCTATGAGAAAGCTGTCACTCTCCACCTCTTCCCTCAGTGCAAATTCCAGTGGATTATCTAGACCATCACATGCTGTAATTCTCGCTTGATAGTATCCATCAGGTATTCTATTTATGTTCCAACAGAATTCATTTACTTCTTTAACATTTTTTTTCAGATTCTTCCACTTGCTTTCATCAACGCTCTTATATTCAAGATCAAACTCCAGTCTATCATTATTTGGATCTTCCGCTTCCCAGATTATCAGTTTCCTGGGTTCGTTCGTGGCGGTTTTATGATTTATATGACTGCTCTCCAGATATAGATCATCCGGTGAGAGGGGAGCTGTCTGCTGCATGTTTACAGAGTTGTTATTGCCTGTCTCATCAACGGCAAAGTGCCTTGGAGTAGTAACCTCAACTCTCCTTATCACCGGTGGTTGGTTTTGTGGCAGGTAAGCGATGCTGACGTTATCAAGGGACGGTGTAATTCCAGCATTGTCAGTCGTAAGGGTCGCACGGTATTGAATAAAGCGGGCCGCAGGGCTTTTTATCTTCTCCCCATTTGAATGGTATCCCATTGCCCAGTCACTCCACGTATTATCCGGTTTTCTATTATTTCCTGATCTTGTGGAGAGTGTGATGTTTGTTTGTAAAGGAGTTTTCCCTTTCCATGATATACATCCCCACGAAGAGAGATATGTTGTATCATGAACCACAGATTCATAGGTGCCTTCACGAGAGTACGTTTTTGACAATTGATACACGTTGGCGTTATTACCGGTTGCCATGTAATTGACTCCGTCTTTGTATGAAAGAATATCTAAAATCTGAGATTCTTTAAAATCATAAAGCATGCTGGCTTCATAGTTGGTATTAATCTTAAACAATGCTGCTTTGTTCCCTGTACCAACAAGAATTTCATTGTTGTCGTCAATTGTCATACAAAGCACAAAGCCTTCTACAGCAAAGATCCTTCTTACCCTTCCATCTTTATCGATTCGGTATATAGTGTTCATTTCAGGAATCGCAGGCACTTCCCTCATTCCATTTTCAGCATAGACATTATTCATGGAAGGCGGTTCAGCTGCTTCAATATCATTTTCAGACAGAAAATCATTCAGCCAGACATCGGTTGGATCTGCGGGAAAATTTTCCATGAGTAGCTGTAGCTGTGCTTCCGGTTGTGCAGGCGGTGCGGGTGTACGAAGCACCGGAGGTGTGCCGGATGACGTCCCTGCATATAAAACACCATTATTATCTATAGCCAGACAATGAATTTCATCTTCATCAGCATCATAAAGGACAGAGGCATTTCCATTTGGCGTTATCTTGTAGATAAGACCCTCCGGTTCACAGGAGGCATAAATGATACCTTCATCATCAATGACAAGATCGAGTATATTTGAAGACGGAGAATCAAAAAGGATTGAGACAGTACCATTGTCTGTGATTTTATAGATGACTCCGTTATCGCCGGTAGCTGCATATATATTGCCGCTTTTATCAGAAACCATGTCCCATATATATGGAACAGGGAGTTCGCAGAACATCTCTCCTTCACCCTTCGATGTGATCCTATATATCCTGCCGTGAGGTAAAGTACCAGCGTAAATATTCCCTGTAGAATCTATAACAAGGGCTTGAACGTGCAACTCTGGAGTTTTGAAATACTCTATAACATCGCCATCATGGCTTACCTTAAATATTGAGCCGGGATTACCGGTACCGGCAAATAGTGAATCAGTACCGTCTGCCACCAGGGACCAGACATATGTAGCAGGTATTTCATTAATTTTATTTTTTCCGGGTGATAACGTAAATCTCCCAAGACTATTTACCGACACATTCTGCAACTTCCCCTTTGAAATGTCTACAGGATCAGTGTTTGCCCACATTTTAGTAGTGACCGCGTAAGATAGTTGTGTATTTAATGTGAAAAGCGTAAGGGCCATCAAGCTGATGGCGAATGTGTAATTTCTATAGAATTTTATCATTAATCAGTAGGGTGGACAGTGCCCACCTAAATTTAAAATTTAACTCTCACTGTTTACAAACAGATTGATAGTCTGTTTGCCGTTGATAAGCCATTCAGTCGGAATTCGTTTAACCATCTCACTCCACAACGGGGTGACACCACTTTGATTTGACAGGGACATAATGCTTAAGACAGAATTTGGCAGTGATGGAAAATCTTCACCCATATATGTCAGGCCTTTTCTATTTAATCTAATTTTGACGATTATGTTATTGTTTCGTTCTCCATCTTCAAAGTAATGTATTAATTGTTCAAAGGTGGATGGCGAAAAATGTCCCGGTGCACTTGTCATCTCCAACATCTTACTATTCATAGCATCACATATTATTACCTGTATACTGCTCCCGGGAGCAGCGTCGTCAGGTATCTTAATTTTCACCGGTATTGAAGTATGGCCCTGCGTATATGGTTTTAGACTGACATCTATGAGCACCTCCTCTCCCGGAGAGACCCATTTATTACTAACCCTGACATTATCAATAAATGCAACACTATTCTGCTCTGAAATGTTGGCAACTAACTTAATAGATTCTATTTCAGCTGTTTTGAATTCATTATTGAGTAGCATTGTGATTGGCTCAATAACATTGTAAATTGGAAACCAGGATGGCCCAGAATCAAAATATTCATTTTCTATTCTGACAGGCTCTTTCCTGCCGGCAATACCAATATCAAGCTTCAACGTCATTGACTTGTCCCCGACAGTTTTTTCGGTAGCGAGTAGTGCGTTCTCAACTGCCATTTGTACAAGAAGAGGCGTCAATATCCTGTCATGAACTATTTCAAAGTTGTAAGTAGCATTTAAAGATCCTCGTATTTCCGTCTGGCAGGGGATCATCTGGGTATACTCGCCAATTTTGCCGGCAATAGCGGATCTCCTGTCCTGTGTGATCCTTCCAATGATCTTACCGGGCGATGCCATTTTAGATGAGGTGTCCTGGCTTGCAAGTACTGTATGAACCACTGCCGTGGCCATCGGTAGATCTGTATTTCCGATTTGAATTATCGGATGACCAAACGCGAGAATGTCATTGCCATCCCTGTATGTTACTGTTCCGATAGCAGAAGCACTCAAATCACCCCTGATTATTTCAACTGCAACAGCTGAACCTGGCATGAAGTTATTCAGATCCTCAGGCACACCGTCCTCACCGCTGCTGCTGTGAAGTGAAAACCTGCCAATTTTACCGAATAGAGGACTCATTCTGGTCAAACTTTGGTGATCGAATCCTGAGACAATTAAGGGAGTTTGAATGGGCACAAGGTCAAGTATGTAAGGATGTTGCGTATTGGTATTCTCAAACAACTCATCACGCAACAAACCATATGGCTCTAACCTGGCTACTAAATTCGGATCTTGTCTATTTAGTGATGTACTCCATACATTGTCATTACCTGTATGAGCACTATTTCTGTTTCGTTTGTCAATTTCCAGTACATCCGTCATTGCCCTTATAGGGGTTACTCCCGCAATTGCATCTTTGGAATAGCTCCATCCATGAGACACAGCTCCTACAAGTTTGTCCTCAATATAAACCGGACTGCCACTCATACCTGCAATTATCCCGGTTCTTTCCAGGGGGCCCCCGGCCATCTTTATGAGAATCATATCGTTTCCTGCTTCCCATTTTTTTAATACTCCCAATACCTCTACATCAAATGATTCAATCTGTTTTCCGGAAAACACAGTTCTGCCATAACCCTTCATTCCGGGTTTGATTTCGTCAGTATCCATCGTCTCCCATGCAAGGACTAAATGCGATGAAAACAGCAATACTGCACAGCAGAAAATGAGTATCTTTTTTGTGTTTATCATTATTTTTATCTTAAATAATTCACTTAAAAATCGATCTAAATCTATCAGCTTGCCATTTTCTTGTCAAGGTGATATATTTTAGGGACTTTAAGAAAAAATCTACCATTGAGAAATTTAAGAATTCAGGAATTGTATACCGCACATTACATAAACCTTATGTTGGAAAGCTGATTTTATGACGGCAAAAATTCTCAATCTGAAGAATCCGGATACATACACGGAAAATATTAAGGTTGCTGCAGATGCACTGCTCTCCGGCAAGATAGTAGCATTTCCTACCGAGACTGTATATGGATTGGGTGTGTGTTCTGACAACAGCGCTGCCATAGATAATTTGTACAGAGTTAAACAGAGATCCAGAGACAAAAAACTATCTATCATGATAGCAAAGCCTGAAGAGGTAACAAAATATGTAAAACAGATACCTCTAATTGCCAGGAAACTGATCAGTGCATTCTGGCCCGGCCCATTAACAATCATCCTGGAACTTGATGATAAGAATACCGTGGGTTTGAGGAATCCGGACAACCGTGTTATAAGAGACCTTATCAATGCGGTGGAGATACCAATAGCTTCTACGAGTGCAAATATTTCAGGTATGGCTCCTGCGATCAATGCACAACAGGTAGTAACCAACTTTTCAGATAAGATTGAGGTTATTCTTGATGGTGGACCTGCAGAGGCAGGTAGTCCATCTACTATTGTAACAATTTGTGACGGTACTTTTGAAATTATTCGTCATGGTGTAATTGAAAAAGAAAGGCTTAACAGGTGTATAAATGAAGATTGCTTTAGCATCGGATCATAGAGGGTTTGACTTTAAAAATGTTGTTGCCAAACATATTTCAGATATGGGTCACGAACCGGTTGATTATGGTACTAAGAACGGGAACGACTCTGTTGATTATCCGGACTTCGGACTTAAGGCAGCACAGGCCGTTTCAAGCGGAGAGTGTGATCGCGCTATCCTGATATGCGGAACAGGCCTGGGGATGTCACTGATAGCGAACAAGGTAAAAGGCGTACGTGCAACGGTATGCCATAATCCATTTACCGTGGAGATGAGTAGAAGGCATAATGATGCTAATGTGTTGTGCCTAGGTGTTGATGTGATAGATCATGATCTGCTGCAAGAGAAGTTGAAACTGTTCCTTGAAACAGAGTTTGAGGGCGGCAGGCACGCCAGGCGGGTCGATAAGATTATGGATGCTGAATCAAGCTGATTTTATCAAATTGAAATCCAAAATATCAAACTTTCAAACCAAAAGTTTTATACACATACATACAAAAAAACAGCCGGTTCCCTCATTTAGGAAACCGGCTGTTACAATATTACCAATTCACAATAACTCAGCCTGCCATTGTGAATCTACTAATTTAATTGTAATGCACCTTTTGTGATCTCTTCGAATTTACTTATCATATCCTGTATTTCATCAGACACTGAATCAAAACGCTCAAGCATAAGATCCGTCACAGAAAGCAATAGCTTAGAATCTACGTTAGCCTCACTTTCAAAATATTGTCGTGTGTACGACCCATCACTAATTTTTTCAATTTCACTCAGACAATTCAACATACGAGTTTTCGCATCATTTACAGAGAATAGACTGTCTCTGAGATGAACGACTTTATTATGGACTTCTTTTGGAAGTGAATTCAAATGTTCCAGGAATGTATCCTTTGAAATCATACCAACTCTTACATTACCATCGGAAACAACTGTAGCAGATCTTTTATCGTTTCGAATAAAGCTCAACATCCCAAAAACTTCTCCTTTTTCAACTGTACCTACCAACATTCGTTTATTATCAATATCTTTATATACACGTGCCATTCCTTCAAGTAAAACGTATGCATAATAAGGATCCTTCCCCTGCTCAAGGATAACCTCTTTATCCTTTTTGTTTACGATTCTAGAAAAATATTCTTCCATAGAGTTCTCTCCCCCTCTAATAAAAGTTTTTAATTATAAAGTTAATAAGATTGATAAATCATAACAAGTCTCAACCCACTCTTGAAACTCAAGGGTCAAAAGCGCTTAATATATGATTAAAAAATAGTATTCTGAATGTTTTTTAAATTCTTAGAAATATGAATAAAATTACTTGTATTCCCAAAAGGAAACTTAATAATTTATATATATAGTGATCTTATCGTCACGTCAGAGAAAAACTTTAATAGAAAACTTTTGGAAGTGTAAGGTGAAAACAAAAAAAGGGGGGGGGGAGGAGGATATAGTTATTACATCAGTAACACTTAAGCTGCAATAGAATGGTCTCTCTCAACTGCTAATTTACATTAATAATATCGGCTTTTCTGGGCTTCTTAAATTGAAATATCTCAGGTTTGAGAGGTTCGTTTATGATAATGTTGTTCAGATTTAAGTCTAATGTCGTATCTGTATCCGGCCAATGAACTTGCATTGCTTCCGGAATAGACTGTTCATCTGTTTCTGCATAATCGTGGAAGGATGCCTGCGCCTTGATAGAACTGTCAGGTTTAAATATAGTAAGCTCAGTGATAGTGTTATCAATCCTGCTCACCTTTAACTTGCTATAGGGTATGACTGCGTCACCTTTCCGGTCTAATACGTGAACCAGCCAGAAAGCCGGCAATGTCTCCATGTAGGCTGATCTTCCTTCAAAGAGCTTGTCATACTCTAAAAGAGCGGCGATATCATCTGGAGAGAAATACACGCTGGAATCTCTCTTTTTCGCAGTATCACATTTTCCTGTATAAACGACTTTTTCGTTCGGCAGATAAAACCAATAACTCTCTCCATCTGAAAGCATATCAAATGCAGTCCTTGCCAGCTTGGAGCCTATCACCCTGAGCTTTCCTGGTTTCTGGAATCTCACTACTCCCTTGCATCTGAACTCTCCTTTAATCTCAGGGGAAGTAATTATGATATCGGCTTTTGCCTTCAGCGTGTTAAACCCTGATCTTTCTGCACGTATTGTCTCTTTTACTTCGTTGAATGAGAGGGTCTGAACCTTGCTGAGATCAATGCCAAGTTTATCACCTATGTAAGGTCTTGTGCTATGTGTAGCACAACCGATAGGGAGGATGAGGAGAACAAACAGAACTGTATTTGTTATAAACGTTTTTAATTGCATTAGAAGGAGTTTTCGTCAGTCGGGTCTCCAGACAAGTCGTATATCCATTTCAGACCTGACTGGTCATTTTGTACAAGGTCTCCATTTCCAAAGAAGAGGGAGATCTCTTTTTCAGCTGACTCTTCCGAATCTGAACCATGTATCAGGTTGAAGCGTTTGCTAATTGCAAAGTCACCTCTTATAGTTCCGGGTTCGGCCTCATGTCCGAATGTGGAGCCCATAATTTTTCGGGTAACCTCTATGGCTTTTTTTCCGCTTAATACCATCATCACCACTGGCCCGGAAGTCATGAATTTTACAAGTTTTTCATAGTAGTCCCTGCCGACATGAACTGAATAATGCTCTTTTGCCAACTCTTCGGAAATAACAGTCATCTTTAATCCAATTATTTCCAATCCTTTTTCTTCAAATCTGTTAATTATTTTGCCGATTAAACGCCGCTGTACAGCATCCGGCTTAATTATTACTAATGTCTTCTGCATATAAAGCCCTTACCTTTAGGAAAAAGTTTTTATACTCATCTGTCTGAAAATCGGGATATGTCCATGGCAAATTCTTAAAAACCTCATGTTGATAAAATAGTGTGACTTCCGCATAAATACCATTTTGAAGGTGTATTCGATGGTAATAATCCTTAGCAGAGGCAAGTATGAGGTTACAATGTGTCAGGTATCCCGGATCTAAATTTACAGGCCTGACTACGGCAGACCGGTTATTACGTTTGAACTTGTCCTCTAATTCATTTGTCCAGATCTTAATGGCAGAAAGTTCTTCAGGGTTTATAAGTTCTCTGAAACATATAAACTGTCTTGAGATACTTGCTCCCATATCCTTTGTGTAGTAGTCTGTGAAATTGAATGGGATAACTTCACTCTTTATGTCAACTTCACCAAAACGCGCCACCAGGGAACTTTCTATGTCAGATAAAAGTTCTTCATTACAGGAAAGGATTCCTACAAAAAGTTTTACCGGTTTTGGTAAGCTAATATCAGCCATTCTTATTTTAGCTCAATGAGTCCATATGCTCTCTAATTACAGTGAGTATATTTTCAGGCTTTGCAGAATATACTTCATCTTTTGAGCGTAACTTAATTTCAAGCTCACCTGATTCTTTGAAACTCTTGCCGACTGTTATCCTTATTGGTATTCCGATGAGATCAGCATCCTTAAATTTGAAACCCGGCCTCTGATCCCTGTCGTCAATCAGTGTATCAATCCCGGCATCACTCAACTCGTCATATACCTTTGTTGCAGTGCCCATGATAGTTTCATCTTTAATGTTTATAGGTACGACCAGTACCTCGTATGGTGCCAGTGGCAGTGGCCATATTATTCCGTTAGAATCATGAGATTTTTCAATGGTTGCTGCCAGGATTCTGTTAACGCCAATACCATACGATCCCATTATAATAGAACGTTCCTTGCCATTCTTATCAAGGAACTTTGCGCCCAGTGAGTCACTGTATCTTGCTCCCAGTTTAAAAACATGCCCAAGTTCAATTCCGTTTGAGACATCTACCTCATTGTTGCACCTGGGACATCTATCATTTTCTGTGATAAATCGAAGATCAGCAGATATATCAATTTTAAAATCTCTGTCAGGGTTTACGTTCATAATATGGGTGTCAGCCTTATTTCCCCCCACAACACAATTTTTCATCACAGTGACCGCCTGATCTGCAATTATCTGAGTTTTCAAGCCAATCGGGCCTGCAAACCCAACTGGTGCATTTGTCAGCTCTACAACGGTGTTCTCATTCGCCAGGGCTATCTCACCGCCAGATAACACCTTTGACAGTTTAGCCTCATTTACGTCGTGGTCTCCACGTACAAGGACAGCTACCTGCTTATTGTCGTATGTATAAATCAGCGTTTTGACCATTGTGTCTGGTTCTATGCCCAGAAATTCACTCACATCTTTTATCGTTGTCATGTCTGGAGTAGATACATCTTTCAACTCGCCAGGTGCAACATCTCCATCGGATTCGATAGGGGAGGGCTCGGCCTTCTCACGGTTAGCACGATAGTCACAACTCCTGCATTTGGCTATTACGTCCTCTCCGTTTTCATTAGGCACCATGAATTCATGTGAAACATCACCTCCCATTGCGCCGGTGTCGGCTTCTACGGCCAGGAAATCCAATTTGCACCTTTCGAAAATCCTGCAATATGTATCGTATATCTTCTGGTAGCTGTTATTAAGGCTTTCATCGTCTATGTCAAAGCTGTAAGCATCTTTCATTAAGAACTCTTTACTTCGCAGGACACCAAATCGTGGCCTCGCCTCATCCCTGAATTTGGTCTGTATCTGATATAGAATTAGAGGCAGTTGCTTATATGAACTAACCTCATACTTTACTAAGTCTGTAATTACCTCTTCGTGAGTAGGGCTTAAGGCGATGTCTCTCTTATGTCGGTCCTTCATGCTCAGTAGATCATCTCCGAAAGCATCTATCCTTCCGCTAAGCTCTAAGAGCGTTAAGGGCTGCAAAGCCGGCAAAGAGAGCTCAATAGCACCGGACCTGTCCATCTCTTCCCGAATAATTGTGATTACTTTGTTTAATATCTTAGTACCAATTGGTAAGTATGAGTAGATGCCCGCTGACAATTTCCTGATCATGCCGGAACGAATCATGAGCTTGTGACTTTCGACTTCAGCATCACTGGGAGTTTCCTTTAGCGTTGGTATAAATGTCTGTGACCACTTCATAATAAAACTATTCCTCAATTGTGACGTAACTACTTGTTTATAATATGCTTATTGATATTTATCAACTTCACAACAAGCCTGTAAAAGCATTGCCGAACAGCACGTTTTCTTGTATGAAATCTGCGAGAGTTAGAGATTATATTGTCAGAAAGATTTATTTGCAAGAGATTTAATAGACTCGGCGAATATGCTCAATATAACGGTTGAATTTGGCCATTCTTTTGATATAATCGATCTCTTCGTTTATGCGCCTGCATGTAAGATTGTAATTCTAAACGCCTTACGTTGTTTTTTTTAGATATGACATGTCGGCACGTTATCTGCAATAACAGTACTTTTCATTAATATAATATTCAGAGAGGATTTCAACAATGTATAAGGTTTTAATTGCTATATGTATTTTCTCAGTTGTCACTGTTTTTCAATACAAAAATTTAGCTGAAGGCTCAGATAATCAGGCACCATCTGCACACACTGATACTCCGGATGAGATGATGGGAGAAGTGCCGCAGGAGGAAAAGAGTGAGTTAGCGCTAATGATGCAGGATATTGACGAAAGCTACAAAGCGGTTGAGGAAATGTCAGGCTATTACAAGTACAAAAAGAAGCAGTGGAAGATAATTCTTAAGGCAGGGGAAAACATTGCAAAAGTAACAAAGGAAGTAAGGCTCAAATTTGCAAGGCCTGATGACTTAAGATACGAAAAGCAGAACGAATTGATGCAGATAGAGGCGGAAAAAATGGTTGAAATTGCAAAAAATAAGGGCAAAGATGGGGCACTTGAAGAACAACAGTGGCAAGTGAGGCGTTTGAGGCAAACTTGTGCTATTTGCCATAAACATTTGAAAATTCATATTTATCCTAATCTCTATAAGGATAAAAAACATAGCGGTTAGCAACATGTGCTTTAAAAGCACGTAAAACATGCTTAGTTGCCTTTAAAAGTTACTATGAGTTTTTACTTGACTCTGTTCCTGCACGATGATATATTTACCCAGAATTGCTTAATATACATGCACGCGTTGAGAGTTGTATCTGGTTGTATTAAGCAAAATGATTAAATTGAAGGGGGGTGAAGTTTTATATTTTCTGAAATAATAATGTAGAACTTTGCGGAGTTTGTTGTCTTACTGAATACAGACTAAGGCTTTACTCTTTGGCTAACCAGTGAAAGGGGCTTATTTTTTTAATTAAAGGAGGCATAAGTACAATGAAGGTGAAAAATTTCTTTGTAGCAGGCTTTGTTGTAGTAGCAATGTTTATGGCAAGTACAGCAGTTTTTGCGGGAGATAAGGAAATCTGCAGTAAGCAGATTGACAAGTATCTAATGATGAAGATGAACGATGGGTTACTTCCTGGTGACGAATTTAATCCTTATGATTTTAAGGGTGTTGCTGCAGCTGCAGGAGAAATGCTCGCTAACGAAGGCGGTAGAACTCACAGCGACAATAACCATGCTGCTATCACTAAACTGGTATCCGGACATCTTGCAGATATTGAAGAAGCAGCCGGTAAAGCAGCAGAAGGTTCAGTTGAATCTGTAGGACACTCTTTGAGGTTCCTATATCTTTCATGTAAAGCATGTCACAAGGTATATCAAACTGAAAAAAGATTAAGACCTTAAAATTAGATTGTAATATTAAGGATTTTTATATTGTCACTCAAGCTTAGATAAATTTGAAATCATTATGATTTTAGGAGGTATTGATAAATGAAGAAGTTGAATTTTTTATGCATAATAGGCATACTTGCAGTATCATGTTTCGCTTTAAGCTTCTCAAGTCAGGCTGATGAGCTGGACGACCTGATTGGAAATCCTGAAAAGAGCTACTACTTCGTATATGCGACTGGTGCTATTCAGGGATCATTCGGTACAATGGAAACATGTGTATACTGCCACGGTAACGGCGGTAAGGGAACATCAGAAGGAAGGAAAAGAGGAGTGCCAGATTTCACAGATGCAGGATGGCAGTCATCAAAACAAGATGCAGATATGGTTAAGTTTTTGGAATCCAATGACAAGGGATGTACAAAGTGCAGAGGAAGAATCTCAGCCGATGCGATTCAGAAGCTTATTAACATAGTTAGAGCTTTTGGTGGATCAAAATAAGGTAAAGCTTAACTATTAAAATATAAGGCTCTTTAAGGTATCCGAATGGATACTTTAAAGGGCCTTTTTTAATGCATTAGAATTAAGATGGAGACCCAACGACAACAAGCCTAATTCATGTGGTTGTAAAGCGTATCTCTCTCAACAGGTTCACGTCCAGTCTCTTCTATTAATGATTTGAGATCGTTCACCGTTAATGCTTCCGGAGTCTCTGCACCGGCTGAATGAGTAATTCTCTCTTCAGCCACTGTGCCATCAATATCATCAACTCCAAAGCTTAGTGATATCTGAGAAATCTTAATACCAAGCATTATCCAGAATGCTTTAATATGATCAAAATTGTCCAACATTAATCTCCCTATGGCCAGCATCTTCAAGTCCAGTATACCGGCAGCGCTGGAGATATTTTCCAAATCAGTATTCTTTGGATGGAAGGTTAGTGGTATAAATGACATGAATCCACCTGTCTCATCCTGAAGTTCGCGCAATTTCAATAAATGGTTGATCCGGTCTTCGCTTGTTTCTATATGGCCATATAACATAGTAGCGTTACTCTTTAATCCCAGATTATGTGCTGTTCGCATTGTGTTTAACCATCCTTCACCGCTTAGTTTTTCAGGACAAAGCTCCTCTCTGACAGCGGTAGAAAACACCTCAGCGCCACCTCCCGGAAGAGACCCCAACCCGGCATCTTTAAGTCTACTTAATATTTCATGGGTAGTCATTCCTGAGACTTCAGCGAAATGTGAAATCTCGACCGCTGTAAAGGCCTGCAGATGCACTTCCGGAAACCGTTTATGAATTGAGCTAATCATATCAACATAAAAATCAATTCCAAGATCAGGATGAAGGCCTCCAACAATATGTAATTCAGTTGCCTTTTCTTGAATGATTTGCGAGGCTTTGTCTAAAATCTCTTTAAGACTCATCTGGTAAGCACCGTCTTCACCTTCTTCACGACTGAATGCACAAAACTTACATTTGTTTTTACATATATTTGAATAGTTTATGTGCCTGTTTATAATATAATAAACTCTGTTTTTATTGATTCTCTCCCTGACTATATTTGCAAGCCTGCCAATAGTAAGGATATCAGGAGATTCAAACAGTCTAATACCGTCTTCAAAACTAAGACGTCGACCCTCCATCACCTTCTCTTCAATATCGCTTAAGTCGGCATTAGTTTTAACCTTTAATAATTGCATGACATTTCTCTTTTTCTTGTGTGATAGTTCTTCCTGAGAACAGTAGGGCCCCGTACTAACCATTCCTTTATCTGAAGTGAGAAAATGGAATATAATAAACCGTAAACCCTTCACTATTTTTTGATAACATAAGTTTTTCGAAAGTATCAGAATAGTTCTTTAATTTCAAGAATATAACTTTTCAAAGTAAAAAAAAGGAATATAATACACAGTTTGATCATAAAAATAATCTGGAGAGAGAATATGCAGAAAAATATCATTTCTACTGATAAAGCACCTCAAGCAATAGGGCCGTATTCACAGGCTGTTCAATTCAACAATCTTCTTTTCATTTCCGGTCAGATTCCATTAGAACCAAAATCCGGTGAAATTGTGAAAGGAAACATTAAGGAGCTGACAAAGCAGATACTTGACAATTTGAATGCAATTTTAACAGCAAGTGGGTCATCTCTAGACAATGTTCTACGTACAACCATATTTCTTACCAACCTGGATGATTATGCTGAGGTCAATGAAATATATGCAGAATTTTTTGAAAAATCGATGCCGGCGAGATCTACCGTACAGGTTTCACGATTACCGATGGATGTCCCAATCGAAATAGATGCAATTGCCTGCATAAATACATAAGAAAATTTACTTGACGCAAGGAAGTGATGCCTTATAATTTACGATCATAAGTGTCTAATATTAAAGGGATTCTTTGTCTTTTTAAATCAAAAGAATAAGAAAGCTGTATAAATTATGTTAGAAGTCGCAAAATCACCAGAAAGCCAGGATAATTTCCAACACGTTGTCAACCTCCTCGATGATGCAAAAAAATTCTTTTATAGGATAGGGGATGTTGAAATAGAGAAGAAGGTGTCGGAAATGGCTGATCAAATTAATGAGCCATTATACCTGGTTGTCGCCGGTGAGTATAATTCGGGGAAATCCAGTTTTGTGAATGCACTATGCGGGAAAAGGATTCTCAGAGACGGCCCAACCCCTTCAACAAATAAGATTACACTACTCTCCTTCGGTGATGAGGTCTCCTCAGAAGAGGTCGACGATCATCAGTGCAGGATGACATATCCTTTAGAAGCGTTAAAAGATCTTACCATTGTCGATACACCCGGAACAAATTCAATAATAGCGGAGCATCAGCTAATCACTGAAGGGTTTATTCATAGATCAGAAGTGGTACTCTTTGTCACATCTGCAGATCATCCTTTTACTGAAAGTGAAAGAGTTTTCCTTCAATTGCTTAAGGGCAAGTGGGACAGAAAACTCCTGTTTGTACTAAATAAGATTGATCTGAAAACAGAAGAAGAACAAAATGAGATAGTAATGTTCATAGAGAAGAACTTTTACCGGTTATTCGGTTTCGAACCAAAAGTAATCAGCATGTCATCCAAAGATGCTTTTAACGCAAGGGCATCAGACGATGCAGAACTGCTGCAAAAAAGCAATATTGAAACAATAGAACAGTTCATATTTGAAAAGATGGACTACGAAACAAAAATGGATCTCAAGATACTGAGTCCATTAAAATATTTAGTGAATGTTTTTGACGGCTTGCATGAGATGTTAAGCGAAAAAGTCTCACATTGCAACAATGAGATCAAGAGCGTAGAGATGTTCGAGAAACGACTAAATAATAAAAAGCAGGATATGACGGACTATATTAATAAATACAAAATAGAGACACAATCTGTTTTTACAAGATTGAAGGAAAAAGTGGATAGCTTCTTAAACTATCATGTCAATATAAGATCCATCATCACTATGAAGTTCGCTCGCGATAAATTTGATACTAAGTTTAAGAGAGAAGTCTTTGGCGTTGCAAACCCCAGGACAGAATTGGAAAGAATAGTAAATGATGCTTTAGACTATGTTGACAGAAACAACGACGTTTTGTGGGAAATGGCTCATGATTATATTGAATCTGAAGTTGCTTTACAGCGTAAGGCAAATGACGAAGCTCTAATACGTAAAGATCGCAGCTTTACGAGCCGTGGGTCAGATAAACATATTAACATAAGGGAGTACGCAAAGCAGTTCCAGGAATTGGATGGCGAACTGGAAGGGAGCAAGGTACACAGGATGGTACAAAGTGGTTTCATAAACTTCGTTATCTTAGAGGGCCTGGCAATAGGTATCGTTATAGGCCTCAGTACCTTTTTTATCCCCAACACGTTAGGTGTAATTGTCGCTTCTATTCTGGCAGGAATTGGATTATCAATATTCCCTGTTAAACGAAGAAAATATAGAAATGAATTTATGCAGCGAGTTGATGCCATCAGTGAAAGATTTAACAATATGCTGGTGTTTGAATTTGAAAAAATAATCGACAGAGTTCTCGAAGACATTGGGAACAGAATATCGTCCTACCGTGATAACAGATGGTCTGAAAGGGAAGAGGTTAATCGTCAGATTACCGATTTAAAGGTACTTTCAGAGCGTACCAAAGATTTAATTCGTAAAAGTTGCAGCCAATAGGCTCCACCAGAATTATAACTCAAATCTATACCCAAGAGGTGGCATGTGAGACGTATCTCATTTCTCTTAATGTTTATTCCAATTATGTGCATAGCCGGTTTTACATGGGCGGGCAGCTGCAAACGTTGCTACGAGAATATAGCTGACGGTAAACAACTTTGTGTAGAATGCGAATTAAGCACATCCAACAGGCTCACCAATATGGAATCCAGAGAGAGCCAGATAGCCAATTCAGTAATATCTGCAAGGGAGAGCTACAAGAGAGCGCTGGAAGAGATAATACAATATTACATGGATATTGGAAACCACTTAAAACTGAAGAGCGCAAGAAAGGAATTGAAAGCACTCAATAAAGTTCCTCAGCGCAAATATTTATCAGATAAAGATGTGATAGGTGAGATAAGCCCCAGCAAAAATATAGAAGATGCGAACATTCTGTTTCAAGACGGTAAAGCGTACAAAAACCCTCTTAACATTGTAAAGAGGAAATCGAAATTAATATCGGCAGCCACAAGATTTAAAAAAATCCTTAAGGACTATCCGGAAAGCGATAAAGCAGATGATGCAGCGTATGAGCTTGCCGAAATTTATGAGGGTTATTACTTCAAAGATTATGAAGGTGCAGCATTTTACTTTGTTAAGTGTTACAGCCTGAATGAACAAACAGATAGACCCGCACGCTACAAGGCAGCATTGGTCTACGATAACCATCTGGCAGATTACGTTGAAGCGGCACGGCACTATAAAATGGCTTTGGATACCTGTAAAGATACAGACTATCTTGCAATTGCCAAAACAAGACTTGAACAACTCAAAAAGGAAGGATATTAGGATTTAATCTTCTCTCTCTATTATGTATGCAGGAATTGGTTATGATGTACATCGATTTGTAGAAAACAGAAAACTGATTTTAGGTGGTGTTAGTTTCGATCACCATCTTGGATTATCCGGACATTCTGATGCCGACGTTGTTTTACATGCTCTCGGTGATGCAATTCTGGGCGCAGCATCATTAGGTGACATTGGTGAACTCTTTCCGGATACAGACGACAAATGGAAGGGGATTTCAAGCCAGATACTCCTGGACAAGATAGTTGAGTTGGTAAATGAAAAAGGTCTACATGTAAATAATGTTGATATTATTTATATCGCACAGGAACCAAAAATAAGTAAAAAGAAGAAAGAGATGGAGCAGCGTATTGCTGAGATTCTAAAGGTAGATGTGGAAAGAGTGAATGTGAAAGCAACTACAACAGAAGGACTCGGCTCTATCGGACGCTCAGAAGGTGCTGCAGCACAGGCGATAGCCACCTTAATTCAAAAATAATTAACTTTACAACCTCTAACTTCTAACTCTTCTTAATTATTTCTAACCCATTCATATACGGTCTGAGCACTTCCGGTACCTCTACCGTACCGTCTTCCCTCTGATAGTTTTCAATAATAGCAATCATTGTCCTGGGAAGCGCAACTCCTGAACCATTCAAAGTATGTACATGCTGCACCTTGCCCTCATCATCTCTAAAGCGTATATTGCTCCGTCTTGCCTGAAAATCCTCGAAATTGCTACACGAAGATACTTCCAGGAATTTGTCTACTCCGGGAGACCATACCTCAATATCGTAGCACTTTGCTGCAGCAAAACTTAAATCTCCGGTACATAGTTTTAAAACCCGGTACTGAAGTCCAAGTAACTGTAATACTTTTTCTGAAACAGATAAAAGTGACTCAAGCTCATCATAAGATGTCTCCGGCCTGACAAACTTTACCAATTCAACCTTATTAAATTGATGCACCCGCAACATACCCCTGGTATCCTTACCATGCGATCCAGCTTCCCGTCTGAAGCATGCTGTAAAAGCGGTGTAGTAAGTGGGAAGATCAGCGACAGACATGATCTCATTTGAGTGGATATTTGTTACCGGAACCTCAGCAGTAGGTATAAGAAACAGATCATCTTCAGGGATTCTGTACATATCATCCTCGAGTTTAGGCAATTGGCCTGTACCTGTCATTGATGATCTGTTAACAAGGTAAGGTGGGAATATCTCAGTATATCCATGCTCCTGTGTGTGAAGGTCCAGCATGAAATTGTAGAGCGCACGTTCCAGTCTTGCTCCCGCACCCTTATACAGCGTAAAACCAGCACCGGTTATCTTTGCAGCCCTCTCAAAATCCAGGATATCCAATGTCTTACCAATATCCCAGTGGGGGAGGGGGGTAAATGAGTATTCTCTCTTTTCCCCACACTCCTTTATAATTTCATTTAATGTCTCATCTTTTCCGACCGGTACATCAGAAGCAGGTATATTTGGTATTCTTAGAAGTATTGATTCCAATTCATCAGTTAATGCCTTTATATCAACCTCCAGCTGTTTTATATTATCAGAAACACCCTTCATCTCCTTTATCACATCTGATGCATCCTCTTTTTTCGACTTTAATTCACTGATCTTTTTAGAAGTAATATTCCGCTTGTTTCTAAGGTCATCACATTCAATTAGCAGAGACTTGCGTTTTGAATCAAGTTCCAGTAGTGAATCAAGGTTAGTCTTTTCATTTTTGTTAATTACTGCCTGCTTGACCTTTTCAATATCGTCACGAATAATGTTTATATCCAGCATTTATCAATCACTCCTCTAAATTATCCTTCCTTCTTATCTCAAATTTATCATAACAGATCTCTCCGGCGACTATCGTCAGTACGCACTCAGAATCCTGAGAGAAAATTCCATCATATATATTACTTATATCTGTACTCTGAAAATCTATTACAGCAACATCGGCATAGTATCCGGGATGGAGTTGTCCAATATGGTCATCCATTTGTAAAGCAACTGCTCCGGCAATAGTACCCATGCTAAAGATGTAATTTGGCTCAATTTCAGGATAACTACTCCTGATGAACTTCATCTCATCCAGTATGCTGAGTGTGTTATTGCTGGCGAGGCTGTCAGTCCCCAGGGCAATGTTTATGCCTCTATCCTTCAGTGAAGAGAAAGGATGCTCTTTATGACGGAAAAATTCATGGCTCCGGGGACAGAAAACTACATTTGATTTACTCTTTTCCATTGTTCCGATCTCATCCTCTGTTAAGTAATTACAGTGAATAAGTATACACTCATTATTTAAAATTCCAATATTATTCAGATAATTAATAGGGGACAGTCCGGGATGCTTCCACCTGTTTAACATCTTGAAATCATTCAATAAAGTGACAAAGTGGCCTGCTCCACTTGTCAGAAACTCGACCTCGTCTTCTGTTTCAGCTATGTGCGTTGCGATTCTAATGTCTAATTCATCTGAAACTTTCCTGCACTCTCTGTAAAGCTTATCTGAAACGGTATAAGGTGCGTGCGGGAAGATCCCGATTGAGAGGAGATCGACGGTGCTTATGCCGCCGATTAACTCTTTAAAATTCATTATTGTGTCTTCTGCTGTATCAGGATCAAAATTTATAATCTCAAAAAAAACCAATTTTCTGATATTACTTGCTAACAACTCATTCAGTGCAATACCGTTCCTGGTAATATCAACGACGGTTGTAGTCCCGGATTTGAGGCTATTCTCAATTCCATCTCGAATGGAAAGAGAATATTCATTTTCAGACCAATCTTTCTTTATCGCTACTAAGTCCCTGATCCAATCTGTGAAATTGCCATTGCCGTTAAGAGATTTGTGCAGATGGGTTAATTCAAGATGAGTGTGCGCGTTTATAAAACCCGGCACTATTGCAGAATTACCAAGATCAATAGTTTTGTAAGAGTCAGCGTTATCAATATCGCTGAACAGTCCTGCAAACTTAATCTTTCCACCATCATCAATTAAGAGAGCACCATTGTCTATTACGTTATCAGGATCTTTTAATAAATATTTCGACTTTAGGATGTACATAATGAAAAGTTAAAAGTGACTACCAGAATTTTCCCCACTTTAGCCACTTTAGTTCACTTCAAACTTTAGGCACTTAGTTTATCTTTTAGTTCTTCATCGTATCAGTTGTATATTTTGCTGTCAACTTATAAAGAGGGGGGGGGGAGGTGGTGGATTTACGATATACGATTGACGATTGAAAAATAATTCACCGCAGAGGCGCAGAGTACGCAAAGAGAAGAAAGAAGAGAGAAAAGAATAACATATCTTAGGAATGCAAGAATTACAGAAAGAATTTTCAATACAAGGCTTTATTATGTATAGTTTTTCTCTGCGTACTTTGCGTCTTTGCGGTGAGAACTGTTTTTACTTATTCCTTGATAAATTCATGTCTGATGTTAGAATCCAAATATGCTTAATAAGAAAATATTCTACATAATAATTTCTGTAGTTTTCTGTTTTGCCACGTTTTGGACGGTAAACACATATGGCTCAGATGGCCATATCATCTATGATCTTGACGAGATATTAGCAAAGGTAGAGGATGCTAATTCACGGCTTAAGACGATGGATGCAGACATTAAATATTCAAGAGTTATCTCTCTTCTAGACTCAGAGGAAGTCTCTCTTGGTTACTTACAGTATAAAAAACCGAAGAAATTGAATCTGAATTTCTTCCCTCCACGAAACGAAATCAACGTTATTGACGGTACATATATCTGGATATATCACATGAAGGAAAAACAGGTTGAAAAATACCAGATAAGCAGTGATATGGACTCTCCGCAAGGCATGGATATCTTTGACCTGGGATACGAATACACAACTGAAAAAGCGAAGGAGAACTATAGCATCACACTTCTGGAGGACATTTCGACTGAGGAGGAAGCGTTATACCACATTGAACTCATTCCAAAGGATACATTTGATTCCGAATACGACAGAATCTTACTGTGGGTCAGAGAGGGGCTCTGGCTGCCGGTACAATATCAGATGTTTGAGAGCGATGGAGAGATTATAAACACTATCGAATTATCTAATATTCAAGTCAACCCGGACATACCTGATAAAATATTCGTACTGGATTTACCTGATGATGTAGAGGTTTTAGAGCCGTTTAAATAAAACAACACCCTTTACAAATTTATTTGGTATTATCTATAAACTTATTAATTACTAGTTATAATGCTGGATGATGGTGTGAGATCAAGGATATTAATGGTTTAAAAATATACATCTAAGTATAGAATAAACATAAAAGTAAATGTTAACTTAAAAGTTGTTTCTATGAAAAATATCAAAATATTCCTGGCATCATCATCAGAACTAGTTGATGAACGGACTAATTTCGAAATAATGATTAGTCGTCAAAATAAACTATGGATTGAAAAGGATATTTATTTTGAGTTAATCATTTGGGAAGATTTTATTGACGCCATGTCTAAAACCCGTTTGCAGGATGAATACAATAAAAGTA
Source organism: uncultured Candidatus Scalindua sp. (assembly GCA_964437425.1). Classification (GTDB taxonomy): domain Bacteria; phylum Planctomycetota; class Brocadiia; order Brocadiales; family Scalinduaceae; genus Scalindua. The sequence goes on from CAYTGO010000018.1 coordinate 30,223, forward strand.
TCAAACAATGCGATATTTTCGTAATGCTTTTTTTTACAAAGGTTGGAAAATATACCAGAGAAGAATTTGAAATGGCATTTGGCCAATTTAAGAAAAATGGACGACCTTTTATTTACACATATTTTAAAAATGCCCAGGTTAATATACATGAACTCGATGAATCGAATATACTGAGCTTATTCGAATTCAAAAGGAGGCTCAATGAAATGCAGCATTTTTATACTATTTTTAAGAATACTGAGGATCTTAAGCTTCAATTCCTATCACAGTTACAAAAACTGGAGGATAATGATCTCTTATCTCATAAAATTGAAATAGGATTAAATCTTCGCCAGATATTAAATAAAGTCTGGGCTACCTGTAAGGATATCAATATATATCCTTATACTGTGTTTATTCTTAATGAGCTATTGTCTGATCCAGACAGTGACTTATATAAGTGCTTAGATAACACTAGAAAAGGGTATGCAGAGGCGCTCAAATCAAAATTAAACGATTTTTCTAATAAATTGATTAATAATGAAGGAACCGAAGTATTCAACAACCAAGACTGGCTAGAACGTGAAGATTTTCAAAAAGCAGTTAGTATTGCAAAGCAGGAGCCCAGTAATGACTTGGAAGAGCGGCACCTGCTTTTAAGTATCCTTAATTCTGAGAGTAATACTATTCAATATATAAAGCGAGATCTGGATGCTGAATTCACAGTACTCTTGAATTACGTTAGAGGAAAGCAAATAAACAAGACACCCACAATAAATGATGCATAATGAATCCAAACACAGTACTCCAGGCAACCCAACTCAATATCTCACTCCGATATTCGAAAGCTCTATTGAGCATAAAGAGAATGATGATACTTCGTATAACATAAAAGGAAGCCTTGGGAATGGTTATGACTATGTAGATATTAAGTATGGTGGGATGGGTGAGGTCTATCTATGTTCATTTAAAAATGCTCAAGAACCGCAATTAGCTCTCAAGACGTTTCAAAAACAATTTTTCTTTGACCCAATACATCGGAAGGCTTTTCTGAATGAAGCATTAAACTGGTTGAGGTTATCTGGTATTCCACATGTAATGCCTGTAATGGGCTACACACAACTAGATCAACGGCCATTTTTGGTCATGCCTTGTGTAAATCCCAGAGATAAGATAGTTTCATTCAGGGATAAACTAAGTAAGAAGGACCTCTCTTTAAAAGACAAACTCAAATTTATATCACAATGTATTGTCGGACTCAAATTTGTGGAGGATAGGTTTTCTGAAATGATACACGGTGATTTAAAGCCTGAAAACCTAATGTTAATGGGGGATGAAATCTTCATTTCTGATTTTGGTCTTTCAAAATCTCTAGATAATAGTGATCCTGATTTAGAATTAGATACCACCTGGGCCTACAAAGCTCCTGAACTTTGGGAGGACTGCACGAAATTCACAAAAAAATCAGATTTGTATGCGTTAGGAATAATAATTTATGAAACTCTTACAGGTTCTTTACCTTTCCTGGCAAAGAGTGCTATCGAATGGAAGAATTTGCATTCTAATATAACACCTGAGAATGTGTTCAGGAAGGAAACTAATGAGTTAGAGTGGGCTTTACTGGAATTAAGTCTTAGATGTTTGGAAAAAGAGCCTGAAAATCGCCCTAAAAGCTTTTGTCAGTTATTTACCGAATTCAGTAGAATATGGGGAGAACATGATATCTTAAGCAGCTTTGAATCACTATATAACGAAAGCGTCATGGTTTCTAGTTACAAGCTGATTCAAAAAAAACTTAAGCCATCTCTACTAAGAAATTTTCTTACGATCGATCGCCCTGATATAGTATTAAAGGAGCTTGAATACATTGAAAAGGATGACTTCACTCCTGAAATAATGCATTACAAAGGAACGGCTTTATCCCTGCTCGAAAGAGATGATGAGGCAGCAATAGTGTTTAGTGAACTATTGCAATCGGAGCTTAAGGAAGATCAAAGAGTCAATGTGTTAAGTGAATTTGGACTCTCATTAAAAAGGCTGGAAAGATACGATGAAGCCGAGAGATTGTATTTAGATCAACTATTACCTACAATTTCGAATGAACAGGTACCAATGGCCACTACTAATCTGGCTACCGTTTACATAAGCAATAAAAAAGATGAAGAAGCAATCCCACTTCTAGAAAATATGCTGATGGATCACCCTGATGTGGCTGAAGGATGGGGCAATCTGGGTTTAGCTTACCATAGCAAAAAGGATTTCAATAAAGCAATTAGTTGCTATGCAAAAACAATATCCTTGAACCGTAACCTTGTTTTTATCAATATCAAATTGGCTGATTGTTACATTGAAGTTGGTCAATTCGAACTAGCTTATTCACTGCTGTATAGTGCTTATAGTCAAGGGCATACCGATTATAACTGGCTAAAAATGATGCTTATCACATGCGGATTAACAGATAGGGTGCAGGAATTCACTGAGTTGATGCAGCTTTCTGAAAAAGAAATGGGTGAGGAAAAAGCAAAGGAGATAATTAAAGCCGCTACGAGTAGAATTGCGCAGGTTGTAAAAGAAGATGATGAAACCCAGGGTGAAAAAAAAATCTCAAACAAAGAAGAATATCAACCAATAGAAGATGAAACAGTTGTAAAACATGATTCTGACAAGTCCCAAATTGATGATTCATCATCTATTTCTGGCGATAAACAGAATTTCAGTACTCCCTTCGTCAATTTTAGATATTATATGGGTGATAGCTCATATTCAATCGACTTCTATGAAAGCATTGATAATCATATAGACTACTCGAACTCTTTCAAAGAAGCATTTAATTCCGCGAAACGTGATCCAAGATTTAAAATGTCAAATACTACTAGGCTTAGAACAACTATTTTCTATTTCACTAAATGCCCTAAGTGTGAAATCGATATTTTAACCAATAGGGATATAGACAAAAGTTTAACCTGTAGAAGGTGCGACAACCGCTTTAACACTGAAGTTTTCGAATCACCGGAAAGAAGGAAATTACTAAAGCAATGTCTCGGATTAATTGGCCTGAAATTAGAAAGTGCTTCTGAACAATCGGTTATAGTTATTGTTCAACCACGTAAGGATGATGATATTGATCAGATGCAAAACTTGTTTTATGTAAACGGATACCAATCAAAGGATAAATCCGAGGTGATCGTTTATTTTATTTATGATCAGGCAGTTCAAAGAGACCTGATGACTAATGATGAGCCCATTTTAGCCTTTCAAAAAGATCTAACTGAATTAACAAAAAGTTATGAGGGAAACACACCAGAAGAAGTTGATTTGTTCATAAGGGAATTAAGAAATTCTTTTCCAGCTCTTCGCTCAGCGTCTACAACGTACGATCCAAATGCTAAAGATTATACGACATTAATGATGATTGGCAAAAATAAAGAAGCACTTGATGCATTGGAGGAAGATCTAGCTACTAATCCAGAAGATTTGTCATTATTGCAAACAAAAATAAATCTAATGATTCTATTGGGTAGAAAAAAGGAGGCAATTGACTTTACAGAAGACCTGCTTGCAAGCAGGCCAAATGAGTCTGGAATGTGGTATCAATTAGGGAAATTACACTCTGATAGCAAGGATTTTACAAAAGCATTGACATACTTAGAAAGAGCAGCTCAATTAGATCCTATAGACAAGAATATTCTTATACTACTTGCGGTTTGCTACAAACAATTAGGAGAGGAACAAAAACTAAACAATACTATTCTGAAAATAAATAATTTAGGAAGTTTTGGTTTAGGTTCCAGCCACTAAAATACAGCTAAATATAATCCAGTTTATCCTTAACCCCAGCTTCTTTAAAAGCATTCAGGCGCAGGCGACAGCTCTGGCAGCGGCCGCAGGCTTTGTCATTTCTGTCGTAGCATGACCAGGAAAGTTGTAGTGGGGCGCCAATTTCAATACCTTTTTTGACTATCTCGGATCTGCTCATATCGAGCAGGGGGGTAATCACTTTTATATTAGTTGATGGCTTGGTTCCTACATCAGCAAGCTTATTATATGCTTTATAGTATTCTGGCCTGCAATCAGGATAATCAGGGCTGTCCTGTTGGACGGCACCTATATAGACGCTTTCCGCATTGATGGTTTCGGCCCAGGAGACCGCTATTGACAGCAGATGAGTGTTCCTGAAAGGTACATACGAAGTTGGTATACTTATATTTGTACTATCTTTGTCTCCTTTATCTACAGGTATATTGCGATCGGTAAGACTGGAGCCGCCAATCTTCCTTAAAAAGTCCAACTCAACTGTAAGGATCCTTGTTTCAGGTATGTTGTAGAATCTTGCTATGGATCTGAAAGAGTTATATTCCCTGGTCTGAGTTCGCTGCCCATAGCCTACATGGAGTAGGGCGACACTGTGTTCCTGCATAGCCATCGCCATGGTCACACAACTATCGAGACCACCGCTCAGGAGGACTACTGCTAGATTCTTCTCTGACAAGTCTATTACTTTCATTTTTATCCGCCTTATATATTAATATACTATAGTATATGGTAAAAAAATTATACACCGCTTGTTTTATCCGGCCAGATTATTTTGTGCAGTTGTAGCTGAAGTCGCACATCCAATCCATCTTTCAGTATCCATCCGGCAAGGGTCTTTGGCTTCAGCTTTCCATGTACTAATCCGAATAATACCGTCGCCCTGTCTCTTATTTTGTATTTTACTGTAACCCCCTTTGCCCATTCATAATCTCTCTTAGATGATATTATGAACTTTACCTCATCTCTGCTCTTAAGCCTCTCAAGATTCTGCCAGTCCATCTCCTGCTCCATGCCGCTGTCAGGACACTTGATATCAACGACCCTTACGATACCTTTTGGCAATATATCAATGTTCTGGCTACCGTTTGTCTCTATATATACATTGAAATGATCCTTTTTCAATAGATTTATCAGTTTGCTGATGTTTTCTTGTAACAGGGGCTCGCCGCCCGTGATGCAGACGTTCCTGGTCTCATACCCACGTGCTCTGTTCAATATCTCTTCTAACGACATTGCAGACCCTTCGCTATATGCATACACCGTATCGCAGTACGAGCATCTCAGGTTGCATCCTGTCAGTCTGATGAAGACACAGGGAATACCGGCATAGGTAGACTCGCCCTGAATACTCACAAATATCTCATTAACAAGGAGGGAAGACTCTTTTTTGCTCATATTTGCACATATTAAGGCTAACACTATGTATACAAAGGAGATAAGCCTATTTCTTGATATCCTATATAATGTAGTATTTTTCTGAACGTAACATAAGATATCTTATCAGACGTTATATTTAGGTTAAAAAAGATTATTTACCCTTAATCTCTTCATATTCGTGGTAAAGTGACTCTTCTTCGTTTCTTATCCTCGCATTGAGTGACGCAACAAGACTCTGAAAATTTATCTGAAAGTCTTTATCAGTATCTCCTCCGGTGTAATCATCAAAGAACTCGTGTACAACATTGGTAAGTTGCTCAGGGTCAATTGCAAACATATCCAGTTCATTTTGCAGCTCCTTATTACTTTCTGCCTCTTTATTGAGAACCGGATAGAGTTGCTCGTTCTCCTTATTAAGATGTTCCAGCAGATACTCCTTAGCAGATATAAGTTTTGATCTGCCCTCTGGCGAATGAATTCCCAGCTGTTTAACTTCGTTAAGAAGTGCAAGAATTTCAGAATGCTCCTTTTTAAACTCTTCAATAAGTGCTGACATGTTTACTCCTTTTATTAACTTTTTCTCTTGAACACTAAAAAATAGTGATATGGCATAAAGTTGTGTTTTTCTATCAATTCAAACCCAGATCTCTCTACCTCTTTTATTAAGGTATTTTCCGGAACTTTCGCCTCAATCGGAGGGCCGAATGGAGATTGCTTTGCCGGATCCCAATCAATGATGGCAAGCCTACCGGAATGTCGCATGTCCTTCCTTATATTCTCCAACATCAGGAAGGGTTTGTCCAATTCGTGGTATGTATTTGCGAGAAAGACAAGATTGAAGAAATTGTCAAGAAGTGAGGGGTCTTCCGGCTTTCCAAATATTACCCTGATATTCTTCAGCTCCAGATCTTCCACTTTTTTAGAGATGTAGTTAATCATCTCTATCTGAATCTCTTCGGCAAAAACCAGACCTTTATCCCCTACCCTCGATGCGAATGGTATAGTGAAATAACCGGAGCCTGCTCCAATATCAGCAACAATGTCACCCTCCCCTAGATGCAGCCTGTCCATAATCTCTTCTGTATCCTGCCAGTCTCTGGGTTCTTCAAGAAGGAATATCTTGTCAGGAGGAAAAAGCTCACCGGGTGTCCTAACCTGCGCTGAAACAGAGGTGGAAAACAGAGGCAGAAAAAGGGTCAGGAAAAGTAAGGTTTTATGCACCATTAATGGCAATCTCATCTCCACCATTCTATCTAATACCCCCCCCATCCCAGACAAGCTGGAAAATCAGAAATCCGAAGCACAAAGTTCGAAACTATAACGATTTCGATATTCGAGTTTTTTTGCCAAACTAAGAATACATAATGTTACTTCTTTGATTTCTTCTTTTTGGCTCGCACGACAATCGGCCTCTTCCCTTTGCCCTCTTTCTTGAAAACGTGCAATATAATCTCTGCATCTTCAAAAGGAACTGTTATAAAGGAGAAGTTGTCAAATATTTTAACATCGTCTATTTTGCTCTCTTCGATTTTGGCTTTCTGCTTTATCAGTTTAACTAATTTACCACGCGTTATCGAATCAGATTTACCAAGTGCAACAAACAGCCTCGCAGTTCCGGTTTTATCAACGGATATGTCCCTGATCTCACTGTAACTCTTTCCGCTCAGCTCATCCTGGTATGAATGCTTAAGAAGCGCGGCAACAATGTGTTCGGGGTCCTGCTCACCCAAAAGCTCCTGCGCCATATGCATGTATTCATTATGCTTCTCATCCTTGATAATGCTCTTAATCTGTGTCTTAATCCGTGTTTTCTTTGAATTTATAATATCCTTAACTTTAGGGATTTTCTCTTTTCTAATCTTCGCTTTTGTGATCTTCTTTATAAACAGAAGCCTTCTGTACTCTTCCGGTGTAACAAACGTGATGGCAGTGCCCTCTTTACCCGCCCTTCCGGTCCTTCCTATTCTGTGTACATAATATTCGGGATCCTGAGGCAGGGAGAAGTTAATCACGTGTGTCAGGTCATTTATATCAATACCTCTAGCAGCAACGTCTGTAGCCACCAGCATATTAGTCCTTCTTCGTTTAAATTTATTCAGTATCGTCTCTCTCTGATATTGAGATATATCTCCGTGCAGTGCGTCCGCATCATACCCCCTCTCAACCAGTCGTCTTCCTATTTTATCTACATCAACCTTGGTCCTGCAGAAAATCAAGCCATAGAAATCGTGCTCAATATCAATGATCCTGCATAATGCGTCAAACTTATCTCCGGTAGATACTTCAAAATATATCTGGTCAGTCAGGTTCGCAGTCAACTGCTCCTTCTTAATTGCGACAATCTCATAATCGTTCATATATTTTTTGGCTATACGCAATATTTCCTTAGGCATTGTAGCGGAGAAGAGCATAGTCGTTTTATCCTGATTTGTAGCACTCATAATCAGCTCTACATCCTCAAGGAATCCCATATTCAACATTTCATCCGCCTCATCCAGTACCAGATGTGATATATCATTCAACTTCATACTCTTCCGCTTAATATGGTCTATTACACGGCCCGGAGTCCCTACTACTATGTCTACACTCTTCTTCAAGCTTCTAAGCTGCAGGTCAATAGCCTGGCCACCATATATCGGGACTATATGTAATTTCTTACCCCCTTTTAAAGAGTTTAATTCATCTGAAATCTGAATTGCCAACTCCCTTGTTGGCGCAAGAATAAGTACCTGGGTACGTTTCGCCTTCTCCTTTATCTGCTCTAAAATAGGCAGCCCAAATGCAGCGGTTTTTCCTGTACCGGTTTGTGCCTGTCCAATCAAATCACACTCTCCTTTAAGCAGAATAGGAATTGATTTTTCCTGAATAGGAGTAGGTTCTTCAAAACCCTTCTTCTTCAGTGCCTTTAAAGTATTATCAGATAAACCCAGCTTCTTAAATTTTTCCAAAGTTTCCATTTTGTCTCCACTAAATTTCTTACAACTTTATATCGCGTAATATACTATAAATTGTTTAGTAATAGCTATTTAAAATTAAATAGTTAAATAATAGGTGTTAAAGTGTCTCACGAAACACGAAAAGACACCGAAAGTGTTCTTTAGTCAGGTATGTTATGTATGTGTAGGCTTTCTGACAATTATAACAGACAAATACCCCTTGCCGGCACCTTTTAGAGATGGAAGGTCACGGGTAATGAACTCATCCTTCTGCCCAATATACGAGGCAAAAAGAGCATTATCAATAAGTTCCATCTCTTCCAGGAGCTCGATTACCTCGTCCAGCTTCTTTGCTACTTTCATCAGAATTACAGTATCAAAGCTGTTAAGTACCGGACGTATCTCCTCAATATTACTGGATACCGGAATAATTGCCAATTTTTCGCTCTGCTCTATCAATGAGAAGTTTGCCAGGCTTGCTGCTGCATTATAGGACGTAATTCCCGGAATGGTGTGAATCTTCTCTGCAGGAATTATATTGGAAAGCTGCTGTAATAGATAACAATAAGTACTGAATGTTAACGGATCACCGATAGTAAGATAAGCTACGCTGTTACCGTCTTCAAGTTCACGCTTTATCTCATTTGCGGATGCGAGCCAGGCAGCCTCAAGTTTAGACTTGTCCTTGACCATTGGATAGACCTGCTCAACTACCCTTTTGCCTTCGCACACGTCTTTAACGATGTCCAGCGCAAGACTGGACGCTTTTGAATCTGCCCGTGGTGCAAAAATACAGTCCACAGACTTTATAATACGAACCGCTTTAAGCGTTACCAGTTCACTATCTCCCGGACCTACCCCGATGCCATAAAACTCCCCTAAGCTGTTATTCATATCAACCTTACTCTTCATCCAGGAATATAACCACGTTTAAGTCACTTACCCGTATCTTCAGAATAGAAGATACATCAAATTCTCGAATTCTCTCTTTCTCCAGTGAAAGATTTTCACAGACGAAAACCTTCCTCTCTTTTATACCAGTCTCTAACAATTTTTTAGCAATAAGCTTAACATTGTTAGCATTATCAGTTAAGACAGCTACTTTATCGTTGTCCGAAATTCTCTTTACAACTGCCGCGAGCTTACCGGATCGCCCGTGCAGGCTCATGAAATATGCATCATTCCAGGTTCTGCCTATCTTGGCAAATGCCAACTGAACAGAACTGATACCCGGAATCACTTCACATTTCTCAGCACCCAGTTTATCAACTATTAATTTTGAATAACTGAAAAACCCCGGATCACCACTCACGAGAACAACTACCTTCTTCTTCTTTTTATGTAACGACACAATTCTCGTAATGAGCAGCTTATAGTTATTGCTCAGCACGTATGTATCTGCATCAGCATCAGGGAACAGTGACAAAAGCCTTCTACTGCCTATCAGGACTTCAGCATTAATTATATGCTGCATTGCATACCCGGTTAAGTACTTTTTAGCACCCGGGCCGCAGCCTACAATAGTAACCTTGTTTACAATCTTTTTTGCCAAACCTTAAAACCCTTTGAAGTCCCAACAATGTCCTTCTTCATGTCAAACATTACTGTTCCTATTTCTGTTTTAGATGAGACATATCTGCATGCCGCTTCCTGTACATCATCAGCAACACTATTAAATATATCGAGATTATTATGTTTTCTCATGATCTCCACCATTCCCTCTACCGTTGGAGACTCTTCAAGTTCACGAACAATTGATGAATCAATCTCTGCCTTCTTGAACAGGTTGATCAAGATATCATTTGCCGGCGCTGACTCTGAGCTGTGTGTATAAAAATCACCACGAATCAGTTTTGTCAGTTTACCGGGATGTCCTCCGAGTATGACGCTCTTAAAACCGCGCTTAACACTCTCGTCCAACATAAACCCGACGAAATTACTCATCTGAATTACCTGATCACCCTCGACTTCGAAATGTTTCTTGAATCCTGTTTCTCCAATGCCTCCGGGAACCAGAACGACCGATTCGTGACCGGCAGCTTTCGCTACATCGAGCCCGCACAAAAGTGAAACCTTAAATGAATCCAGGGACATCGGCCTGACAATACCGGTAGTCCCTATTATGGATATACCGTCAACAATACCCAATCGACCATTGAATGTCTTTTTTGCCAGCTCTTTACCTTCCGGCACGGTAACACGAACATCAATCCCGCCCGAAGTCCCAAGGACCTCTTCCAGGGACTGCCTGATCATAGAGCGTGGTACAGGATTTATAGCCGGTTCACCCTTGTGCACCTGAAGGCCCGGTTTTGTTACAGTACCGACACCATCTCCTGCTATGAACCTGATTCCATTGCCGCCTGATCTTTCGACCCTTACATGAATTTCACAGCCGTTCGTAATATCAGGATCATCACCGGAATATTTACGAACTGCACATTCGGCAAAACTGTCACCCACCTTGCGATGAAGGAGGTTTAACTGCAATGTGACGTCGGCAGGAGTTAATAGATCTACAGATTCGGGTATAGTTCCCCGGAGCAGCCCATAAGCCGCACCCTTCGCCGCACCGGCAGCACAACTTCCGGTAGTATATCCATATTCAAATTTATCTGGCATTTGTATAAAAGAGAGTGACTAAAGTTTGAAGTGATCTAAAGTGACTAAAGTTAAAAGCTTTTTTCCTGCAATTCCCAACTGAGTCGGATCTATAGCTAGCAAACAGGGTCGCCTCGGGAGACCTGCTTTCCTAAGATGTATTATTTTTTTATCTGTTTTTATCTGTGCTTATTCTGTGTTTTTCCGTGGTAAAATTCTTCATTGTTAGCCGGCTTGCTTTTCCTTGGTGATATTGATCAATGCATTTACAATTGAGACGGCAACTGCGCTGCCGCCCTTTCTGCCGATGTTTACTATGTAAGGGATTTGAACATCTTTTTTACTATCAAGAAATATCTTCAACGCCTCTTTAGATTCTGACGACTTTACAAAGCCGACAGGCACCGCCACTACGAGAGCCGGCACTACCTCTTCTCTTCTAATAAGATCGATGATTGAGAAAACTGCAGTAGGCGCATTGCCTACAACAACAATTCCTCCGGATATGTCATCCAGGGACTCCTGCATAGCTGTAATAGCGCGGGTCTTGCCGGACTCCTTTGCCTTTGCAGCAACATCATCATCCGCAATCCTGCAGATGATCTTTCCACCGAATTTATCTATCGCCTTGGCACTGATACCGACCCTTACCATATTGACGTCTGTCACTATCGATTTACCTGATGATATCGCCTCTGTGGCCGCATCAACAGCCGTAGGGCTTATTATCAGGTTGTGCGCATAGTCAGTGTCGCCGGTTGCATGAATAACCCTTCTTATTATCGGCCTGAACGTTTCCGGTATATTTTCAAAGTCGACAAGATTATCTATAATATCAAAGCTCTCGTTAATTATCTCCTGCGGGTTCTCTGAATAGTCTTTAGTCTGTTCATTCATATCTTATCTCTATCTGGACAAAATTACATTACGTGTTAGTTTGCGGCCTCTTCTATTCTGTCTGCTGCTATCATCGCTATACGCTCATCAGCGCCAATATTCTTTGCATAGCAGAACTCTACTTCAGGGTATTTCTTCCGCTCGTTATCTATCTCTTCAGGGATGTCCTTTAAGACGTGATTTCCACTGAAAAGCAGAAGAGGCATAACCACGATCCTCTCTGCCCCCCTGCCTGTTAAGTCCTCAACTACCTCGGTAAGTCCGGGTTTAGCCAGCTGCAGGAATCCTGCTTCAACCATGTCCCACTTTCCCATTGTACGCAACATCTCTACTATACTGAACAAACCTTCATTACCGGTTCTCACCTTACTTCCATGCGCCAATACAATGACGCCTGTTTTTTTACTCATTATTGATTACGTCCTTTCCGCTGCTAATTTATGCATTGATCTCTTTGCCATACTTGATAATAAATTTACTGTAAGTTCCGGATTACTGCTGAAATGTATATGAGTGTAGGATGCCATAACGTTTCTCATACATATACCATCAACCCCGGTTCTTTTACCATTACTCTTCCTAGTATTGTAGGCAAACATGGTACTGTCCGGGACATCCTGAAGCTTAGACCAGTGAAATTCGTGGGCTCGAAACGTCTCCCCTTTACTGCAGATTACATTGTCACTTGCAGCATCGACAATGACATATCCAAGCCCCTGCCTCCTTTTTTCCATCCTTGATGTGCCGTTAAGCACACTACTCATCTTAAACGATCTGCCATCACAGTCAATTAATTTTTCCAGCAGATACATCATCCCGCCACATTCACCATATATTACAGTCCCCTGCTTATGCGCCTCTAATATTGAACTCATCATACTCTCATTCTTCATCAGTCTATCCGCAAACAGTTCGGGAAACCCCCCTCCCATATATATGCCGTCTATACCATCCGGAAGCGATTTGTCATTAAGCGGACTGAACTCTACTATCTTTGCACCAAGTGCTTCAAACAGATCGATATCGTCCTGATAATAGAAACAGAACGCGTTGTCCCTGGCAACCGCCAGCGTTACTTCCAGCGAACTGTCTCTTTCTGTAAAGATCGTTCTATTATATTCAGGAAAACTACCTGCCGAGCCGGCTATCTCCTGTAATCTATCGATATCTATCGTCCCAAGTACCATCTGCCCAAGTTTATCATAGAGCGTTGAATTGATCTTCTGCTCCTCGGAAGGTATCAGCCCCAGGTGCCTCTCCGGAATAGTAATATCACTCTCCTTTTTCAGATATCCAAGGACAGCGACAGAACAGGACTCTTCGATAGCATCTCTGACATAATCATAATGATTCTGACTTGCAATATTATTAAGAATTACACCGGCGATATTGACCTCTTTGTCAAACTCCCTGAAACCCATCACAACTGCTCCCGCGCTCTGTGCAACACCCTTGGCATTTACGACAAGGATGACAGGGATATTCAAGACCTTTGCCAGGTGTGCACTGCTGCCATGGCCTGAAGAGTCAATACAGCCGTCATACAGACCCATCACGCCCTCGATAACCGATATATCGGCTTTTGCAGCAGAACGTTCAAAAAGTTCGCAGCAGGCGTTCTCACCCATCATCCAGGTATCAAGATTCCTGGACGCATTTCCTGTTACAAAAGTGTGATGAGACGGATCGATATAATCCGGCCCCGCCTTAAACCCCTGAACTTTAATCCCCTTCTGCACAAGGGCAGACATAATGCCTAAAGTGACTGTAGTCTTACCCACTCCACTGTTTGTACCCGCAATCATAATTCTTGGCAGTTGATTCATGTTATAAGTGAGCTAAAGTTTAAAGTGAACTAAAGTGACTAAAGTTAAAGACAATAGAAAAATCCAAATGCCAAATCAATGCCTGAAGATCAAATGAACTAAGCAGCAGATGCTATTCTTTAGATTTGAGCCTTTGATTTTGAATTTCATTTGAACTTTGAGCTTGGCCATTTGAGTTTGCAGTTATCTAAAAACCGGGTAATTTGTAAAAGATCCTCGGAGATGACGAGTCAAATGTACCGAGTATAAAATTGTCTCTATCCATCGACAAATAGCCATCAAGTGTCAGGAAAGCAATACCTACAGCAACTGCAATAATTGCTGATACCATAACTATCTTTGAGGTACTGCTTATATCATCAAAACTGACGTTTCTCTGCGGATCTCCGATAAAGGGTTTATCTGAACGTATATCATTGTATACACTCGGCCCCCCCAGCCTGATACCTAATGCACCGGCGATAGCTGCCTCCGGAATTCCGCTGTTAGGACTTGGATGTTTCTGTCCGTCTCTCTTTAATATTTTCACTGAATTTGAATAATCCGCACCGCAGAAATATGAAGCTATCGGAAGTACTATAGCTGCAATCCTGGCCGGGATAAAATTTGCAACATCGTCAAGCTTGGCCGATGCCCGGCCAAAATCGATATACTTCTCGTTTTTATAACCAACCATGGAGTCCAGTGTATTAATTGCCTTATACGCCATCGCAAGTGCCGGTCCGCCTATGAAAGCATAAAACAGTGGTGCAATTATACCGTCAACGATGTTCTCCGCTGATGTCTCAATACAGCCTGCTGCAATCTGCTCTTCGCTGAGATTCTGCGTATCCCTTCCGACAATCCTCGAAAGATTTTTGCGTGCTTTTTTAAGGTTGCCGGATTTCAGTGCATTCAACACACTGCCTGTCTCCCTTAACAGATCACGTGTAGAGAGTGAAAAGAAGATAATGATAATACTGACAAGAATTCCAAGTGACCATCGTATTTGAAAAAAGAAACTTAATAGTTGATAAGTTACCAGGTACGTTCCGATAACAATAATAAAGGTGAGGAATATACCCGCCACCTGCTCTGAAGGAATAAGCCTACGCAGTACCTTCTCGCAATACTCTATACACACGCCAATCATCCTGACAGGATGCGGAAACCACCTCGGATCCCCTATCATTATGTCCAGAAGAAAAGCAATACCAATTTGTACCGGCAAATAATCATTCATAATTTTTAGCCACAGACTTTCACAGACTTAAAAAACTCTTCTTTTAAATTCCAGTTTTTCACCAAAATTCACTAACAGTCCTAATTTTATATTTGTAGCCTTAAGATAATTAATTAGCTGTGCTTCATGCTGAGATACTAATTTTGTTACAGCTTTAATTTCAATTACAATCTTATCATCGACAATAATATCCGCTTTGAAATCCCCTACTAATTGCTTCTTATAATATACGTCCAGACTCTTTTGATTAAGAGCTTTTAGCCCTTTATCATTAAGCTCTATCATCAAGGAGCGTTCATATACACTTTCTAAAAAACCAGGCCCTAATTCATCGTAAACACTATAAAAACATTTAATAATTTTTTCAGTTATATCCTCATATAGATACTCTTTTGACATAATTATTTTTTACTTATTTTTGTCTGCTTTTGTCTGTCTTTAAGTCTGTGTAAGTCTGTGGCCAATTTTTTCGTAAATCAAATCCATATTTATATTCTCCCTGAACCAATCCGCCAGTTTATCATATTCCCTCTCCTTATCCACACTGCTCAACTCTTCAGCCAGCATGGGAGAAAGGCCTTTGCTTTTTCTTAACTTGTTAATAAGTTCCAGCCGGAACTCATCGTTGTCGAAAATTCCATGCAGGTACGATCCAATTACGTTTCCATCATCGGATACCGCCCCGTCATCCATGCACACCTCTTTGTCGGATCTCTCCAAAATCTTCAGGAATGGTGCTGTTCCGTTGAGCAGTTCTGTCTCACCCATGTGAATCTCATAACCTGCTATTTCACTATCGGTATTCAAACCCTTAAAGATATCTGATCCTTTGTCATGAAGTTTTGCCTTTACCTGGTAAGTATTTTTCTGCATCCGAAATAGCGTACTTACATCGATGAGTCCGAGCCCCTCTGTCTCCAGGGTTTTAGACTCTGCGTTTTCCGGATCGCGGATCACACTGCCAAGCATCTGGTAACCTCCGCAGATACCGATTACCATGGTACCGCTTTTTGCAAGATCAATAATGGCATCAGCAATACCACTCTCTTTTACAGTTTCCAGGTCACCGATTGTGTTCTTGGTACCCGGCAGTATAATCAGGTCCGGATTACCGATCGAACGTGCGTCTTCAACAAATCTTACGCATATACACTTCTCTCTTATAAGGATGTCAAAATCGGTGAAATTCGAGATCCTCGGCAATCTGATGATAGCAACATCAATCAGACCCTCCTGCTTCTCTTCCTCTTGCGGCTTGTTTCTTTTATCCAGGCTCATAGAGTCTTCATCATCAACGTCAATGTTCGTGAAATATGGCAGTACACCCAGAACAGGTTTATTAATTCTCTCTTCCAGCATATCGATACCGGACTCTAATATTGAGAGATCGCCTCTGAATTTGTTAATGATGATTCCCATTACTCTATCTCTTTCGTCGCTGTCCAGCAGCTCAAGTGTACCCACTATCCATGCGAATGAGCCCCCCTTCTCGATGTCAGTAACGAGTATTACCGGTGCATCTGCAATCTCTGCAATCTTCATATTGACGATGTCGTTCTCCTTGATATTGATCTCAGCCGGACTTCCGGCGCCTTCGATAACGATAACGTCGTACTGTTCGCTTAATGATTCATATGCTTCCTTTGCTATCTCCAGCATCGAATCTTTATTCTCATAATATTCATGAGCAGTCATATGCCTGAGCGGTCTTCCCATAGTTATTATCTGAGAGCCGTTGTTGCCGGAAGGCTTCAACAGGATCGGGTTCATCTCCGCTTCAGGAAGAATCCCAGCAGCTTCCGCCTGAGCAACCTGCGCCCTTCCCATCTCTCTACCGTCCGCTGTCACGTAAGAGTTGTTGGACATATTCTGCGCCTTGAAAGGTGCAACCTTCAAACCCTCCTGGCGGAGAATGCGGCATAAAGCACACACCAGTATACTCTTACCAACATCCGACCCCGTCCCCTGTACCATAATGGCCTTAGCCATAAAACAGATACTCCAATATAATAAGTTAAAAGAAACAACAAATTCCGCTAAGGAATGCAGGTCTCCTGAGGCGACCCTGTTAGCTAGCTCTAGATCCGACTCAGTCGGGAAACTATGAAAAAAACATAAATAACAAAGCCTTGGATTTTAAACCTTCCTGTAATTCTTGCTTTCCTAAGATGTTCTATATGTTTTAGTCTTTCTTTGTGTTCTCTGTGCCTTAGTGTGAGATTATTTAAAGCTTTATATAATATCAAAAAAGAGGTGTAAAGAGAAGGAATTCCCGCCTAACAAACTGGCAGACAGGTAAGGCTTTAGGGATTTAAAGGAAGGTTTAACGCAGAGGCGCAGAATACGCAAAGGAAAGATACTTCAAGTTACGAATGACAGATGACTGCTATTTGCCGAAAATGCCAGTTTTGGCAATCTCGGCAAATATATGACTATTTAGCCAAAATGGCAACATTGCCAAAATGGCTAAATAGCGATCTATCAAGATGTTTTTCTTACGATTTCCCGAACTAATTATGTCAACTGGGTAGGCCTGACCCTTATTCTTTCCAGGGCTGTCAAATCGATCCGGAGCTTTCCGGAGATAAAGAAGAACATTGCGGCAACGACCACAATGAGTACCAAAATTATGTTAATGTCTGGCATATTTTCTTAGATGGCGTATATATACTGGTCCACAGGAAGATAAATAATCAATTGACGATTGAATAGTTGTTAAATAAATAGGTATGATGTCCTCAGATTTGTTGTAAAAAAAAGTTGTAATCGACAGCCTACTTTGTGCTTTTTTCATATTGTACGCCTAGTACCTGAATCAGGTCTGTTCCTTCGAAATTGCCATTAGAAGAATAATAATGTAGGGAAAAATCCTTTCTCAACAGGCAACATCTCACATCTTTAGGATCTACAAACCCAAATTTAACAGTATTCTTATCAGCATTAATATTTGTTATCGCTTTAATCTTCCTCTTATCAATATTTAAAGTTAAACCGATATCTGCTGGCAGAAAAAAAGTTGTTTTATCCTTAAAAGCTTTATTGAAAATATTGGCAATTTCTATCCTGTGGCCCTTTAATTCCTCGCCAAATTCTGAAATAAAACAGATATCTGGTTTTATTATTTCATTAATTTTTGCGAGCCCAAGCCTACCAAGATGGTTTTTGTAAAAGCAGTCATAATCACTGCCTCCCGTCTTGTAATATTGTTCATATTCTTTAAAACCGCCCAGATGGGCAACAAGAAGCTTATATTCACTTTTATAAACCTCAGCAATTTGCTGATACTGTTTTTCAATTTCCTTACTCCACCCTGTGTCCCCTGTATAAATAATAGCAACGCCGTTGTATTTGATAACCATTCCTGTCGAGTCCCTGTCAGATATTATATCAAAATGTTTTGCACCGATAATCTCTATACTAATATTATCAGCAACATTCAACTGGCTTCCATTTTCAATGGTATGAATTCTATAGTCAGTCTTTGATATTAGCTCAAAGAGTCCGATAAACTTTTTGAAAACCGAAAGGGTAATATAAAGATCTATCTCTTTCCGTCTCTTTGACTTTTTAAATTCATCTTCAACCATTTTCGTGGGTACTTTATCAATGGCCAAGCCTTTTTCCTTTGCAATTTCACTATTGATTGTATTTTCTTCAGTACTGCCAATGCCCTTTATGCTTTCGTTATATTTATAGAGAAGGGCAAGTATGGATTCAATGTCCGATGTGTGGTCATTGTGGGCATGAGATGTAATGATGACATCTATATCGTTGAATAAATGGCCTGAGCCCTTGAAACTATCAATGAAATTAAAGCCGGGATCTATGGCTATTCCTTTGCCGCCTATATTAATAAAATAGCCTCCCCCTTTACTTATATGATAATTGTCGGCGATAATAGGTGTATAAGAATTCCATCGTCTGAGCACTTGAAAATAGTGTTCACCATTTTCCTTATTTGTCTTATTTTTAGTTTCTGTTAAGAAATCAAGAAAACTCTTCTGGTTTTTAAAGGCTTTATCTTTGATTTCCTTTGTATCCTGTAAAACAATCCATGAGGCATCAAGCTTTTCCTTCTTCTTGTTTTCTTCATATTCTTTCTTTGATTCTATCTTTTTTCTTGTATCATTTAGGCTTGATTGCGCAACTGATATTCCATAATCATCGCTATCTTCCGTAAATAACGATAACGCTTTCTGGAAATTCTTTTCCGCCTCTTCATATTTATTAATATTTACTAATGATAAGCCTAAATTTCTATATGCATTCGCATATTTATTATCTAATTTAATAGCTTTCTTGTATTCAGCAATAGCTGCTTTATAATCCCCCTGATCAGCGTATACAGCCCCTAGGTTATTCCATGGGATCGCAAGTTTATTATCTAATTTAATAGCTTTCTTGTATACAGCAATAGCTGCTTTATAGTCCCCCAGATTATCGTATGCAATCCCTAGATTATTCCATGCGCTCACATCTTTATTATCTAATTTAATAGATTTCTTGTATGCAGCAATAGCTGCTTTATAATCCTTCTGTTTCTCGTATATAACCCCTAGATTACCCCATGGGGTCGCATATTTATTATCTAATTTAATAGCTTTCTTATATGCCGCAATAGCTGCTTTATAATCCTTCTGTTTCTTGTATACACGCCCTAGACTATTCCATGGGATCGCAAATGTATTATCTAATTTAATAGCTTTCTTGTATTCAGCGATAGCTGCTTTATATTCTTTCTGATCAGCGTATACATTCCCTAAACCATTCAACGGGAACGCAAATTTATTATCTAATTTAATAGCTTTCTTGTGTGCAGCAATTGCTGCTTTATAATCCTTTTGTCTCCATAAAATATTTCCTCGAAAATATGCAGCATACTCTTTTAACCCATTTTCCTGTGCAATTTTTTCCAGTCCTTCTAAGAAAACAACTATTTCTAATTCTTTGTGAATATTTCTGCTTTCTTCCAGAAATTGTTTTCTAATTTTTTGAATAACTTTTTGTTTGCTCATAAGATCCCTTTTTGGTTGAAATATTGTTATCTAGAAAAGTCTAATTTATGAAAAGCATATCCATCATCTGATGGTATATCAATTTGGGAGGCCAATATCAATTAACAATGATGAATTATCAATTATTAATTGTTAATTACTAATTGGGCATTAATTAGCGGTATGATACTTTAGTGAATAGTAAAAGCAAGGGGAATTTACGATTGAATACTGACTATTGAAGATTGTAGATTGAAAAGCAAAAAGGCAAAAGAATGTTCACTGCTCCCCGGACAAAAAAACGATGATGGCAAAAAGGACAACTGTCTTATCTGAAAATGACAAAGGGCATTCACTGCAATATATATCGCTATTTGGTGATTTTGCCAATGTTGGCATTTTCACCAAATGGTTACATCTTGCTATTTACCCATTTTGCCAATCCTGGCATTTTGGGTAAATGGTTAGCTATTTGGCGGATTTGGCAATCCTGCCATTTCCGCCAAATACCCGCCAAAAAACTCGTCGGGCAATAAGCAATAGTGTGCACGATCGTGCATATTGGTTAAGTGAAAGACGACTTGTTTGTTACAATTACCAATATCTAATCATCTCGCAGGTGGATCAGGATTTCTACTTCTTTCTCATTATAAGATCAACAAGTACGCTTGTCTCCAGATAGTCAAGATTAATGGGCTTGGTTATGTACTCATCGGCGCCCTTCTTAAGGGCATTTTTAGCCATACCTTCGTCTATTACGGCAGTAACCATTATGATGCCTATTTTTTCGTCAAATTGCCTCACACGCCTCAATACTTCCATGCCATCTATTCCGGGCATATTTATGTCGAGTAGCATTATGTTAGGTTTCAGCTTTTTTACCTTTACCAATGCATCCTCTCCGTTATATGACGTAATAACGTCATATCCTCTGTCTTCCAGAAACCTCTTGATCGGATCACATGCCCAGACCTCGTCATCAACAATTAATATACTGCTCATAACTACCCTCCATGGTGTAAGGTTTACAATGCTAATTTAATGTATCGGGATTTCAATGTTTGGCTGGAGACGGTTTCTACAGGTTGGAAATCCCTGAGTTTTTCAATATCAAACTTTTATCATGTTTCGACCGGTAAGTTAACAGTAAACGTTGTCCCTTTTCCCACTTCGCTATCTACAATCATTTTTCCTCCATGGTTTTCTACTATCCCGTATGATATGCTGAGGCCCAGGCCTGTTCCCTTGCCTTCCTCCTGTGTGGTGAAAAATGGTTCAAATATTTTATCAAGGTGCTCTTTTGGGATACCGGTGCCTGTGTCTTTAATTTTAATACTTATGGCTGGATTACCATGTTCTTCTATGCTCTGAGTACTAATTGTTATCTTACCATTATTGGTTATAGCACGCTTCGCATTCATCAACAAATTTAGAAACACCTGTCTTAACTCATCGCTATTTACTTTAATTGAAAGCATACCCTTTTCAAATTCATTTAACAATTCTATATTTTCTACCTTCATCTCAGGCTCAACGATGGAGATTATGTTTTCTAATAAACTGTTTATATTAACCATTTCGGATACATCTTTTTTCGTCCTTGAAAACCTCAGCATACTGTCTGTAATAGTTACTATACGGCTAACTTCCTCCAGAATCTTTTCCAGGTCTCCTTCTGTCCTTGTACCCCATTTCCCCTGTGACAATAACATTTGAGTATAAGATGAAATGATATTTAAAGGATTTAACACCTCATGACATATGCTTGCTGACAACCTTCCAAGAGATGCCATCTTATATGACTCCTTTAAATCAGTTTCTATCTTACTACGCTGTGTAGTGTCGCGTATAATACCGATGAACATGCGCTGCTCACCTATACGCATTTCACCGACTGCTAATTCCATTGGGAAGGTCGTACCATCAGAGCGTAAGCCCTGTACACTACGTTGGAGACCTGTGCCGATAATGTGTCCTATTCCCGTACTGATATAGCGCTGGAGATAGCTGTCATGTTTACTGTGATATGGTTCCGGCATCAACATTCTTACATTCTGACTGATAACCTCCGCAGAAGTGTAACCAAACAAAGTCTCTGCTGCCAGATTAAATGATCGAATAAGGCCCTGTTCATTGATGGTAATGATGCCGTCTGCTGAATTATCAACAATAGAACGGAATTGAACCTCCATCTTCTCTCGTTCAATTGCCTCAGCAAGCATATTTGCGATGGTCTGGATGAAGTAGATATCATTTTTATTGAATGTGCGATGGCTGCTTGTATGTACTCCCAATACACCGAAAGGGTGTTCTTTGCCCTGAATGGTCACACTCATTCCACTAATAACACCGTGGTCATTCAGCAGTTTAGATTTGCTGAATCGTGTCTCCGTATGGAGGTCTTCAAATATTACAGGCTTATTGGAATGCAGGGTATATCCGGCCTGTGAAGCAGAATCTGCATCCACTGTCGTATGCCCCACGTACCCTTCCTTCCAGCCTACACCCGCTCTTAACAGGAAAGACTGACTATCATCCGGCAGGAGTTCCAATATATTACAAAACTCCATCTCCAGGGTGTTTGCAACTATGATAGCGATTTCATCCATCAGCGAGATAAGATCTGTGTTTACTAATGCACGTCGGCCAATATTAGTGATCTGTTTCTGCTGATATGAATGTAACTTGAGGTCCTCTTCGGCCTGCTTGTACTCAGTAATATCTCTCATAATCTGGACAGTACCAACAAATTCACCTTTATCATCAAAACGAGGGAAGCTTGAGATACTAAAGATACCACCCAGACAGTGCACTTCCATCTCTCTTGTAACAGGTTTCAAGGTTTTAGTCACCACTAATGTTGCACATTTAGTAAGGTCGTCATCCTTGCTTTGATGGAAAACCGTCTGACAGTTTTTACCGATAATATCTTCAAACTTCACTTCAAGACTGTCTAATAACACCTTGTTGCATCTTATTAATGTGCAGTCTTTATCCCACAGGATGATAACATCTCTCACTGAATTAAACGTTGATTTCCAGTCCCGACTGGCATCTTCATTATCTTTCAATAATTTAGCAAGCTTTAACCGCATCGCATCAAACGAAATGGCCAGAGTGCCTATTTCGTCTTTGAGGGATGTTTTAACCTCTTGCTTCAGGTCTCCGCTTGCAAGCCTCTCAGTTGCATGCGTTAGCTCTCTGATGGGTTTAGTTGCTGCACCGGCGAAGATGATACTCACACAGATGACAGTAACAGAGCTAACAATCCCCAGCGCCATGGCAATAATACGAAACATCCTTAAGGGTCTAAATGCCTCTGCCTTGTCAATCTTGGTTACCAATCCCCATCCGGTTTCGTGAATATGCTGATATGCTGACATTACCATAACGCCTCTATAATCAGGAGCTACGAGAATTCCATTGTCACCCGCCAATGCCAACCGCATTGGTTCAGCCTCAGTTGCCTCCATTGAAATGAATAATTCAAGGGCCGCATCAGGCTCATACCGCAGGGAATTCAAGAACACAATCTCACCGTTTTCGCTCTTTTGACCCAGAGTCACTTCACCTGAATCTCCCATCCCGATCCTATTGGCTGAGACCGCGTCCAGAATAGTAATACTATAAGCATTTATAATGGTGCCAATCAACTGATCATTGGTCTTGGACAAAATAGGTGAAGATATTAATATGCATTTCGTATCCAGATAAGACAAATAGCCTGGTTTGTCAACATAGGTCTCAATTATTCCTCGCGTAAAGACCTCATCGTCGGACATATCCTCCCCGGTCCATGTCTCATTAGTTGATGCAATAACCTTACCTTTTGTGTCTACAATAGCTATTGCTATAATATGAGGATCAAGAGGCTTTTTATTAATCTTAAGATGGCTGGTCAGCCGTGCAACAGCATCGCTTTGATCTTTCGCGCTGGTGATTATATGTTGGCTGTCTCTTATAAACCCATCTGAGCCAAAGTCTATGGTACGTGCCTTCTTTGCATCAAGAATGTCCAGGAGGTGAAGTTTCTTAGACTCTGACATTGCAACGAGTTCCTGTAGTTTTTGTTGTTTTAGGAAACTCATGGCATTAATGTAACCTATCACTGTCAGTATGGTAATAGGTATGAGAGAGACGCAGAGTGCAAATATGAGTAACTTGTTTTTTATTGATAAGCCCATAATTTTCTTTCTGAAATAATTGTAATTGCCTTACCTATAGAGATAATAGTCAAGAGCAAAAACAGTATTCCTACAAGATGGTACCTCAGTTAATTGATTAGTGATTTAAGCTTTACCATTCTCTTTTCAACCGATAACAGATTATTTCTTCCAGGCTGAGTCCAGATTTTCTTTAATTCCTAATTTATGAAAAGCGTATCCATCAACTGATGGTATATCAATTTGGCAGGTCATAAGTTACTAACGTTATGATACTTTAGTGAATAGTTAAAGCAAGGGAAAACGCGTTGCGGGTTGCAGGTTAAGATCTGCGCCCAAGAATACACCAATCCCAGGGGTATGGCTCTTTAAGCCA
>CAYTGO010000019.1:0-5302 GCA_964437425.1 uncultured Candidatus Scalindua sp.
GACGGAAAAGTAAATTCCGCCGGCCAGGGAGATATTAAACCCGGTGCAGGAAAAGTCAGATCTTCCTCTCGGCAGCTAGCAAGTAGCCGCAAGAATGGTGAGGATAGAAATCCTGAGTCCTTAATTCCAATGGGAGAAAACAGGATCATTGAACATAATGATAAGATGAGTGATTTTTAGTGACAATTTAGTGGCATATTTTAGATTGAATATTCAGATACATAATGTTAATATGTGACGAATATGATTCATTAATAAGTAGATGATTTCATTTTGTCAAGTAATACGGTTGGTTACGGTCAATTGTATATAATTAGAAACTAAAGATGGCCTGCAAATTATCGTGGGCTGCCTTAGCGGGCAGAGCATTAGTCCTCTGTAAGTTGAAGGCGCAATCGGAACGTTCTCTTTTGAGACGTATCTGATTGCGCCTTTTTTTATTGGTTTCAATTTCATAAATGTTTTATTTCAAAAAGGAATTTGTAGGCAAATTCAAGGGTGGATAACGGCAGAATACTGGTGATGGATGATGAAAAGGATATAAGAGATATTCTTTCAAAAATGTTGAATCGTCTTCATTATGATGTCGAGGTTGCCAGTAATGGTAGTGAGGCAATAGCGTTATTCAAGAATGCAATAGCGATAAATAAACCTTTTAATTCCGTTATAATGGATTTAAAAGTGGCTAACGGAATGAGTGGAGAGGATGCAATAAGCGTGTTGTTAGGTTTATATCCTGGTACAAAAATAATTTTGTGTACCGGCAGTGTTGGTGATCAGATAATTGTTGATTACAGGAAATACGGTATTAGTGCTATTATTCGGAAGCCATTTAAAACAAATGATCTGAGTGACGC
Organism: uncultured Candidatus Scalindua sp.; assembly: GCA_964437425.1. GTDB lineage: Bacteria > Planctomycetota > Brocadiia > Brocadiales > Scalinduaceae > Scalindua. The sequence continues at coordinate 858 of CAYTGO010000019.1, forward strand.
ATTGCAGTAAGTGAATTTGGAATAGTATTGGATCATTGCGGAGTAAAAATTGGGTATTGTAGTTGGGTCGATTAGATTTTTTTTAATTCTACAGTACAGTATATATTCAAAGTATTAGTCATACGGTAGCTATCTTCTGTTCTAAATACTTAATTTACTCAGGGCGAATGTTTAACCTTAGAATGGAGGCGACAAGACATGTCTGATATGGGAACTAATGGGGAAAAAAATAATATCGGAAATGTTGTACAGCTGCTTATCGAAGCATCGCAAAACATGACAATATGTGAAAATGAGGTTAATAAAGCAACTGAAAGGATAAGAAATTCATGCAATACACATGGAACAAAAGGAGAGGTTCATAAGTCTCTTTTGGACTCTAAGATAGCAGGTCTCAAAAGGCTGGCAGAATTATACAGATCTGTGTCAGAAAAGTATGAAAACTCGATTGACAAGCTGGTAGATGGTGTTCCAGAGGACAAGGTAATGGCCTCGCTGCTTCCATATAGCATTTCAATAAATGATCAGCTTAAATCTGAAAGAGAATGCTATGAACAGGTCCTCAGCATACTAAGTGCATAACGTGACTGCTGTAACAATAAAAAACTGAAAGAGTTCCTTTTATATACAAGGAGTGGGTCGATGGAAAAGATTGAATGGGAAAATGATTATAGTATAAATGTAGCAGTAATTGACGAGGAGCATAAACAATTTATTTCTATCATAAATAAGGCTATTGCAGCGATTGAAAGAAATAATGATGGTGAGAAGATATCAGAGGCATTAAATGCAATGACTTTATATGCGGTTTCTCATTTTAAAAATGAAGAAGAATATATGATTACGTTTGACTACCCGGAGTTTATATTGCACAAAAAGGAGCACAAAGACTTTTTAATAAAGACTGTTGACTTTTGTAAAAGTGTTACGAATGGAAACAATAATATTTCGGGCAGTCTACACAAATACCTGAAAAATTGGCTGGAAGAGCATATACAGGAGACTGATAGAAAGCTTACCGAATGTTTCAACAAAAATGGTCTTCTTTAAATGGCAAAAATGTGTTTCCACACCAGAAACTAATTATTAAAATTAATGAAGATAAACAATAAAATACTGTTCTGGTTTCTTATAATTGCAATAATACCTTCAGGAATTACGGGTTTTTTTGCTTATCAGATAGCTCGGGATACACTGAAAAAATATGTTTATAATCAACTATCAACAACAGCTGATGGAGTCCATGGCAGGATACATGAGTTTATTGAAATAAAGAAGGAAAGGATACTGGATTTTAGTTCTGACGGACTTATAAGAGACAATACTGAAAAAATTGGTTATTACGGGGATATAAGAAACAGGGCACTTGACCTGAGTAATCATCTGGCAAGAAATAAAATGCCACTTGATCCAGATATATTAGAAACATTTGTTACGGATATGTACGGCCTCATAGTGGCTTCTTCTAATCAGCAACACATCGGACTTAGTAGACATGGAGAAGATTATTTTACAGGCGCTGTAAGGGAAGGTGTTTACGTGACGGATCTGCATCAATCGTTAGATTCAGACGAAATTGTAATAGAGGTATCCAGACTCTTAAAAAGTAGAGAAAAAGGAGTGCATCGGCCTATAGGCATAATAGTAAACAGAATAAAGGGATCCTCTATAGCCGACTTATTAATAAAAGACACAACCAATACGGAAGAATATTTTGTACCAGATTCAAATTTGACGACTTATATTGTTAACAGGAATAATCAGGTCATAGCCGGTTCAAATGTCCATAAGGACAAAATGCTGGAGATGGAAATAAACACCGAACCGATAATTAAATTTAATGTAACGGGAGAAGAAGTAATTGGTGTCTATAAGGATCACATGGGTAATAAAGTTTTTGGTGTATCAATATATGATCCGCATATGAATTGGTTAATCATTATTCAAGAAGATGTGAATACCGTATTTGCTGACATGAAGTATTTACGGGACTGTATTATTGTAATGGCGTTTATAACAGTTTGTATAGTAATAATTCTCTCCATTTACATATCACAAACGCTGACCTCACCTATTCAGAAACTTTTAGAGGGTACTAAAAAACTGGCGCAGGGAGTGCTGGGGCACAGAATAAGTATTGTGTCTGAAGATGAGGTTGGTGAGCTGGCGAATTCATTTAATATAATGGCAAGTTCGATCGAGGATAGGACCGATGTATTAAATAAGACTAAAGATTATATGAAAAATATTCTTGATAATACACGGGATATGGTCATAACGACTGATAATAGCGGATGTATTGTCGAATTTAATACTGGTGCGGAGCAGATACTTGGGTATACAAAGAAGGAGATAGTAGGCAGGCCTGTGGAGATGTTTTATTTAGATAAAGGTGAAAAGAAGAAACTGATCAAAAGGATTGAAGACGAAGGTTCAGTAAAAAACTATGAAACAAAGCTCAGAACAAAGCATGAAGTAAATATACACATGGTAATCACTGCTTCACAACTTAAAGATAACTCAGGAAATGTTATTGGCACTGTTGAGGTCGGCAAAGATATTACCGAACGTATTCAGATAGAGGATAAAATTCGCACGACGAATTCATTCTTAAGGTTGCTTAAAGTTGCTGCTGTTGCTGCAAATGAAGAAGAAGAAATTACAGATGTCTTTATGCCAATATTAGAAGAAACATGCAAGTACACCGGATGGCAAATTGGTCATGCTTATGTTATATCTAAAGATGATCCTGAACTGTTGGAGCCGACCACTGTTTGGTACATTAATGCTATCGAAAAATTTACTGGTTTCCGCAATATTACGGAGAAAACTACTTTTAAAAGAGGTCTCGGACTCCCTGGAAATGTACTTGCAAGTGGCAAGCCACAATGGATTATAGACATTACAAAAGACACTAACTTTCCCAGGACAAAAATAGCCAGTGATCTGAAAATAAAATCAGGATTTGCATTTCCTATTATGATCGGTACTAAAGTAGTAGCGGTGCTGGAGTTTTTTTCTACTAATACAATAGAAACAAATCGACAGTTTACAGAGATTATGTCTGATGCCGGTACGCAACTGGGACGAGCGGTTGAACGCAAGTGGACTGCGGATGAGCTTAGAGAAACTAATAAGAGACTTGAATCTGAAATCAGTGAACGCAAGATTATTGAAATTGAGTTGAAAGTAGCAATGGAAGCAGCAGAAGGGGCCAATAAAGCCAAGAGTGAGTTTCTGGCCAATATGAGCCACGAGGTGCGCACACCAATGAGCGGTGTAATAGGCATGGCAGATATATTATTGAATACTCATTTGACACCGGAACAACACGAATATGCTGGCACAATTCGTGAAAGTGCAGATTCATTGCTTAACATTATTAATGATATACTCGATTTCTCCAAAATAGAGGCTGGAAAGCTGTCAATGGAGAAGATTGATTTTGAGCTACATGTTACCATTGATAATATCATCGATCTATTTGCTGTCAAAGCAGAGGAGAGAGGTCTGGATTTCTCCTGCTTTATGAATCCTGAAGTCCCATCTCTTTTACAAGGTGATCCAGGAAGACTCAAACAAGTGCTTATTAACCTTGTCAGCAATGCCATTAAATTTACGAAGAACGGTGAAGTAGTTTTCAGCATCAACCAGCTCAAAGAAACCGATTCACATACAACCTTACGGTTTGTTGTTAATGATACGGGAATCGGCATACCTGATGAACACGTTAACCGATTGTTTCAGTCATTTTCTCAGATAGATTCATCCACAACCAGAAAGTATGGTGGCACCGGACTGGGGCTGGCAATATCTAAACAGATAATAGAGTTAATGGGAGGGCTAATCGGCGTGGAGAGTGAAGAAGGCAAAGGTTCAACCTTCTGGTTCACTGTTGAGCTTGAGAAACAATCTGCTGAATGTCATGTTCCTGTTGAACAGGATATAATAAATAACATGCGAGTGTTAATTGTTGGCGAAAACAGTACAAATCGTCAAAATTTAAGAAGATATCTTGAATGCTGGCACTGTCGAGTTGAAGAGACCGCTTCATCCGTGGAGGCGATGAAGACACTTCGAGAAGTCAGTAACAGAGTTAATCAATTTGAAGTTGTTTTGATTGACTATTGTACGTTAGATATAGATGGAGAGTTACTTGTAAAGGAGATAAAGTCAGACTTACTGCTTAAAGATTTATCCCTTGTGATGCTAAATGCTTATGGTCAGCGTGGAGACGAAGATCATTATAGAAAACTTGGTTTTGGGGCATTTCTACCAAAGCCTGTAAAGCAGTCACAACTGCTTGACTGTCTCCTGAATATTAACGGGGGAAAAACAAGTATTGAAAAAGTTTCTAAAGAGCAAATAATAACACGTCATTCCATATCAGTGGAACGTAATCAACATGTTCGTATACTGTTGGTGGAGGATAATATAGTCAACCA
>CAYTGO010000019.1:5402-50883 GCA_964437425.1 uncultured Candidatus Scalindua sp.
TGGAACGTAATCAACATGTTCGTATACTGTTGGTGGAGGATAATATAGTCAACCAGAAGGTTGCCTTGCATATAGTGAGAAATAAACTCGGTTTTCACGTTGATGTTGTTAACAATGGCAGGGAGGCAATCGAAGCTCTGGAAAGAATGGACTACAATCTGGTTTTGATGGATTGCCAGATGCCTGAAATGGATGGCTACGAGGCGACAAAGATCATACGTGATGGCTATTCTGGCGCACAGAATCCTAACATTCCCATAATCGCTATGACTGCTAATGCCATGAAGGGCGATCATGAAAAGTGCCTTGACGCAGGAATGGACTATTATATTACAAAACCCATTAATGTGAAGAAACTCTCTGATTCAATAGACGAAGCTCTGTGTGTTAATGGAATACTACAAACTTAAATAGCCCACAATTAATATAGTATAATCTATGTATTCAGTCTAAAATGTCACCTATATTTCTGTTGCACACTAGACACATCTCACATCATTCACATAAAATATATTTGTCTCTACATATATACTTACTGCCAATTTATCATAATCCATTTTCACAAAAAGAATTAAAATACAATTTCATATATTTAAGCGATATTCCTATACTTTAATATTGCATCAATACTGTAATGAGTTTATAATTTCTAGTTATGAAGAAATATGACATAAACATATTAATAATCGATGATGACAAGGATATCTGTGACTCATTGAAAAAATTATTCGTAATTGATGGGTATAAGGTTAAGTCGATTACAAATCCAATGCACACCCTCAGGGAGTTGAATAAGCAGTTGTACCATCTTATTATCCTTGACCTCAAGATGCCGAAAATAAAGGGAGAGGATTTATTAAGAGAGATAAGGAAGGTCAACTCTGATGTATCAGTTATTATCCTGACGGCTTACCCTTCCGTAGATTCTGCAGTTCAGGCATTACAGAGTCATGCTTTTGATTACGTCAAAAAACCGTTTAAGATTAACGAACTTAGAGACATCGTAAGAAATGCCTTAAGATCAAAGATGCTGCTACTGGAACCTGAAGAAGAATTGAATCTGAAAATAGGGAAGAAGGTGAGAGAGTTAAGGAGTAAAAACAGGCTGACATTGAGGCAGCTCGCAGAAAGAACAAACCTGTCAGTAAGTCTCATTTCACAAATAGAACGCGCTGAGAGCGCCGCATCAATATCCACGTTAAATAAGATTATTACTGCACTGAATTTATGTTTGAAAGAATTTTTTGAGGATTTTTAAGCCAGAAATATTCATTCGTACCAGTGTTGCCTATCTGAATTTGTAAGTTAAAGATCATTTCCCGGTTTATCAATAGTCGTTAATCAAGCATTTCTGTTTCAAAGTATAAAATGAATTATGAAAAAATGACAAAGGCGGAGTTAATAAGCAAGCTCAAGTCACTTGAATCCGATATCAAGAAATCAAGGTGTAGCGATGAAGTAATCACACTCCAGGGACCAGGAGTAAAATATCAAAGAATAATTGAAACGTTTAAAGATGCTGTAATTATAGTAGATGTAGAAACAGAAATTATTCTTGCAGCCAACAAACATGCTGAAAATTTACTTGGTGTGCCTGTTGAAAAAATAGTGGGCATGAATCGTTCGCAAATGTATCCTCCAGAGGATATTAAACGTTATGATAAAATTTTTAAGAAGTACGCAAAAATAAAGGGCTCAACAACTACAGAAGATATCTTTATACAACATAAAGACGGCCGTAAGATTCCTGTGGAAATCAGCTCAAATATTTTTGAGCTGGATGGCAGGAAGGTACTTCAGGCGGTAATCAGGAACATTACAGGATGTAGCCAGGCCGAGGAGGAACTTAATAAATATCAAATACTATTTGATAATGTCTCTGACCTGGCATATATCTGCGATACAGAAGGAAACATCTTGTACTTGAATATGGTATTTGAAAAATTGTCAGGTTATAAGCCGGAAGAGTTCATTGGAAAATCTTTTGCGCCACTTTTCGATAAGGACAATCTGAAGAAATCAATGGATCTTTATACGAGAACATTGAAAGGTGAAAGCCCTCGGGAAGAAATTTATTTTAAAGACACCGGAATTCTATGCGAATATAGAAATCAGCCATTACGTGATGAAAAAGGGGTCATAGTTGGAATTATTGGTATAGGACGTGACATCTCCAAACAAAAGCGTATAGAAAAAAAAATAGAGAAATTTAATGAATACCTTGAACAATGCGTGTTAGAGCGTACTGAAGAGTTGGCAAAAGTAAACATAGAAATAAAAGATAATGAAGCCAGGTTTCGAAGTGTATTGTCCTCACTATATGAATCTGCTGTTATTATTTATGATCGAGAAGGTACTATTACGTCACTCTGGGGTACGCCGGAAATGGACAAACGTTATCGAATGCATGCTGCAGATGTAGTAGGCATGTCAGTTAGAGATTTTACTCCTCCGGAACAGGCAGAGAAATTTATTACACAAATACGTCAAATAATAGATACCGGTAGAAAGACTATATATGAACATATGATTACTGTTCCGGGTGGTAATTTCTGGCATGAAACATCGTTATCTCCTATGCGAGATTTCAAAGGTAAGATTGTGGGAGTAGTGGGCTTTATACGTGACATCACTGAACGAAAAATTGCAGAAAGTAAATTACTAAAGAGTGAAGAACGTTTTAGATTGCTGGCAGAAAATATTCCTGAAGTATTCTGGATTACCTCACAGGATTTTGGCAAGATGATTTATGTCAGCCCTGCATATGAAACTATCTGGGGACGTTCGTGTAAAAGCTTATATGATAAGCCAAAAGACTGGTTCTACAGTATCCATCCTGATGATCGCGAGAAGATAAGTGGCGCTATTGAAAAACACATAAATGCAGAGACTTCTTTTATTGAAGAATATCGAATCGTCAGGCCGGATAAGTCAATTCGCTGGGTACGTGATCGGGCTTTTTCTATAAAAAAACAGTCAGGATCAGTTGATTATATTATTGGAATTGCCCAGGATATTACCGCTCGCAAGGAAACCGAACAGAGGCTTGCCAGGAAGAATTCATACTTGAAGTTACTTCATGTTACAGCTGTAGCCGCAAATGAAGCAAAAAATATTAATGATGCCTTTCTGCCAATATTGGAACAAATATGTCAATACACCGGTTGGGAAATTGGTCATGCCTATGCTATTTCAGATGGTAATCCTGATTTGCTGATCCCTACTGAGGTATGGTGCATTGAAGAACAGCAACAATTCATGGAATTCTGTAAAGTTACTAAAGATACTAATTTTGCCAGGGGTGTTGGTCTCCCTGGCAGAGTGCTTTCGAGTAGTAAACCTCATTGGATTATTGATGTTACACAGGATGGTGACTTTCACAGGAAACAGTCTGCAATAGAGTTGAACATAAAATCAGGTGTTGCATTTCCCGTAATGGTTGAGAGCAATGTCGTTGCAATACTCGAATTTTTCACTACAAAAAGTGAAGAACCGGATCAGCAGTTTATGGAGATTATGGCGGAAGTGGGCACTCAACTTGGACGAACTGTAGAACGAAAACAGGCAGAAAAAGCACTGTACGAAGCGTCTGAATTCCATAATAAAATCATTAGTGAATTACCCATCGGCATATCAATCTATAACCAGAACGGTCAGTGCATTGAAGCGAATTCAACTATCGCAAAACTCATCAATGCGACACGAGAACAAATGCTTGCACAAAACTTCAAAAATATTAAGTCATGGAAGGAAAGCGGTCTTCTTGATGCAGCAAACATGAGTATTCGTCTACAAAAGACTGAGCGTCATGAAATTGACATTGTATCTACATTTGGCAAACATGCATTATTCGACTGTATTTTAGCGCCTTTTACCGCGAAAGGCGAACAGCACCTGCTTCTCCTACTCGATGATATAACAGAGCGCAAGAAGATAGAAATGACCCTGCAAGAGAGTGAAGAACGTAACAGAAGTTTAATTAATGATGTACTTGATAACTCTAATGTAGGCGTGTTTATCCTTGATAAAGAGTTCCGTGTTGTATGGATAAACGAATCAATGGAATTTTATTTTGGATTAAATCGAGATGACATAATTATGAAAGCCAAAAGTCAGCTTATAGAAGATAAAATTCAACACATTGTTGAACATGGGGATGAATTTAAGGAACGCATGCTGAGAACATATGATGATAACACCTACGTAGAGAACTTTGTCTGCCATATTCTTCAGAATGATGATCGACAAGAGAGATGGTTAGAACACTGGAGTCAACCAATTGTTTCAGGACTATATGCGGGGGGAAGAATTGAGAACTATACAGATATTACTAAAAGCAAACAGGCAGAGAAGGCACTCTTGCAATCTGAGAAAATGAAAGCCATGGGTATAATGACAGCTGGGGTTGCACACGAGTTCAACAATATACTTGCTGTTATCTCCAGCAATGCACAATTACTTGAAGAGATAAATAGAGATGATAAAGAGTTATCAACCTCACTTCGCACTATATGCAGGATGGCTGATGACGGAGCCGAAATTGTCGACAGGATGTACGATTTCACTAATGTACACAAAGATACGTCCAGCTATGAAAGTGTTGATTTAAATGATTTGATAAAACAGGTAATTGGTTTTACCATGCCAAGATGGAAGGAGATAGCGCATGCCAATGGAATAACATATCATATAGTCAGGAACGGTGCCAAAGAGTTACCGTCAGTTCTCGGTAACCCACCAGAACTTAGAGAGGTAATCTTAAACATAATAAATAATGCCCTGGATGCAATGCCGGGCGGCGGTACTATCACCGTGTCAACTCGGTGCGTTCTAAGTGACAAATTTGGAGTTGAGAGTGAGAAAGAGAATGACTCAAAACTTAGAACTCAAAGTTCTGAACTGAAAAGTGATTTCATAGAAATCACTTTTGCAGATACCGGTAAAGGAATGTCGGATGAAGTTAAAAAGATGATGTTTGATCCTTTCTATACGACTAGAAGCCCTCAAGGAGCAGGATTGGGCATGAGTATTTCCTATGGAATAATGACAAGACATGGTGGTGAAATAAACGTGGAAAGTGAATTGGGCAAGGGCAGCAGGATTTGCTTGACTCTACCGATTGCCGGTAAATCAGCTCGTCATGTTGTAACACCAATACAGGATGAAAAATTAAATATTGGCGACTTAAACATTCTGATAGTTGACGACGACAAGGAGATGTGTATGTCTTTATGTGAGTTATTCACAGATGGAGGCCAGAGAGTGTCCAGTGTTGATAACGGTACCGAAGCTATCAGGTTACTGAAAAAGAACAACTATGATCTCCTGATTTGTGATCTTGTCATGCCTGATGTTACCGGAAAGGAGGTAGTAAAGGAGATGGACACATTGAATAAAAAAACAAAAGTAGGACTTATTACCGGTTGGGCATATAGTGTGGAGGATGCAGAGAAGGATGGTCTTAAAGTGGATTTAATTATCAAAAAGCCATTTAATTTGGCTATACTGAGAAATAATATAAACAAATTATTCAATTCATGAAAGACGTAACGAATGTGATTTGATACACTCAGTCGGGATGACAAATTCTGCATTTCTGCTTGTCATGCCGAACATTGTTTCAGTATCTCTGTTTCCGTTTCAGAGCACTTTCACGATCTAATAATATTTTGTTCAATTTTTTTCAAATAGTACAATAAATTTTTTTAGGCTGTGAGTACAGTATTTGTAGAATTATATGTTCATGGTGTAATTTATTCTTGATTATTGTTAGCAAAAATTGTTAAATTCACACATTGAATGTTTAATAATTCTAATCATTACATAATATTTATTAAATCTGAAATATCATGACAATAGAAGGAAGAATTCTTATCGCAGATGATGATGAATCTTTCTCAAAATCGACTGCAGATATATTGAGTATAGAGGGTTATAAGTGTGATGTTTCTTCTGATGCAGAAACTGCTGTAGCAATGCTGGGAACCTCCAGATATGATCTTTTGATTTCCGATATCCATATGCCCGGGAATTCTGAATTGGAACTCATTAAAGAGCTGGCAAATATTGCAGATGGAATGCCGGTAATACTGGTAACAGGTAACCCTACACTCGAAACAGCAACTCAGTCGATACAGTTGCCGGTTACTGCCTATATGAATAAGCCTCTTGACTTTGAGATGCTGCTACTGCACGTAAAGAATTCAATTAGTAAGTACAGAGCCTATTGCTCTTTTCAAAGCACAAGTAAACGTCTACAGGAGTGGCAGAAGGACCTGGAGAGTATTAAAAGTTTATTAAGCAGTGCCTCAGAAACACCAACATCTGTACCTGTCAATACATTCTTTAAACTTACATTTCGTAACATTGCGGACTCTCTGCTAGACTTGGAGCACTTGGTCGAAGGATTCAACACGAACAGCGACGAACAATATGCATGCAATCTTCTCGATTGCCCCAGTATAACAAAGATGAAGAAAGGTTTGACAGAATCAGTGGAAGTCCTGAGGAAGACAAAGGAATCTTTCAAATCGAAGGAACTTGCAAATCTGAGGGATAAGCTTGATACAATTATCAAGGATGTTAAATAGAATCACAGGAAACGGATAACATCAGTAGAAAGCTCTGTTAAAACGTTTTGTAAAATAACTTCAAAATATAAAGCATGCCTTAAGTGAAATAGAGTGAAGGAGCTGAAAAGTGAAAACATTCTGGACAATCAAACGTAAATTACTGCTGTTCTCACTCTGTGTAACACTTATACCAATATCAGTTATTACAGTAATATATTATACATCAGCAAGAAAAGAGATTAAACACCAGATTAACCATAAAATGATAGCTGTTGCGGAGTCAAAAAAACTTCATATTGAGGCATTTTTGAATGAAATTAAAACAAGGGGCTTAGACTTCAGTTCTGACGGGTATATAAGAAGCAGACTGGAGAAAACCGTTCTTGAAAGCTCTCATAAGCAAGCCGCTATCACTGAATTAAACAGACATCTGAAAGATAACAAGATTCCTCTGGATCCTAATATTGCTGCAATAACAGTATTGGATAGCTCAGGCACTGTCGTCGCATCTACTGTTGAGTCTATAATTGGAGAAAATTTTTCAGATCGTGAAGAGTATGTACTCATTATGGATAGGAAAAGGAACGAAGTATTAACTCATCCTCCTCATTTCTCTGAGTACCTGGATCATAATGCAGTAGAGGTGTCAGCACCCATTACTTCCATGAATAGTGGTGAGACAATAGGGATAATTATTAATGCGTATAATCAGGAAATTATTAACCGAATTACGAGCAACCGCAAAGGTATGGGTGATAGTGGTGAAGTAGTGGTGGGTTTGATAGAAGGAAACAGTATTAAGTACATGAACGCACTTCGATACGTGCCTGAAGGCAGCCCTACATTAAAGATCCCATTAAACGAAGAAGTTGCTAAACCTATGAAACTCGCCCTGGAAGGGCTAACTGGAACAGTAATTGGGCTTGACTACAGGCATATAGATGTAATCGCGGCATATAATCATATCTCCCCAGTAGGATGGGGACTGGTAGCAAAAATTGATAAAACAGAGGCATTTCAACCTCTAAATGCGTTGAGGAATACTGCCATAATTTTGTTTGGAATATGTTCAGGGGTTGTCACAACTGTTGGGATTATGTTTTCACTCTACACTGCCAGTCCCATCAATAGGCTAAAACAGGCGTCAGAGATAATTGCCGGTGGTAAATATGAGCATAAGGTTAAAGTTGCTCGAAAGGATGAGATTGGCGCACTGGCAGATAGCTTTAACGCTATGACAGGCAAACTCACTCATGAAATTAAAGAACACAAAAAGACAGAGATAAAACTTATTGAAACGAACAAAGAGTTGGAGGCTTTCTGTTATTCTGTTTCTCATGACCTTCGTGCGCCATTAAGGGGTATTGATGGATTCAGCAGAATTCTTGTAGAAGAGTATGCTGAGAAGATAGATTTGCAGGGTAAAGATTACTTAAAACGTATATGTGCGGCAAGCCAGAAAATGGGAACATTAATTAACGATTTGCTGGACTTGTCACGTATAACACGTGGTAAAATGCAATTCGAACATGTTGAATTAAGTACTATGGTACAGAAGATAGCATCTGAGCTTCACGATATGGAACCGAAACGTAATGTAGATTTTGTTATCACGAAAGGGCTCTGTGTTAATGGTGATACAAATCTTCTACAGGTAGCTATGGATAACCTGCTGAATAATGCATGGAAGTTTACGGGAAAGCATCCTCACGCGAGGATAGAGTTTGGTGTCAAACAACACAATGGTAATCCTGTATATTTTATAAGAGATGATGGTGTTGGTTTCGATATATCATATTCTAATAAACTATTCGTTGCATTTCAGCGTCTACACTCTCCTGGCGAGTTTGAAGGTACCGGTATTGGTCTGGCCACTGTACAGCGTATAATTAACCGCCACGGTGGTCGTATCTGGGCTGAAGGTGAAGTGGGACATGGTGCAACCTTTAATTTTACACTTTAAAAGGAAAAATAATTATGACAAATATTAGTACTCAAATTACAGATTCAGAATCAAAAAGTATATTGCTTGTGGAAGATAATCCTGATGACGTGGAGCTCACCTTGCGTGCACTTAATAAGCATAATATTACGAATGGCATTGTAGTCGTTAATGATGGTGCTGAAGCGCTGGAGTATATCTTTGGTACCGGTGAGTATGCCGGGCGTGATATCAGCATAATGCCGGTCGTCATCATACTTGACTTGAAGCTGCCCAAAGTGGATGGCCTGGAGGTTTTGAGACGCCTACGCAGTGATGACCGAACGAAATTCGTTCCTGTCGTAATTCTCACTACGTCGAACGAGGAAAAAGATTTAGCTCAAAGTTATACTAATGGCGCGAATAGTTATATCCGGAAACCTGTGGATTTTGAACAATTCAGTGAGGCAGTTCGACAACTGAAAATGTACTGGGTTTTATTGAACGAACCACCACGGATACCAAAACTAACATAGGAAATAATCGTCAAATAAATTATAGGAGTGACTTTGTGAGTATACCGATACGTGTATTGATAGTTGAAGATTCGGAAGATGACATGCTATTAATACTGCATGAATTGCGCAAAGGCGGATATGATCCTGATTTTGTACAGGTTGATAATTATAGTTCCATGGCGGAGGCGCTTTCAGAACAGCAATGGGATGTTATCATCTCAGACTATGCTTTGCCGGAATTCGATGGAATCAAAGCTCTGAAACTATTGGAGAACAAGGGTCATGACATACCATTTATTCTTGTTTCAGGCACCATAGGTGAGGAAGTTGCAGTTACGGCCATGAAGTCAGGCGCTGATGATTATGTCATGAAGGACAAACTGACACGACTGGTCCCTGCCATTAAACGTGAGCTAAAGGATTTTGAAGACAGACGAGTATTAAAAAGGGTTGAGAATGAATTACAGGAATCTGAAAAACATCACAGAAAATTGTTGAATACTCTAAAAGAGGGTGTTTACCAATGTGAACCACATAATGAAGGTGTCTTTACCTGGGTTAATCAAGCTTGTGCTGAAATATTTGGTTACAGTTCACCTAAAGAGATGATTGGTACAAAAATAAAGAATATTTATGTAAACCCTGGAGATAGAGAACTACTCCTTAAGAAGCTTGAAAAAGATGAAGTATGGAAGAACTTTGAATCCATTTGCAAGAGAGTAGATGGAGAGCAAATCTACACTGAACGCACCTCTAATATGATTAGAGATGAAAAAGGCAAGCCAGATTGTATTGAAGGAGTAATCAGGGATATTACCGAACGAAAGAAAATGGAAGAGACAATCCGTAAGAACAGCGAAGAGCTGGAGTCACTAGTAGAGGAGCGTACAACTCGAATCCTGGAGCTGGAGCGACAGCGAATGGATAGCGAGAAGCTGGCGGCTTCAGGTCGAATGGCGGCATCCGTAGCTCATGAGATAAACAACCCGCTGTCTAGTATCAAAGGAGGTTTTCTTCTAATCAAAGATGCCATTGCGAAGGATTATAAATACTACGAATATGTAGACATAATAGAGAAAGAGATAGATCGTATCACCCGCATTACGAGACAGCTGTTCGACCTGAATCGGCCATACCAGGGAGAGATCAGCAATTTTGACTTTACTACAACGGTTCGTGAAGTAATAAACATGCTTAAAGAACATGGCAATAAACATGGTGTGTCCATAAACCATATTAGTAACAATGGTGCTGTAACCGTTGCCATGTCTGAGGACTACTTACGACAGATTTTATATAACATTGTAAAAAATTCTATTGAGGCATCTTCTGAGGGAGAGAAGGTTGATGTCATCGTAAATAATCTGAATGACCGAATGACCATTATAGTTTCTGATCAGGGGAAGGGGATGTCTGAGAAGTTGAGGCTTAAGATATTTGATCCATTCTTTACTACAAAAAACAAAAACTCTGATAGCGGGTTAGGGCTTGGGCTTTCAACTACTAAAATTATTGTAGAATCAATGGGTGGCACTATTAAATGCATAAGTGAAGAAGACAAAGGGACTGATTTTATAATAGATTTACCTGTTAGTTTTATAGCAGATAAAAAATAGTTTTACTCAAAAGAAAAAGAAAATCTTGTAGTTCTATCATTTTTCATTCAACTTCAATGTCCTTTCAGACATTAAATATTGATGTACTCCTGCTGCTGCCTGCCGACCGCTGAAGATAGCACTTACCACCAGGCTTGATCCCAACTCCGCGTCACCTGCAGCGAAGATTCCGGGTAGACATGTCATCTTGTTATCATCTATTATTAGCATTCCTCTTTTGTCAAGTTCAAGGTTCAAGTCCATAAGGAGAGGTCCGTGCTCACAATGCTGAAAACCTATTGAGATAAACACAAGATCTGCCGGAAGAACTTTTTCAGAACCAGGTATTTCAGTAAAGGTACCGCGAGAACCATCTGCAGGTCTCGTCCAATCGAGTTCAGTCACTTTCAGTCCGGTCAACACGCCATCAGCTCCAACAAATTCCTTAGTCTGATATTTCCAGAACCTTTCACATCCCTCTTCCTGTGAGGAGCTTGTCTTCAGTGTTTTTGGCCACTCCGGCCATGGATTGCAGGGCGGTCTCTCTTTTGGAGGAACATCCTGATAATATATATGTGTTACACTGGCAGCTCCCTGACGGATGCTGGTACCGATACAATCTGACCCTGTGTCACCTCCTCCAATGACAATAACATTCTTTCCATTGGCGGTGATAACTTCATCTTCCGGAATGACATCTCCTGCGATCCTTCGGTTTTGCTGAGTCAGAAAAGGCATCGCAAAGTGTACACCATTTAAACCCCTTCCAGGGATTGTAAGATTTCTGGGTATTTGTGCTCCAACACTGATAATCACTGCATCAAACGTCCGTGATAGATACATCCCGGAGATATCAATTCCCGCATTAACCTGCGTTTCAAATGAGACACCTTCTTCTTTAAGCTGATTCAGTCTTCTGTCAAGAATGCTTCGATCAATTTTATAGTCTGGTATTCCGTAACGCAACATACCTCCAATCCTGTCATCCTTCTCAAATACCGTTACGTCATGACCTTTCCTAGCCAACTGTTGCGCCGCTGCGAGGCCCGCAGGCCCTGATCCAATTATGGCCACACGCTTTCCTGTCTTAATCTCCGCAGGCTGTGGCTGTATCCAACCCTCATCCCATCCTCGTTCTACAATCTGCTTTTCGATCTGTTTGATAGTGACTGGTCTATTATTTATTGACAATGTACAGGACTCTTCACAGGTAGCAGGACAAACCCGTCCGGTAAATTCAGGAAAGTTGTTAGTTGAATGCAACAGCGCCAGCGCACGTTGCCAGTGACCTTTGTAAATAAGATCATTCCAATCCGGAATTCTGTTTTTCAATCCGCATCCGTATGCGTGACACGACGGAACTCCACAATCCATACAGCGACTGGCCTGTGATTGCAACTCGCTATCAGACACATTACTTTCAAATTCATTGAAATTTTTTATCCGTTTTTCAACCGGCAGTTTGACGCCTGCCTTGCGTTCTATTTCCAGAAAACCTGATGTCTTACCCACTGAACACCTCCTCTGTTGCTAAAACAAGCTCATCGTCACGGTGTTCTTCCTGCCTGATCCGTTCTAATGATTGCTTATATTCCATTGGCATAACTTTAACAAATAGTGGCAGACGACTATCCCAGTTATCAAGGATGTCTTTTGCCCTTGGGCTTTGAGTATATTCATAATGGGTGGTCAACAGTGAGTGCAAGAGATTCTTATCATCCTCTTCCCATACGCTCTCCAGATCAACCATGTCCAGGTTACATTTCATACCAAACCATTCATGCTCATCGTAAACATATGCAATACCGCCACTCATTCCTGCTCCAAAATTGTTACCGGTCTGCCCGATAACTACAACAGTGCCTCCTGTCATATATTCGCATCCATGATCTCCTACACCTTCAACGACTGCCGTTGCACCGCTATTACGTACTGCAAAACGCTCTCCTGCCATACCGTGCAGGTACACTTCCCCTCCGGTAGCACCATAGAGGATTACATTTCCTGCAATAATATTTTGATGCGGTTTGAACGTAGATTCTTTATATGGATTGACAATAATTTTACCTCCGGACATTCCTTTGCCTACATAGTCATTTACATCACCTTCCACACGTATCGTTATGCCGGGGGCGAGGAATGCGCCAAGACTCTGGCCTGCATATCCTTTAAAGTTCAACTGGATCGTATCTTCCGGTAATCCGGCAGATCCATACTTTCTTGTGATTTCACTGCTGAGAATCGTCCCCACAGTTCTATTAATGTTACGTATCGGTATGTCAATTACTACCGGTTTCCCTTTTGTTATAGCTTTTTTAGATAATTTGATCAATTCGTTATCAAGTGATTGGGACAATTCATGATCCTGTTTCCTAGTACAATGTAATGTTGTCTTTCCGTCCGGATCAGGATGTGCTAATAGCGCACTGAAATCCAGCTTTTTAGCTTTCCAATGGTCTATTGCCTCTCTAACTTCAAGTTTATCTACTCGCCCAACCATTTCATCGACAGTTTTAAAACCCAGTTCTGCCATGTATTCACGCATCTCCTGAGCAAGAAATTTGAAGAAGCGTTCAACGAATTCAGCTTGTCCGCCAAAATTAGCGCGTAACTCAGGATTTTGAGTTGCCACACCCACCGGGCAGGTATTCAAATGGCATTTTCTCATAAGAACGCAACCCAGTGTAACCAGAACCGATGTACCAAAACAGTACTCTTCTGCACCAAGCAGTGCTGCAATGATGAGATCTCTCCCTGTTTTCAACTGTCCATCCGTCTGAACAACAATTCTGTCTCGAAGCTGATTTGCTACCAGTGTCTGCTGTGTATCAGCCAGCCCAAGCTCCCATGGCAAACCTGCATGCATAATACTTGACCATGGAGCGGCACCTGTACCCCCATCATAACCACTGATCAACACTTGGTCAGCCTTGGCCTTGGAAACTCCTGCAGCAACAGTACCAACGCCCGTGGCAGCAACCAGTTTTATACACACCTTTGCTTTGGTGTTAGCACAATGCAGATCGTAAATTATCTGCTTTAAATCCTCTATTGAATAAATGTCATGATGAGGTGGTGGAGAAATCAGTGAAACCCCCGGGGTTGTATGTCTCACCTTTGCGATATCAGGGCTTACCTTATGTCCGGGTAATTGACCTCCTTCACCCGGTTTTGCACCCTGGGCCATTTTGACCTGAATCTCTTCGGCATTTACAAGGTATTCACTGGTTACACCAAACCGTCCGGATGCAACCTGTTTGATTTTAGAAATTTTCCAGTCACCGTTTGGAAGCGGTTTGAATCGCTCAGGGTCTTCTCCTCCTTCACCTGAGTTACTTCTACCTCCAATTCGATTCATTGCAATAGCAATTGCTTCATGTGTCTCCTTGCTTATTGAACCAAATGACATTGCAGCAGTCATAAATCTTTTCATAATATTCTCAACCGGTTCGACCTCATCTATCGAAATACTTTCAGAATCTTTAAATTCAAAAAGACCTCGTAACGTTGCAAGTTCCTTTGTCTGGGCATCAACGAGTTGTGTAAACTCTTTGAATATTTTATAGTCGTCATTTCGAGTAGCCTGCTGCAGCTTATAAACTGTTTCCGGGTTCCAGAGATGTTTCTCTCCACCGTATCTAACAGAATAATATCCGCCTACATCCAGGAATTCATCAGGCTTGCCCTCGGGAGGGAAGGCGTTACGGTGCCGCGCATAGACCTCCTGCGCAATCTCTTCCATACCGATGCCTTCAACACGGGATGCAGTGTCACAGAAGTATTCATCAATAACTGATCTATTAATTCCAATTGCTTCAAATATCTGAGACCCGAAAAAACTTCTTATTGTCGAAATGCCCATACGGCTGAACGACTTTAAAAGCCCTTTTTTTACCGCTGAAACATAAGCATCCATTGCATCCTCCGGATCTTTATCTTCTACCAGATACTTTTCCTCTGCCATCTCTCTGACCGTACTGAAAGCTACGTAAGGGCAAATCGCGGTAATTCCAAACGCAATCAGAAGAGAAAAGTGCATCACTTCTCGTGCTTCACCGGTTTCAAGAATCAATCCACATGAGCTGCGCAGCCCCTTCCTGATCAAGTGATGATGCAGACCTGAAACCGCAAGAAGTGAGGGAATAGCACAACGGTCTTTATCGATATATCTATCCGTCAAGACCAGTATATTAGCACCATCTGATATATGTCTTTCCGCTTTTTCGAAAATTGAATTCATTGCTGATTTTAAGGCATCACCACCGCCTTGAGCCGGAAATAGAATATCAATTTTCCTAACCATCAGATCAGGGTGATTTGCATTCCGAATACGCCACATATCTGTTGGAGTTAAAATTGGATGAGACAGTTTGATCTGTTTACAATGTTCGGGAGTCTCTCCAAGGAACCCGCCTTTTTTCCCTATGTAATTCATCAGGGACATCACCAGCTCTTCACGTAGTGGATCAATAGGGGGGTTGGTTACCTGTGCAAAAAGTTGTTTGAAATAGTGAAATAACAGTTGAGGTTTGTTGGACAGCACCGCCAGGGCATTGTCATTTCCCATAGCACCGATCGGCTCCTGACCACGGCTTGCCATATGGGAAATTGTAACGTTAATATCCTCGTCTGTGTACCCAAACGCATGTTGCTGTTTTCTTAGAACTTCCAAATCTATTTCAGGAATCCTTGAAGGGTTAAACAGACCACGAAGCTCAATAAGGTTCTCTTTCAAATAGCGACGATATGGAGTTTGCCTGGAAATCTTAGCTTTAATTTCATTATCAGGAACAATTCGGTTCTGCTCTAAATCTACAAGAAACATCTTTCCGGGTTGTAATCTTCCGCGTTGTCTAACTTCCTCTCCCGGGATATCAAGTACACCGGTCTCAGACGCCATGACTATCATTCCATTTTTGGTTACTGTGTATCGAGCCGGCCTCAATCCGTTTCTGTCGAGCAATGCACCGATAAAACGCCCATCAGTAATAACAATGGCAGCAGGGCCATCCCACGGCTCCATAAAAGCAGCATGGTATTCGTAAAATGCTCGCTTGTCCTCACTCATGTAATATTTCTTGCCACAAGCCTCAGGAACCATCATCATTGCAGAATGTGATAGCGATCTGCCTGACTTGACTAACAGCTCAAAAACATTGTCAAAAACAGCCGAATCACTTCCATATTCATTTTGAATTACAGGTTTTATTTTTTCTATATCGTCTCCAAGCAGTTCAGATTCCAATTTCTTCTCGCGGGCTTTCATTTGATTGATATTTCCGCGAAGTGTATTTATCTCTCCATTATGTGCAAGGCATCGAAAAGGCTGTGCAAGGTTCCAGGCAGGAAATGTGTTTGTACTGTATCGCTGATGGATTATCGCAAATGCTGATGTAAAACGTTGATCGCCAAGATCAGGAAAGAAAACTGGCAATTGGCTTCCAGTCAGCAATCCTTTATAGACAATTGTTGTATGACTGAGACTGCAGACGTAGAATTGACTGAAATCGTCATCTGTCCATGACGCGATCTCCTTCTCTACGCATCGCCTGATGACATATAGCTTCCTTTCAAAATCCTCACCCTCGTATTTTTCGCTGGTAACAAAAAGCTGATGTACTGTTGGTTGTGTCAGACGGCTGATTTCACCCAGCGAATTACCATCGCAGGGGACTTTTCTCCATCCAATTAGTTTGCAATTTTCAACCTCAACAATTTTCTCTACTTCTTGTTTACACTTTGCAATCTTGGTTTCATCCTGAGGCATGAATAACATACCAACCCCGTATTTTCCAGGAGCCGGAAGATCAAGATTCTGTTCGGAACAGACTTGACGAACGAATTCATCCGGAATCTGCAGTAACAGCCCACCACCGTCACCTGTAAGCTTATCGCTGCCAATCGCACCACGATGTTCTAAATTAATTGAAACTTGAATGGCATTCTTAACAATTGAATGAGTTGGAGTTCCATCAATATTTGCAACAAAACCGACTCCACAGGCACCATGTTCATTTATCGGATCGTACAGTCCAGATCGTTCGGGTTGTCCTGCCAGGTTTACATTTTTAAAATTTTTGATTTCAAGCATTTATAAATCTATTCCATTCCAAAAAATTAGTGACTACTAATATCCTTCGACTCCGCTCAGGATGACGTCGCCATATGTACCCGCAACGTTGTCACACTGAGCGGAGTCGAAGTGTCAAGTTGAATACCTCAACTGAAAATAAATGCGCTTATCTTAGCAGCAGATATCTATCTTCTTACCTTGTACGCATAGAGAGTAACAATCTCAATCTGGTAAGTTTTATTAAGATCCTGACATCCTATAACAGCACGTGTTGGAGAGCATTTAATATATTTTCTATAAATTTCATTCATCTCACCCCAATAATCAATATTCTTCATGAAGATCATTGAATTAACAACCCTGTCAAAATTTGTATCAGCTTTCTTTAACGCAGCCTTAACGTTCTCAAATATTAACTTGAATTGGCCTTTAGGATCCAATGTTGGTACTTCACCGTTTTTAGCAATCGGGATGAACCCTCCACAGTTGATCTTTACTGCCTTAATCTTCTGAAGACGCACCACATCCTCCTCGAACCAGTCACACATTAATCCAACCTGCCTGGCAGGCTGCTTGCCACCAATTTTTCTTCCATCTGCGATAACCAGATCAAGAAGTTTATCTCGTGCAGCAAATGGTAGTTTTTGTACGGCCTCTACAGACATCTTATCTAAATCCTTTAGCGTATAATTCTTCTTTGTTGCCTTAGCCATCGATAATTCCTTTCTTCAAAATTTTCTTTGCTATCGATACAGATTTAAAAGCGATCCACTCTGAATCTACAGCCAGGTTAATAAACTTACTCTGCTGATTTGATATCACTGTTCTATCCGAAAATCAAGCATTAATAGTTGTATTGTAATCAAAATTGCATTGAGTTTGTGTATATTGCAATATTGATGCCTGTTATGAAATTTTTACATTTATGTATTTAATTACTATGTGTAAGTCTTTATATACATGGAATGTACGGCCATTATATTGAGAAGTAAAAAATAACACTCAATTACATTAGCATCATAAAGTGCGCATATATTTCAATATATTCTATTGCTAATCAATTTAGCACGAAATTTATGCGCTGCAACTATCTCTTTTTTATGCTTTGTTAGTATTATGAAAAAGAGAGAATAGATTTTATGATAATTCAAATAATGAAGAATCCATAAATTTTTGTTCACCGATATATTTGTTACAGATAACTATCAATTAATCTTCATATTTGAAAAAGATTCGCCTTTTCTGCTCTTTTTACTGTATTAACGCATTCATTTCGGTTTAAGCAGTTTTAGATCATATCTGAGATAATACAGATTTTTGACTTCTTGCATCTATTTCCTTATGCAGCTATTGTTTACATTGAACGACTTGGTCAGCCTACGCAAAAAATCATTATTTGGTATGGACATTGCTTCCTTACAAACAACACTTACATTTTAGTTTAATCGGAGGGGAAATTATTATGGATAATTCCAGTGAGCAGCAATTAGGACCGTTTGAGAGACTCGCTTTAATGTTTGGCGGAGAAGGCGGTAAAGGTACTGCCTGCTTGGCTTCCGCATCAGAAAACTACAAAAAATATTTGGCAGAGTTATTAGGAACTTTTGCCCTGGTATTCGTTGGGTCAGGGTGTGTATGTGCAGACTACTATTTAGTAAAAAGCGGCTCTCAGGGTTTTGGACTTTTGGGGATCGCCATTGCATTCGGTTTTGTTGTTGTGGCCGTTGCATATTCACTAGGCTACATTTCTGGTGCACATATAAACCCTGCTGTAACAGTGTCCATGGTAGCGACAAAGAGAATGAAAGCTGGCGTTGGTGTCATGTATATAATCTCGCAGGTAGTTGGTGCAACATTTGCCGGTTACTTGCTTAAGTTACTGTTTCCGGAAGCCCTGGCCAGTGTATTCCTTGGAACGTGCGTACTGGGCTCAAGTGTTAGTATATCACAGGCAATTGGAATGGAAGCAGTGATAACATTCCTATTAGTCTTTGTCGTATTTGCAACAGTTATTGACAAAAGAGCTACACCTGCATTAGCCGGATTGGCGATAGGGTTTGTTGTTCTATTTGGTGTAATGGTAGGGGGTGCAATAAGTGGAGGATCAATGAACCCGGCAAGGGTTTTTGGCCCTGCAATGGCTTCAGGTCATTTTGCAAATCATTATGTATGGTGGATTGGACCAATTATTGGTGGTCTATTTGCGGGATTTACTTATGATCTGTTTTTCTCTGAAAAGAAGGAACAACTCTCTCTCACAAGTAGAACAGTAAATAAAAAGTCAGTGAATAGAATAAGAAAATCAAATAACGGGAAACTCGGGAATAGGCGCCCAACTCTGGCGTAATGTAAAATCTTTATTATCTTTAATTTGGTTGCGGCTCTGCCGCGCTATGATTATACTAAAAGGAGACAAGATAACAGACAATTCATTATGCAGATAGATTCTATCTGTGAGAAAAGAGTGGAATTATGGCAGCTGCTAAAACCATAGGAGATTACCTTATTCAAAGACTTTATGCCCATGGAGTCAGGCACGTATTTGGTGTGCCGGGTGATTACGCTCTGAGTTTTTTCCACGAACTGGAATCCAGTGATTTACAGGTAGTAAACACATGTGATGAGCAGGGAGCCGGTTTTGCAGCTGATGCTTACGCACGTATAAAAGGGCTGGGGGTAGTTTGTGTTACATACTGCGTAGGTGGCTTGAAGGTGGCAAATACTACCGCTCAGGCCTTTGCTGAAAAGTCTCCGGTTGTTGTGATAAGTGGAGCACCGGGTACAAACGAAAGAATTAAATCACCGCTTCTACACCACAAAGTTCGTGAGTTCGATACGCAACTAAAGGTCTTTGAGCAAATCACAGTAGCCTCAACTGCACTCGACAATCCCCAGACAGCATGCCGTGAAATTGATCGTGTTATAGATACTGCTTTATGCCACAAGAGACCAGTATATATTGAACTGCCACGTGATATGGTTTCTGCTAAACCGCTGCCGGATTATTCACCTTCTGAAACGCCTTTACCTCGTGATGATGATGCCCTTAATGAAGCACTGTTTGAGGCAGAAAAGATTATTAACTCATCTAAAAAACCCGTAATAATTGCCGGAATAGAGTTGCATAGATTTGGGATTCAGGATGATTTACTTAAGTTCATTGAGAACACACACATTCCAGTCGCTGCTACACCTCTTAGCAAATCTGTTATAAGTGAGCATCATCCTCAATATATGGGGGTTTATGAGGGAGCTATTGGTCGTGAAGAAGTAAGAGAGTATGTAGAATCAAGTGATTGCCTGATCCTTATGGGCACATTTATGACAGATATAAATCTCGGTATGTTTACAGCACATCTTGATCAGGGACGATCTATATATGCAACCAGTGAAAAAATATACATACGTTATCATGCTTATGAAGATGTGGAATTATGTGATTTTATCAAAGGGCTTTTAAAGATCAATATCAAAATGCAAGAGGACACGGACATTCCTCGTCCGGTGCCTCACCAAACACTCCAACCGGTTGTTGGAAAGAAGATCACAGTAAAATATCTGTTCCAGCGTCTTAACGCATTTCTGGATAATAATACTGTAGTCATCGCAGATACGGGAGACGCAATGTTTGGTGCCATGGACATGGCAATACACAGTGAGACGGAGTTTCTTGCACCTGCGTATTATGCGTCAATGGGATTTGCCGTTCCGGGAAGCCTGGGGGTACAATTGGCGAATTCCAATCTGCGGCCTCTTGTATTGGTTGGAGATGGAGCTTTCCAGATGACAGGCATGGAACTGTCTACTGCTGTAAGATATAAGCTTAGTCCAATCGTTATTATCCTGAATAATAGTGGTTATGGGACTGAACGTCCTATGCTGGATGGCCTTTTTAACGATGTAAATTCCTGGGAATATAGTTCTATTCCTGATGTTCTCAAGGCGGGTAGGGGGTTTAACATTAAGACGGAAGCCAACCTTGATGAAGCACTGCAGCTCTCCGGAAAATATACTGAAGAGATCTGTATACTCGATGTGCAGATAGATCCTGATGACTCATCACTGCCTCTTCAACGTATGACCAAAGCATTTGCCAAGCGTATATAATAGACATTTATACTATTACATTCTAAATTCTTTTATAACTTTAGTCACTTTAGTTCACTACACACTTTAGGCACTTATTTATTCAGAACACTTTTCCGATGGAACATACCGATATCAACAATTCAATAGACGCCTTCAAATCTGCAGTCAATAAGAGTAAGAAGATTGTTGGTTTTACCGGTGCAGGCATAAGTACCGAATCCGGGATCCCCGATTATCGTAGTAAGGGTGGTATCTGGGATAAATTTCAACCTGTATATTTTGAAGAGTTCGTCTCAGACAAAAAGAAGCGACTGCTTTACTGGCAGAGAAAACAGGAGTTGTGGAAAGACCTGATCAACGCCTCTCCCAATACGGGTCACATGTTTTTCAAAGAGCTCTATGATAAAGGCAAACTTGCAGGGCTCATCACGCAGAATATAGACGGTCTTCACGAGAAAAGCGGATTAGCAAAAGATATAATAGTAAATCTGCATGGTACCAATTTAGAAGTTGCATGTATTGACTGCGACTTTACCGTGCCATCTGAGGATGTATTTGAGGGCTTAAACCTGGATGAGGGAGTTCCGATATGTCAGAAATGCAAGGGTCTTATGAAACCTGCCACGATCTCTTTTGGTCAGCAATTGAGAGTGAAAGATCTGGACAGGGCAAATGAACTGTCAGGTTCCTGTGACCTCATGATTGTAATCGGTTCTACGTTAGTTGTACAACCGGCAAGCTCTTTCCCTTCAATTGCAAAAGAGGACGGTGCACTTCTTGCCATTATAACCCTTTCTGAAACACCTCTTGATTCCAGTGCCGATTTTTTGTTTCATCTTAAGGTAGAAGATTTTGTACGACTACTTAGCCATAATCCTCCGCTTTAATACTGCTCACCCCAAGATATACATTCACCTTGACAAAGATAACCATAATGATTAAAAAGAGTCATTAATGTGGCGATTAACAAGAGAACGCTATCATGCTTCATAAATTTTTTTATCAAGAAAACAATAAATGAGAAAGGGCGCACTTATTGAACATAGGTACTATTCTCAGGATACAGATTGAAGGAACTAGGAGACGGCTCTCGTGTGAATTGATAGGTGTTGATGATGGTAAGTATCTGATCGTTAAAATGCCATCTTTACATATAATGGAAAGCGTTTCAAACCTTTTGGTAAAAGGAAATGAAATTACCGCAAAGTACATGCATAAGGGTACAATGTTTGGTTTTCAGTCCACAATTATTGATCTTATTCAGAAACCATTCAAATTAGTTTTTATTAAATATCCTGACAAAACAGATAGTTATGATGTACGCGGAAATAAACGAGTTGAGTGCTTTTTGCCGGCTAGCCTGAAAATTGCAGAACAGATATTAGAGGGATCTATTACGGATATCAGCAGAGCAGGGTGCCTGTTTACTATTGAGACACATGAACATGATGGTCTCATAAATATGTTGAAATTAAGTAATGAAATTAAAATAGGTTTTTATCTGCCTGGTATAGAAGAAGAGTTAAGTGCTGATGCAGATCAAAAAAGTATCAAAATAGATACTGACGGTTCAAGTGTCGGGATCGAGTTTGTGGAAATGAATAGTTCCGTTAAAGAGAAGCTCATTGAATTCCTTTCCAAGGCAGGAGCATAGGATAACAGTCAGGCATCAATCAACAAACCCCAGATAACACAGTTCAAAATGTTCAAACAATTCAAAGAGAACTCAATAATACTTTTTCAAGGTGACAGTATAACTGATTGCGGCAGGGATAGAGAAGATCCTGATAGCCTGGGGGGAGGGTACGTAAATCTGATAACAGAAACAGTTGCAGACAGGTATCCACAATCTAATCTGAAATTTGTAAATCGTGGAATCAGTGGTGACAAAATAAGAGACCTTCAGCTTCGTTGGGATATGGAGTGTATTGGCCTGAAGCCTGATATATTATCAATCCTGATAGGTGTAAATGACACTTTAATCACGCCTGCAGAACTATTTGAAGAAGAGTACCGTATGCTCTTGAAGCGAACGACAGATGCGCTGAACTCTAGGATTATACTGTGTGAACCGTTTCTTCTGCTGGGAGATTCTAACGCATATAGGGATGATTTAAACCCAAAGATTGAAATAGTACACAAGCTTTCAGAAGAGTTTAGCACTCTCTTATTACCACTAGATCAAACATTCACTAAAGCCTGTTTGCTAAACCCACCGGAATACTGGGCGCCAGATGGAGTACATCCTACACCCGCCGGTCATGCCTTAATTGCAAAATCGTGGATTGAGTATGTGGAAAAAACTCTTTCTAGATTGCAGGATTAGCATTTTCTGGTTTGAGGAGACTATTTGTTTTAAATATTGGAATTTTAACGGAAATTACCGATAAATAAATTATTGTGTTACCCTAATTTTAGGTATATAATGAAGTGGTTACCGTTTAGTTTTATTTATGATTATTGTGCAATAATTTTTACAGTCAAGCCGTCTGCCAGGCAGACGGCTTTTGCTATATATAGGTAGGTTAATAATGTTTAGAAATTCTCTTATTGCGGTCCTGATTCTACTATTATTTGCAAGTTCGGTCTTTGCAATTGAAAATAGAACCAAACAAGTTTTAGAATCAACAGACTTTAGCGTTGATCAGGTACTTAATGACGTATACGCACTTGTTGATTCCGAAAATGTAAAACTATTTGATAAAACTAATGAAGAGATGGACAGAGAGCTTAGAGAACTTTTTGATACGTCTATTCTCAGGTCCAAGCTTGAGCAGTTTTATACCATGCTCTATCATATATCCCGGAACGCTACAATCGAAAAAGAGGAGTTTAACATTGATCGTGATCTGACAATTAAACTTTTGATCTCAAGCAGAGTTTTTACTGACATAGAATTCCCGAAAAATATTTCTGATGTTTTTCTTTCCAGAATAAATAGAGATAGACCTTCATATAAGGTTTCATTCAACGGTGATAGGTTAGAGCTCGGTTTGAATTACGGTGACGGGTATGGAATTGCCAAAGTAGGGATGAGGCAGGAGGCCCAGGCACTGGTATTTTACGGAGGGTTCTCTTTTAAACTAAGAAAAAGAAGAGAGAATGTAGAGGCGTATGATTTCGATGGTGTAGACCTGTATGGAAATTTTGGTTCACGTGGAATCGTTAATGTCGATATAAACTATGTGGCTGTGAAGTCAGTTGAATTCCATAAAGCATCGGAAATGGCTCTTGTCAAGGCAAAGGTGTCCAGGAAAGAGTTTGAAATAAACAAGCACACATGGCTCCTCGGCCTTGTTACAAGATTCGTTACGGATAAATCACTTCAGCCGCTTGATTGGTAGAGTCTGATTTTAATAGTGGTTATTATCCTCCTGAGAAATCACTTCTATCAAATTTCCTCTTAACGTTATAATCATAGATATACTAGAACATTTATAAAGGTGAAACAAAATGTCTACAATGGGACGAATACTTATCGCAGATGATGAGGACTTTTTCTTAAAACCAACGACTGAGTTGTTGAGTAAAGAGGGCTATGAATGCAGTAATTCACACGATGCTGAATCTGCTTTGGCGAAACTGAAGAAATCCAGATTTGATCTTTTAATAGCTGATGTCCATATGCCGGGTAATTCCGAACTGGAACTTTTTAAAGAGTTACAGGAGATTGCTGAAGGTATGCCGGTTATTCTAGTCACAGGCAACCCCTCACTTGAAATTGCAACGAAATCCATACAACTTCCGGTTACAGCCTACATGACTAAGCCTCTTGATTTTGAGATGCTTCTGAAGCATGTTAAGAGCTCTGTCAGTATTTACAAAACCTATTGCTCTGTTCAAAATACTAGTCAACGTTTACAAGAGTGGCAGAAAGAACTGGCGAGCATTAAGGATTTAATTAAAAAAACATCAGATGCAACGTCCTCAATACCTATTCAAACATTCTTCAAACTTACGTTTCGGAATATTGCAGAATCCCTGTTGGATATGGAGCACTTAATTGAAGGGCTTGACTCCGGCAGTGATGAACAGTACGCTTGCAACCTGCTTGATTGTCCCAGTTTAACAAAAATGAAGAGTGGATTGGAAGAAACAATGGAAGTCCTGAGGAAAACCAGAGAGTCATTTAAATCGAAGGAGCTTGCAAAACTGAGGAGCAAGCTGGATACAATTGTTAAAGATGTGAAATAGATTATCAATAGAGACATAATCACCATTTAACTGCAGGCAATTTATTACTAAGCACATTATTTGTTAACTTTGCCGATTTTACCGTGTCGGCAATAAGTAACCTCAATTATCCATTATCACTTTCTGTAGTATTTCATCCAGTTCAGAAATTTCATACGGTTTGGAAAGTGCACTTCTGAAACCAAATTTCTTGTATTCGGACATTGTCGTATCATTTACATAACAACTTGTAATTATGGCTTTGGCATCCGGGTCTATTTTTATCAGCTCTTCAACCGCCTCTTTGGCTCCCATTCCGTTGGGTACGATTAAATCCATCACAACAGCATTAAAAGGTTTCTGAGTTCTAAATGCTTTCTTATATAAGGATATTGCAGTGTTGCCATCATCGGCTAATTCAACATCATATTTTAATCGTTTCAGATGCTCACCAATAACGGCTCTAAATGTTTGCTCATCATCCATTACCAGTATTTTCCCTTTACTATCAGTTGAAGCCACTCCCGTACTCTCTGTTTTGGCCATGCCAGGTTCTTGTGTATTCCCGGTTATCTTCATTGAAGCAGGAAGGTAGATACAGAATGTTGTGCCAACACCCGGTTCTGACTCTACACTTATATGACCACCATGCTTCTTGATAATAGAAAAGCAGGTGGAGAGGCCCAATCCATTACCACTCTTCTTGGTAGTAAAATACGGATCAAATATCTTTTGGATGTTCTCTTGTGATATACCGGTACCACGATCTTTAATGGTTATCTTTACATATTTGCCTTCATTAAGAAGATACAGTTCACTCTTGTTAACTTCTATATTTTCGGCAAAAGCCTCTACCTTTCCTCCATTCGGCATTGCCTGCTTGGCATTAATAACAATATTACTGAATACCTGGCCCAGCTGTCCTTTGTCGGCATCCACCGGCCAGAGACTGTCCGGGACTGCAATCTGGCAATCGAAACGGGATGCGCTCATGGCAAGTGCGATTGAATCTTTTATCAACTGAGAGATTAAAATTGTCTTTCTTATTGGATCTCCACCTTTTGAGAATGTTATCAGCCCTGAAGACAAGTCCTTTGATTGAAAAATAAGTTTCTCTGCCTCTTTTAACAGCTTTTTCACGCCATCATCTGAACTGGCCTGTGCCAACAAGATATAACCCATGATTCCCTGCAGGTAGTTATTGAAATCGTGAGCAATGCCTCCGGCAAGTAAGCCAATGGAATCCAGTTTCTGTGCCTTTATAAGTTCGTCTTCCCTCTTTTTAAGATCGGTTATATCCTGGACAGTCCCTATCATCTTGAGTGGCTTACCATTCTCATCAAAAGTTACTTCTGCCTGTTCATGCACAATGCGTTCTGTTCCGTCCGATAGAACTATTCTATGTTCTATGTTGTAAGGAGCACACTCATAGATAGCGTCGTTTACTGACCTCCTTACTACCTCTTTGTCATCGGGATGTACAAAATCCATGAATACTTCATAAGTGGCGTCAAACTCCCGGGGATTAATGCCAAAGATACGGTATATCTCATCTGACCAGTTTATTGTATTGTTTACAATGTCCCAGACCCAATTCCCCATTTGCGCAATACGTTGTGCATCGGAGAGATCTTTTGTTCTCTCGCGTACCTTTTGTTCCAGTAGCGCATTTTGATCATGAATTTGATTGTGAAGTAGGCGTACTTCCAACATATTTCGTATCCTCATCAACGTCTCTGTAATGTCAAATGGTTTTGTTAGAAAATCCTTTGCACCGGACTGTAATGATTTCAATCTTGTGCATTTATCCTGTTGGGCTGTAATCACAAGCACTGGAACGTAGTCATCTTTATTCATCATTTGTAACATTTTCATTACCTGGTAGCCATCCATTTCAGGCATATTTATGTCCAGGATGATCAGATCCGGATTAAAACTTGTGTACAACGACATCGTCTTGCGGGGATCTTTGATACTTACGAATGAAGTAAAACCGGCATCAGAGAGCATCGTTTCCAGTAATGTAATGTTACGTTGGCTGTCATCTACAATTAAGATTCTTGCATTGAGTATATCCTTATCTTGAATCATCTTCTTTCCTCTTTAAAAATATTGTCTATTACATCTAGAAAGTTGTTTACGTTTAACGGTTTAGTTATATACTCTAAGAAACCTGCAGCTTTGCCCTTCTTAATAGAGTCGGGCATTGCGTCTGCGCTTATGGCAATAGCGGGTATTCTCTTTGTGGCATCATTACTCTTCAATTTTTTTAACGCCTCATAACCATCCATCTTCGGCAGGTTAATATCCATTAAAATAAGATCAGGATGATGTGTCTGCACAAGTTCTATTCCAGTTTCCGCATCGAATGCAGTTATTAATTTAACATTGGGACGGCGTCTTAGAATATTTTTTACCAGCGTTAGATTGGCAGAATCGTCCTCAACATAAAGCATGGTCTTTCTCTCTGCCATCTTCTCAAGATGTTTCTCTTCTAGCAGGTATTTAGTTTCAGTGACTTCTAATACAGCGGGGTTTTCCTTATTGAAAGTGACAAAGAACTTTGAGCCCTTTCCCTCATTACTTTCAACGCCAATACTACCACCCATATGTTCCACTAATGTCTTTGAAATTGTCAGGCCGATACCAGTTCCTTCAATATTTAAGGATTCTCTTCCCAGGCGATTAAATGGTTCAAACAGTGCGTCAACATCTTTTGCGGCAATACCCAATCCAGTATCTTCTATGTTTATGCGTACCGTGTAATTATTGGGTGACTCACATGATATTGTAACTGAACCACCGGGGTGATTGTATTTTATCGCATTTGTAAGCAGATTATCAAAAACCTGCTTCAATCGTGTACGGTCTGCTACAATATAGTGATCACATTGATTAATCTTATTATTTATTCTTATATTGGATTGTTGTGCCATCGGTACAACTGTGGTGATAGCTTCATCTATTACTACTCCTACATTAATAGTATCTGGTGATATTGGTAACTTGCCTGACTCAATACTTGATAAATCAAGAACTTCGCTGATGAGATCAAGCAGATGATCACCAGCATTTAATATATGCTGAACCCTCTCTTTTTGAGACTCTACAAGAGGTTCTTTCTGGTTAGTTATCAGTAATTGGGCAAAACCGAGTATAGAATTCATAGGGGTTCTCAGCTCGTGGCTCATGCTTGACAGGAAAGCCGATTTTGCCTCGGTTGCACGTTGTGCCTTTTCTGAAACATCTTTAAGTTCTGATTCAGACTTCTTGCGTTCTGTGATATCTTCTTTAACCGCAACGAAGTTAGTAATAACACCATCTCTATCTTTGACAGGAGAAATAGATGCAAACTCCCAATATAACTCTCCATCCTTTGTTTTATTATGAAACTCACCTTTCCACTCTTTACCAGATAAAATAGTATTCCACAATTCTCTATAGAACTCAGGGCTTTGTTCTCCTGACTTAAGGATACGTGGATTTTGTCCTATAGCTTCCTTACATGAATAGCCGGTTGTCTTTGTGAACCATGGATTAACATATTCAATGTTTCCTTTAGTATCTGTGATTACAATCGTAGCGGAACTATGTTCTATGGCATGAGACAGTTTGGCAACTTCAGAGGTACGTTCAATCACACGATCTTCTAGCGATTCATTGAGCTCTTTAAGTTCTCGCTCAGCTTGTTTTCGTTCGGTAATGTCAGTAATGATCCCAACCCATTCACGTAGTGAACCATTCGACTGCATAATAGGAACAGCCTTAACTTCAAAATCAGACCACTCCTTTAGATTAGCGTTCCAAATACGCCCACAGGTTTCATAAGGCGATAATTCCCGGATTGCCTTTTTCC
The DNA here is from genome assembly GCA_964437425.1 of uncultured Candidatus Scalindua sp. Taxonomy (GTDB): domain Bacteria; phylum Planctomycetota; class Brocadiia; order Brocadiales; family Scalinduaceae; genus Scalindua. The sequence goes on from CAYTGO010000019.1 coordinate 34,200, forward strand.
ATCTATTTAAGATGCCTTCAAGATCATCAGGATGAATTTTTTTTGTCCACCCAAAATCTTTATGTTCGCTCCACGGCTGTCCCGTATATTTCTCCCACGAAGGCTGAGGATCTACAAATCCACCTGATCCATCCGTAGTCCAGATTATGGAGGTTGTAGCCTCTACCAGGAACCGATATCTTTCTTCACTATTCTGCAATTCTATTTCCACTCGATTACGCTCAGTTATATCAATAATGATTGCTACAAACACCGGGATAGATTGAAAACTAGAAAGTTGGAGGTGTACCTCTACATCGTATAAAGATCCGTCTTTCCTTCGATGGACAGTTGTGAATTTAATTTTCTCTTTTTCGCCTGTACGAAGAGGCACAAGTAGTTTTACAAAAAACTCTGACGTCATCTCCGGTTTTAAGTCCACTGGAGTTAAACAACAAAGCTCCTCCATAGAATAACCTAAATTTAGCCTTGCGCCTTTGTTAACCCGGATAAATCGAAATGTTTTCGCATCGAAAATGTAAATTTCATTCAATGATTCCTCAAATATATGAGCAATACTTGTAATTGTCTCTTCAGCCATTTCGCTCTGAAATCTCCTGCACTATTGCTTTAAATAGATGTGTATCGGGACTAAGATATAAATTGAAGTATAGAGAATTAATAACAAAGGGGGGGGGTGAACCTTGACCTTCTTACCTGATTACTTCTAAACTTCACGTTATAATACGTAACTACTTTATAATTCACATTCGTTAACATAAAAAAACAGTAGATACATGTTAATTAAAAAAACACAATATATCAACTTATTATTGTAATCTAATGTATCTCCTTGGCATCTATAAATATACCATCAATTCCTGTGTCGCATAAATATTGTCTATTTCACATAACTCATTATCCCATCAACCTTATGAAAGAGCTTGACATTCCCTTTACGTGATGTTAGAAGGTATTTGACAAATATCGCTTTATCAGCTAATTTACTAAATTATATGCCTGTATGAGGTTACATATAACAAAAGCAATATTATTGAAATCTACATACAGGTAACTCATACCAAAAACTAATAATCATAAACCATGGTAAATGTATTTTTTCGAGTAAGCAGAAGTAAGGTCGTTCGACTGTTTTGCTTAACAATATTAACCCTGTTTATTGGCGGATTGGGACTCCATTTTTTCGAGAAGACGCCTCGCATTTTAGATGCATTCTGGTGGAGTTTTGTAACGATTACCACGGTAGGTTACGGTGACATAACACCATCAACGATTGGCGGAAGGATTATCGGAGTAGTAGTTATGGTGTTTGGCATTGGGATACTGGGAATGTTTACAGCAACGATTGCCAGTGCCTTTGTTGATACTAAACTCAAAGAGGGTAAGGGCGTGAACGATGTAAAGGTTAAAGACCATTTTATTATCTGTGGTTGGAGCTATAAGGCAAAAGAGATTATTGCTGAATTGCGGGCGGATAAGAAGGTAAAGAACAGGCCTATCGTTATAGTCGCAGATATCCCTGAAAAACCTATCGAAGATGAGAACACCTTCTTTATCCATGGAGAAGTTGATGATGATATACTGAAAAAGGCAAACCTGAAGGGCGCAGCAGTTGTTATGATCCTGACAGACGAAGAGCTTGATTCGTACTCAAGGGATGCAAAAGTAGTACTAAACACACTCACCATACGCAAGTTAAACCCGAATGTATATATCTGCGTGGAGATCTCTGATTCAAGGAACATGCAGCATGGGAAGCTGGCAGGTGCAGATGAAATAATAGTTATCGGAGAACTGAGCGGAAATCTCCTTGTCCAGGCTGCCCTGGACCACGGTATAACCAAGATAATTACCGAGCTTGTCAGTAATCGATACGGTAATGAGCTCTACAAAGTAAAACCACCGGCAAATCTTGTAGGCAAGCAGTTTATTGATGTACTGAAGCTTATAAAGGAGAAACACAATGCCATTATTGTTGCAATTGAATCGGGAGAAGAGAATAAGTTGGCAGCTAATCCTCCCATGAAATATACTATTAAGCCCGAGGACTACCTTGTTCTGATTGCACAGGAACGCCCACATTTTGGTTGATGAAGGTTCACCGCCAAGGCGCAAAGATCGCAAGATAATTGAATTAAGATGTAGCAGAAACCTTCAGGTTTCCATTATCATGCTTAAGTTTATAAATGGAAGGCTAAAGCCATTCCGCTACAGTTTGCTGGTATAAACTGAATTGATAATAAATTTTATAAATTTGAAATAGGAGAAAAGAGATGTCTGAGAATCTGCAAAAGGTGAAGGACTATTTAGATGAGTTAGAGCTTTCTATCTCCAGTGAGGACGAAGCAGAGGAGTTAGTAATTATAGATGATGAAGATAAAGGTATCAAAAACCTCATCATTGATTGTGAAGATCCGGTTTTAGTTCTCGAACAGGTGATTATGGATGTTCCGCAGAATACAGATGGGTTTTTCAAGCGGTTGCTCCAGATGAACCGCACCCTTGTACATGGTGCATTTGTGCTGGATGAAGATGGGACGAAAGTCATTTTCAGAGACACCTTACAATTAGAAAATCTGGATAAAAATGAGCTGGAAGGTTCAATCAACGCATTGAGCATTGCCCTGGCAGAGTATGCCGGAGAGCTTATTGAGTTCAGCAAAAGCTAGGAATTACTAAACAATAACTATTAATTTAAGATAAATTGTAATTAAGAAGGAGTGAAACCATGGCTAGTATATTTCAGCGAGTATTTAAGGTGGGGCAATCCCACGCACACAGCGCGATGGATAAATTTGAAGACCCAATCAAGATGACAGAACAGGGAATAAGAGACCTGAAGAAAGATCTGCAGGGGACTATGAAGAGTCTGGCGGAAGTAAAGGGTGTTGCCATACGCTTGAAGAAAGAGGCTGAGGACAATAAAAGGCTGGCTGCTGATTACGAGCGCAAGGCTATGATGCTGCTCCAGAAAATGCAGGGTGGCGGGATAGATGCTGGAGAAGCAGAACGATTGGCCACTGAAGCCCTGAACAGGAAAGAGGATTGCAGCCAGAAGGCCGTCAGTCTGATGCAGAACTGGGAACAACAGAATAACATGGCCTCACAGCTACAGACTAATGTATCAAAATTGAAATCTACTGTATCTACTTACGAAAACGAACTTATCACACTCAGGGCACGTGCCAAGACCGCAGCAGCAACCCGTAAGATTAACGAACAGGTGGCCAGAGTAGACTCTACCGGTACTATTGCTATGCTTGAGAAGATGAAAGCAAAGGTTGAAGAAGATGAATCACTGGCACAATCCTACGGAGAATTAGCATCGGCAGAGACGAGTGTAGATGACGAGATCAACGCTGCACTGGGTGGCAATCAACTGAACGCTCCAAGTGACAAACTCCTGGCACTGAAAACAAGAATGGGATTGTTGGAACAGAATTAAACAGTCTCTCGTAAAGGCGCAAAGTTCACAAAGGAAAATAATATAAATTTAAAATTCTTTAAAGTAAAGGCTTTGAGTTTTTTATTTTAATGATATCTTCGCGATCTCTGCGTTCTCCGCGTTAAATACTTTTTGTTGCTTATATGACTATTTTCATAGTGCCTTCGTGGCAAATTTTTTAAGGATTAGATATGGCCTGGTTTGGTAAGAAAAAGAAAGATGACTTTGATCCGCTACAGGACCTTATCTTGTCTAAACTCAAGGTTGGGTATCTTTTGGATTACGACATGAGGACCTGGGAAGTTACTGAGTATAACACATATGACTGGGAAGATGGAGACCACAGCTACGAATGGGAAATCAAATCCGGAGATGAAGTTCTATACCTGGAACTGGAAGACGATGACGAACCTGAGTGGACTTTGACAAAGAAAGTACCCTTAAAAAGTGTAGGCCGTGGAATACGTAAGTTTATTAAGGAAAATGATGATCCTCCGAACATGATCCAGTATGAAGGGGTAGAGTACACCATTGACGAAGGAAGTGGCGGCTATTTCTGTAAAGGGGGAGGAAAAGAGAGAATTGAATTCCTCTATTGGGACTACTACGACCTGTCAGAAGAGAAGACACTCACCATAGAACAGTGGGGGGAGGACAAGTTCGAAGCAGCTGTTGGTGTCTATGTTGAGGAGTATCAGTTCACAAATATACTACCGGGTTCGTGATCTGCTTCCGGCCATCCCACCTCATTGCCATTTTTTATCATAAAAACTCTATGAGCATAATGAAATTGAGAGGATAGTGACCTGATGGAACCAAAAACAAACATACTTATTGTTGATGATGATCGTACCATTTGTGAATGTATTAAGTATGTTCTGGAAGAAAATGGCTATCTCACTGAATGTGCATTTAGTGGTAACGATGCGATTGAACTGGCAAGAAACAATAAATATGACATAGCCCTTATTGATATCAAGCTGCCTGATATTTCAGGCATTGAAGTTGTAGAGAAAATTGTAGATATCTCCCCTTCGACAGAATACATCTATATGACCGGTTATGCCACTATTGACAGTGCCATTGAGGCTGTTAAACAGAAACATATAATATCCTACGAGACCAAACCATTTGATATAAAACATGTTCTACCCTTAATTAGTCAAGTCATTGAGCGAAGGAAGATGGAAGAAGCGCTTTTAGAATCAGAAAAATTTAAGTCACTGGGGGTTATAACCTCCGGGATTGCCCATGAGTTTAATAATCTTCTTTCGGTAATTATAGGCACAGCAGAGCTACTTGGTGGAGGTTTCAAAGACGAACAGGAATTGAAGAATGGACTGAATACGATTATCGAGGCGGGTGATGATGGGTCAGATATAGTGAAAAATATGCTTAAGTATGCTAAATCGCAAGCAATAGATACATCTGATTACATTTTTTTTGATATAAAGTACCTACTTAAGGAAGTTATTGATTTCACAAGGTCAAGATGGAAGGTAATGGCTGAGGCGAATGGAATATATTACCACATAGACAAAGTAGGTATTAAAGAAATACCGGAAGTTCTTTGTAACCCCACAGAGCTGAGGGAGGTGTTTGTAAATATTGTAAATAATGCTCTGGATGCAATGCCTGATGGTGGTCGCCTTTCATTTAAAACATGGAGTAATGAGGACAATGTGTTTGTAAGTATCTCTGATACAGGTAGCGGAATACATGAAGATGTGCAGGAGAGGGTATTTGATCCTTTTTTTACAACTCGTAGGCCACATGGAATAGGATTGGGAATGAGCGTTTCCTATGGTGTAATAATGAGGCATAAAGGCAAGGTATGGATCGAAAGTGAGGTGGGAAAGGGGACAACGTTTAACCTGAGCATTCCATTCCAAAAACATGTAGTACAAAAAATTGTACCATCTGAACTTGAACATAAGGTTACAACAAGGAAGCTGTACATTTTAATAGTAGATGACAATGAGGATCTATGTGATGTCTTAGGCGATCTCCTCACCAGAATGGGTCATACCGTTAAGGTTTTTAATGACAGTACAAAAGCTTTAGAGCATATCGGGAAGGAAAACTTTGATCTGGTTTTATGTGATCTGGTTATGCCAGATATACATGGTTATAATGTAATAAAGACTATTAATAAATTAGGTAATATACCAAAGATAGGCATAATGACCGGCTGGGACGAGGATGCTAAGCCTATTGATGATAAAGATTTCAAAGTAGACTTTATTCTCAAAAAACCGTTTAAACATAAAGCGCTGCTGAAATATATTAATCTTGTATTTGCTGAGCAGGAATAGTGGACTGGCCACCCAGAAAGACAGCAGTGTAAACCTGACCAAAATTGTTTACCCATAACCAGCGACCCGCATCTTTCATCTTCATATGTAGCGTTTCCAATAATCATCAATATCTTTCTGAATTGTATTTATAATATCCACCTGCTTTGATGGTTCGAAGAGGTGAGCATATCTCTCTTGTGTCTTGAGATACTCTTCAACAGGTTTGAGCTTTGGGATGACAGTGTGTTCTACTTTACCATGAATAGCTTCTTTAAGCGGCAAAAGGCCTGTCTTTACTGCAAGTTTTGCAATATTGACCGATTTTGAGGAACCAAAAGACCATCCCAGAGGGCAAGGTGAAAACGCAATGAAAAGCTTGGGGCCTTTGTAGCGAGACGCTTTTTCGAATTTGTTTGATAGATCAACAGGATGCGATGGCGATATTGTAGCGAGATAGGGCGGATTGTGCGATCTCCATATCTCAAACAGGTCCTTTTTCTTTTGAACTGTTCCTTCGGGATTGATCTTTTCCGGAAATGAGGTGTTTGTCTTTGAGCCAAATGGTGTAGCGCTCGACATCTGAAAACCGGTATTAGAAAATGCCTCGTTGTCATAACAGAAGTAGTAGAAGTCCAGTCCTCTATGAATTGCCGCAGAGGTAGACTGTAATCCGATATCATTTGCCGAGCCATCACCGGTAAGTACTACCACCTTCAGGTCCTCTTCTTTTTTCAGCTTTCCTTTCCTGATAAGTATGTCAAGCGCATCTCTTATACCCTGTGCTCCTGCAGGTGCACACGCCATTGCAGTATACATCCATGACGACTTAAACGGCGTGTAAGGATAGACCGATAATAGTGTAAAACAGCCCGCAGCATTAACAATGACAACGTTCTTGCCTAAAACCTTGAGTGCAAGCCTTAATGCCAGAAGTCCACCACAACCGGCACATAATGGTGTCCCGGGTGAAATGTTTTCATCAGCAGAAATACTCTTAAAACCTTTATATGTTTCTGTTTTCATAGTCAATACTTCTAAATTTCCCAGTGTAGCGGAATGGCTTTAGCCTTCCATTGTACATTTAGATTCGACAATGGAAACCTGAAGGTTTCCTCTACGTCTAAGTTGTTTTCTTAACCCTGCTTAGCTGGGCTTTGCGCTCTTGGCGTCTTTGCGGTGAATAACTAATCAGTTGTTTTCCCTGCGATTTTCAACAGTTTGTTCATCTGCTGCATATCATTTTCTGTGTAAAGAATCTCTGTCTCAGGAACCACCCCGGTATTAAGGCTCTTTTTCATCATATCAATAATATGTTTAAACTCAACTGAGCTGATATCCTTGCCACCCAGTCCGCCAATGAAAGAGAGCAGTACTTCGGGTCTATCAGACTCATGATAGAGTGCTGCAGATACCTCTTTATAGAGAATACCACCTGAGCCGGGACTGATGTTCTGGTCGATAACGGCAGCTGCTTTTCTGTTACTTAAAAGCATCTTAAGTTCTGCATCCGGAAATGGCCTTATAAGTCTTAACCTGAGTAGACCTGCTTTTATACCATTTTCTCTAAACTCTTTTACAGCAGCCTTGCCTTTGACGGTAAATGAATTGCTCATTATCAGGACAAACTCCGCATCATCCATCATAAATGCCTCAATAGCAGGATACGATCTGCCGAAAACTTCATTAAATTCGTCTGCTACTTCATTATACACTTCTATCACGTTTAAGGAGGCTAAATGCTGTTGATATTTAAAATATGAATATGCACTGCCGCCCAGGACTGCAACACCCTGCGCCATCGGCTCTGAAGCTTTTAAAAACGCATGCTTTGGTGTATATTCAGGTAGAAACCTTCTGACTTCATCATTGTCCGGTATTAACACAGGTTCTCTTGTAAAAGAGAGGTAGAATCCATCCATATTAATCAAAACCGGCAGCAGAACCCGCTCATCTTCAGATATTCTGTATGCCATCAGGATGGTATCCAATACCTCCTGGCATGTTTCGGCATGTATTTGAATAATGCCGGTGTCCCTGGCAGAAAGAACGTCATTATGGTCTGGCTCAAGTGTGATCGGAGCAGAGATTGCCCTGGCCACATTTATAAGGACCAGTGGCACCCGCCATCCCGCAATGTTATAGAGCATTTCAAAGCCGTACAGTAATCCCTGGCTTGATGTAGCAGAGAAAACCCTTGTACCTGCAGCAGAAGCTGTACCGGCAGCCGTAATCATTGAATGCTCGGAATCCATATTGGTAAATATCGCATCCATGTCTCCTCCATTAATCCATTTTGACAGGACCTCTATTATCTCAGATTGAGGAGTAATGGGAAACGCGGGTACATAGTCAACATCAGCCAGCCTTGCTCCCCACGCCGCTGCATAATTACCGGTTAACATCTCCTTTACCATGCTCTTACCTCACGTTCTCTTGATATAGCACCCTTTGGGCATTCATCCATACATGTAAAACATCCTTTACAGTTATCATAATCTATTTGAGGATAACCTGATTCGTCGACAGAGATACAACTGTGCGGACAGTGGACAAAACAGGCTCGGCACATGGAACACTCTTCATAGTCGATTACCGGTTTATACAGACGCCAATTTCCTGTTTTTTTATCAATCGTATTTCCCATTGCGTAAACGCTGGGAGTACCAACGCATGGATCTGCGTATTCCAGCCTTACTGTTCTGTTTTCATCGTATCCTTCTGTATGTTTGAATCCAGTTGCAGAGATATCCGGTGTGTTGTCAAAACAGATCATCGCCGCTTCAACATTTCTATCTATAGATTCTCTTTTAAGATGTATGTCTGTCAATTCCCTGGTTATTGCCTCTTTCAATGCGTCCTTTGAGATCATGCCTGTTAATTTACATGCACAAGCCGCTGCTACACTGCTGAGAGCAGGTTTATTAATAATCTTCAAGACTGTTTCTGTTATATCAACGGTAGCAACTTCTCCATTTACATTATAAGTCTCTTTAACATGAGAAGGGTAGTAGTGCGTGTTAACCATCGTTACCGTTCCACTATGCGTACCTTGTAATACTTTAGCGGCATTATCATCTAGCAGCGTTTCATCGGCTATAATGTTGATGTCAGGACGTGTTATTATGCCTCTTTCAAGTATGGGGCTGTCAGACAGTCTCGCAAATGCCATAATTGGAGCGCCTCTTCTCTCCGCACCATAAACAGGAAAGTCCTGGGCATAATATCCCTCGATAAAAGCCGCAGAACCAACAATCCGGCTGGCAGTCTTCATTCCCTGGCCACCTCTGCCATGAAATCTTACTCTTTTAATAATGTCCTTTTTCTTCATAAACGTTAATTGATTCTTATAACAATTATCTTAAAATAACCTTTGCATCAACCGCCATTACATTCTCCTCATATGCCAGCAGGGGGTTCAGTTCCACCTCCTTTATTGTACTAATATTTGATATTAAATCGGAAATAATAATAACTGATTTCGCAATCTGTTCTATATCAAGAGACTTTGAACCTCTGTAGCCGGAGAGGGCCGGATACGCCTTTATCTCCCGGATCATCTCTAACGCTTCAACTTTCGTTACAGGTGCAATCCTGAACGATACATCCTTAAAAAGCTCTACCAGCATACCTCCCATGCCAAACATAACCACAGGCCCGAATTGTTCATCGTGTAATCCGCCTACGATTAAGTGAGTGGCTTCAGGTATCTGTTTTTGCAATAAAACCCCCGATATTTGAGCATCCGGTATCGCTCTATTCAGATCCGTCACGATCTTATTATAATTTTCCTCTACCTCCTGCACTCCCTGTATACCTAAAACTACACCGCCTGCTTCACTCTTATGAATCGCTTCTGTTGATGCAATCTTCATGACCAGTGGAAAACCTATTTCAGCAGATGCTTCTATAGCTTCTCCGGGTGATTTGACTAAAATGTGATCAGGTACATCAATTCCGGAGAGTTTTACTATATCCAGGGCTTCGTCAGGAAGTGCAATTTTCTTCCCGGAATCTGATATCTTTTCCACTATTATTTCTATTTCCATCTTTCTTGTTGCATCATATGCCATGCATCCCACCTCTATCTACTAATACACTCATTGCCTTAACCGCTCTTCCGGGAGATGGAAAGACAGGAAGACCTTTCATCTCAAACAGCTCCTTAGCCTTTTTTGTATATTCTCCGCTAATGGTGCAAACGACAACTGGTTTACCCGACTTCTCAGCCGATTGTGAAATAATATCAACTACACGCTCTGTCATAGTCTGTGGAGGCATTAAGGGGATTACAATCGCGGCATCAAAATAGTCATTATCGACAAATGCTGTTTCCAACACGATGCCAAAATCTTCATCACAGGAACTACCTGTTAGATCTATCGGGTTATTTAAAATAAAATATTCCGGAAAATATTTTGAGAGTAATTCCTTTATTTCAGATGGTGTATTCACGACATTCAGATCCATAGATCCGCACATATCTGATACAGAGACACCAAACCCTCCTCCGTTAGTTAAAACAAGTATCTTATTTCCTCTCGCGGGTTTTTGCATTGAAAGAACTTTACAGGCATCGATAAATTCCTCCAGATTGTCAACCTCTACAATTCCTGATTTTTTAAATGCAGCTTTATAAACTTCATATTTACCGGCAATAGCTCCTGTATGAGACCTTGCCGCATCAACACCTGAATCTTCTCTGCCAACCTTCAATACGACCATATGCTTGTCTCTGGAACAGTGACTGGAAGCACGGATAAACCTTCTTCCATCATCAACCGACTCCATATAAATCCCAATTACATTTGTAGACTCATCCTCGGTTAGATACTCAATCAGTTCTGATTCACCAACGTCAGCACGGTTACCATAACTTACAAATTTTGATACACCAATTCGTTCAAGAGATAACAGATCCAACATACTTATGGAATAGGAGCCACTTTGTGACAAAATACTCAAATACCCTTTCGAAGGACGTTTGACCTTTGACCAAGGTAAAAAAAACGTACTGAAATTTGAATAATTATCAAGGACACCAAGGCAGTTCGGTCCAATTACCCTGATATCGTTTTCCCTGCATATTTTTTTTACATTCTCTTCAATCGCCTCTCCTTTACTACCTATCTCCGCAAAGCCACCGCTTATAATTATACTGTTTTTTATTCCTAGCCCAATATGTTGTTCAAGGATTTCAAGAACGTGACTCGATGAAATTGCTATGACTGATAGATCTATTTTCTCATTAACATCTAAAAGTGAAGGGTAGCATTTCAGCCCAAACACTTTATCGTGATGTGGATTTACAGGAACAACACTACCTTTGAAACCCATCTCAACGAGGTTTTGTATAATTATAGATGCAATATTTTGAGGAGCTTCTGTAGCGCCTATTATGGCTACACTCTGAGGATTGAAGAACTTATCTAAGTACATTAGTAAACAACTCCAAATATGAAAGGTCAGGTCTGCAACAAAGATTATACAAGTTTACCCGCAAGTCATAAACTTCGCCCTTATTCATATCGTATAATCCTGAGCGCCGGAGTTTTTCTTCTTCTTTAGTTGCTTCTTCTTCAAGTTCTCTACATGGATAATAAGAGTATCAACTGTCTCCTTCAGCAGGTCGAGTTCATCTATTGTCAGATCATTTAACTGTTCAAGGTTGTACTCAATCGTATCGATTATCCTTTTGGACGGACGCTGCATTGGACGCATGAAATAAGTTGTTATAGTTGCCACTATAGTTCCGAAAAAAATTACAGAACCCACTACTATCCATATACCACCGATTAGCTTAGCGAAATCAGATCGTGGCGCATCGGCTATGCCGGCTGTGGAAAATGCTGCTATGCCCCAATACATGGCATCAACATAAGACGTTATTGATGCCCCTTCAACGCCTCTTTCGGCAAAATATAGCCCGGTAGAAAAAGCGAGCCACATTGCCACCAGGAGAAGAATCATGTTAGTAAATGGTGTGTGAATTGAGATATCTTTAATAAATCTCTTAAGCCTTGTATTTCGCTTTACTCTTCTCATAGCTTATTTATATCTAAATGAATTTCCTTCTATACGTATAGTATATAATCAATCATAAATCTAAAATCATCAATATTCAATCAATAAACATCCCACGCACCTTTTTTATAGTATTTCACTATAATTGGATCGAGGATAGTGTTTACTTTCACCTTCTCCTTTTTGTCCAATACTCCTTTTCCAAAATTGACCATTGAGATGATGGCATCATTATTCAGAAATTTAGTAGGGGGGGGAGGCAGCTCTATTTTTGTTACTTTTTTCTTCAGCGAATCATTTGATACCACTTCCTTTCTCATACCAAGGCACCAGCCCCATTCACCAAGAGTCGGAATATTGTTGTGATACGGCAGTACGGTAAAGTCTGCCGATTCCATTGTCTTGATAATACACACGAAAGAGTTAGGGGAGTGTACCGGACTGGATGCCTGCGTAACGATTATGCCATATTTATTGAGCCTGCGCTGGCAGAGCGAATAGAACTCACTGGAGTAGAGCCGGGACAGGGATACTGAATTGGGATCCGGCAGATCGACGAAGATAATATCATAAAACTCTTCACTGTTCTCTACAAAGGTAAAAGCATCCTGGTTTTTAACTTTCACCTTCAGGTCTACCATCGAGTTTTGATTAATCTTCGTGATAATGGGATTGTGTTTTGCCAGTTCCGTCATTACCGGATCGAGGTCAACAACGGTTACCTTCTCTACATCCTTGTATTTTAAAATCTCTCTTACTGCCAGACCTTCCCCACCTCCCAGTACCAGAATATTCTTTCTCTGCTCTGAAAGTGACATCGCAGGATGAATTAGCGGTTCATGATATTTCTCTTCATCAAATGTTGAAAACTGTTCGTTCCCGTTTATAAAGAGCCAGTACTTATCCTTCCATTGCGTTATTACTATCTTCTGGTATGACGTCTGCTGCTCAAAGATTATTCGATCCTTATATTTCTTCTGTTCGCTGTAGAGTATTACCGGCTTAACCACGAATATGAAAATCAGAAAGAGTGCAGTGATAGACCAGAATGAGATCTGTATAGCCTTTTTGTAGTGCAGCAGATGTTTGAACTTCCAGAATAGGATCGATGCTACCAGAAAATTTATTATCCCTAGGGCGATAGGTGTATAAGTAAGACCCAAATAGGGCAGGGCAAAAAATGCGAAAAGGACACCCCCGACCAGGGCGCCATAGTAGTCTTTCTCCATAACGGAAGAGATATTAACCCTGAGCTCCTCATACGATTCGTTCATCCGGGTAACCAGAGGTATTTCCGCACCGATCAACAGACCTATCAGGATACTGAATGCGTATATAAATATTCCGGTACTCTTGGTGAATGTAGAAGACCAGTAGCATAGTGCTACTGAAACACCACAAAGGATAGATAGAGCAAATTCCAGGAAGATGAACTTATCGAGCAGGTTGTTCAGTATGTATTTACTGATCCTGCATCCCAGTCCCATTGCAAAAAGCATGAGAGACATTAGTATAGTCCATTGGAGTATTGGATTACCGAGAAGATAACTTGCAAGAGTGGATAGTACAAATTCTGCTACGATGCCTGCACAGCCGGTAGCAAAGATACATATTTTAAGAATTCTGCTCTGAGATGCAAAAAGAGGGTTTGGCATGGTTCGAGTTACAGGGTTCGGGTTACGTTATTCTATCTTCTGGGCCTTGAGAGAGATGTAGTATGCAATCATCATGACCAGTACAACCATAGCACTGACGCCTATCTCATAGAGTTTTATAGTGTCTACATGCTCAGCAAGCGATGTCTGTGCTTCTATCAGCAATATCCTTCTCACACCTGCGATTACACCTATAACGAGAAAAGGGCCCAGGAGAAACTTCTTTTTTTTCAAAAATCTGTTTACTGTCCAGAGAATTTCCAGAACGATTAGAGCCAGGAGTACATCATTTATCAGTTGTATTATTGATGCTCTGGACGGATGCAGGATGTTAAGAGCTGCATGGAAGAGGATATATCCGGATGCGATAAGCAGCAGAATTGCTGCGACTACATGAAATACAACGTCAAATTTCACAATCCATTTTCTGAACTTCTCAGCTACTTCCGAATCAAGTGGTTCCATAGATAAAGATGTCCTTTGAATGTGTATGAGTGTTTCAGGCAGTTATTGAAGGCAGTCTACTGTTATAAGCACCAGGTTATAAGGAATGAAGAACCTATATAAGAGAAAGCGGCTATAAATGCAGCGCCGAGATTTGGTTTCTCCTGGTTGACAATTTCATCGGTCAGTTTAGCACCCGGCAAGAGGACTTTGTCCGTGAACAGACGGATCAGAGGTAACAAAAAGATACCAAAGGCGAAAAAGCATCCGATGGTAAGTAAGCTATCACCCCAGCTGGTAAAGTCTTCACCTATAGCATGCCTGACTATATTAGCAACTCCAACAATAGCACCGGCGTAACAGATACCTGCGGCAGCATTGTCTTTCTCGATTTCGTCGTGTATGCAATAAGGTGTGATCAGGTTATAAACATAACCAGTAATGATGAAAGATACCTGTCCGATAGCCCAGAAGGCCAGAAGTGTTATTATGCCTCCTCCATCTCCGGATATGGAGCCGAAGATGATCATACCTGTGGCTAAATATACAGCCAACTCTACAGCACCGGTTCCCGCATTCTGGTCTCCTATTATCTCTTTCTTATTGTTGAACTGATACAGGATCACCTTGTCGTTAATGAATGTGGAAATGTTCAGTAATATGATCGCAATTGGTCCGTATATCATTATGTCTATCAGATCAGCCGCCAAACCTGCAGATTCACCTACCACAACTCCGCCGATGGCAAACACTAAACCAAGATAGTAACCAACCAGAGAGAGTGCAAAAGCACAATTGTCCTTCTGTACCAATTCATCTTTGACATTGATATCCTTGTGGATCAGGTCATAAGCAAGCTTTCCTAACCAGAACAGGAAATAGCAACATACCAGATAGATAATAGCTGAGTATAGATTATCAAAATTCATTATTTTCCGAACCCTCCTCCTCTACTGCGGAATGGACTCTGACTTCTTCCAACTCTCTGTTTAAATTTATCTCCAAAGCTCTGTTTCGCCATTCTCTGCCTCGCCATCTTCCTTTGGAAGAAACCCTTGTGTGTCTGTTTTGTTACCGTTCCGTTTGTACCATACTGGTTCTTACTACCATAATATGGTCTGTTATTTTTTCGGTAGTCGTTGTAAGCTCCATAATCACTTCGATACACAGGCCTGCTGACCATCCCGAACATGTGAGACATAAACATGTATTGTCCGTAGAATGCCCAGAAAGAGCGACCGGAACTATTCTGCTTCCATTCGCCGTATCTGTCATCCCCTACATATTGATAGCCCGGAGGAGAAGGTGTCTTAACATAACCATCTGCGGTTTTTGACAGTAAAGCCATTCCAAGATAGTTTTCGTTCTTTTTGAAATAGGATTCTGATACCCGCACAAAACCGGTGTACTGAATATCCTCCTTTATGATAACTTTATACTTATGGTAATATTGTCTGAAAACGCTGCCTCTGCTCTGCATATCTTCCAGAATAACCGTATATTCGGGAACATTTTTCAGGTTTGAGGATATCCGCTCAATTGGAGAACGTTTGGCTCCGCATGACTGCAGAGTCATAATCACGCATATTAGAACGCAAACAGTGACAATTTTTTTCGTAAGAGACATGTTTGATGATTTCCTGCGCTAACTTATAAAAGACAACTACATCTATACGTAGTCAATGAATTATTTCGAGTATATAACTGTTTTGTTTTGAATTGTCAACCTAAATGTATAACGCTACTTATTAGGTTACTCTCGCTCTTTCCTTTGTTATAATGGCACGATGTTTAAAGTTCTTACAATAGCGGGTTCCGATTCCTGTTGCGGTGCAGGTGTACAGGCGGATCTTAAAGTGATTAATGCGCTCGGTGCATATGGTACTTCTGCAATTACCGCGATAACCGCGCAGAACACTCTCGGCGTGAGCTCTGTCTTCAACGTTCCGGCATCGGTTGTAGGCCAGCAGATAGATGCGGTAGTTTCTGATTTAGGAGCTGACTCACTGAAAACGGGAATGCTTGTAAGTAAGGAGGTTGTGGAAGTCGTTTGCGAAATGTTCAGGAAGCACAACTTGAAAAACCTGGTAGTAGACCCTGTCATTACTTCTCACAAGGGAGAGAGGCTTTTGTCTGATGAAGGAGTCAAAGAGCTGGTTTCTGACTTGATCCCATTATCATGCCTGGTAACTCCAAATATTCCGGAAGCGGAAATCCTGACAGACCGTAAGATAGAGAATCTCTCAGATATTAAAGATGCGGCCAGCGCAATATTTGAGCAGGGGACTTCGAACGTGCTGATTAAGGGTGGACATGTTGATGATTATGAAAATGGAGAGATAATAGACCTATTTTATGATGGAAAAGAGTTTCGATGCTTCAGTGAAAAACGGATAGATACGGACAATGTTCACGGAACGGGGTGTATGTATTCAGCAGCTATAGCGACTGAGCTGGCAAAGGAAAATGATATGATCAGTTCAATCACAGTTGCAAAGAAGTTTATAACAAAGATAATAAAAGAGTCATCAATGCCAGGAAAAGGCAACAGGTTAGCTGATTTTACACATCAAACCGGTGAATAAAATTTTGCGATGATGTCGCGAGAAAAGCATTCTCTTTCAGAGTCGTAGCGGAAACCTTCAGGTTTCCAATGCCATGTCTCAGCTTATAATAAGGAAGGCTAAAGCCATTCCGCTACGTTTGATCTCACACCGCTTTAAAGCTTTTCTCTTGATAAAATGTCAGTAATTGCTTAATATCTAAAATTCAAATAGTTTTCTAATTCAAATAAAGGAACGGACTTATAACAATGTACAAAA
>CAYTGO010000019.1:50983-53056 GCA_964437425.1 uncultured Candidatus Scalindua sp.
ATTCAAATAGTTTTCTAATTCAAATAAAGGAACGGACTTATAACAATGTACAAAATCGCAACAATACCCGGTGACGGAACCGGGCCAGAGGTAGTTAGAGAAGGATTGAAGGTTCTTGATGTAGTTGGTAAGAAGTACGGCTTTAAGTATGAGCTGGTTGATTATGATCTTGGCGGTGACAGGTATTTAAAGACAGGTGAAATTCTACCTGATTCTGTAGTTGAAGAGCTTAAACTGTGTAATTCAATTTTCCTGGGCGCGATTGGACATCCGGATGTGCAACCTGGCATCCTCGAAAAAGGATTGCTTCTGAAAGCAAGATTCGCGTTAGAGCAGTACATAAACCTGCGTCCTGTAAAGCTGTATCCGGGCGTGGATTGTCCTCTTAAGGACAAAGGACCTGATGATATAGACTTTGTTGTAGTGCGTGAAAACAATGAAGGTCTGTATGCTGGTGTAGGGGGGTTCTTAAAGAAAGGAACTCCTGAAGAGGTTGCGACACAGGAGATGATCAATACGAGGAAGGGGGTAGAGCGCTGTATTCGTTACGCGTTTGAATATACAAGAAAACGAGGCAAAAGAAAACAACTGCTGCTGTGCGCAAAAACAAACGTCTTGACCTTCGCTCATGATCTGTGGTGGCGTGTGTTTAACGAAGTAGGTGAAGAGTACAGTGATATAAAACGTGAGTATGCTCATGTTGATGCCACATGCATGTGGATGGTGAAGAATCCTGAATGGTTTGACGTTATTGTAACCTGCAATATGTTTGGTGATATTATTACCGATCTGGGTGCGATGATCCAGGGTGGAATGGGAATCGCCGCTGGTGGAAACCTAAATCCGGAAGGTGTCTCCATGTTTGAGCCTATCGGAGGATCTGCTCCGAAGTACACAAACAAGAACGTTATTAATCCGGTTGCTGCCATACTTGCATTAACAATGCTCCTTGAACAGTTGGGAGAGGACGATGCTGCTGCAGCTATTGAAAGGGCTGTAATAGATGTTGTAGGTAATAAACTAAAGGGTGTAAACGCGGGGAAAATGGGTTATTCTACGACTGAAGTGGGAGACCTTATAGCAGAGAGTATTGCGTAACATCCTGATGTATTTGTTTTTTTAAAGCAAATGGGAGTCTTTATGCAGAGTACTATTGCGTTGGAATCCAGTGTTTTAGTTTTGAACAAATTCTATGCGGCTGTGCATGTCGTAAATGCAAAGAGGGCATTTGCGATGCTGTGTAAAGAGAGTGCCGAAGTTGTATCTATAGATGGCGGGCAGTATAACTCTTATAATTTCACAAGTTGGGTTGATGTTTCTGCTTTCAAGGCAGAGTGCGAGTTACCGGATGAGGACCGGTACGATAGCATCAAGACGTTTTCACTGGAAATCAGAGTACCAAAGATTATCAGGTTAGTTGTTTATGATAAGCTCCCTAAAGCAACTATCAAGTTTAATAGAAAAAATATCTTTGCAAGAGATAAGAACAAGTGCCAGTATTGCGGCAAAAAGGTTCCTACATCAGAGTTAAGCCTGGATCATGTTATACCCAGAACACAAGGTGGCACTAGTAACTGGAAGAACATAGTCTGTGCCTGTACAAATTGTAATAAACGTAAGGGCGGTAGAAGACCGGAAGAAGCCGGAATGAGGTTGATTTGTAAGCCGGTTAAACCGAATCATTGTCCCCTCATTCAATTAAAGCTTGGTTCAAATAAATATAATTCCTGGAAACAATTTCTGAACAACGCTTATTGGGATGTTCCACTGGAATAAAATCAATTAATCTGCACAGACAAGCTTTCTGCTTATCATTCTTATGGTGAAGGAATATTACTTATCTATCCTGTCCGGGCAGCAAAGAGGCTTTACTGCCGCTATAGTCAAATCAACTCTATCCGCTTTTACATTACCATACTTAGCAGTACTCAAGACAAGAAACGCTCTTTATAGAAGTGATATTGTTAAAAGTACAAGATTGCCTGTAAAGGTTATCAGCGTTGGAAACATTACTACCGGAGGTACGGGCAAAACACCTCTTGTTGAATTCACTGTAAAGTATCTCGGTGAGAT
>CAYTGO010000020.1:0-5124 GCA_964437425.1 uncultured Candidatus Scalindua sp.
TTTGAAGAGTTTGTCCGGTTGGAGTGGGAAGTCGGTCTTGATGCGAAGAAGGAATTTCACCCCGACATCTTGATACCCGAACTATCCTACGATTTCATTGTTGAGGAACTTTTCTTTATGAAGAAAAGTTACGATCAAATTAGAAAGGATGTTACTGAGGGCAAAAAAACTGTTATTCATTTTGCAGTACCACTTATGTGGTCTCATGTAGAGTACGCAAATGCTCTTATTGCCAGATATGACGCTACATTCTAAAGGACTCTATAGTAGATCCAAAATAGAGAAGCAATTCATTGTCTTCAGAATAACTGATAGGTTATTAACGGTGCAGATCAGTATATTATTTCCAATTCCCATCAGCATCTCGTACTCTTTTGCATGATGGACAAACCGGAAGCAATCCTGACAACGATGTTATCTTCGGTAGCGCTCCCTGCAATTCCTCAATAAATCGTTTTCTTTCCACTTCCATCCTAAACTTATACATAGCTATTTCGATTGATATTTTTAAATCTTCATTTACAAATGGTTTAACAATATAGCCAAATGGTCCTGTTATGCTTGCACGTTCCAGAATTTTGTCATCGGTATAGGCAGTAAGAAATACAATGGGAATATTAAAACGAGAACGAATTTCATTAGCTGCTGCTATTCCATCCATTTCACCTTCAAGCACGATATCCATCAGTACTAAATCAGGTTTGTCCTTCTCCGCATTTTGAACTGCTTCCTCTCCTGAGGATGACATAGACGTTACATCATACTCCATCCCTTGTAATACCATTTTGATCTCTTCTGCAACTGTCCACTCATCTTCAACAATCATAATCCTTGTCTTCGCCATAGTCAGTTCCTTTCAATACTAAATATTGTAATTACCGGAATCTGGTATTCAGTATAATCATTAAATTACCACATATTATTGTACAAGAAAAAACCTGTATAGCAACTATCTATCAACTGCTCATATAAATTGTAGCGTCGTACAAGATGTTCAACAGCGTTATAATCTATCTTTATACTCTTTCTCTCTAAAAATTATTCTAAATTCAGTTCCATTGTCTCTATTGATACTGACTTTACCATGAAGTGAACGTTCTGTTAAATTTGTTATCATTCGTAGCCCTAATGATTCTGCATTTTTAATATCCAGTGTTTCGGGTATGCCAATGCCGTTATCTCGAACAATCAATTCGTTTTGACCGTCATCAAGCGAACGAAGAGATATCCTGATTTCTCCATCACTATCTTTTGAAAATGCATATTTAAGACAGTTGGTAACCAGTTCATTTATAATCAATCCAGTCGGTATGGCTGTATCAATACCCAGTGAAAGATCTTCAATTTCCAATTTCAATGAGATCCTGGAGGCACTCACTCTGTAAGATGCAAACAGGTCATTTACCAGATTTTTAATATAATCATTAAACTCAACATTGGCAAAATCCTTTGACCTATATAGTTTTTCATGAATAAGAGCCATTACCTTTATTCTATTCTGACTCTCCTTAGCCATCTCTATAGCCTGTTCATCTTTACTGGTTCGTGATTGAAGACTAAGCAAACTGGAAATAACCTGTAAATTGTTTTTAACTCTATGGTGAATCTCACGTAAGAGTAGCTCTTTCTCCTGAAGTGAGGACTCAGTCTTTGCGGCTTCCTTCTGGAGTGCTTCCATCACACAATTATATCGCTCGGCGATTTGACCGACTTCTGTGAATGGTTCTACCGGTACACGAAGGCTCATGTCTCCGGTTTTTGATTGACTATCCATAGTCCTGAACATATCAAGTAGTTCTGTCGTAGCGCCATGTTCTGATACATTAAGGCCAATACGTTCGTCTTCTGCAGTAACTCGTAATGGAAGAAAAAGGTTTATTAACTTGAAAAAACCGTAGGACAAACCAAAAGTCCACAAAAAGCATACTCCAATTCCAGTCGCCTGGATAAGTAGTTGCTCCCAAAAACTTACGCCTGTTCCCAGAATCTCCTCTTTTCCAAAAATGGCAACAGCAAGGGTGCCCCATATACCTGCACCCAGATGGACTGGAATAGCGCCTACAGCATCATCAATGTGTAGATAATCCATAAGATAATCAACGCCCAGCATCACAATGCCACCAATTCCGCCGATAGCCAATGCTGAAGCAGCACTGACAGCATGTGCTGAAGCAGTAATTGCAACAAGCCCTGCAATTGATCCGAATATTACCAGTTCAGCGTCAGCCTGTTTCCGTATTATCCACCCAACAGTAAGAGTAACCATAACACCTGATGCTCCAGCCAGGAAAGTATTAGTAATAATACCGGCAACCTGATCATTTAACGCCAAAGTGCTGCCACCGTTAAAACCAAACCATCCAACCCACAGAAGTAACACACCAAGAACCGACATTGGAAGATTGCTGCCATGGATCTTCATGTGAGCTCCGACAGGGGGGAAACGTCCTTCTCGTGGACCAATGATAAGTAATGCTGCTAGAGCAACCCAGCCACCTACACTATGTACAACAGTCGAACCCGCAAAATCTATAAACCCTAATTGCCCTAACCATCCGGATACTGTGCGTGATTGAACACCACTCCAGGCCCAGTGACCAAAAACAGGGTATATCAAGCCCGAAAGTATGATCGATATGATAATGTAGCTCCTGAATCTCAGACGCTCTGCAGTCGCACCAGAGACAATTGTAACGGTTGTAGCACAGAACATAATCTCAAACAGGAAAAACGTACTTGTTCGTGAGCCGTCATCAAGAGATAAAAAAAATTGTGATGATCCGATCCATCCATTATTTGACGCTCCAAACATCAGCGCAAACCCGAAAGACCAGAATAAGATGGTAGAAATTCCAAAATCAGTTATATTTTTTATAGCAACGTTTATACTGTTCTTTGATCGCGTCAAACCTGATTCTAAACAGGTAAATCCAGCCTGCATGAGAAACACAAGGCCGGCACATATCAACACCCAGAAATCGTCTGTCAGCACAGTATCCATAATTTAGATGAATATTAAATTATTTATGTTATTTAATTAGATTGAATGACTATAATTATATAGCTATCTTCTCATATTGGATATAATAATTATCCTCCAATCTGTACTAGTTTGTTATTTTAGATTAAATGATTAAAATTGATAAATCATGAATAACCAAATGGAAGAACGCCCTAAGAGCGAACATCGCTATCACCGCCACCATCATAGACGTCGCCGCCGCCGTCATAAGAAAATAGTATCTAAAAAAACGCTGTATTTCCTAGTGCCTGTTGGCATAGTCTGTGCCGGACTTGCTGCTATGATTAATTCAGGATCAGCAAATTTCTTAACATCATACGGCAATGTTGCAATTCGCGGTATAATTATTGTTGTCTTCCCTATAATATTGATTTTTTATTTGTGTGGATTGTTTGCCGATTGGATTTTTGATTTTTTCAGTTTTCTGTTTAAATTGTTCAAAGGAAAGCGACGCTAGATAAGAGCTAAAAACACTGTGTCCAGGCGTAAATGTTTTATACACTACTGATTATGGAGAGCAGAAAATAGAATTTTTAATTTATTGTTTTTCATGTATTTGTTGCCTGTGCAATAATTCTTAGTTGTTCCGGTGTTAAAAACCAGCGAAAATCACCAGAAAAAGTGTGAGGTTGTTCTGTATTAATATAACAGACTGCACCGGGCTCAAAATAAAATGAAATTTCCGGAGTGTTTACTAGTAATTCTGAAGCAAGATGTCCGAGTAGAGGTAGGTGTCCGGCGAGCATAATACTTTCTACATCAGCAAAATCCTTTAAATACGAGATAGTGTCTTGCGTAAAGGCTGTTGGTACAAGTGTCTCAGTTACCTTAATCTCTTCTCTTAAATAGCCAACTTCTTCAGCAATAATTTCTGCAGTTTGACGTGCACGGGGTTTGGGACTGCTGACGATAAGATCAGGTTGAATGTCTAATCTCTTCAATGCTTTTCCCGTCAAATGACACTGGTTCACGCCGTCATTATTGAGATGCCTTTCAGGATCTTCTTCTTTTTCATAGGCGGCACCATGCCGAACAAGGTAAATCTCCATAGACAATCTCCTTCTCTGTATTACTGATTCTTTGAATTGATACCAAAACATCAATCTAATGCATTAGATAATGAAACCCCGGCGGCGCCTCCAATAAAGTCCCAAATCAGATCTTTGTAACTCCAATCATCACGCTTGACTTCATCATTTATCTCTTTCGCCATACCGCATGTACTTGATAATGAGAAGCCTATTGTACTAGCGTTATCTTTGCTGGCGTCACCCCATCTTGCGGTTGAATATGTGGCAGCTCCAATAAGAAATGTAGCCGAAAAATGCTTTAATTTATCCCTTCCAAACCATTCGTCTTTTCTGGTTGAAGCAGGTGATCCAGACTCCTGATATGTGGCGCAGCCGGTAAGATGAATAATCAGGAATACAATTAAAATGTATTTAAGACTGTGCTTTACCGTCAATATCATAAATGATTTAAAGATTAGTTGTTTTTATCCTTGAAATCATCATCTTGAAGAACTACCTTAATTTTAGATAGAAGATCTTCACAGAACTCTTTTTCTAATTCGCTTTTGCTCAGAATAGTTGAAAGCGTGATAGTCTCCTCCTTGTCTAATCCGATAGTAACTTCCGGCAATACTCTTTTTCTGTCAACAACTCGCATAGCAACTACTCCTTGTCAATTTTATAAGTAAGTTGGTTTAGTGTTATTTCTAAATTACAAATTATATTAAACTCATACGTATCAGGGGTGCGACATTATTGCCCATATTCTTGCCTGTCCGCCTGAGCCTCCTTCAATTTTTATTGGGGCTATTATTAATGTTGCTCCAGTGGGTGGAAGTTTATCAAGATTCGCTACATTCTCCAGTATGTATTTGCTACTACCATTAATAATATGATGAACTGCGAAATCTGTTGACACCCCATAATCTGCACTTAACGTGTCAATACCGATTCCATTAATGTCCCTTTCCTCAACAAGAAATTCGGCAGCGTCAGCAGAATAACCCGGAAAATGAAGTTTATTAGAACTATCCACATTCTTGTATTTTTCGTAATCATTCCATCTTCTTGACCAGCCGGTATTGAGAAGAA
>CAYTGO010000020.1:5224-39113 GCA_964437425.1 uncultured Candidatus Scalindua sp.
TTCTTGTATTTTTCGTAATCATTCCATCTTCTTGACCAGCCGGTATTGAGAAGAATAATGGATCTCTCCTGTATCTTGCCGTTTATCCCCTCCCACTCGACAATATCTTCTACAGTGAGTTCATAATCCGCGTTATTTTCAACTTTATCAGAAACATCTATAACTGAAGCAGAACCAATAAGAGTTTCCAGGATAAGCTCATCAACTGAAGGCTGTTTATCTTCAAAGTGATTGGGAGCGTCTATATGTGTACCAAGATGCTCCGGGGTGGAGTAGGCTCCTGAGAAGACTCCATCATCCTTAAGTGTTGCAACAGGTTTGTATGTGAAAGGTGCATATGCAGGAGCTGGCCAATAAGCATTGCTTTTGTTTAGAGGGTATGTCAGATCAATTACTGTACATTTACCTGCCGCTACATCTTCGAAGCTAGTAGATGAGATTGCCGTATAGCTATTACATGCTGAAATCAATATCGTTAGAAATATATATGCCAGGTGTTTAATCATTATTCATTTATATAAACATCGATCTAACAAACAGATATAAGACTAAATCTAATGCAGTATTTAAGAAGTTTTGATTCTAATAAATTTATCAATTTAAGGCAAGTGCCCAATGATTTATTTATATTGACCCTCTTATATATTGCTGTTAAAATCATAAACCTAAATCTGGTAAAGGTCTGAGGAAAGGAGTCTTACACCGTAAATATGCTTAAAAATACTCTATCAAAAAATCTCATATTGCTTGTTCTTTCTACTTCCATTCTTGCAGTCTGTGGATGTATGGCTACGAAGAAATCTGGTGAGTTCGTCGAATCATTAAGAAATCCTACTTCCTTTCCTGAGATATTCAAACCTGAAATAAAATATATAGATGATATTGTAGAAGAAAAAAGTCTTGCAGAAGATGAGAACGTTTTGATTATTCCATTGGGTAGCGACAAAAGCACAAGCGCATATCTATTTCAGATGAGTCAAGGATCAGAAATGGAAACTCATTCTCATAAGACCCATGATGAAATCTTATATATCAAGGAGGGGAGTGGTATATTAGCACTTGAAGGTGTACGTCATGTTGTAAAAGAGGGTATGCTAGTGATGATCCCAAGGCAAACTGTACACAAATATATGAATACTGGAAAAGAGACAAGTATTACTATTTCAATGTTTTCTCCTCCATTCGATGGTAAAGATATTAAGGTGCTTGAAAACTATATTGACTTTAAAAAGAAGAAAAAGACTGTATACGATAAGATGATAAAAAAGTCGGAGAAGGAGCTGAAAAAAGAAGAAGGCAGAGAGAAAAAATGGTTTGGTTTGCGGAAAAAGGATGGAGACGAAGCTGAGCCAGGCGAAGATGATGAAGGTGACTATATTCCGGAAGAGCAAAAGATACTGGTACTAACTGATGAAGGAAGAGCAAAGATCAGGGAAGCACGAAGAAAAGTCACTGATGAAGAGAATGCTATTATTGACAAAATTGTCCTCGATGAAAAACTCATGGTCTTGCAAAGATTAAAACTTGATGGATTGATCAGTGATGAAGAGTTTGAAAAAACGAAAGCAGAAATAATAGAAGAAAGTGGAAAGTCTCATTGAAAATTATAGTAACAAATGATGATGGAATATACTCACCAGGCATACTTGAGCTAAAAAAGACCATGGAATCGTTAGGGTCAGTAACTTTAGTTGCACCTGACGTTCAGAAGAGCGGAGTAGGGCATTCAATTACATTTAGTCATCCCCTGAGAGTTAGAGAGGTATATGCCAATGGCGATTTTATTGGTTATGGAATAGATGGTTCCCCGGCAGATTGTGTGAAACTTGCAGTTAGAGAAATATTGAAGGAGAGATCGCAGTTGCTGGTTTCCGGCATAAATATTGGTGCTAATGTCGGGATAAATGTCTTATATTCCGGTACAGTAGCCGCTGCAATCGAAGGTGCGCTCCTGGGTATTCCTTCAGTCGCGGTCTCACTGGAGATTTCTGAGTCAGCACCTGATGTCAAGGGAGCCGCTGAAACTGCAAAGGGAATTATTGCCCTTATCATGAAGAAGGAGTTACCAAGAGGTACTCTGCTCAATGTAAACATACCTAATATACCAAAGGATAAAATAAAAGGCGTAAAGATAACGAATCAATTTTCTGGTGATTTCGACGAACACTATGAGAAACGGACTGATCCGCGTGGCATAGCATATTACTGGCTGTCCGGCACCGGTTGGCCAAAGGTAGATGTTATTGGTACTGATATGCATGCACTTAAAGACGGCTACATCTCAATAACCCCGCTCAGATATAACCTGACAGATAATGCATTCCTTGCCGAAGTAGAGTCCTGGGAATGGAATTCATAAATAGACTCTACTATTCAATCAAATCAGTCATTTGTTATTCGTCAAACGCCAATCCTACAATTCCTAAATTCTTATATATTTCTCTAGAATATCTCAATCCAACTGTCAATGTCATATAATCTTGAGACTTTATTTTGAACTTGATTTAACATTATAATCAATTGTTTACTTAAGAAATAAAGAATTTGTTGTTCTGCCCATAGTGATCTTGACCCTCCTTTAGTCTCACCTCCATCACAATAAAGCATTCATCAAAACTGATACCAAGTATACAACCTACCAATTCCGTACCTGCTCTTACCCTGTTGACTATAAGCATTGAATATTTATTATATATCAAATCCAAATGCCAAAGCTCAAATACCAAATCAATACCTAAATCCCTTAATCTCTAAATTTTTCCGCTGCGTCCTCTGCGCCTCTGCGTTAAATAATAATGAAAGTTAAAATTTCTATTTCTGATATCGTTCTGGATGAATCGATCTACCCCAGGGAGAGAATTGATCGCAAAAGAGTATCACTCTTTGCAGAGAACATGAGGGATGGTTTCAGCTTTGACCCTATTGTGGTTGAACACCATCCTGACAAAAAAAGTAAGTACCGCATACTGGACGGCGCACACAGGTGGAGCGCCGGCAGGGAAGTTGGTTGTTGCGACATGCCTGCAGTCATAAAAGACCTGAAAGAGGCAGATCCCTTGCTCTACGCGGCCACAATGGCGATAGGGCCGAGACAACTGACAGACGAGGAATCAAAGAATACCGCACGACGAGCATTTCAAAACAACCCCGCATTAACATCTTCAGAGATCGGCAAAGCTATTGGACGTTCGAGAAGGTCAGTGGATTTATATCTTGCAGATCTTAGAGCAGCCAAGCAGACCGAGCTGGAGCTTAAGATGTTTCGCATGAACAGGTTAGGTGTTCCTCAAGATAGAATTGCAAAGAGATTGAGTATTCCCCAAAGGACTTTATGTGATCATTTAGCGGATTTGGCAACATTGCCAAATCCGCTAAATAGCAGTCTTTCGCGAGGATTTACAGTTCCTCAGGTTGCAGAAAAGCATGGATGGGGCGAGCCAATGGTATGGTCACTGGCACTTGAAGGTAAGGATGATCTGGAGCGATTCAGAGAGCTTGGCTGGGGTCTGCGTACATGGGATTATTGGAGTTGGGGCGATTGCGACAAACGTTTCGGCGACGACTGGCCCGGACGTATACCCGCTCAATTGATTGCCCACATACTCTACTTTTTTACAAAACAGAACGCACTTGTGCTTGACCCTATGGCAGGCGGGGGAGTAACACCTGACACATGCCTGGCACTGGGCAGAAGATGCTGGAGCCTTGACATGGATGATCGCCTCGATACAAGGCCTGAGATAGAGCCGTATTATTGGGACATAAAGAGCAAAGAGTGGAAAAGTACCATTACTGCATCTAAGGACAAACCAGATTTGATCATTATGGACCCGCCATACTTCAACAAAAAAGAGAAGGAGTATGACAAAGATAGTATATCGGGATTGACAAGGCAGAAATACCTGGAGTTCCTTGGGAGGTTCTTTAGCTTCCTGAAAGAGAATTCTAAAAAGTCTACAAGGCTCGCCTTTATCAACACTGACTGGCGCGATTTCCAGAACAGACCTGCAGTTGACGAGAAACCGGAAAACGCTATCCTATTGACTGACTACTGTAAAATATCAGCAAAAGCCGGATGGGAGCTTACCCATATAATCCAGTCACCAATGTCATCCGAACGATTTGATGCTGTTATAGTATCCGCCATGCAGAAGAAACGTATCCTGGGAGTTACCAGCCGGTACATGATAATCTCGAAGTAACCAATGACTAATTTAGCCACGGATACACACTCCCCGGACAAAAGGCGCCTAGGACAAGGATTAAACACGGATAATAAATTCTTCAACCCGCAACTTGTAACTCGTAACGTGCATCTCGTTAATCCCATATCCACTTAAATGCTCTATCAGTTATTTCCATCACCCTATATTCACGTTCGTGCACACTTTGCTTCTGCTTTAGTGGCAATTCTTGAAATTATTGTCTCAAATCGCCCAGAAATCAATCGCAAGTCACAATACGCAAAATTATCGCTTGATTTTATTCTGGTTAAATCGTAAAGTACGCCAATAGGCAAGGTTATGTATTAGCCTGTAGTTGAACAAACCAACATTATCCGGAAATGTTAATAGTCTGATTGTTGCTCTTTAGTATGGAATTATTCTGCTGGACATGAAACTTAATGGGAAGAGCGGAATTGATGTAGCTGAATCTATCAGAGAGAAAGGCTACGATAGTGCCATAGTCATGATGTCTGCACACAGGAAGAAGTTCCAATCACTTATTGAAAATGCCGGGCAGGAATGTGCATTTATTGAAAAACCGTTCGAGATAAACTCAATCATCAATCTTCTGGATGAAGTGTCGAAAAAGAAGCTATTAGAAGTGCTGAAATGATTGGAGTTACGATTGTTGATTGAAGATTGGCGATAGATTATTAGTTAATGTTTAAACATGGAGGTTTAAATATGACACATAAGGCTGGAAGCCACAAACATACTGCAGATAAAACTTGTGGGTTCACACGGCCTTTGCATCCATACGCGAGAATACATGTCAAAAAAATGAATAGTAAACAAAAAATCCTCATTATCGACGACGATGTCGATCTTTGCGATAGTATATCAGATGTCGTCGAACTGGATACCTACTTAACTGACACTTCTTATACTGCAGCAGATGGTCTTAAAAAAGTTGAGAGCAGCTTTTACAATATCGTCCTGCTGGACATGAAACTGCCGGATTCTGATGGACTGACAATACTTGCAAAGATCAAACAGAAATCTCCAGATACGGAAGTAATCATCTTCACCGCGTATGCACAAATGGACACTGTAATAGCTGCAATGGACAAAGATGCATTCTCTTTTCTTACCAAGCCATTCGAAATACCATATCTGCTGACAATCATAAAACGTGCTCTGAAAAAACAAGGTCTTATACATTCAAACCGCATTCTATATCAACAATCAATCGCTGAGGAAAGGGAGTGGGAAGATACCTTTGATTCCATTTCAGATTTGATCAGTATACACGATGCCGACTTTAACATTATCAGGTGTAATAAGGCCCTTATAAAAAGACTTAATGTTGAATACACAGATGTTGTCGGAAAGAAATGCTATGAGGTGTTTCATGACAGTGTGGAACCACGGCAGGGATGTCCCCTGGTAAGATGCATGGAGTCATTGAAACCTGAAATAGTAGAGCAAGAGTGTATAGGCAGTACTTTTATGATATCGTGCTATCCCCGGTTAGACGAGGAAGGACAATTTAATGGAGTAGTACATATAGCAAGAGATATAGCAGCACGCAAGCAAGCAGAACATGCGATGAACACACTTATTGTAATTGCCGCCGAAAACGAAGGACAGAAATTCTTCGAACAGACTGTCAGCAGTTTATACGATTGGCTTGATGCTGATTGCGTGATACTGGGCAAACTAATTAACGAGAATAATGAAATGGCTCTGGCCATGAAAATGGATGGAAAACTTGTTAAGAATTACTCTTATGAATTACAAGGATCACCATGTGGTGACGTCACGAAAAAGGGTTTCTGTCACTATCCTGAAGGTGTTATTGATCTGTTTCCTGATAATGAGGACCTTGTTCAGTGGAAAGTGGAAGGATATGTTGGTATTTCACTGAAAGACAAAAGTGGGAATTGTATAGGGACTTTATGTGCACTGTCTCGCCATAAATTAGAATTGCCACCAGGGGCTGAGAATATCTTTAATATTATTTCTGCCAGGGCCTCGGTAGAGATTGAACGTATAATAGCTGAGAAAAGAGTATCAAGTCTTGCCAGTGTACTTGAGGACTCTTTAAATGAAATATATATATTTAAAGCTGACACTCTTAAATTCCTTCAGGCAAACAAGGGAGCAAGAAAAAACCTGGGATATTCAATGGACACAATTAGAAAACTTACTCCATTGCACATAAAACCAATGTTTACTAAAGAATCCTTTGAAAAACAAATTAAACCTCTACGTTCAGGAGAGAAGGAGCTTATTATATTTGAAACTGTTCACCAGAGGAGAGATGGGTCTTTATATAATGTTGAAGTGCATCTCCAGCTGACTACATTTGAAAACGATCCTGTTTTTCTGGCCATCGTTCTTGATATCACCAAACGCAAGGAGAGCGAAAAGGCACTCAAGCAAATCGAATGGCTACTGACTAAGCAATCTCCTGCCAGAGAGCGAACTATACATAACCCGGATTACGGTGATTTAACAGAATTAAATACTTCACGTCTGATCCTCGATTCTGTCGGGAAGGATATCCTTGTTGATGTTGTAAGTGATTATCTTGATCTGCTGGATACCTCGGCGGCGGTATACGAAAAGGATGGCAGTTATGCCCTTGGACTCTTTAATTCCGGCTGGTGCAAGGATCTGGACCTGTCATCGCGTTCACTGTGCGGCACAACTGATAATGAGGATGCATTGAAAAGCGGCAGGTGGCACTGTCATGAGTCGTGCTGGGGCAGCGCATCGAGGGTCTCTATAGAAAAAGGGGAGCCTGTGGAGATAGAGTGCCTCGGTGGTATCAAACTCTATGCCGTTCCTATAATAGCCGGGGGGGTGATAATAGGTTCAATTAATTTCGGTTTTGGCGACCCTCCTAAGAGCCCGGAAAAAATAAAAGAAATTTCCGAACTATACGGTATAGATTATTATCTGCTTATAGAACATTCCAATGCATACAAAACCAGACCTCCCTATATTATTGATCTTGCAAAAAGGCGTTTAGCCTGTTCAGCAAGGTTAATCGGAGAAATTGTAGAGCGAAAACAAGCTGAAAAAGCGTTACTAAAAAGTGAAGAAAAAATCAGGGCAATATTTGATAATACTTTCCAATTCATTGGTCTGCTGAAACCGGATGGAACCCTTATAGAATCGAATAAAGGTTCACTTGAATTTGCAGGTATCAAAGACTCTGACGTCATTAACAAACTATTCTGGGAAACACCCTGGTGGTCGCACTCTGCACCCCTTCAAAGGCTTTTACAAAAATCGATCAAACAGGCCAGCCAGGGTGATTTCATACGCTTTGATGCCACACACATTAAACAAGACGGTTCAAAAGCATTCATAGACATTTCACTGACACCTGTCAAGGACAGGGATGGAAATGTAATATATATTATTCCGGAAGGAAGAGATATTACCGAATTAAAGCTTGTTGAAGATACAGTACACAAGCTGTCACAGGCCATTCAACAAAGTAATGTATTAGTCGTTATTACTGACTTAGAAGGTAATATCGAATATGTCAATCCAAGATTCTGCAAATCTACAGGATACGAATATAATGAGGTCATTGGTCAGAATCCAAGTATACTGAAATCAGGTGAAACACCAGTTGAAGAATACAAAGAATTATGGAAAACTATTACCTCAGGTAACGAATGGAGAGGTGAATTCCATAACAAGAAAAAGAGTGGTGAACTCTATTGGGAGAATGCCTCTATCTCACCAATACGGGACATAGAAGGAAATATCATAAATTTCCTTGGAATCAAAGAGGACATCACCGAGAAAAAGAGAGCGGAGCAGGCACTGCTATATAGCGAAGAAAGATTCCGAGCCATTAGTGCCACTGCTAGCGATGCCATTGTTATGACAGATAATGATGGAATTATTTCATTATGGAACAAAGCTGCTGAAGTGATTTTTGGTTATTCAGAAGAAGAAGCAATTGGAAAATCATTACTTGAAACAATTATTCCCGAAGAAAATAGTGAAGCACATTTGAAGGGTTTTGCTAAATTCAAAGATACTGGACAGGGAGCCTTTGTAGGAAACACTAACAGGCTATCGGCCACTAGAAAAGACGGAACAGAAATCCCAATTGAGATTTCCATCTCGACTGTAAAACTGAAAGATAAATGGTGTGCAATAGGAATATTAAGAGATATCACAGAACGCTTGAAATCTGAAGAGCAATTGAGGATATCATACAAAATGGCATCTCTTGGGCGTCTGACGGCAGGTGTATTTCACGAAGTACTTAATCCTGTTAATATCATTTCATCTCATATTCAATTGCTAGTGATGGCGGCAGAAAAGGGTTCGAGGGAAGAAGCAGACTTGAAGTCTGTCCAGGAAGAGATTAAGCGTATCATAAAGATTACTGAAAGCTTATTGAAATTCTCAAGAACGGGAGAAGGCATCTCAGAAGAGCTTGAAATGAATGATTTATTAGAGGAAACATTATCCATTGTTGAACCTGATATGAAGATTGAAAATATAAAATTTAAAAGGAAGTTTGATGATAATCTGTTACCAATAATAGCGAGCAAAGATCAATTAAGGCAGGTGTTTCTGAATCTGATTACAAACGCAAGAGATGCCATGCCGGAAGGTGGCACAATAATGGTTAGTACGGAAAACATAACAGGAGGAGAAGTTCCCTTTGTAAGGATAAAGGTTACTGACACCGGATTCGGAATTGATAATGTAAATAAGGATAAGATATTCGAACCATTCTTTACTACTAAGAGAGAAGGTAAGGGAACAGGCCTTGGCCTGAGCACATCATATAGAATCATAGAAGATCACGGAGGGGAAATGATTATGGACAGTATAAAGGGGAAGGAAACAACGTTTAGAATTGATTTGCCTGCTAAAACATAAAGATACTTTCCTCGTAGAGTTTTCTATTTTGCAGAAAGCATAAAGCTCTTTTTATAAATAGGCTATAATCTTTCTTTTAATTTTAAGTAATCGAGTATATGGTTTATCTTAAAATTTAAGAAAGGAGCATAGCCATGAAAGCTACTTAAACAAGAAAAGCTTGTAAACATCCTAAATTAACATGAAGATTAAAACAAAATTTATCTGGAGCTTATATTTTTCCATTGCCATTCTTAGTCTGTCACTCTTAGGTTTGGCATTTTACATTCACACACTTAACTCTAAATCCATAACTAATATCCTGCACGATACAAATGAACTGGAAATAATGTCTCAGTTGGAACTTGTCGTTAACAAGAGCGTTATGCCTGCCAACGACTACCTTGTACATGGTAATAAGAGAGAGAGAGAGATTCAAAGCCTTGGATGGAACTGTGAATAAATACTTTTCAATATTGAATGAAAAATACGCTTTTTCACATTTAAAAGTTAAAGAGTACGAAACCATTAACAAGCTGAGGGACCAATATCGTCAAATAAAGAGTATTTCCGAAACGATTCTTAATTTGTCCAGCCCCATAGGAAATAGAGAGGGAGCACTCCTTATGGAGAAGATGGATTTATTGACTGATAATATGATAAATGATGCAAAAAAACTACATGAATATAGCCGACATAATGTACTTGAAGAAGTTAAAGTTATTAATACACACTTCTACCATAACATGCTTATAACGATAAGTGTGTTTTGTGTCTTGACTATAGCCGTTATTATCTATGGGCTATCTTTAACTAAAAATATTATTAATCCCATAAGACAGTTAATTGAACATATGAATTATGTAGCAAATGGTAATTTCGAAATAAAGCTAGATATAAGGGCTAATGATGAAATTCGTAAACTAGCCAACTCTTTCAATCATATGACATTAAAATTGAAAGAGTCAAGAAAACTGTTACGGGAATCTGAAGAACATAAAAGAGAATTGTTGAATTCGCTTAAAGATGGTATTTATCAATGTGAACCCCATTTTGGAGGAGTGTTTACATGGGTTAATCATGCTTGTGCTGAGATGTTTGGCTATAAGTCTACTGAAGAAATGATTGGCATAAAGGTGGAGGATGTTTACGTAGACCCTGGTGATAGAATAAAATTAGTAGAAAAAATTGAAAATGATGAAGTCATAAAGGACTTTCCAACCGTTTTCAAAAAGAAGAATGGGGATTTTTTTCACGCCGAACGTAACTCTAATATGATTAAGGACGAAAACGGTAAACCCGTTCGTATTGAAGGAATAATCAGAGATATTACCGAGCGCAAAAAGATAGAAGATCAGTTACGCAAGCTATCTAGTGCCGTTGAACAAAGCCCTGCCACTGTAGTTATTACGGATACTGACGGTAAAATTGAATATGTCAACTCAAAGTTTACACAACTAACCGGATACAGCTTTGAAGAGTCTATTGGTGAAAATCCAAGTATCTTAAAATCCGGCAAGCAATCTCCTGAAACATACAGAGAGTTGTGGGAAACTATTACTACCGGTAACGAATGGCGAGGAGAATTTTGCAATAAGAAGAAGAATGGGGAATTATATTGGGAACTTGCATCAATTTCACCAATCAAAAATGATAAAGGTGTTATAACCAATTTCATAGCTGTTAAGGAAGATATCACCAGGCGTAAGCAAATAGAAGAAGAATTAAGAATAACGCATAAAATGTCTTCAATAGGACGACTATCAGCAAGTGTATTTCATGAAATTTTAAATCCTGTAAATATTATATCAGCCCATACCCAACTGTTATTAATGGGGGCAGCAAAGGGCTCGAAAACGATGGAAGACTTAAAATCAATACAGAGTGAAATTGATCGCATTGTCAATATCACAAATAATTTACTTAAGTTTTCAATGAAAGAAGATACTGAAACAGAGACAATTGAAGTCAATAGTATACTGAAGAGCACATTAGTACTCATCATGCCTTTGTTGAATTTGAAAAAAATTAAATCTATTACAACTTTTGATGAGGATATGCCTGAGGTTAAGGCACATGGTAGTGAGTTAAGAGATGTGTTCCTGAAATTGATAACTAATTCAATTGAAGCAATGCCGGAAGGAGGCACGCTCACCGTGGTGACGCAGATAGCTCGGAGTTCAGAGTTAGAAATTCAGAGAGCAGAAGGAGAAGACACCGAACTAAAAACTCAATATTCCAGACTCAAAGGAGATTCTGTAAGAATCACTTTTGCAGACACTGGCTGTGGTATTGCAAAGGAGAATGTTGATAAAATGTTTGAGCCTTTCTTTAGTACCAAAAAAGAAATTAAAGGAGTTGGCCTTGGCCTTAGTTCGTCATATGCGATCATAGACGGCTATGGGGGGAGAATAAGTGTAGAAAGTGAAGATGGAAAAGGGACGACATTTATAATTGATTTACCTGTTTTAAGAAGGAAAACAACTCAAAACAAAAATCAACAATAAATAATATACAATTATAAATCCCAATGAGAGAAAGTAATATGAGTAATATAATGGTTGTAAATGATGAGGTAAAAGAATGTGAGCTTCTGAAGGGAACTCTGGAAGCAGATGAAAATAAATATGAGGTTATAACTTCCAACAAAGGAATGGATGCAATAGAAAAGTAGAGATTTGCAACCGACTCTTATGCTGCCTGGCATCAAAATGCCTGATATGGATGGTATGGTAGTCTTGGGTCAAATAAGGGAGTTTGACGTGGATGATGGCACTATTGACGAGAATATTGTGAATGACGCCTTTAGAATAGGTGCAACTGACTTTATATCAAGCCTGTTCATATCTGGTATAAAAAAATCTTTCTTCAAATTATTTTGCGAAAGATAATTAAGAAAATTTAAAAAAACAAAAATGTATGAAAGGCAGGCAGAAGATGAAGATTACGGTTATCATAATTACCTATCCGAAAAGCCTTATTCCACCGTAACGTCTATAAACTAATGATCAAAACCTAATAGACAACCTGTCATAACCGTATCGTAGACGGATTAGAAATTTAAATGAGAGGAGATGTATTAAAAATGTACAAAGTATTAGTTGTAGACGACGAGGTAAAGACGTGTGATCTTATGAAAAGGTATCTGGATGCGAAAGGACTCAATGTTATCACTTCTATTAGTGGACATGATGCATTGGAAGAAATAAAGCATGAAAAGCCAGATATAATTCTTCTTGACATAAAAATGCCAGGAATGGACGGAATAGAAGTATTAAAGGAAATTAAGAATATAAGGCCGGAAGCGATGGTTATCATTCATACCGCATATGCCGACCTCTCGATTGCCATTGATGCCATCAGGCTTAATGCCTTTGATTACGTTTCTAAGCCGGTAGATTTAGAAGATATGTATTTTAGAATTCTCAATTGCATTGAGAAATTGAAACTTCATAGAAATATCAAACTATTAGAAAGAATATTGCCAGTTTGCTGTGTATGCAAAAAGATACGTGATGACGAAAGCATTGCGCCTGGTAGAGGAAATTGGATGGAAATGGATGTTTATTTAAACGAAAAAACCGACATTGATATTACACATACATATTGTCCAGAATGTTGCAATGAAATATATAATAAAGAGATTCCTAATTCTTAAGTCAATAGAACATTTTAACGAAAGGAGTTTTTGATTTGAGTAAAATACTGGTTGTAGACGATGAGTTAAAGGCGTGTGAACTTCTCAAGAGATTTCTGGAAATAAAGGGTTATGACGTTATTACGGCCAATAATGGAGAAAGTGCCTGTGCGATGGCAAAGAGTGAAAAGCCGGACATAATACTCCTTGACATTAGAATGCCCGGAATGGAAGGGACAGAGGTCCTGAAACGAATTAGGGAGTTTGACAAGGATGTCGGTATTGTTATGGTAACTGCTGTAAAAGATGAGCAGATCGGCAAAGATGCCCTTAAGGCAGGGGCAGACGAATATATAACTAAGCCTATTGATTTTAATTACCTTGAGACTACCCTGCTTGTTGACCTTGTAATGCGAAAAAAATAAACACAATTACACATGTGATAGACGGAAATTTTGCGAATCGTCATGCTGTTCGCTTTGGAATGTTATTAATCATTTAATACGATTAAACTTGTTCATCACTATGTTCTTCTCATACCCTGTAAAATTCAAACCTGTCTTGTCATAAATATTCAATTCTGTTTAGTTTCTCATCAAATGAATTTAGTATTATCTCCAGACAAATCTCTGCTTGAACAATTAATAATTCATTTATCAGGCGAATTTACATCTGAAATGCTGTTTAATAAATTTAATAATATCCCTATTTAATTTCTATAAACAAACGGTTAAATCATAATGGAAAATAATCAGGGCTCAAATTGCAGAAATGTGATGGATTCGTATTCTTGTTGACTTTTAAAATCAATAATCTATAATTGCAAGTTTATATTTATCAACAGCTTCTGTGTTTCATGCTGTTTATTTTGTTTTTTTCTTAATATATATTTAATTGCTTAGGAAGTGAGTTGTTTTATGGGAAATACCTGTGTTATTGGACTACAATGGGGAGATGAAGGCAAAGGCAAAATCATAGATATTTTAGCAAAAGATTATGATATTATTGCCAGGTATCAGGGCGGTGGAAATGCTGGCCATACCCTTATTATTGGAGATGAGAAGTTTATATTTCACTTAATACCATCCGGAATCCTGCATAAAGACAAAAAATGCGTTATAGGAAACGGAATTGTTTTCGATCCAAAATTGTTTTTGGAAGAGATTGATGGTTTAGCAAAGAAAAATATTAATGTTTCGGGAAATTTGTTTATCAGTGACCGTGCGCATGTCGTTTTCCCATATCATAAAAAATTAGATTTACTACAGGAGAAACAGAAGGGTAATTCTATGATAGGCACAACCGGACGGGGAATTGGACCATGTTATACTGATAAGATTTCACGAGAAGGTATACGAATCGCAGAATTAATGGATAAAGAGCATTTTAAGGAGAAACTTAAGAGAAATATAGATGAGAAGAACAGGATTTTCGTTGATCTGTTTAAAGATGAAGCTGACTCATGGGAAGATATTTATGAAGAGTATTGCACATATGCAGATAAGATAGCGCCATTTGTATGTGATACGGTAGACTTGATGGCAACGGCTATAAAGGATAACAAGAAAATTCTTTTTGAAGGAGCTCAGGGAGCTTTGCTAGACGTTGATTTTGGAACTTATCCTTTTACTACATCATCTAATTCCGGAGCTGGTGGTGTATCTTCCGGTATTGGGGTTTCCCCAAAACAGATCCATAATATCATTGGAATAACAAAGGCGTATACAACCAGAGTTGGCAGTGGCCCTTTTCCGACAGAAGTTGATGGAGAACAGGGAGAGCATATTCGAAAAA
This sequence comes from uncultured Candidatus Scalindua sp., assembly GCA_964437425.1. Classification (GTDB taxonomy): domain Bacteria; phylum Planctomycetota; class Brocadiia; order Brocadiales; family Scalinduaceae; genus Scalindua. Next base: position 19,724 of record CAYTGO010000020.1, read on the forward strand.
AAGGCGGAGAGTTCGGGTCAACTACCGGCAGACCAAGACGATGCGGGTGGTTTGATGCGGTGGCTATACAGCACTCTATAAGGATTAGTGGTGTAGACTCACTGATTGTAACGAAGCTGGATGTTCTTGATGACCAGAAGAGTATCAGCATTTGTACTGGTTATAGATATAATGATAAATTATATAATACTTTTCCCGCAAATATAGATATTTTGAATAAATGTGAGCCTGTTTATGAAGAGGTTCCCGGTTGGTGTGAAGATACAACTAATGTGAGAAAAGCTGAAAACCTGCCTGTAAATGCCAGAAATTATATCAGTACATTAGAAAAAATTGTTGGTGTGAAAGTTGGAAGGATATCTGTCGGCCCTGAACGATCACAGATTATCAGTATTTAAATAATGACTAATAAAAAAAAATTGCCTAATCACATTGCTATAATAATGGACGGAAACGGACGTTGGGCAAGACGAAGAGGTTTTATGAGGGTCAGGGGGCACGAAGAGGGCGTTAATTCTGTAAGGGAAATAACAACTGAGTGTGCCAGAAAACATATAGGGCAATTAACTCTCTATGCATTCTCAAATGAGAATTGGAAACGTTCAAAAACAGAAGTTAACTTCCTGATGAGAATGTTAAAGAAATTTCTGATTGCAGAGAGAAAAACTATAAGAGACAATGACATCAGACTCAAAGCAATTGGACGAACTGAGGCACTACCTGATAACGTAAAAAAGGAACTGTCCATTAGCATTAAGGAAAGCAAAAATAATAAAGGCATGATATTGTGCCTTGCGCTGAATTACGGTGGAAGAACTGAGATAATAGATGCTACAAAGAAACTGGCTGCTGATGTAAAAAAAGGAGTACGTAAACTTAAAGACATTGATGATGATATTTTTAAGGAGTACTTGTATACGGCAGATATGTCTGATCCTGATTTGCTTATTAGAACAGGCGGAGAGATGCGTGTAAGTAATTTCCTCCTTTGGGAAGTGTCTTATGCCGAACTGTGGTTCACATCAGTGTATTGGCCTGAATTTAAGAAAAAACATCTGGAAGAGGCCTTAAAAGATTACGCAAAAAGGGAAAGAAGATTTGGCGGGCTGATTGAATGAGTGTGCTCAAGACAAGAATTATACTTGGAACTGCCATGCTACTCTCATTTTGCGGCATTATATATATTGACTATGCCTTTGACTCTGATATGGGTATTGGCATCCTGGGCATGATTGCCGGTGCAATGTGTTTATCTGAGTTTTACAATATTGTAGAAAAGAAAGGCTTTGCACCATTTAAGGTATCGGGTATTATTGGTGGCATTATCGTTTTCTTAGGGCTCTGGATATCAACCTACAATGAAGGGTTAAAACCAATATATACATGTATATTGTTTCCTATAATCTTTTGGTTGTTTTTTGTTCAGGCTCTTAAAAGAGGTATTGATGATACTATTAAAAATATCTCTGTTACAGTTTTCGGGATAATATATATATGTTTCTTCCTCTCATTTATTATGCCTATTCGGCATATGCCTAATGGGTTGAATATAATACTCATTGTGTTGTTATTGACCAAAGGTGGCGATATCGGTGGATATCTTTTTGGCAGGAAATTTGGCCGGAACAAGTTTTCCTCATTCAGTCCAAATAAAACGATTGAAGGTGCATCATTTGCCTTATTTTGTAGTCTGATGATTGCAGTGGGATTAAATGCTCTGCCGGGAATGAGAGTGATGTCTTTCTATCAAATTGTGCCTTTTGGACTATTGGTAGGCGCATCAGGCATAATTGGGGATTTAATAGAATCTATAATAAAAAGGGATATGGCAGTCAAGGACTCTAGCAGTGCTATACCGGCTTTTGGTGGATTACTTGACATACTGGATTCATTGCTTATAAGCATACCGGTAGCATATTTTTTCTTAGTAATTGTAAAACATTGAGCAGAGGAGAAATAATAACGTTATAGTATGAGTGAAGCATCAGCAAACGGTACAATTATAAAGAAGCAAATACATCTGGAGAATAACAAAGAAGCATCACTTTTGTATGGACATCATGACAAGAATCTGAAAGTCATGAGAGATCTATTTGGTGTTAAGATTGTTGCCAGAAGCGGGACTATAAAATACGAAGGTGAAATTAGTCGAGTTAATAAACTTACCGGTGTTGTTAATGATTTATTAAACATCATAAGAACATCCGGAAGATTGGATGAAACTGATATTGATATGGTTATGGCAGACATAGACAGGGAAGCAGATGCTATACAAACAGACCAGACAATCGAGGTTTTTACAAAAGGGCAAACAGTAAGACCAAAAACTGAGGGGCAGGCCAGATACATTAAGGCTATTAGAGAGAATGACCTGGTTTTCTGTATTGGTCCTGCGGGAACAGGAAAAACATTTTTGGCTGTTTCTCTTGCGCTTTCGACAATGAAAAGTGGTTACCTGAAAAAGATTGTCCTCGCCCGTCCTGCCGTAGAGGCAGGAGAGCGTTTGGGTTTTTTGCCAGGAGATATTCAGGCAAAAGTAAATCCATACTTACGGCCACTATATGATGCCCTGGCGGATATAATTGATGTCGGACAGGTAAAGAAGTATATAGAAAATGATTTGATTGAGATACTACCACTGGCTTTTATGAGAGGAAGAACGCTTAATGACTCTTTTATTATCCTTGATGAAGCCCAAAATTGTACTGTTAAGCAGATGAAGACTTTTCTAACACGGTTTGGATTAAGAACTAAAGTTGTGGTAACCGGAGATATCACTCAAATAGACTTACCGGCTGGAACAAAATCTGGTCTAGTTGATGTCCAGGAGAGATTGAAGGGTGTGCCCGGAGTTGACTTCAGCTACTTGACACGTAAGGATATAGTGAGACACAGACTTGTTCGAGATATTGTTGAAGCTTATGATGATAAGCATTAAATAGTTACATAGGTATTTCTAAGTGAAAGTCGAAATAGCAAATTTACAAAAGCATTACAAAATAAAAGACAACAAAATAAAGCACGTTGTAAAACAAGTATTAGGCACTAAGAGCAGTAGTGCAAAACTAAGCATCGCTTTTGTTGACAATGATAAAATTAAGAAACTTAATAAAAGATATTTTGACTCAGATGATGTAACTGATGTTATAGCTTTTCCCTTAAACAATAACAAAAATGCTTTAAATGCTGAAATTGTTGTTTCAGTAGAGACTGCTGTAAATACCGCTGTCAAAGAAAATGTAGACGTTGAGGGTGAGATAATCTTGTATGTAGTGCATGGGTTGTTACACTTACAGGGATATTGCGATTTAGAAAGAGAAGATGCTGTAGTTATGCATGAAAAAGAATCGAATATTCTTAAGGCCTTAGGTTATAATATGCCGACTGTAGAGAATTGATTATAGAGGCTGAACCGTCAACTAAATAATAATATTATGCAAATCTATAAAAACTATATTAATGATTTATACTAACCAGAACTTATGAGATGGAGTTATTTATGAAAAAACAATTGATATTATTTTTCATTCTTATGGTTTTCTTCTTTTATGGTACAAAGACGTCATTTGCAGGATGGGTGTGGACAGGCGAGACAAGCTGGGTTGATCCTGAACAACTGACGAGAGATACGACTGATCAACGATTCAAATATGCTATCACTTTGATGATTGAGAGAGAATATATAAGTGCTATAGATATTTTTAAGGATGTAATCAAAGATAACACCGGTACCGAACTTGCCGAAGAATCACAACTAAACATTGCTAAAACTTATTTTCTGCTAGGTGATTATAAAAATTCATTCAGAGCATATGAGCAATTTATTGAAAAGGATCCCACAACTCGCAGATTACCTGAAATTTTAGACAAGGAATTTCAGGTTGGTATTTCCCAGATGGAACGTGATGAAAATGGAGCCATTAAGGTATTTGAAAGGATAATAGAACGAAATCCTCTCGGTTTTATTGCGGCCGATTCACAAGTGAAAATTGCAGAGTGTTATTACCAATTACGTCAATTTGATCAGGCAGAAGATAGTTTTATGACCGTCATGGAAAATTACCCTAATAGCGAATGGGTTCCATATGCTCAGTTTAGAATTCCATATTGCAAATTAAGTAATATCCGCGTACAGGAGAGAAACTATGATTTGCTTACTAAGTCACGAGATGGTTTTGAAATATATTTGGCGAACAATCCACAAGGAGCTCTGGTGGGAGCAACAAATGAAATTATTACCGAGATTGATACTAAACTTGCAGAGAGAGAATATGAAACAGGAGTATTTTATTTGCGTAGGAAAAGGCCGGATGCCGGGATCATCTACTTTGAATCTGTGACAAAAAATTATCCGAATTCTGAATGGGCAGCTTTGGCAGAAGAAAAAATTAAAATGCTTAAAAAAGCAGGAGCAATTAAATAACAGGATAAACAATATGAAAAAAATAAAAAAATTGATAAAAGGTAGTAGTCTAGACAATAGAATCTCATTTAGACGTTTTGCATGTATGCTGGTCTTTTTTGCACTGATATCAGGATGTGGATATTCAACTAAATCACTGATTAGTCGTAAGATTAATACCATTTACATTCCTGTTTTTGGTAATTATACATTCAGGAGTGGGCTCGAATTTGACCTCACTACAGCACTAAAAGATGAAATAATGTCTAGAACAAAATTAAAAATTGCCGGAAAAGATGATGCCGACACTATTTTATCTGGCATAATTGTGACAGTATATGAAGGCGTTCACTCCTCAAATGCAAAAGACAATATAGTCGAGAGTAGTGTAGCAATAACCGTTAATATAAGACTTACTGATAGAAGAACTGGAAGGTCGCTAATGGTGAGGGACGGCATATCAGATACTGCAGAATTTATCGTAAGCCGCGGTGAAAACGTTAAAACTGCCACTCAAGAGACTTTATCCGGCCTTGCAGAAAAGATAGTTTATCAGCTAGAGGAAAAGTGGTAGGTTTCTTTGATTATAAGACACAATAAAGGATATCTAGACATAGGCTCAAAAACGCTTGTAATGGGAATCCTGAATATAACTCCCGACTCTTTTTACGATGGGGGGAAATATTGTGACATAGAGGCTGCATTAGATCGTGCTAGAAAAATAATCGATGATGGTGCTGACATAATAGACGTAGGAGGTGAGTCAACCAGACCAAATTCAAATTATGTTTCTGCAGACGAAGAAATAAGACGTGTTGTTCCATTAATTAAAGAGCTAAGCAAAGAGACACAAATACCAATTTCAATTGATACATATAAGGCTGAAGTTGCAGATAAAGCAATTAAAGCTGGTGCTCAAATCATTAACGATGTTAGCGGGTTACAGGCAGATAAGGAAATGGCAAAAATTGCCGCCGCACACAACACACCCATAATTATTATGCACATTAAGGGACGTCCACATGATTTTCCAAATGATCCGGTATATGCGGAACTGATTCCGGAAATTATTTCATTTCTCGAAAGTAGAATTGAATATTCTATTAAATCAGGAATAGCACATAATAAAATTATTATTGATCCTGGAATTGGTTTTGGTAAGGGAGTCATACATAATATTGAGATCCTCAAACAATTGAATAAGTTCAAGTGTTTGAACTTACCAATTATGATTGGTACTTCTCATAAATCCTTTATCGACAAAGTTCTTAAGTCTTCAGATGACAACAATATTAATAACAATAATGCACGTCTTATTGGTACTTTAGTTACACTGGTAGTTGCTGTGTCGAATGGTGCAAACATAGTCAGGGTACATGATGTCAAAGAGGCAGTACAAGTTATTAAAATGTATGAAGCTATAGGATTATCAAATTAGAATGAATCTGTAATAAACTATATACTGCAGTATATTCAGAAAATAATTTAGGAAACACGTTATGGATAGTTTTTTAGGATTTTTTGAAAATTTTCATAGTATTGTTCATCCATACTGGTGTAACGGTTGGATGTTAATAAAGTCATGTGGTGAAATATTTATAATATTTATTGTTTTATATACAATTTTGAGAATAATGCAGGGAACACGCGGAGCAGGCATACTTCGCGGTTTGGCTTTTACATTAGTAATAGTTACTATAGTAATACTATTTTTTATAAAAAAGCTTGAACTATATACTGTAAACTGGCTTATAACCGAATTTTTGCCGGTTTTAATTATTCCAATTATAATTCTTTTTCAGCCAGAATTCAGACGCTCACTTATTAAACTGGGGCACAGTCCTTTTTTCAGAATGTTTGTAAAGTCAGAGATACATTTTGCTAAGGAGATAATAAACGCGGTAACTGCCTTATCAGACAAAAAAGTAGGAGGTCTGATTACCATTGAGCGTGAGGATGGATTGGGCGTGTATATTGAAAGGGGCATAAGGATCAATTCTAATATTTCAAGTAATCTTATCAGTACTATTTTCTGGCCCGGCACACCGCTTCATGATGGTGCTGTCATTATACAAGAATATAAAATTGCTGCGGCCGGATGCCTGTTTCCGTTAACTGAGAACGAAAATATATCAAAAACCTGTGGAACGCGTCACAGAGCAGGCATCGGTATTACAGAAGAAACTGATGCAATATCTATAATAGTTTCAGAAGAAACGGGACTGGTATCTGTGGCAGCTGGAGGAATATTAGATGAAGATATCACACCGGATGAATTAAGGAAGAAACTAGAAGGATTATCGACAGATATTGTTATAACAGACCGGAGTAGATAACAGTGATAAAAAGATTTTTTTCTCGCAACTTAAGGGCAAAAGCCATGGCTCTAGTTATGGCTATGGCACTCTGGTTTTACGCTACCAGTAGACATACCGGAGACCTAGAAGAGGACCTTCAATTAACAATCAATGCCCCTCCTGGCCTGACAATACTGGACACGAGCATTGATATTGTGACTGTTAGTTTAAGCGGGCCTCTAAACATAATTGACAATATTACTAATATGATCAAGGATAATGAAATTAAAGCAAGACTTGATGTACCTGAAATAAGTAATATTGTAGATGATAACTACAAAAGAACATTTAGGTTAACAAGGAGAAACTTTAATTTTCCAAAGGAAATAAGACTAACTTCAATAGTCCCTCATGAAATAGAAATAACCTTAGGCAGGTTGGAAAAAAAATACGTCAAAGTTCAGATACAGAAACAAGGAACTCCTGCGCTTGGTTATGAAATAAACAGCGAATTTTTTTTCCCCAGAGAAGTTCTCGTAACGGGGCCTGTGAACATTCTTAAAGAAGCAGACACTATTAATACTAGTGTAATAAATGTTGGAGCAATTACAAGTGAACAAAACAGAACATTTCCCTGGGTAGTAGATATAGAGAATACTATAGCCATAATGAAAGATGATAAATATATTTCTGTACCTGTTAAATGCGAAGAAAAAATTAATGTATGGTTTCATGTAAATGAAAAAATGGGGACAAAGATATTTGATAATATTAATGTAAATATTTTTCATCCAGTCAATTATGATTACAAAGTAACATTAAAAGAGGAATTTATTAGTCTAAGCCTTAAGGGTCCAAAGCTAGCGTTGGACATGCTGAACGCAAAAGATATCATGGCATATATTGATGTCAGTTCACTAAGTCCACCAGGGCCATACAACCAGCCAGTCATCCTTAACATACCAGAAGGATTGAAATTAGAAGGGAAGCCCCCGGAGACTCATGTGGACATTGTTGAGAGCATAAAAGAAAAGAAAAAGTTTTTTAAGATTTTAAAGAAATGAAATTATGATTAAACTGGGCGTAAATGTTGACCATGTTGCTACAATAAGGCAGGCAAGAATGACCTATGAGCCCGATCCGGTAACTGCTGCCGGACTTGCTGATCTCGGAGGTGCTGATGTTATAACAATACATCTCAGAGAAGACAGAAGACATATCCAGGACAGAGATCTTGAGCTGCTACGTGAAACAGTATTTACCAAGCTGAATCTGGAAATGGCAACTTCTCAGGATATTGTTGATATAGCCTTAAAACTAAAACCCGGGCAGATAACTCTCGTACCCGAGAAGAGGCAAGAGATTACAACTGAAGGTGGCCTGTCGGTAACATCACAGAGGAAAATGCTTACTGATTTAATTGGAAGATTTAAAGATTCTGGTATATATGTAAGCCTTTTTATAGATCCTGATGAAAAGCAGATTGTTGCATCTAGTGAAGTTGGAGCACAATCAATCGAACTTCATACGGGAAGTTATGCCAATGCAAAAAGTGAAGAGCAAAGCGGCAAATTGCTTGAAAAGCTAAATGAAGCCGTTATGATTGCACGGAATACAGGCTTAAGAGTAAATGCGGGACATGGTTTAACATACAAGAACACCGGCCCAATTGTTGAGCAATTGGACATAGAAGAGTTGCATATTGGCCATAGCATAGTTTCAAGAGCTATCTTTGTTGGAATTGAAACCGCAGTGCGAGAGATGAAGGATCTTATCTACAAACATTATATGATAAAGCAAAGCCCCTGAACATCATCTGAATTAATCACTATAACAGAATAAAACTGTAGGGAGGAGATTGAATTTATGTTTACTGGATCAATAGTTGCTCTGGTCACACCATTCAAGGATGGTGAAGTTGATTATGAGAAGCTTGGAGAGTTGGTTGAATACCATATCGCTAATGGCACAAATGCAATTATACCATGTGGAACTACCGGTGAATCTCCCACATTGACTCACAGAGAGCATGGGGAAGTCGTAGGCAAGGTTATAGAAGTCGCGAATGGTCGTATTCCTGTTATTGCGGGGACCGGTTCTAATAATACCAGTGAGGCTGTAAGTATGACCAGGCATGCAAAAGAGACTGGTGCTGATGGTTCATTGCTGATAACGCCTTATTACAATAAACCTACACAGCAAGGAATTTATGAACATTATAGGGCTATTCTGAAAGAAGTTGACATTCCTATAATTGTTTATAATGTTCCTTCAAGGACAGGTGTCTCAATTTCTCCAGAAACAGTAGCCAGGCTTGCCGAGTTTGACAATATTGTCGCGATTAAAGAAGCAACCGGTGACATTGATCAGGCAAGCCAGATTCTAAACATGTGTGACATAACAGTGTTATCAGGTGATGATTCATTGACTCTTCCAATTATGTCCATAGGAGGAAAAGGTGTTGTTTCTGTTCTTGCGAATATCCTTCCTCGAGAGGTGTCAGAGTTGACTTCGAGCTTTCTCAATGGAGAGATAGAAAATGCACAGAGACTGCATAATCGACTCTTTCCGGTATGTAAAGCGATGTTTATAGAAACAAACCCGATTCCTGTTAAAACTGCTATGAAATTACTGGGCAGACTAAATGGAGAGATGAGATTACCTCTTTGTGATATGAGCGAAGAACATGAAAACCAACTTAAGAACATACTGAAAGAGAATGGATTAGTTTGATTCTAGACAATATGAATCAATGACATTAATAGTGAAATTTTAATAATATTTTGAATACAGGTACAATGGATAAAAAAAAAATAACGAAAGCAGTTAAATTATTTCTTGAAGGGATAGGAGAAGATCCTGAGCGGGGAGGCTTGAAAGATACTCCAAAACGTGTTGCGGAGATGTGTGAAGAGATATTCGCTGGAATAGGAGTAGACTCATCAAAAGTAATTAAAGTATTAAAATCTGAGGAACATGATGAAATAGTTCTGTTAAAGGATATCTCCTTCTTTTCGGTTTGCGAGCATCATTTGTTACCGTTTATAGGTAAAGCTCATGTTGCATACATACCTAATGGTCCAAAGGTGACCGGTTTAAGCAAGCTTGCAAGAGTAGTTGAAATAGAATCAAAGAAGTTACAAGTGCAGGAGCGTCTTACTACAACAATCGCTGAGGCAATAGTGAAGGCGCTCAAGCCAAAGGGCGTAATGGTTGTTATTGAAGCTGAGCATCTCTGTATGGCAATGAGGGGAATTAAGAAAGCAGGTAGCAAAGCCCAGACATCTGTGGTAAGAGGTATATTCAGAAAGAACCCGGCTACCAGAGCGGAGGCAATGGCCCTCATTATGGGCAGGTAAATGTGGAATGTGTTTAAAGATAAAAAATATATTAAAGGTACTTATTCTCCTGAATTTAATGCTATTTCCGATGATAAATGTAAATGCAGGGAATTCCTATATTGAGGCATTAAGAGAGATTGGAAAAGTAGCTCCTTTAGATGAAGAGGATGTAATTAAAGACTATTCGGAGGACGTAAAGCCTGATGTTGAGTTTAACATGAACGATGTGAAATTTCTAAAACTGACATTGAAGGATTCACTAATCATCTCCTTAAACAGCAACTATGATATACGAATCGCAAAAATGGATCCGACTATTAAGGAAAAGGATATTAAGATTGCCAAATCCGAGTTTGATCCATTGCTGAGTGTCACTGGAGAATCAGAAGATTCTGAAGTAGCATCCAACAGTGGTGTATTAGTTGGTATTGGGGGTTCGGCAACTGATTTCAGAAGAGATACAAACTCCTTAAATGCTACCCTGGAAACTCTTATAGCAACTGGTGCCACAATTACAATGGAATTTGATGTTAGTCAAGAATTTGTAGACCCGGTGTCTTCATTTACTCTAAACAACCCTGTAGCTGAGTCAGAAGTGACAGCAAAATTTACCCAGCCCATTCTAAAGAATGCAGGTATTTTTTATAACAGGAGTGATATTCATATAGCAAGAAATGATAAGAAGCGGTCTATTCTGGAATTAAAAGAAACCGCAATTGAAGTAATCAACTCTACACAAAAAGCTTATTGGGAGCTTGTTAAATCAATTGAAGAATTGAGAGTAAGAAGAAAGTCGTTAGAGAGAGCGGAGGATTTGCTTAAAAAGAATAAGATTCAGGTAAAGGTTGGAACATTGGCTCCTATTGAGCTTTTAGTCGCAGAGGAAGGCGTAACAAGCCAATTGGAAGGTGTTGTAGTTGCTGAAAACGATATAAAAGATAGAGAGGATGATCTTAAACAAATTATGAATTTAAGTAATAATGCTTTATTATATGATGTTTCTATAGCGCCTCTGGACCGGGCATCTTTTGAAGACCATAATATTTCTCTTCAAGAGTCTATTGAAACAGCACTTGAAAACAGACCTGAAGTTTTTGAACAGGGTTTAGATATCGAAAATGCCAGGATCAAGGTAATGCAGAAAAAAAACCAACTGCTCCCTAAACTTGATTTTGAAGCTGGCATACGCTATCAGGGTCTTGCAGGTAACAAAGGAAATGCAATTGACAGAGCGCTTTCTCAGGACTTTCAAAGTGAATTTTATGGAATCATGTTTGAGGTTCCTTTGGGAAACCGTGAAGCAAGAAGCAATTATTCAAGAGCTAAACTTGAAGAGCGACAAACAATTTTCAATACCAGGAAGATACGACAGAAAATTGTTATTGAAGTCAGAAAAGCAGTCCGTCAAATAAAGACGAATGCAGAAAGAATTAAAGCGTCAAAAAAAGCAAAGGAATTATCACAAGAGAGGCTTGTGGCAGAGGAAAAGAAATTTAAGGTCGGCCGATCAACAAGCCTGGAAGTCATACGTGCACAGGCAGACCTTGCTGTTTCAGAAGGCAGAGCTACTAACGCTCTAGTTGATTACCAGATATCATTAGGAGATCTAGATGCAGTGCTTGGTACTATTTTAGAAAACAATAGTATAATAATAGATGATAAAGGTAGTTGAAGCATTATACCATTGACCTACAATATAAATTATATACAATTTTGTGAGATGAGAGACATGGTGTTATTTATGACTACTTATCAAGTCGAACAGGTCGTTAATTATTAATAAAGAAAGCGAAGGATATTAAGAATGTCAGATTTTACTGAAGAACAGATAGATAGATACTCAAGACACATTATACTGCCTGAGGTTGGTGGAAAAGGACAAAAGAAGCTGCTAGAGTCGAAGGTATTTTTAGTTGGCGCTGGGGGGCTGGGATCTCCGGCTGCATTTTATCTCGCTGCAGCTGGGATTGGTAAGATAGGACTTTCTGATAACGATGATGTAGATTTTTCAAATTTACAGCGGCAAATCTTACACTCAACCAAAGATGTAGGCCGACCAAAGGTACAGTCTGCAAAGGAGACACTTGAAGATTTAAATCCTGATATTGAAGTAGTGCCTTATACAGAGCGTCTCAACTCTGAAAACATCATTGATATTATCAAAGATTATGACGTAATCCTTGATGGGTCAGACAACTTTCCTACCAGGTATCTTGTAAACGATGCTTGCGTTATGCTAGGCAAACCTTTATCTCATGGTTCTATCTTCAGATTTGATGGCCAGGCAACTACGATTATTCCTGGACAGGGCCCATGCTATCGCTGTCTGTATGAGACACCGCCACCACCGGATTTAGTGCCTTCCTGTCAGGAAGCTGGAGTACTTGGAATAATTGCCGGTATCATAGGTGTAGTTCAGGCAACTGAGGTTATTAAGCTACGGCTTGAAAAAGGAAATCTACTGAATGGAAAGCTACTTTTATATGATTCATTGAACATGGACTTCAAGAAACTTAATATTCAACGTAATCCTGCATGCCCGATGTGTGGAGAGAACCCTACAATAAAAGAGTTGATAGACTACGAAGAATTCTGTCAGGTTAATTTTTAGTTCATTGATGTGTAGACGGTAACGTTGTAATAATACTAAGGAGTGTAAATGCCAAAACTATTATCCGGACTTGAGCGACTCATTCAACTCTTTTAATAATTGATCTAAATCGGTGTTATGCATTTTTGTCGCCTGTCCCAGGTTAACAGCTCTTGTCATTGTGTTTCTGAGAATAGGATTCTTTAGCTGTGTAAAACCCTTGCTTATCAAAATGTCCATAGCCGGTGGATGCTGTTTTATGAGTTGATGTACGTTGGTGGATGCAGTAACGCTGGTTATATTACCATGGTCATCTTCCTCTCCGCCACCTTGACGCTTTCCATCACTTAGAGTTCTCCAGATATTAATTCCGAATAATAGTATTGCTACGCTTTCAATGAGACCGCTTATCCCCATTATCAAATACGACGGAACTGATCCAGTATGTACGGCAATTGGCTGGAAAACAACCCTTAAAAAACTACCTGTATTAATAAGGATGAAAGACATTGTTAAAGACGAATAACTATGAAGTTTGACACCCTGGCTTATAGGTATTATTCTCGACGCAAAACCAAATATCATCATCGTGATAAATCCTACAGTGACCGCGTGTCTATACGATCCAATTAAGGCATGTGAAATCGGAACACCGGCAAATGACTCCTGAACGGCAAATATAATCATTCCAATTTCAGCAACAACAAGCCACAACATACCTGCCCATACGAATTTTTCATAACTTTTTTCAATCTCCATTCCTGAAAAGTCAACTTCCGGTTTTGAAAGTATATTAAGATTATACAGGAATAACAAGATGGACAGAATCTCTACACAAGCTGAAGTGAAGTATAACGTATTGAAAACATAATAATACGGTAGATCGAAATCCGCATAGTAAGTCATTAAAGGCTGGGATACCGCTCTGACCAGTACAGATGCATTCAGCATGAACATAATAATCAGGTTCATCTTTGCATTAGGTGTTTTAAGCCCTAAAAAGGCAGGCAGTGTTCTGCTTAGGACACCAAAGATTACTAAAGTTATGAAACCCATTACCTGTATGTGACGGAGCGGATAAATCGCTGCATGTGGGAAAACAGTTTGATTGGTATTTATCATATACAGGACGATACCCGCATGAGCCACTGTAACTATAAGGAACCATAGATAACCGGAGAAGAGGTACGTTTCATATGTTTCCAGTTCTTGCTTTTCTGCGGAAAGAACAGTCATGACAGCAACTATAAGGAACATTAATACGGCCATGATCTCCAGAGAACATCCGGATAAGATCAATGCCTTAAAGAAGAAATGATTATTAAGCGGCAGGAGAGTTCTGTAGGTAAATACTATAAAAATACCTGCAACCATGAAATAGAAGGACAAATTGGCAAGTTTACCGCTATAGATACGGACAGCATAAAACCTCGGAAGTACGAAGTATGATACTCCCATAATAAATAGTCCGCACCAGCCAAAGATTTGTGTATGACCATGAGTCTCTATCAAAACCTTGGGAACAGAGTAAAGAGAGTGCTGTATCCCCATATAGAAAAGTATAAAGGCACCGTAAACGCAACCGGTTGACAACGCAATAACAATTGCAGTCTTTATAAATTTCTCGTAAATATTTTCATAGGCTGCTTCTGCTTCATCTATAGCAACTTCCGGTGCGGCTACCTTTCCACGGATAACATCATTGAGCTCCTTTATCAGGCTGTCAGGATCAACATTATGTACCCTTGCAAAGAAATAAATAGCCTCTTCCGGACCGAATTCACCGCCACACTCAAGCAGTCCATATTTCGTAAAGACTCCTTTGGTTTCGGGATTGTATTTTATAATGTCTTTTACCGTTGTATTTCCTGTAATTTCTCCTCCCCCTCCTGAACCAGCAGTGTCTTCAGCAGGAGGGGCTTCAGCAACTTCAATGACATCCTTAACCTCCTCGGCCTCTGCTTTTTCAGGTTCAGGAGCTGGGATGGCATCATTCAATGTCTTTAAGACCTCATCCAGGTTGACGTTACAGGCAGCAGCAGTCTTTTCTATACTTTGAATTCCACCACAACATGTATCAACTCCATATTTGGTGAATATTTCATTAGTCTGAGGATATTTGTTTACAACATCATTGACAATCATATCCTTTGTAATCATATAATTCCTCTGATTCATAAAAAAAATTTATACTTTTCAGCTGATTAATCTATAAGCCGAAAACAGACAGGAGTTTCTCTAAAATAGATCTAAAATTCGCAAAAATCTTATGGCTAATAATTATACAGAAAAGAAATTTTTAAATCCATTCTAAAATACAACATAAAGTAAAAAGAACTTGCAATATTAATTCTCATGTGATTTATTGTGACTGTCTTGAAGAATGGTCTGATAATTGTATTTACCGGCAATGGAAAAGGAAAAACAACGGCTGCGATGGGTCAGGCGTTGAGAGCTGTTGGACAGGGGATGAAGGTATTGATGCTCCAGTTCATTAAGGGAACATGGGATTATGGTGAGCTGGTATCTATTAAAAAACTCAATCCCGATTTTGTGATAAGGCCTCTTGGAAAAGGTTTTATTCGTTCGAAATCTAAACTAAATGATAAAGAAGCAATAGAAAATATCAACCATTCATGGAAACAGGCTGAAAAAGAAATTCTTTCAGACACATATGATATGGTAATCTTGGATGAGATCAATTACGTTATAGACTTTGGCTTGTTACCGGTTGAGAAAATGTTATCATTACTTGAAAAAAAGCCTGAACGGCTCCACATAGTCTTAACAGGAAGAAACGCACATGAGAAAGTGCTTGAAACAGCTGACCTAGTTACTGAAATGAAGGAAATTAAACATCAATACTCTAAAGGTATAAAAGCACAAAAAGGAATAGAGTTTTAAGTTCCAACGATTAGACTACATACAATCACTGATTTTGTTCACTTAGCAATTCAGACACTTTAAATTTATACAGCTTTATAACTACACAATGGGACAATCAAACCTAAAAGTAATTTTATTAAATCATACACAATTCCCCGATGATCTGATCGCTCACGCAGCGAAATTATGCTACAGCCCCAGCTCTGTTGAAGAGCTGAAAGAAAAAATTGAAAAGTCAGATAATAGAAAATTTATTGAAAAACTTCTAAAAATGGGACATATGTCGCCACTTGAGCATGTTTCATTCAATTTTGGTGTAGAGGGAATATCCAGAGTCTGTTCGCACCAACTTGTTAGGCACAGAATTGCATCATACTCACAACAAAGCCAGAGATATGTGGGTGAGCACAGCGAAAAGCTACGTGGAGAGAAAACGTTTGAGTTCATTATACCACCAGCTATTGTAAATGCGGGCAAAAAAGAGTGGTTTGAGGATAAAATGAGGGACATACAGAAATGGTACGATGAACTTATAGAAGCATTGGGTGATTCCGGAGAAAAGTCAAATGAGGATGCTCGTTTTATCCTTCCAAATGCAGCAGAGACCAAAATTATTGTCACAATGAATGCCCGAGAGCTACTCCACTTCTTTAGTGTAAGATGCTGTAATCGTGCACAATGGGAGATAAGGGAACTTGCCACCGAAATGTTAAGATTGGTGAGGGATATAATACCCGGCATTTTCTCTAAATCAGGCCCTAATTGTGTAGTCGGTCCATGTACAGAGGGCAAAATGACATGTGGCAGAATTGACGAAGTTAGAGAAAAGTTTAAGAATTTGTAATTAATAGATCGGCATCAGTGGAGCAATGAAATCTATGGAAGGAGTAAAGACGTTTGCTTAAGGGAAATTTTTCAGCCACAGCAATAGGCAGTTATCCTCATGATAATGTTGCTGATGCATGTAATCTTATTTTAAAAACCCTCCCGGAAATTCCATGCTGGCCTCAGCTTCCTGAAAGGGATATGAATGAAGAAATGCTAGTCCAATACACCGAAGGGCTCCCTTTCCTGAAAATTGATCCAGAAAAGAAAAGCGTATATGTCGATATGCCAGAAGATAATACAGAGGAACTTGAAAAGTTTTACAACAACTATTTGTCAGAAGATGCCGGGCTCTTTTCTATAAGCGATACCCATGCTCTTGGTTTCTCAAAAATGATCAAACTTCTAAAAGAGAAGAAGCCTGAAAGCCTTCGTGCTATAAAGGGCCAGATAGTCGGACCCATAACACTGGCCGGTTCGTTAAAGGATACAGAACAGATAGCAATGCTTCATAATCCAGTACTCTTCGATGTAATTGTTAAACTACTTTCGATGAAGGCATGTTGGCAGCTTGATCAATATTCAGAATTTGGATTACCCAGAATTATTTTTCTGGATGAGCCATATCTGTCAAGTTATGGTTCAGCTTTTGCCAGTTTAAAAAAAGGACAGATTGTTGAATCCTTAAATGAGATATTCCAGGCAATTCATAATCGCAACTCACTTGCAGGTATTCACTGTTGTGGAAATACTGACTGGACAATGCTTATGGACACAGAGGTGGATATTATAAACTTTGACGCTTTCGGCTACATGGAAACCATGCTTATTTACAAAAATGAAGTTCAGGCCTTTCTTGAAAGAGGAGGGATTCTGGCATGGGGAATCGTTCCAACAACAGACAGCATTAGAGATGTCACTCTAGATGACCTGATGGGAAAGATGATTTCAGCCGTTGATAATTTAGTAGAAAAGGGGATTGACCAGAAACTAATTGTTGATAACTCTCTAATCACTCCAAGCTGCGGCACAGGCACTATGCCATTAAATGAAGCAGAAAAGGCAATGACGCTAACTCACGAGTTGACAATAAAGCTTAAAGATAAGTATAAAATAACTTAATTTTTTATTCAAATTAACACATCACATGCTTAGTGGACATGGCGGTAACGTAAAACAGATTTGTGATAAGAATGGATTGAATCCAGACGAGATCATCGACTTCAGTGCAAGCATAAACCCACTAGGTTGCCCGGCGGTTGTTCGAGAGGCAGTTTCTGACCAATTCAATGATATTCAGCACTATCCCGATAGTCATAGCACTGACCTTAAAATATCCATTGCAAGGAAAACAGACTGTAATGAGTCAAATGTAATTATCGGTAATGGATCAAATGAGCTGTTTTATCTGATTCCTCGTGCTTTAAAACCAACTAAGGGAGTTCTTCTACAACCAACATTCGGTGAATTTATAGATGCATTTAGTAACTCAAGTATTGAAGTTATTGAACTTGTAAATAACAACAGGGACTTCCCAATAATTAACACAAGGATCTCAGAATTGAAGAGTATCGAGGATTGCATGATATTTTTGTGCAACCCGAACAACCCAACTGGCCAGCTCACCCGCAAGGAAGATATAATTGAACTCGTAAATGACAATCCAAACCGTCTGATTGTAATCGATGAAGCATTTATGGATTTTGTTGAGGATAATGAAAAGTATAGTGTTATAAGAGAAGCACCTCTATTTGATAACCTGATAGTTGTCAGGTCACTAACAAAGTTCTATGGTTTCCCGGGTCTGAGGCTTGGATTTCTAGTTTCAAATGAACCCATAATTAATAAATTAATGCAATACAAAGAACCGTGGACAGTTAATACAATTGCACAGGTTGCGGGTATGGCAGCAATTAATGATGATGACTTTGCCATGAACACACGCGTATATATATCCGTTGAGAAGAGATTTCTGTATGAAGGTCTGACAGAAGTAAATGGTATTCATCCATTTCAACCAACGGTAAATTTTATTCTGGTGAGGATTGAAGATGGTAGAATGGAATTGTCAGAGATTCAGAACCACTTATTACAGAACAACATTTTGATAAGAAATTGTTCAAATTTTGTTGGCCTCGATGAAAACTATTTCCGTGTTGCTGTCAAGACAAGAGAGGACAACCTGAAACTACTCAATGCGTTGAAATTTGTAATGGGAGATGTTACTTCTAACGTGAGTATCCAGAAAGATCATATCCCTGAGTTTGTTACCGGGGAACTATAAATATATTTATTACAGAAAGTTCTATAACAATGAAAAGAACTTATATTGCCAAAGCGCTTGAAGGGAAGAACGTTGATCAAGAGATACTGGTCAAAGGTTGGGTTAGAACAAGACGGGACTCTAAAGGGGGGTTCTCTTTCATTGAACTAAACGACGGTAGCTGCTTCAATAATTTACAGATAATAGTGGACGCAGATCTGGTTAACTATCAGGATGAGGTTATCAAGCTCTTTCCGGGAAGTTCAATTTCTGTAAAAGGAATTCTGGTCAACTCACAGGGCGGAGGACAGAGTGTTGAGGTTAAAGCTAATGAAGTAAAGGTGTATGGATTCTGTGAACCGGATGAATACGCAGTCGGAAAACAGCGTGTCTCCTTTGAACGTTTGAGAGAGATTGCTCATCTCAGGGTTAGAACAAACACTTTCGGAGCAGTTACTCGTGTTCGCAACAAATTAGCCAAGGCGACACATGATTTCTTTCAGGAACGTGGCTTTTACTATATCAATACTCCGATTATCACTGCGAATGATTGTGAAGGTGCAGGAGAGATGTTCAGGGTAACCACACTTGACCCAGCCTCTATACCCAGGAATGAAGACGAAGTTGATTACAGTAAGGACTTTTTCGGAAAGGAATCATTTCTGACTGTGAGCGGGCAGCTGGCAGTAGAGAGCTTTGCCTGCGGCCTGAGTAACGCATATACCTTCGGCCCCACTTTTCGAGCTGAAAACTCCAATACCTCTCGTCATCTGGCAGAGTTCTGGA
>CAYTGO010000020.1:39213-49120 GCA_964437425.1 uncultured Candidatus Scalindua sp.
CCCACTTTTCGAGCTGAAAACTCCAATACCTCTCGTCATCTGGCAGAGTTCTGGATGATAGAACCTGAGATGGCTTTCGCGGACCTCGCTGATGATGCCGATCTTGCTGAGGAATATATAAAATACCTGATTAATACAGTTCTTGAGGAATGTGCCGAGGATATGGATTTTTTTAACAAGCGTATTGATAAAACTATTCTCCAAACTCTAGCCAATGTAAAGGAGAGTGAGTTTGTACGTTTAAGCTACACAGAAGCAATTGATATATTAAGTAAGTCGGGACAGAAATTTGAATTTGAGCCGGCCTGGGGTAACGATTTGCAGACTGAACACGAACGCTTTTTAACTGAAGAAGAATTTAAGAAACCGATAATCGTCACTGATTATCCTCGTGATATTAAGGCTTTTTATATGAAGCAGAATGATGATGGTAAAACCGTTGCTGCAATGGACGTGCTTGTACCTAAGATTGGTGAAATAATCGGCGGGTCGCAGAGAGAAGATAACCTACAGAAACTTGATTCACGTATCAAGGAACAGGGAATGGAACTGGAACCATACTGGTGGTATAGAGAACTAAGAAAGTTTGGCAATGTACCACATGCCGGTTTTGGTCTGGGATTTGAGCGGATGGTACAGTTTGTTACCGGCATGGACAATATTCGTGATGTAATTCCATTTCCTCGCACACCAAGATCAGCTGACTTCTAATTTGAATGAACACATTATCATCAACTATTTTAGTCGATTATTTTTTTACATAATCACATCTATCACCAATCTCAACTCATTATATATCAATGCCTTACGACACGTTATTGTTTAAGCTTCCTAACTGTAAATTTTGAATTATTCGATTTATAGGGAATAATTTTCATATGCACATCGTCTTTATAAATGGAAAGTAGAAACTAATTCTATTGAGTTGATGTAGTATATATTAAAAACGCTTATAGAAAAGTGTTAAAAAATCTGTTCTAATTTTTTAATACTTTTAAACGATATAGAATCTCTACTAAATTTTATAATTTTAGTTAATATTGTTAGAGAGGGCATACTATGGTTTTAAAAACAAAAAGAATTTTTTTAGCACTGTTTTGTGCAGTATTTGTTTTTGGGTACTCTGTAGTTTCTACGGCTACTGCAGAAGTAAATCCATTCGCAACTAATGATTCTGATACTGTCATTAAATTAGTTGGTGATGACGGCAAATGTGGCGGAGAAGGTAAGTGTGGCGGTGAGGGAAAATGTGGTGGCGAAGGTAAGTGCGGTGGTGAAGGAAAATGCGGAGATACTGAAAAAAGCGGTGACGCAGAAAAAAGTGGTGATAAGGATAAAGAAGAAGGCAAGTGCGGCGGTGAAGGAAAATGTGGTGGCGAAGGTAAGTGCGGTGGTGAAGGAAAATGTGGTGGCTAATACATATTGAAGATATGTTGATATTAAAATATCATCTGTTCAGCGGGCCTGAATGGCCCGCTGAATATCTTTAGAAGCATATTCAGCATATTGTCAGTTTGAAAAATCTAAATAATGCTTATAAACAAACGTGCATTTCTTTTACGTGTGGCAGGTCTTATTACCACTCTTTTTTTAACCCCAATTAAAATACGTGCAGCAAAGCAACTCCCTTCAGTACAACTCAATGATCCATGGAAAACTATAGATGCTGTCCAAAATCATCTCTTCCCTTCAGAATCAGATTCTCCCGGAGCAAAAGAGATCAATGCGATAACATATTTACAAAATATTATTGCAAGCCCCACGATAGAGCATGATGAGAAGAAATTTATCATGAATGGTGTTAAATGGCTGAATGATCTTTCGCTTGAAAAACAGGAGGCCGCTTTTACTCAATTATCATATTCACAACGCACGGAGATGCTGCATCAAATCACAAAGACCAAAGCGGGCCGGAAATGGATTTCTAAACTACTAACTTATATTCTAGAGGCATTGCTGAGTGACCCTGTCTATGGCGGTAATCCAGCTGGTATTGGGTGGAAATGGTTAAACCATCACCCGGGTTTTCCACGTCCGCTTAAGCATAAACTGTATTGGAACCTAAGATAACATGAATACTGATTTTGACGTTTGTATTGTCGGGAGTGGAGCCGGGGCTGGCCCAGTTGCTCTGACTTTATCTGAGGCAGGATACTCTGTGGTTGTTCTCGAAAAAGGTCCATGGTTTGAGGAGAATGACTTTTACAAAGATGAGCTTGCCTTTAAGTACGACGCTTACATGCCGGACTTAAAAGATGAACAGCATGTGATAGAGAAACCAGATGGAAACGGGGGATGGAATCGTAAGTCGACTTCTGAAACAGGAAGAAGTTTCTGGAGGGGCAACTGTGTTGGAGGCTCATCCAATTTCATGAGTGGCTTTTTTTATAGGCTCAAGCCTGAAGACTTTCGACTGCTTTCAACATTTGGTCCTATCGAAGGTGCTAACCTTGTAGACTGGCCTATTTCATACGATGATCTTGAGCCTTATTATACTAAGGTAGAATCAATAGTTGGTGTATCTGGCCGTGTTGTTCAGCATCCAAATCTTGAACAACGCTCAACCGGTGATTTCCCATATCCTCCTACACTTGAACATACGTTTTCCGGATGGTTTGATGATGCCTGTCATAACCTGGGATTACATCCATTGCCAACGCCACGTGCAATTCTATCGAGTATGGACAAGATGCGTCAGAGCTGTAAATATTCAGGTTGGTGTGGCAGCTATGGCTGTGCAACAGGTGCTAAAGGAAGTTCCCGGGCAGCGCTTTTAAACCCCGCTATTAAGACCGATCGTTGTGAAATCAGACCACATTCCAAAGTCTACAAACTTAAGAGCAATTCTCAAGGTAGCGTAATTGCTGCTGAATATTATGACAAATCAAGTAGTTCTCAACAAGTGGACGCTAAGATTTTCATAGTTGCATGTCAGGCAATCGAGACATCTCGTTTATTACTGAGTTCCTCCGGGCCTCGTCACAAGAATGGTCTTGGAAACAATAGTGGGCAAGTGGGCAAAAACCTCGTTTTCTCTGCAGGAGGTACAGGCGGTGGTGATTTTCTTTATGAAAATATGGATAAAAGTAAAGCAGAATCACTTAAATACCAGGGTAGATTTGTTAACCGGGGACTCCAGGATTGGTATGTTATTAACGATCCTGAATGGGGAAAGAGTCAGAAGGGTGGTACTATTGACTTTCTGCTTGAACATCCCGGCCCTATTGCAAAGGCGATTGACCTGAAATGGGATGATAGCAACAATCTGATCTGGGGCAAAGAACTTAAGCAGTCACTGAAAACGCATTTCACAACAAAACGTCATATAAAATACGAAATATTCTGTGATTGGTTGCCGACTGATAACTGCTTTGTTAGTCTGGATACTCACGTTAAGGACAAATGGGGTACACCTGTGTCTCGATTAAGAGTTGGATTTCATTCACACGATATTAAGGTAGGTAAATATCTGGAAGAAAAAGCAAATAATGTTTTAAGAAGTCTGGACTTAACAAATATTCGCTCCAGCATTAGCGGTTCTGCACCCCCAAACCTGGTAGCCGGTGGCTGCAGATTTGGAACTAATCCTGAAAGTTCTGTTCTTGATCCGGATTGCCGAGCACACGATATTGATAATCTATACGTTACTGATGGGAGTTTTATGCCAACAGGTGGAAGCGTTCCCTACACCTGGACAATTTACGCAAACGCATTTCGCGTCGCAGATAAGATTATTGAACACCTGGGTGGATAAGTACAATGTTAACAACTCTTTCTATTTAAGTGGAAACGAGTCGATATCCCTTTTTAATACGCCTTTCCATAGACCAAACATTTTATCCGGTTCTACATCTTTAACCTCGGTTATCAGCTGTATCTTTATCTGATCCGGCCTTGGCGGCCTCCAAAGCATTGCCATATAATCACCGACACCACCAACATTTTTTGAGGAGGCCACGATAATATTCTGCTTTGGAAATCCAAGCGTTATCAGAATATTCTCAGCTTTTCCCTGTAGATCATCTCTTCCATGAAGGAAAAGATAAACATTTTTTTCTGGATCTATTCTACCAGTCTCTATTTGCTCCATTACAACTCCTATATAGAAAATAGTTCCAATTGCAATTATTACCCATAGCACTTTAAACTCTTCAAACCTTAACCTCTCTATTATCAGTCGAGCTCTCCCCTTTTCACGTGTCTTCATTACACCTCCTATTATAACGTATTACCGCAATGCTTACAATAATGTGCATCATCATCATGCCATCTGTAACCGCACCCTTCACAAACATTTGATGAAACTTTATTATGATGCCCCATGGCCTTTGTCATTTCAGCGGTAACAATTCCTGTTGGTACTGCAAGTATACCATACCCCATAACCATGATTACCATTGATATCACTTTCCCGATATGTGTGTGTGGGGTTACGTCACCATATCCCACTGTTGTCAAGGTTACAACAGCCCAGTAGATACTTTCCGGAATGTTGGTAAACCCGTTATCCTGAGATTCTACAATATACATTACAGAACCAAAAATAATAACAATTGTTATAACAGAGAATAGAAATACAGTAATCTTTCTCCGGCTTGACCTTAAGGCATCTATGAGCAATTCAGATTCACCAACGTACTTAACAAGCTTGAGTACACGGAATATCCTTAGCACTCTCAGGATACGCACTACAAGCAGAACCTGACTGCCTGGTATAAATAAGCTGATATAGGTTGGGACTATAGAAAAAAGATCAACTATCCCGAAAAAACTATGTGCGTAGGCCACTGGTCTTTTGCAGCAAATCAATCTTAAGATATACTCAATAGTAAATATTATTGTAAAAATCCATTCTGCTATATGCAGTATATATCCATACTCTTGCTCTATAGAACCTACTGTGTTAAGAATTACTGTTATTACACTCAAGGCAATAATAACTATCAGGGAAATATCAAATGATTTGCCTGCAACACTGTCTGCCTTGAATATGATTTCATACAAAGCCTCCCGCCAGCTATGCCTTTTCTGTTCTACAGTCCCTTTTTGGTTAATACTCATTTTGTTAATACCTGTTAAATTAATCAGCCTTTTGCCTTTAGAGGTTCACTATCAAATTTTATTCCAAGCCAACCTGTTTTTATAAAATTACGAATATTCTGATGATCACTGTTTTCAGGATATTTCACTACGTCATTCCGATAGTAACTACCAAAGCAGGACAGTGTCTCTTCCTGAGTCAAGCTATGAAGTCGTGCAAATAAGAAAATTTTACAAGACCCTGAGTTTTGACCCGCCTCATTAACCAGATCGCCATTCTTGAATGATGTCGGGGTAAAATCATACAGTGAATCGATAATAGCCATAGTGTCATTAAATTCAATACTCTCTGGATTGTCCTTCAGTATTTGGAGAAATGAATCAAGTGTCATTAGTACATATCCTTCCCTGAATAAATTGTATAGTATAAATATGGCAGTGAGCTTTAATCTGCGCATTAGTAGAACAATATAGCCACACAATACACGAAGTCTATCATATATCCGCATATAAGTACAAGTGCCATATAGGCTGCATTCTTTACTTTTCCTGCAATAAATTTGGATTTAATTGATCTAACTTATCAATTACATTATGATATCTGTCACACATATAGTATTCTTCTATTTCCATTGAAACAGGAACAAGCTATATATAACAATCATTGATAGCATCAGGGGGGAGGAACTTAAGTGAAAAGCCATTCAAACAGATTCTTAACAATAGTTAATGATGCCAGGAAAAGAATTACAGAAACAAATGTACAGGAGGTCAACGATAGACGTGACCGTGGAGATAATTTCTATTTAGTAGATGTCCGCGAGGAGAGTGAATGGGATAAAGGGCACATAATGAATGCCATCTATATTGGAAAAGGTGTAATAGAGCGCGATATTGAAAAAAAGATTGATAACACGGAAGCTGAAATAATATTATATTGTGGAGGGGGGTTCCGTTCCGCTTTAGCAGCTGATAACTTACAGAAGATGGGTTATAGTAATGTAAGCTCCATGGACGGAGGATACAGTGGCTGGGTCAAGGCAGGTTACCCTACTGAAACTTAAAGCGCTTTAATCAACAAGTAAACGGCGTAAGCGCCGGGGTCTAAACTCCCCACTCCTTTACCTTCAACATATCTGGCTCGTCCTGCCCGTGCTTCCAATTTACGAGTGTTCTCAGCACCATCCTTTGCCGCTTGTAACAGCAACTCCATCCTAAACGTCCTCTCAGAGCTCTGGTATTTCAATGCTTCAAGAACCGGATATAAAGCATCTAATAAAGTTCTGTCTCCTCTGAAACAACCTCCTAACTCTTCTATTCCTGAGATTCCATTCTGCACCGCATCTGCCCATCTTGCTAATGATTTCCAATCATTCGGATTAATACTATCGGCATCTGTACTAAATGCGGCAGCAGCACGAATGAAAAATACCGCATACAATGGTCCGCTCGTACCACCCACGGCGTTCGTTAAACATCTGGCAATTCGTCTGAATGACAGATTAATATCATTTGCACTAAAATAGTGTAGATCATCTAATATCGCATTACAGGCTGTGGCTAGTGTATCGCCAGCGTCACCGTCTCCACACTCTCTATCCAGATTATTTAGTTCTCCTCTGGCATCAACACCAACCCTGCATACCTTCTCAATGATACTCATGAACTCCTGATCTACTGTCTCATTAATATTACTACTGCCAGCATCAAAATCACTATCCGGAGATCTGAAAGCTTCTATGTATATGGGCGATGATGAAGGTGAATAATCACTGTCAGGTTTCCAGCTGGTCTTGCAGATGTCGGAACCACCAACATCAAGCAAATCCAAAAAACTATCGTCAACAACAGTCAGCAAGGTTAACGATATCCCTCTCATATCAAGACAGGTCATATATGTTCCGCAATATGCCCTTGACACCTCATAACCTTTTTCATGTAGATACGATATCGCCTTTCGGTGAACGACACCCATTTCTAATCCTGATACAGAACCCAGATTATTTGTCAACAGAATCATCCGCTTGATATTACTATTTGCAGTTTCGTATTGTTGTTTTGCAGTCAAAATTTTATCAATGAGAATAGTAACAATCTCATCGCTGGACTGTACCGGTGTTCGCAAAACTCCTCGTTCCCCGTGTATTCCGACTCCGATTTCCATTTCGCCTTCCGGTAATATAAATATTTCTGACCCATCCGGCCTGTGACAAGAACTTAATGCACAACCCATTGAATGGATGTTCTTATTTACTTTATCAGCAACATCATATACTGCGTTTAGCTGCTGATTCGTGTCAGAATCGCGACTCTTCTGCTGAAATGCAAATACACCAGCGATTTTATAAACAAGGACTGTACCGGCAACTCCTCTACGATCCTTGATTTCTGGCAGGGATACATCATCCGCAACAATTAACTTCCTCAATAAGATACCTTCAGATGAGAGAATCTCACTGGCCATACCAAAATTTATTTTATCGCCAGTGTAATTTTTAATAATCATCAAAACAGCTTTAGGGCAACAATTGCCATTACTAACAAGAGTACGAATTCCATCTACAACAGCACCAACACTTGGGGATGCGAATACATCTCCGCAAATGGCAGCTGACAACATTTCCTGATTGACGAGGGACGAATGCGCTGGTTCATGACCACTCCCTCCTCCGCAGACAATCGCAACTTTACTTCGATTCCGGTGCTTTTCTGGATTGAGTAGGATTACATTCCTATCACGCACTAATACCAGATTCCCAAGGGAGCCGTGTGCGATTCCCTCTAACGCCTCTGTTACACATGAATTCACATCATTTACAAATTGACTCATATTAATAACTATCCTTCATATCTTTATATTTCCCTTGTGATATTCTTGTCTTCGGCGCTTTTTGTCCGGGGAGCGGCATTGCGTGCATCATTAACGATATTTCACGAGAGAAACATGACTATAGCTGTTGTCAGTGCGGAAGTTACTATGAGAGCGTACATTCCAGCAATAACGTCATCGAACATTATTCCATAACCACCGGATATATTTTTGTCAGCATAGTTAACAGGCCATGGTTTCCATATATCAAAAGCACGAAAAGCAATGAATGCAACTATTACAATAAAAGCAGAAAAACAATAAAAAGAATTGGAATCCAGAATTCTGTAGAGAAACGGCAGGGGGAGTAAGGCTATCCATTGACCTACGACTTCATCAACTACAATAAAACCTGGATCTTTTATTTGAACATTCTCCTCTATTTTATTTGATACCCATATTCCTATGAAGAACAATGCAACGATTCCGGAGATCAGAGCATAGGAGCAGGTATAAATTGAGATTATATACGCAAAAGGAATAGCGGCCAGACTTCCCCATGTTCCGGGTGCCTTTGGTAATAGCCCTGAGCCAAACCACGTAGCAATAATCCAGGAAATTTTGTTTTTCTGTTTATTCATAGCATAGGAATAATGAATTGACCGGTTAAGACAATTAAAACAGAACAGAACACTACAGGATTTCTGCTTTTTTTTCAAGATTTACCTCAAACATCAAATTTATCTGTTTATGATATGAATCAAAGTCTATATCCACATAATATAAATTTACTACCCATTAAGATTCATATTTTGTTATCATTACTTTTTTATATTCAAAATCTAGAACATGAAAAAGCATTCTAACATACCAATATTCATCCCGGAGTTGGCTTGTCCACATCAATGTGTTTTCTGCGACCAGGAGAAAATAATTGGAACCTACTCAATACCTCAACCGGCGGACGTTAAGGATATTGTAGAACTATATCTTGAAACAATTCCAGAAAACAGAACAATAAATATTGCCTTTTTTGGTGGAACCTTTACCGGACTGTCTGTTGATCTGCAGGAGCAATATCTGAAAGAAGCTTTCAAGTTTATAAAAAACAGAAAAGTATCTGGTATCAGGCTGTCTACAAGACCGGATTATATTAATGAACCGATTCTTGAACTGCTGAGAAAATATAGCGTAACGACTATTGAGCTTGGTGCCCAATCTTCCAGCCAGGAAGTATTAAATGAATCCAGACGTGGACATACTGTCGAAGATATTAGAGATGCGTCTAATCTGATTTGTGAAAATGGTTTCGAACTTGGACTTCAGATGATGATCGGTCTGCCAGGAGACAGTTTTGAGAGATCTATTCAGACCGCCAATGATATTGTCTCATTAGGAGCTCGTAATACGCGAATCTATCCTGCAATTGTTGTAAAACATACAACCCTTGAAAAACTGTATCAAGAAGGAAGATATACACCTTTAACACTTGAAGAGGCTGTAGAATGGACAAGGGAAATAGTTCATATCTTTGAGAATAACAACGTAGCTATTTTGAGAATGGGATTACATCCATCCGATGAACTGATTATCGGTAAATCATTGATTGCCGGACCCTTTCACGCCTCATTTAAAGAGATGGTGATGACTCAAATATGGAAAGAGCTAATTGACATGGAACTACAAAGTATTAACTCAAATTTTTCGAATAACATTAAAATCACAGTTTCCGATAGACAGATTCACTACGCGATAGGATACAAACAAGCCAATAGAGAACAATTAGTGTCACGTGGTTACAATGTTCATTTTGAACAAAATCCCTCATTTTCCCAATACCAGCTAAATATCGGATAAATGTTTGCGATAATTGACTCCAGATCTTCTAAAGAGGCTATCAATAAATTAAAGGAATATGTAACAGATGTTTACATGTTTCAGACAGACGGGATAACCGCCAATTCAATATCCGGACATCCGGACATCTTTATATACCAGGATAAGGATCATCTGATTCTTGCTCCAAACTCACCTGCGGACCTGTTTATATTTTTAGAT
>CAYTGO010000021.1:0-5576 GCA_964437425.1 uncultured Candidatus Scalindua sp.
ATGGCTGATCTATTTGACGCAAGAGCAAAATCTGCAAAAAAATCTCCTCTGGCGGAAAGGATGAGGCCCCAAAATCTGGCAGAATTTGTCGGGCAGGAACACCTCGTTGGACCCGATAAGATTCTAAGCGGATTTATGGATCGAAAAGAGTTAGTATCGATGATTTTCTGGGGTCCTCCCGGTGTGGGAAAGACTACCCTGGCCTTAATCATTGCCAGGGCGCTTGACGCTCACTTCGTCTCCTTCTCGGCCGTGTTATCAGGAGTTAAGGACATACGTGCTGTCATTGAAGATGCCAGGCAACAGCTTAAATATTACGGCAAAAGAACAATCCTTTTTGTCGATGAGATACACCGGTTTAATAAGTCCCAACAGGATGCCTTTCTTCATCACGTGGAAGACGGTACCATTACCATGATTGGTGCCACGACAGAAAACCCATCGTTCGAAGTAAATGCGCCCCTTCTCTCTCGCTGCAAAGTACTGGTACTCCAACTGCTCTCTACAGACAACATCAAAACTATAATCACTAATACCTTATCAGATACCGAACGAGGACTAGGTAGTTCAAAAGTAAAGATAGATGAGGACGCCATTAGCTTCATTGCAGATCTTTCTCATGGAGAGGCAAGAGTAGCCTTGAATACTATTGAGACCGCATTGTTGCTAATGAATCCCGATCAGGACAATAAGAGAACAATTACTTTAAATATAGCCCAGGAAGCGATGCAGCGAAAGGCACTTCTTTATGATAAGGGCGGAGAAGAACATTACAACGTGATTTCCGCTTTTATCAAATCCATGCGCGACAGTGATACTGATGCCGCGCTCTATTGGCTGGCACGTATGCTGGAAGCAGGAGAGGATCCTCTCTTTATTGTACGACGTATGGTCATCTTTGCTTCAGAAGATATAGGCAATGCTGACCCGGTGGCTCTTCAGGTGGCTGTATCAGTAAAAGACGCATTTCATTTTGTCGGAATGCCGGAAGGATGGATACCGCTATCACAGGGAGTAACTTATCTCGCTACCGCCCCAAAGAGCAATGCATCTTATAAGGCATATCTAGGCGCATTGCATGATGTTAAAGAAAAGGGTGCACTTGAAGTACCGCTGCATATCAGAAATGCACCAACATCCTTGATGAAAGACCTTGGCTATGGAAAAGGGTACAAGTATCCACATGATCATGGTGGTTATGCAGGACAATCCTGTTTGCCAGAAGAACTTCAGGGAAAGGAATACTATAAACCTACAGATTTTGGATTTGATAAAGAGATCAAGAAACGTCTTGCATTTTTTAAATCAAAACGAAAGCTGGATAAATAGGAATATTGCTGATAGAAATATTGTCAATATATACGAAGAGCAAATTAAATTTAGGAAAAAACATCCATGAACGTTGTATCTAACTATTTCAACTGGCTGCAAAAGGACAATCCCAGAAACATTGTGGAGAGTTACCCAGAAATAGATGAACAAAAAGAGACTTCTGTCCAGGGTGTCTATATTGTGGGGGATTTAACCGGCATACCTTTACTTAAACTTGCAGCAGATGGCGGGTCTAAAATAGTAAAACAACTTTCTTCTGACCAGAAAGCTGCCTCAGAAAAAGAGAAAAGTACCGATGTTTACGATTTGATCATTGTCGGCGCAGGGCCTGCAGGAATTTCCGCTGCAATAGAATGTAAAAAAAAGAACATCAACTACATCATTTTAGAATCAAACCGCATCTTAAACACAATAGAAAACTTCCCAAAGGAAAAACCAATTACCCTAAAACCGGATGGAGTAAAACTGGAATTACCATTGGAAATGAATGATGGCACCAAGGAAACTCTTCTTGATGAACTAAAGTCCCAAATAGAAGAACTGAACCTGAATTTTGAAGTCGGCACTTTTGTTCAAAATCTCAACCGCAAAGATAACATAATCCATGTTGAAACAAACAAAAGTGTGTATATGGCAGAGAAGGTGGTGCTGGCAATAGGAAAAGCCGGTAACAGCAGGCAACTCAAGGTACCCGGTGAATTATTACCAAAAGTATTCAATAAATTGTATGATCCCGGAGAATTTGTCGATAAAAATATTCTGGTTGTTGGTGGTGGTGACAGCTCGCTGGAGTGCTCTATTGCACTTGCGAAATCAGGAAACGAAATTATCCACTCTTACCGTAAAGAAGAATTTTCCAGGCCAAAAGAAGAAAATGTGAACAGATTCAATGACCTGGTAGAGCAAGGCAAAATCACACCACTCTTTGAATCAACAGTTACAGAAATACGGGAAAAAGAGGTTGTCCTGAAAACAAAAGAAGACAGTAAAACCATACCTAATGATGCTGTCTTTACTCTCATTGGTCGTGAATTACCCACAAAATTTTTTAATCGAAGCGGCATACGCATGGAAGGGGAGAAAGGGTTATTATGGTGGTGGTTCATGGTAGCCTCGATAAGTTTTTTCTCTATGCTCTATTTTGGTAAAGTTGGGGTAGCTTTTGATCTGT
The DNA here is from genome assembly GCA_964437425.1 of uncultured Candidatus Scalindua sp. Lineage (GTDB taxonomy): Bacteria > Planctomycetota > Brocadiia > Brocadiales > Scalinduaceae > Scalindua. The sequence continues at coordinate 2,504 of CAYTGO010000021.1, forward strand.
TTGCAGGGGCTGATACTATAGGGGCAAAGATAATTGCGTATTTGAGTGCACCATTTCAAGCTACGCTTAACTGGAGTCTTTCGGGTTACAAATGGTATCCATCATTAAACTTCATCCTGGGATGGGCGGGATCTATAATTTTCTTAATTTCCGGAATCTGCTCTCTGGGATTTCTGGCAAGGCACGGAAACGTTTATTTTAGAACCCCATGGCGTGCATTTAAATATACATATTTTATAGGAGTAAGTGCATTTTTTACGATATTGTATTTTTCTAAATTGCTGAATAACACTTCGGGGGCAGCAGAGTGGATCGAATCACCTACATATTGGTATTCACTCTTCTATTGCGTAACAATGCTCATCTTTGGTATACGCCGGACTTATGTCAGAAAAACACGCTATGTTTTCTGGCAAATGACTGCCCTTGTATCGATACAAATATTTTTTCTTTTCCTGCTCCCGTTTCACCTGTACAAGCCACTAATCCTTGATAACCTGGGCGCACAACACTGGATAGTGTCAGAACTATTCCCAAGCGGCAAATGGAGTAGTTTTGCTTTTATCTTATTCTGGCCGTTGAATATGTGGGAATTTGGAAGCAGCACTTTCTGGACGTGGTTTCCTTTTGTACAGACAGGCTTGATTCTATTCTTTCTAATCAGACATTACGGGAAAGGTGTATATTGTGGATGGATTTGCAGCTGTGGAGGTATGGCAGAGACACTGGGAGACGAATACCGGCGCAAAACACCACATGGCCCGGGTGCAAAGAGGCTTGAAAACGTCGGGCAGATCGTTCTTTTTGCTGCCATCATTTTTACCCCGATTATTTATCTGAACAAATCGGGTATGTGGAGTTCGTTTCCGCTTTTAAGTTATACGATGACAGGTGTATACAAATTTTTAATAGATGTAATATTTGCAGGCATACTCGGCCTTGGTGTCTACTTTTTTCTAGGTGGGAGAATCTGGTGCAGATATGGATGCCCGCTTGCAGCTCTCATGCACATATACACAAGATTTTCCAGATACAGAATTCTTTCTGAAAAGAAAGATTGCATCTCATGCGAAATCTGTACGAGAGTATGTCATATGGGTATCGATGTTATGAACTTTGCAAACAAAGGTATCCCAATGAACGATGTACAGTGTGTACGATGTTCAGCCTGTGTAACAGAGTGTCCTATGGACGTCCTTTCATTTGCAAAATTGAAAACTGCAGACATTCACAATATTAGCAGGGAACAGGTTCCTTATTATGGAAAAGATAGTTGGCGAGCAGGGATAAAGTAAGAGGGTTACCCAATCATGAAAAAAATTATTGCGATATTTTATATTATATTATTTGTTACTCAGCAAGCAACATTTGCCGAAGAAGGCAATACATTCTGGGACAGCTATCAGGATATACTAAATAGCGTTGTTACTGTAAATGAGTTCACCTCGATTGATGGAGAGTTTAGTCATACGTCTGTAGACTATAAAATAATCAAGACCGATCCTGAACTTCAGGAAAAGATTACACTCCAACTGGAGAAATTAAAAACAGTTAAAGTACCGGAAGAGAAAAAACAAAAACTCGCATTCTGGATCAATGCATACAATTTTTTCACAATAGCAGATGTTGTTAATAATTATCCGGTAGCTGGCATGAAAAAGATCGGCTGGAAAAACAAACATCATGAGGTTGAGGGCACACTTTACAGCCTTGATAATATCGAACATAATGCTATCCGTCCACTTGCCGACCCGCGTATACATTTTGCCATTAACTGTGCTTCAGTGGGATGTCCCAGCCTGAAAACAGAAATTTTTGATGGTAACCAAATAGACACGCAATTAGACAAGGTAGTGACAAATGCATTGAAAAATCCCCTGCATCTGAGAATGGTTAATAATAAGCTGAACTCAACACCACTCTTTAAATGGTTCAGCAAGGATTTTGAATCCGGAGGATATGAAGGGGTTGCAGACTTTGTCAACAGGTTTGCACCGGAACGGTTGCAGAATACCCACCAAATTAAGAAGAAGATAAAGTATGACTGGAATCTGAATACAGAACAAAACGTACTAAAAAAGATGCTGGAGCTTGGTACAAAATTCCCCGAATTAAAACTTACCAAAAAGTAGATTGTACATTTTAATAATTATTTTATCCCGAAGTAATTGATCAAAATCATATACCCCTCTCTTGCTTAAGATGGTATTATAGCTCATAATTAGTCATCCTATATCATCTTACTTAAAGAGAAATACAATATATTTATGAAAAAAAGCCTTAACGTTGTATTTATAAGGATAAATAGTGTAGCCGACGAAATAATCCCTCCTCTCCATTTTGGGTACCTCGCTGCGAACTTGCCACGTTCATGTAACGTATCCTTAATTGATATGCTCAGGGATAATATGGACGAAGAGTGCCTTTTAAAAGAAATTACAGATAAAAGGTTCGACTTAATCTGCCTCAGCGGGTATTCCAAAGATATAGTACCTATCAGGAACCTATCGAGTAAACTAAAGGAACACTTCCCTGAATCTATTATCGTACTTGGCGGTGTTCAGTCTAGCTTGATGCCGGAAGCTACCATGGAGTTTGTGGAACCCGGTGTGGATTATTGTTTTACCGGTGATGGAGAAAACAGTCTTGCCAAATTTGTTGTAAACACCGAATGTAGCAATTTTTCTCATGATATTTTAAAAGATATTCCCGGACTTGTTTACAGGTCAAACGGAAAGATAGTTAAAAATCCTGAGGAATTAATTGCAGACCTGGATTCCATTCCTTTTCCCAGATGGGATCTAATGCCTCCCACTTCTTACCCTAAATCTCCACACGGTGCATTTTTCAGGCAATTCCCATATGCCGCTATGTACGCAACAAGAGGGTGTCCATTTCCCTGTACTTTCTGTGCCGCCTCAAAAGTGTCAGGCAAATCAATACGGCACAGAAGCCTGGAAAATATCATGGAGGAGATAAAATTACTTAGAAATAATTATGGAGTTAAAGAGATCCATTTTGAAGATGATAACTTTTCTATTAAGAAAAAACTTCTTGTTGAGTTTTGTGAAAC
>CAYTGO010000021.1:5676-8792 GCA_964437425.1 uncultured Candidatus Scalindua sp.
GGTAAATTCAGCTATGACATGAACCTGATGAAACTATCCCTTCATACGATAAACTATATTAACGATAACCTTACGAAACGACAACTTTATTGGCTGAGAAGAAGGGCCTTTATTGCTTTCTATTTTAGAAGGAAAATCGTTGTGAAGCTCTTGAAAGAAGTAAAAAATATCGAGCATATGATGTTTATTTTAAAGAGAGCAATTCGCTGGCTAACAAGTTAGATATATTGAGTGCATCATCCGTGATGATACGTACTGAAGCAGTAACTTGGTTACTCTACAAATAAGAAAACTCCCATGACAGACATAGATAACTTATTAAAAACTGCCTGGGTCAGGCAATTGAAAACAGATTGGAAAACCGCTAACTTTCATTACTTTAAAGACTCCATGCGCCTCCCAAATCTTGAACTCTCTTATGCAGAGGATGTTTTAGGCACGTGGAAAGGCGGTTATTATCGACGCCTGTCAATCAGTATTATTCTCATAAATAACTATAAGTGGGAATATGTTCAGGAAGTCCTGTATCATGAGATGGCCCATCAATATGTAGAAGAAATTTTGGGAATTCGGGACAGTTTACCCCATGGAGAAGCGTTTAAACGGGTTTGTCAGGAAAATAGTATCGACCCCACGGCAACAGGTGATATTCACTCCTGGGTAGAAAAACGTAATAATACCTCCTCCGTGAATTCAGAGAATCACAAGATACTGGACAAAGTCCACAAACTGCTGGCGTTGGCACAAAGCCCCAACGAGCACGAAGCCCAGAACGCCATGACCAAAGCTCACGAATTTTTGTTAAAACACAATCTATCGTTACTGGATATGCAAACGGAATGGAACTACATCTATAAACAAATCGGAGAGGTAGGAAGGCGTAACCCCATCAAGTCCATAATCAGTTCCATAATCTCCAAATTTTTTTTCGTAGAAGCCATCTGGACATTCGGGTATGACCAACACGAAAACCGGAGTGGTCAAATTCTTGAGATTTATGGGACACCGGAAAATATAGAAATGGCGGAGTATATATATGACTACCTCCAAAATATCTCGGAGCTTTTATGGACAGAGCATAAGAGACGAGAAAATATCAAGGGAAACAAGCACCGAAGAACCTTTATTTACGGACTTCTGGACGGTTTTTATAATAAGTTGGACAGCCGGTTTACTGAAAACCAGACCAAAGAACTTGTCTGGATGGGAGACCCCCGACTCCAGGAGTTTTACCGCCGGAGAAACCCCAGGATTGCACGCTCCGCATCTCGTTATTCCCGTAGCTGCCAGGACACTTATGACTCAGGAATGACTCACGGCAAAAACCTCGTCATCCATAAAGGCATTCATGGGAAAGGGAATGGAAAAGTTAAGTTTTTGAATTGACCTTTCTGTGTTGATGAAATGAGGTTCCGGCTTTGTTTCAAAATTGATTGATCAGGATGTATCTTTACCAATCAAAAAAAGAAACGATTAATCGTGCTCAAGTTTTTCTAGCTCTTTTAGAAGCTCTTCCTGTCGTTCAGACAGTTCTTTTGGTAAATCTACTACTATTTTTACTAACTGGCTACCCGTTCTCCCATCTTTCATCTTGATTCCCTGCCCTGTCATCCTCATTGTTTGATTGGATTGTGTGCATTTAGGTATTTTTAACGTTGCTTTTCCGCTTAATGTCGGGACTTCTACTTCTCCCCCCAATGCCGCTTTAGTGAAAGGTATATGCGCATCATATTGAATATCCAAACCATCCCTCTCAAAATAGGGATGTGAAGCAATTTTAACATGTATATACAGATCTCCTGCTCTTCCACCCCTGATACCAGCTTCTCCCTGACCGGAAAGTTTCAGTGCAGAACCATTATTAATCCCTGCTGGTATTTTAACTGACAAAGATTTTGTGTTATCCACTCGACCTTCACCATTACATTGAGGGCATACAGTTGGTGCTCCGTTACTGGCACCCGTTCCGTTACAGGCTTCACAAGCTTCACTCTTTGTAAATCTGAGCTGCCTCTCGCTTCCTAACGCAGCATCAGTAAAAGAAATTGTTATATTATGCCTGAGGTCTGAACCCTTCTGAGGCCTGGTCCTCCCCCGGTAAGATCGGTTACCAAATATATCTCCGAATATATCTCCGAAGTTACTGAATATATCAGCGCTGCTTTCAAAACCGTGAAAACCCATATCATCAAGTCCGGCACTCCCCCGTAAATCATACATTTCTCTCTTTTTTGGGTCACTAAGCACTTCATAGGCAGTTGCAGCTTCCTTGAATTTTTGTTCAGCTTTTTTGTCTCCCGCGTTTTTGTCCGGGTGATATTTGATGGCAAGCTTTCTGTAGGCTTTTTTCAGCGCGTCATTAGTTGCATTTTTACTTACCCCTAACACCTCATAGTAATCACGATCTTTAGCTTTACCATTCGCCATAATTATACCTCTTTAATTTAAATAACACTTTGACATATTCAGAGCGGAGATCGTATTGTACTACTTCACTGGCTGCAGAATTGTTTTGAGATTTTACTAAACTTCAAACTCAGATAAAAAGATGTTAATCGCCCGAAAACTACTTCTTAAAACTTCAACATATACGCAGAATTGATACATTCCATTTTTTCTATTGATACGAGGGTCTCCTGAGACACCACTGCATCAACATTCAGGACAATCATTGCAACGCCACCAGTCTCTTTTCTACCGAACGTCATATGCCCTATATTTACGCTCTGATCACCCAACATCTTACCTATTTCTCCGATCAATCCCGGTTTGTCCTGCCCCAATAAGATTAGTACATGTCCAATTGGATCCATATCTACGCGATAATCATTTATTGTTTCTATTTTAGGTTCATTATTTTTAAATACAGTGCCTGAAGCAGAACTTTCACCATCATCCGTACTAATTCTGGCAAAAATCAGATTTGTATAATCCCCTGTCGCGCTACTGATTATTTCATTAATCTTAATTCCTCTTTCATCGACCAGTATTCGTGCATTTATGATATTCACATTCTCATCTAAAACATCCTTTAGCAAGCCCACCAGTAAACAGTCTGTTAAAGGGCGAATGTTATCCTTAGAAACTCCACCGCTATACTGTATGTCTATAGATTG
>CAYTGO010000021.1:8892-43388 GCA_964437425.1 uncultured Candidatus Scalindua sp.
AAGGGCGAATGTTATCCTTAGAAACTCCACCGCTATACTGTATGTCTATAGATTGGATCCTACCTCTTACCAACTGGCATAAGAGTGCGCCCATTTTCTCTGTCAGTGCTGTATACGGCTTAAGCTGTTGTAACTCTTCGGAGCCCTGCACTGGCATGTTAACCGCATTACGTACGATATTGTTATTTAGCACATCAACCATCTGTTTTGCTGCATCCTCGGCTACTGCAAGTTGAGCTTCTTTTGTCAACGCTCCAAGATGCGGCGTTGGAAGCACATTGTCGAGCTCCAGCAGTTTATTATTTCCCGGTGGCTCTTCCTCAAAGACATCAATTGCGGCACCGGCAACCTTACCGCTAACAAGTGCGTCATAAAGAGATTCCTCTGAAATTATACCACCCCTTGCACAATTTATTATTCTTACCCCGTCCTTCATTATTTCGAGTTCACTTTTGGAAATCAGGTGTTTCGTATCGTTAATTAATGGGATATGCAAAGTTATGTAATCCGCCTGTTTGTATATCTCTTCAAGATTTTCAACAAGTTGAACATTCATTTTTGGAATTGTCTCATTCGAAACAAAAGGATCGTATCCCAGCACCTTCATCTCCAGTGCTATAGCACGTTTTGCAACCTCTTTCCCTATCTTACCTAATCCAATTACACCCAGTACTTTTCCGGAAACTTGAGTTCCTGTAAATTTCTTGCGTTCCCACTTCCCTTCACGAACAGAATTACAAGCCTGTGGTATATTTCTTGATAAAGCCAAAAGAAGCGTAATTGCGTGCTCCGCAGTTGAAGTTGTGTTTCCACCCGGAGTATTCATTACAATAACTCCTTTTTTCGTAGCGGCAGGAACATTAACATTGTCAACCCCGACACCTGCCCGGCAAATAGCTTGAAGCTTATCCGCACTTTCCAAAATTTCCGGCGTACACTGGGTGCTGCTTCGGATAATTAAGCCGTTGTATACACCAATCTCTTTTTGTAACTCTTCCGGTGTAAAATCGGTCTTCGTTGTTACCTGAATATCCGCACTTTCCAAAATTGTCTTACATATGTCCGGTAGGTTGTCTGATATTAATACTTTCATATTTCTAAATATATAGTGTCAATTATGTTCGATTTATTGCCTGGAATTCATACATACGAGGGTCGAGTCACACATCCGTCTTTTGCTAGCTTTATGCGTGGGTAAAACTGGTCGAATTAAGAGTTTAGCATGCATTTTAATGAAAATCAAAGGCAATATGTCTCTACAATTGCTTTAACCGTCAATTAATGGTTCGGAAGAAAATAATAGAGCCATTTTTTCTGCAACCCCTACAACAATAAACACAAAAACCTTTTGATTTTCGATTCAAATTCTACTAATCTAAAATAATAATGTTAAATAGTTTGAAGAACTACTGTAGAATGAATTTTATCAGAATTCTAATCACATAAATGATGGAGATTTAATATATGATACTTGGCACATTGCTTTCGATTAACCACTGGCTTCATCTTTCTGCAGCAGCCCTTCTGGTTGGCGGAATGATCTTTCTCGTTGCAATACTTCGGCCGGTTTTGGGAAGAAGCTCGTCTATTTCCGGAATAGGAAAATTTTCAAATGATATCCACGACAGATTTCGTATTTATGTCGGAATATTAATAGTTGTACTTATTATTACTGGAATTATTAATTCTATTGACGGCATTATGTCGGCCGCAGAAACAAGCTTAAGTTCAGGATATAGGACCATAATCAGAATAAAGGTTCTACTTGCTGTATGCCTCTTTATCGTTTACGGTGTAAATGCTTTTCTCATCAAAGAAGATAAAACGGAAGAAGATTGTTCGTGTTTAGTCAAACCACCTGTATATAAGAAAATATTACAGGTTTTTGCCCTGGTATTAGTGTTTGCAATACTATTTTTAGCAGCGTCATTAAGGTTTTATTAATAAAACAAACCTATTTCTAAATTGCACTTCCGGCGATATCCAGGCATTCAAATAAACGCTTGACTTTCATTTTAACCAAAGTAGAATTAATTATTAAATAAATCTCCTTTTTTACCGATAAGAAGTGTATTGGTTCCCTTAATATGTACGAGTTAGTTGTCGAAAAAACGTTTGCAGGTGCTCACAATTTGCGTGGCTATGATGGCGATTGCGAGAAATTGCACGGGCATAATTGGAGGGTAGAAGTTACACTTAAAGCAGAAAAACTTAACGAAATTGGAATGGTTATAGACTTCAAGATTGTCAAAAAGAAACTTGAAGAAATTCTTTCTCGTTTTGATCATTCTTACTTGAATGAGTTGAGTGAGTTTAAACAGGTAAATCCCACAACAGAAAATGTTTCGAAGGAAATATATAACAACTTAAGCGCACAGTTGCCTCCAGAAATATCTGTTGCCAAAGTTAAGACTTGGGAATCTGAAAAATGTGCTGCTGCATATTATGTATAATCCGTTCTTTTACAAACCATAAGTGAAGATTAATTTAGACACTCCTATCCTTCAAGTAGCTTTAGATTTTATAAACTTAAGACGTGCCATAAATGTGGCCAGAGAAGCAGTTGACGCAGGAGTTGACTGGATTGAGGCAGGCACCCCTCTAATTAAAAGTGAAGGGTTGGATTCAATAAGGGCACTGCGGAAAGAATTTCCCACGGCAACGATAGTAGCTGACATGAAAACGATGGATGCAGGTCGTGTGGAAATGGAAACGGCTGCTAAATCCGGAGCCGACATTGCTGTTGTAATGGGAAGTGCCACAGACGCAACAATAAAGGAGTGTATAAGCGCAGGGAAAAATTACGGGATAAAAATTGAAGTCGACCTTCTCGGAATTACTGACTGCGTCTCTCGCTCAATAGAAGTTGAGAAATGGGGTGCTGACTTTGTAGGCATACACACAGCAATTGACGAACAGATGCAGGGAAGTAGCCCTTTCGAAAGACTTAAAGAAATTTGCTCAAAGGTCAATATTCCAGTTGCTGTTGCCGGAGGAATAAATTCTGAAACAGTTGCTGACGCAGTAAATGCAGGTGCAAAAATTATAGTAGTCGGCGGTGCAATCTGTAAGGCAACAGACATAAAAACTGCTACTGAAAATTTAAAGAGAGCAATATCGAATCGAGAGAAAATCGCAGAGGACTTTTTTAAAAGAACTTCAAGCGATGATGTACGTGAAATATTAGAAAAAGTTTCAACTGCAAATATCTCAGATGGCAGCCACCGTCTGAGAGGGATCACCGGAATAGGCAGCATTAGTTTAGAAACGAAGATGATCGGACGGGCGGTAACCGTTCGAACCTATCCTGGTGACTGGGCAAAACCGGTTGAGGCGATAGATATCGCGGAGCAGGGAGACGTAATAGTTATTGATTCCGGAGGTGTAGGTCCTGCCGTATGGGGTGAACTTGCAACTCAGAGCGCGATACAAAAAAAGCTTGCAGGGGTGGTCGTAAACGGAGCGATTCGTGATAGCGGAGAAATAAGAAGATTACAATTTCCTGCATTTACGAAATTGGTCATGCCAAATGCGGGGGAGCCCAAAGGTTTTGGTGAAATCGGTATACCTATAAATATTTCAGGTATAACGATTAATAACGGCGATTGGATCGTAGGAGACAGTGATGGTCTGATAGTTTTGCCAAAACATGAAGCGAAAGAGATGGCTAACTACGCAATGGATTGGCTGGAAAAAGAGAACAGATTGCGCGAAGAAATTTCGCATGGGAAGGCTTCTCTTGGAGAAGTTACAGAATTACTGAAATGGACAAAAAATAAGAACGATTAAGAGAGGAAGCGATTTATAATGAAATGCGAGTCATGCAATAAAAAACTGGCGACAGTGCATCTCACTGAAATTATAGAAAACGAGAAAAAGGAGAGGCATTTCTGTGAGGACTGTGCCCAAAATGTTACAAATCATTTCCCAAAAGCACCATCCCCATCTGATATTTTAACAAGCCTTATTAACCAAGTATCCCCTGAAATAAGGGAAATGTCAAAAACAACTTGCCCTGTATGCGGTATTACCTATCTGGAATTCAGATCTCAGGGTCGTCTTGGCTGTCCCATGGACTATAATGTGTTTAAGAAGGGGTTGATGCCTCTTATCGAAAGAATGCATGGCAGTTCTCAACACGTGGGCAAAGTACCGGCAAACGCGGGAGCAGAAATTATCCAGAAAAATGAGCTTATCCAATTACGTAAGGAATTGAACGAAGCGGTAGAGAGAGAGAACTACGAGAAAGCGGCAGAGTTAAGAGATAGAATCTATGAACTTTCAGGGAATGTTGAAGATGGAGATTAAAGATCTTTCTGACAATACTGGTGAATGGCTAAGGGGTACCGGCAAGGAATCTGACATAGTTATCAGTAGCAGAATCCGTTTGGCCAGAAATATTGCAGGATACCCTTTCCTGTCCCGTGCAAATTTAAAACAGAGGAGAGAGATAGAATCTTTACTGCGAAAGACGATCATTGAGCGTAAAATAGCACAAGACGTCTCTTACGTAAATTTAAACCAGGCAACTGCAATTGATAAATTATTTCTTGTAGAAAGACACCTGATTAGTAAAGAGCATGCCGAAGGAGAAGGAGAAAGAGGTGTTGCGTTTGGAAAATCAGAAACTGTCAGCTTGATGATTAACGAAGAAGATCACCTCAGAATCCAGGTAATTCGCTCAGGTTTCGAACTAAAAAACACCTGGGATACTATTGATGAAATTGACAACCTTCTGGGAGAAAACCTAAACTTTGCATTCTCTTCAAGATTTGGATTCCTGACAGCCTGCCCGACAAATGTTGGAACAGGCATGCGTGTTTCTGTAATGCTTCATCTCCCGGCACTCGGCATGACTAAGCACATTGAAAAGGTTTTTAACGCCGTAGGCAAGCTTGGTTTAGTCGTTAGAGGTTTATATGGAGAGGGCACTAAAGTGTCCGGCGATTTGTACCAGATTTCAAACCAGTTTGCATTAGGAAAATCAGAGAAGGAAATATTATCCATAATTGAGAGTGTGATACCGCGTATTACAAGTTATGAAAGAATGGCCAGAAAGGCCTTGGTTATGGAAAGTAAAGATCAATTAGAAGATAGAATTTGGCGGTCATATGGTATGCTTAAAGCCGCTCGAATGATTACATCTGAAGAGATTTTACAATTACTTTCACAGGTTCGAATGGGAGTAAATATCGGTTTAATCGACGATATTGAAATGCAAACCCTTAATGAACTTTTTGTCCTGACGCTTCCAGCACATTTACAAAAGCTGGAAGGCTGTGAACTGGACTCCACACAAAGAAATGTTATCAGGGCCTCTTATGTGAGGAAGAGGCTTGACGGTTTATAAAAAAGGCGGCTTATAATGTTTGACAAATTTACCGATAGGGCAAGAAAGGTAATGGCTCTAGCCAGAGAGGAAGCGAAAAGATTCAATCATGAGTATATAGGGACAGAACATATATTGCTTGGATTGGTGAAAGAAGGTAGTGGTGTTGCTGCAAATGTTTTACAAAATTTAGACATTGACCTAAAGAAGATTCGTATGGAAGTCGAAAAGATTGTTCAAGCAGGTCCCGACCTTGTCTCAGTTGGACAGTTACCTTTCACTCCAAGAGTAAAGAAAGTGCTGGAATATGCTATGGAAGAAGCGAAGTCCATGGGCCACAACTATATAGGGACTGAGCATCAGCTACTTGGGCTCCTCAGAGAACGCGAAGGCGTTGCTGCACAGGTTTTACTGAATTTAGGTATAAAATTAGAAGGTGTCAGGGAAGAAGTAATCGAGCTTCTTGGCGCTGAAACTACACAGGGTGTTAAAGAGAAAGATGAGAAAAAAAGCAAGTCAAAGACACCTGCGCTTGATTCTTTTGGTCGTGATCTAACACAGCAAGCAAAAGAACAATCATTAGATCCGGTTATTGGCAGACAGTCGAGTATCGAACGCCTGATTCAAGTTTTAAGCCGTCGAACAAAAAACAACCCGGTTTTGATTGGAGAAGCCGGAGTCGGAAAAACTGCGATAGTTGAGGGCTTGGCCCAAGCTGTGATAAGCGGTGCTGTTCCTGAACTGTTACGCGAGAAAAGAATAGTCGCCTTAGATTTGGCAATGATGGTAGCAGGCACAAAATACCGCGGCCAATTTGAGGAAAGAATTAAAGCTGTAATGGGAGAAGTCCGCAGAGCAAAAAACATAATCCTCTTTATAGATGAGCTTCATACGTTAGTAGGGGCAGGAGGAGCAGAAGGGGCAATTGATGCATCTAATGTCCTGAAACCAGCTCTTTCCAGGGGAGAAATACAATGTATAGGCGCAACCACTCTCGATGAATACAGAAAATATATTGAAAAAGACAGTGCGCTCGAAAGAAGATTTCAGACAATAATTGTCGATCCGCCTTCGAAAGAAGAAACTGTAGAAATCTTAAAAGGTTTAAGGGATCGTTATGAAGCGCACCATAAGGTCGAAATAACTGATGAGGCGATAAAATTAGCAACAGAATATGCTACAAGATACATAACAGGAAGATTCTTACCTGATAAAGCAATAGATGTTATAGATGAGGCGGGTGCCCGTGTAAGATTAAAGGCAACCACACATCCTCCTGATTTAAGACATATTGAAAAAGAGATAACAGATCTCGAAAAAGAGAAAGATGAATCCGTAGCGTTACAAGATTTTGAGAGAGCAGCAAAGCTTAGGGACAAAGCGGACAAATTGAAAAAGAAGAAAACTGACGTCGAAACTGAATGGCGGGAAAATTGTACGGAAGTAGACGGAACGGTAGACGAAGCCATTATTACCGAAGTTGTTTCAACCATGACAGGCATTCCTCTCAAACGCATGGAAGCTGAAGAAGCAAAAAAATTACTAAATCTTGAAGCGGAGCTCCATAAAACTGTAATCGGGCAGGACAACGCCATAAAAGCAGTAGCAAAAGCAGTAAGAAGGTCAAGGGCTGGTTTACAGAACCCAAACAGACCAAGTGCCAGCTTTATCTTCATAGGCCCTTCAGGAGTCGGCAAGACTCTTCTTTCAAAAGCGTTGGCCAAATCACTGTTTGGCGAAGAAGAATCACTGATTCAAATAGACATGTCCGAATACATGGAGAAACATAATGTTTCACGATTAATAGGCGCGCCTCCTGGCTATGTTGGATTTGAGGAAGGAGGACAATTAACTGAAAAAATTCGAAGACGTCCTTATGCAGTGGTACTTCTGGACGAAATAGAAAAAGCCCATTCTGATGTGTTCAACATGTTGTTACAGGTCATGGAGGAAGGCAAGTTAACAGACAGCTTTGGACGTCAAGTTGATTTCAGAAACGTAATCATAATAATGACGTCAAATATTGGTAGTGACATAATTAAAAATACATCTTCACTCGGATTTAAAAAAGCTTCTGGTGAACAATCATATGACTCTATCCGAGAGCAGCTTTTAGAAGCAGTTGAAAAGCATTTCCGTCCAGAGTTTGTTAACAGGGTTAATGATATTGCAGTGTTTAGAGACCTGACAAAAGAGGATTTAAGAAAAATCGTTGAAATTGAACTGGAAAGTATACGTTCAAGGTTAACTAACTATAACATAACTCTTACAGTAACTCAGGAAGCCTCAGACTTCCTCATCGACAAAAGCCATAAACCAAATTATGGAGCAAGGCCATTACATCGAGCTATAGAAAATCTAATAGAAGATCCTCTCTCTGAAAATATCTTAAAGGGGAAGTTTAAAGATGGTAATGCTATTGAGGTGAAATTGGGAGATGGAGAATTGATTTTTGAGGAAGTAACGGTTAAGGAAGAGTTAGTCACTAGCGGTTCAGATAGCAAATAATTGATGGTGATTTTACAAGTCAAGTATATAAAAAAAGGGGCTACCAAGCCCCTTTTTTTATTGTTTTCAGAAATATAACGTCCTAAAATAGCACTACTAAATATTAAGACACAATACGTTATATTATGGCAAAATTTAGTACTGTTTTTATCTGCCAGCAATGTGGATGGAAAACGAATAAATGGGTAGGACGATGCTCTGGTTGCGAAGAGTGGGATTCGATGACAGAAGAAAAGTGCGAGTCCGCACTCACACACATCCTGCCAGAATATGATATAGAAAACCCTACCTGCATATCAGACATAAAACCGGTTAGTAAACTTAGGACGCATACCCACATCGAAGAATTTGATAGAATTCTAGGTGGTGGTATTGTGGCTGGTTCAGCAGTTTTGATTGGTGGCACACCAGGAATAGGAAAATCAACCCTCTTATTACAAGTATGCCAAAATTTCAGCGAACAGAACTGCCTATCTTTATACGTAACAGGGGAAGAATCAACCGCACAGATAAAATTACGTGCAGACAGACTCGGTGTTACATCGAATAATATTTTTTTGGTTGCGGAAAACAATTTAAATGTTATTCTTGAACACATCAAAAAAATCAAGCCCAAGCTCGTCATTGTGGACTCAGTACAAGCTGTGTTCAAGCAAGAACTTGAATCATCTCCGGGAACAGTCTCGCAAGTCAGGCAATGTGCTAATGAACTGGTTCAAATATCAAAAAAAACGGATTCTTCTATTTTCTTAGTTGGACATGTTACCAAAGAAGGAATGATTGCCGGACCCAAGGTGTTGGAACATTTGGTTGATACCGTATTGTACTTTGAAGGCGAAAAATTCATGTCATTCAGAATACTAAGAGCGGTAAAAAATCGCTTTGGCCCAACAAATGAGATAGGAATTTTCGAGATGTGTCAGAATGGACTTAGAGAGGTTAAAGACCCTTCAGAGATATTTCTCTCCAGGACACATAATCTAAGTTCAGGCTCTGTAATCATCCCATGTATTGAAGGGACAAGGGCCCTGCTTGTGGAAGTACAGGCGCTGGTAACCAGATCAAGTTTTGGAATGCCGGGGCGTAAAGTGAGCGGTGTTGATCACAATCGTGTTACTATGATACTGGCCGTGCTGGAAAAAAGAACTGGTCTTCTTTTAGGTGGATATGATGTATTTGTAAATGTTGTTGGGGGTGTAAAAATCGAAGAACCGGCAGCAGATCTTGCAATTGCTATTGCAATTACATCCAGTTTCAAGGATGTCGCAATACCAGGCAATACTATCATAATAGGGGAATTAGGCTTAGGTGGTGAAGTGAGAGGAGTTAGTCACTTTGATAGCAGGATAAAAGAAGCCGCCAGACTAGGATTTGAAAATGCAATCATTCCAAGGGACAGTACAAATGACTTTTCACGAATAAGATCTCTTAATATGACTGAAGTATCTTCACTGGCAGAAGCAACTGACAAAATATGTTAAGAAGGGATGGTGTTATGAAATATAATTATTTACCTAAATTTATATCTTTGCTCTTATTGCTCTCTCTATTAACTGGGTGTTACACATATAATAAAAAGACTACTAGAAAAAGTAATATAGTTGGAGCAACAGTCAATGATCATAATACATCTGTTGAGATACGGGAAGAACTAGATGAGAATGGAAACGTAATAAAGAAAAATTATAATCACCCATATTACTTTACGGCAGGGGGACTCACAAATATTCTTTCATCCATTTTTTACACACAGAAAAACATAATGTTGGGCACTAAAGGGAAACAACGGTTATACCAAAAGGCAGAGTTACAGGTAATTATACCACCAATACTTAGTGCATTCTCAATGGCCAATGATACTCAAGATATTTTAGTTCTTTCTACAGTTGACAAGGTGCTTTTGGCTGATGCCCAAAGTTATTTCAGTATGTTTATATCAAACAACGAGCTCAACATTGTCTTTAGTGATATTCTAAATAAAAAAAGCTTTCGTGATGAAAGATCATTTGGCAAGAAAAATAAGAGTAAATTTAAAGATCCGTTTGAAGTAAAACGAAGCGGTCACTGGAATCTTATTCCCATGGAAGGACAACGGTTTGCACCGGGACATCAAAACTGGCTTATTTTCGATTTGAGTAGTAATTTGTTTGGCGTGGCGGGTAATGGTAGCAGCAGCAATGCCAATAATAACCCATCTCAAACAGACAGCCGGACAAGAACGATTGAAAGAAAAGTGAGAACCAGCAATAACTTCATTGAAGAAAAACAAAAATATCAAGACGTACGAGACAAGCTAAAAGAATTAAAAGTTCTCAGCGATGAAGGCTTGATTTCTGATGAAGATTATGAATTAAAGAAGAAGGAACTTTTGAATGAATTTTAAACGCATTTTACTACTTGCAGTTTTATTTGGAGCAATTGGCTGTACAGACTTTAATTCACTGGTTAAGGACAATAAAGTCAGTAGTCCAAGAGACAATATTTACAATCAAGGCAAGACGTATATAAGGCTTGAAGCAGTAAACAGCACTGAGGGCACTTCAAAGACATTCCTTGATCATCCCCAATATTTGAACAAAAACATGTTATCAAATGCACTTGAATCTATTCATTTTAAAGAAAAGAATATTGGCGGCTGGAGCAAAGAACTGAATGTCTTTGCGAAAAATGAATTATTGGTTTTAGCACCCCACATGGCTGATGCTTTTACGAAGGCATCCCCATTGCAATATGTATTGATTAATTCAAATGCCAATAAAGGAAAAGGCTTCTTTAAGACAGGAGGAGCAGACACCATATTTGGATTATTCATCCTAAATGATAAATTGAATGTTGTATTCTCAAAAATACAATATACCGATGCAGAAGACAAAGGAGAGGAGAGTGTATTTGGACAGACAGCAGAGGATGTGTTTGTTGACCCATTCAGTATAACGAAAAACCCGTTTTGGAAGCTAAGTATACGTGCCGGTCAAACATTTAAAAGAGGACATGAGAATTGGTTAATAATAGATTTAAAGAAAGATACTTTTGTCAAAGAAGAGGACTACGGAAAGGAAGAAACACTCACTGATAAGCAAGCTACCGGTAAAATAGTTTTAGGTGGTTCCTCTCAAATTGTACTACAAAGAGTGAGCATTAAAGACCAACTCCTGGAACTGAAAGAATTAGAAGCTACCGGACTTATTACCAAAGAAGATTACAAGCTTAGAAAGGCATTAATCCTGGGCAGTAAACAAACAAAGAGTATAAAAGATAAATTCAACGATCTTCGCAAACTAAAAGAAGATGGGTTCATCAGTGGCATAGATTACGATCATAAGAAAAGTGATCTTCTGGCAGAACATGACGATGGTGTAGGAGAAAGAGATATTAAAGAGATCCTGGCAGAGTATCTGGAATTAAGGGATGAAGGATTCATAACAGATGATGATTATAACTACAAGAAAAACACACTATTGAAAAGCTTTTAAACTAAAAAGCAAGTATTGAAGCTCTCCCATGAAAACAGCTTTAACATTTTACTAATAGTAGCTCCGCCAGCTTTAAATCCTCACGTGTTGTGATTTTAATATTATCATAGCTCCCTGAAACTATTCCTACTGTGTGGCCAGCTTTTTCAACGACCTCCGCATCATCAGTAAATTCTTCATTTGTATCCTTGATCTTATCGTAAGCATTAACAAGCATATCTCTTTTGAAACCTTGAGGCGTTTGCGCCATCCATAGATCATGCCTGGGAACTGTTTCAACTATTTCAAGATTTGAGTCAACTTTTTTCACAGTCAATTTCATAGGACTCGCAACAATAGCAGCACCTTTCTCCTCCGTGCTTTTAATAACAGCCTCAATTTCATCATTTTTCACCAAAGGTCTTACAGCATCATGTATCAAGATTATTTCAGTGTCTGGATCTAAATGAGAAAGGCCGTTATAGATACTATCTTGTCTGCGTTTACCTCCCGTAACAATCTTTGCTACCTTGTATGCCTTTAACTCATCCGCCCATTTTTCAATAACCGTTAATCTATCCTTTTCATTCACTACAAAAATAATCTCTTTTACTCTCTCTAGTTTGGAGAATTTCTCCAGTGTATAAAAAAAAATAGGTTTTTCACCTATCATTATAAACGGCTTTCTTACGTTGGCTCCCATACGGAGACTAAGACCTGCAGCTGGCATTATTACAGAAACATCTGCTTCCATCATACCCTTTCATAAGGATAAAAAAGTTTCAAATACTCATCTTGAGCAAACCTGTCAGTCATTCCGGCTATATAGTCACAAACACCCTGATAAAGACCCGCCTCCTCGATCCATTTTTGGTATTCTGGTGGAAGCTGCATAGGATTTTCAATAAATGCGTTGAACAGCTCCTCTACAAATCTCTTTGCCTTATCAGCCATTCGAACAACTCTGTAGTGGCTATATGCGTTTTGCTGTAAAAACTTCTGCAATTCCAGTTTCTTTTTAGATATTTCAGGTGAAAAGGACACTAGTCTTTCTTTACAATTCTGCACATCATCTGTTGTTTTTATCTTCATCTTTTCAATCATGGATTGTGTATGTGTTATCAAATCTGTTACTTCCATGTCGATTAGATATTTTATTGTATGTATATTTTCCATCTCTTTAGTAAGATTACTATACTGCTCCCTTACTTTCTCTTTTGCATATCTCCACAATTCAACTTCTTGTAGACCGCTTTCCGTAATCAACCCTGCTTTTAAGCTATCATCTATATCATGATTGTCGTATGCGATAGAGTCAGCAATATCCACAATCTTTGCTTCAAGAAGTGGCTGTTTTTTTAAATCAAATTTAATAACATTTGGATCATCTGAAAGTAATTTATGCTTTGCAATTGATTCTCTAACCTCCCACGAAAGATTCAAACCGGAAAACTGAGAATATCGTTTTTCCAGTATGTCAACTACGCGCAAGCCCTGAACGTTATGTTCAAAGCCGCCATGATGCTTCATCAATATCCTGAGAGCATCCTCACCTGAATGACCAAAAGGCGTATGCCCCAAGTCATGCGCCAGGGCTATTGCCTCTGAAAGATCCTCGTTCAAACATAATGCCCTTGATATGCTCCTGGCAATCTGAGCAACTTCTATTGAATGAGTAAGACGCGTTCGATAGTAATCTCCCTCATGATTTACAAACACCTGTGTTTTATATTCCAATCTTCTAAAAGCAGTGGAATGGATAATCCTATCTCTATCCCTTTGATAAACACTTCGATAAGGGTGCTCACCCTCAGGATATGCTCTTCCACGCGTATTCATGCTTTTCATAGCATGAGAAGCCAGATAACTATCTTCCCTTTTTTCCAGTTCTTCTCTTGTCAGCATTGATATTTATTCAAAGTTATACGAGTTAAAAGTAGATATGAATTTTGTAAGGTTAAAAACAATTCTTCAACTCGACATATAAATCATCGAGTGATTGAGGAATAACTTTAGTATCGGAAATAACTGGCATAAAGTTTGTATCACCTTTCCATCTTGGAACTATATGTAAGTGTATGTGACCTACAACACCTGCTCCGGCAACATCCCCTAGATTAATACCTAAATTAAAACCATCAGGGTTCATTTTTTTACTCAATACATCCTTCACGTCTCTCGTCAATGTCATGAATTCCAACATTTCCGAATTACTTAATTTTGCCAAATCGTCTTTATGCAGGTTTGGTGCTACCATTAAATGACCATTATTGTATGGATATTTGTTTAGAATACAAAAGCACTCCTTGCCCCTGTACAAAACAAGATTCTTACGGTCTTGATTGTCTTTTATAGCATCACAGAAAAAACAATTTTCTTCTTTTCTGCTCAAAATAAATTCCTTACGCCAGGGTGCCCAAATATTTTTCATAGATTGCACTTTATAATTAATGCCATTAAAAAGGAAATTTGTAAATAGTTAATTACCGCAGGTGAGATATTGGATTTACCGGTACTCCGCGTAGAAATATTTTGAAATGGAGTTTGTCTCGTTTCGCCCTCCCGGTACTACCGACCTTTGTAATAGTCTGTCCCTGGAGAACATTGTCACCCTTTTTAACAAGAATCTTAGAGTTATAAGCATACCATGTGTACGAACCATCATCATGCTGAAGCACGACAACCTTACCCCAGCCATCGGGTGTATCAGAGGTCAACGCAACCACACCACTTTTTGATGCCTTCACTGCCTGTCCATTAACAGCCTCTATATCGATTCCTTTGTTTTTATAACCATCTATCCATTTATCAAACCCGAACAATATTCTACCACGTATAGGCCATTTAAATGACTCGTTTAATTTCTTAGTATACGTTGAGGCTTTCCGCTCAGAGTTTTTTTTACTAACAACTACACCTCTTGGTATAACTAATTGTTGCCCGGGTTTTATGTTCTCAACATCCTTAATTTTATTAGCTTTTATAATTTCGTCAGGCAAAACACCATGATTATGGGCTATCCGCCAAATAGTATCACCTTTCTTTATGGTATATTTTATAGATTTTTGAGTGCTTGTTTTAGATCGTAATGGCTCCAATTCTTTTTTTAATTCCGGAGGTGGGTACATACCGGTATTGTAACTTGTAGCACATCCTGCCAGAAAAATCATGACCAGAAACATCATGGCTACACCACCAAGCCATTTTATGTCTGAGAAACCTCTCAATCTACACTCTCTCCTTCAAATTTATGTTATTCTGTAAATTTTCCCATGTTAACGGCTTCCCTGCCTGCCAAAAACTATAATAAACAGATCGACCACTCAAGTAATTACACAAATAAGTTTAGATAAACTATAAATGGCCACCTCCTTTTCCCATTCTCCTCAAGGTGGAAATTCGCCTCAACTTGTTGTACAATCAAGGATTATATCTATCCAAACTTTGTCATGTCAAGCATTATTGCTCTCACACGATAAGGCTTAAAGTCATTATGTTTGAGGCAACGTAGAGTATGATGGCGTATATTTTGAGCCTTGATATGAATTGCGATGTTTTAATTCATTGGTAATTGCAGCAAACACCTCACCCTTAGTTGCTTTCCAGACGGGTGCAATTAAGGAATCTCCGTGTGTATCACCAACTAATCTCTGTACAACTATGTCTGGAGAAATTCTCTCTAAAAAATCACAAGCGAGCGAGACATATTCTTCCACTTTCAAAGTTTTAATGTTACCCTTGGCGTAATCTTCTGCCATCGCCGTATTCTCAGCAATATACAGATGGTGGAGTTTTATTCCGTCGATACCCATAGAAGAGACTTTTCGGGCCGTTTCCATCATGTCATTCCTATCTTCTCCGGGAAGACCAAGGATGACGTGAACACATATTTTTATACCGTCTCTGTTTTTCGTACGTGTTACAGCATCATCGAAAGAGTTACAATCATGTCCACGATTTACTAATTGCAAGGTACGGTCGTGAATTGACTGCAAGCCATATTCAACCCATACATGGTATTTTTTTGTATAACTGCAAATAAGGTCCAGTATTTCTTCCGTGACACAGTCAGGTCTCGTGCCGATAGAAAGGCCGATGACATCATCGTTTAGCAACGCTTCATCGTATCGAGCCTTTAGTGTACCAACATCTGCGTATGTATTCGTAAAGGCCTGAAAGTAAGCGATGAACTTTTCAGCGCCATATCTTCTCTTTAGATACTCCACGCCCTTTTCAACCTGTTCTTTTATGGGTAAGATAGTTTCCCGTACATTTGGACTGAAGCTTTCATTAGCACAGTAAGTACATCCACCAACACCCACTAACCCGTCCCTGTTTGGACATGTGAAACCGGCATGAATCGAAACTTTGTGAACCTTTACGGAGAAATTTTCCCTTAAATAGGCACTAAAGGGGTAGTATCTGTGTGATTCAAACCATGTTTTTTGAGTTGAGACGGTAGTCATTCTTATAATCTATCAGGAAGAAATTTAGTGTCAAAGAAAAAAGCAGATCACTCTATAATTTCAAGACTGCAGTAATTTTAATCATCCGGCTCAATACCGTATATTTTAAAAACAGTTCTGGAGTCCGGAATGAAAAGATACTAAACGTATATTACTTGAAATATATCCCGATGAAAAAGAGTAACGAGGGTCTACATTATTGATAAGTAATTATGGATGTGATATCTATACGGTAATGTTAAGTATAGATTTGCAGCACTCGATATGATATGTCGTTTCAGCTGGCTTTAAAATTGTTCTTCGAATCACTAATTAATTACAAATTTTACGAGTTAAATAATATTTGCATTTGGATTCTGAGCCTTCTTAATGTTTTTAATTCTTCTGCTAGCTTCACGTCGACGTTTATCAGACGGTTTTTCAAAATAAGCATAACGTTTTGACTGATTTATTATGCCCTCTTTATCACACATCTTTTTAAATCTTCTAATCGCCTCACGTAAGCTCTCATTTTCAGAAATCTGAATCTTTGCCATAAAAAAACCAACTCCATTTCTATTAAAATTGTTAAAAGATTGCCAAACGAGATATGTTATAGATAAACCTATAAACCGTCAAGAAAAAAGTTAACATTGCTATTATTTTTGCTTTATAGATATTCTTCTATTTTCAAGATATATTGTAGTGTTTCTACTTAAACAACACCATATATTGCAGATTCTAGTTTAATTGTCATTTAAACTTTCATCTAGATTCTCTTAAATTGCTTCTCAAGTTCAGATATTTTAAATTCGAGTGCAGTAGGGCGGCCATGGGGACAAAAGCTGGTAACAATATTGTCTTTCCTTTGCTCTAGAAGTGACTGGATCTCTTGTGGTGCCAGCCGCTGACCTGCCTTGACGGCACCTTTACAGGCCATAACCTGGACAATTTTTATTAAAATATTATCTGTTTCACTTTTAACGTCATCACTATCAATCTCTTCGAGAACGCTTTGAATAAGCGAATGGAAATCCAGATTTTTCAAAATTTGTGGATGTGTACGAATTGCTATTGTGCTTTTTCCAAACTCTTCTATTTCTAAGCCTAAAGTAGCAAACTTCTCTCTGAGACTCATGATTGTGACAAAATCACGAGGCTCCAGTTCTATTAAGGCAGGAATTAACAGTTTCTGTATTGCGAGTCTTGACGACTTAATATGTTCCCATATCTCGTGGTAAAGAACAACCTCGTGCAGAGCGTGCTGATCAATTATATTTAAACCTTCTGCAGTTTCTTCAATTATGTACGAATTATGGATCTGTATGTGAGAAGTAAGCTTACTTTCCTGTTTAAATAAAGGCTTATTCTCTGCAGATGGTAAAGCACCCTGTTTATGCTCGTCTTTACGATAAGGAGTTTCTTTGTCAGGAGAGGCTGAAAAGAAATCCGACATAGACTTCATTACAGACTCTTTTCTATCATCCGCTGAAGCCTCTTTATCCTGCCTGAGTTGTGCCTCAACGCCTCCCACAAATGTATTGGCAGCTGCAGTAGAAGATTCTGCGTTGGGACGATTATCTTGGCTCGTCGCCTGAAACGAAGTGTGAGATTCTGTTTTCATAAGGGCGGAACGTATAGTGGCATACAACTGATCGTGAATAAGCCCCGTATTCTTAAACCTGACTTCAATCTTTGTTGGGTGCACATTAACATCCACTTCCCTGCTATCAATCTGAAGATTTAAAAAAATAATGGGTGATCGTCTGGACATCAAAAGGTTTCGGTATGCAGCATTTATAGCATGAAAAATTATGTTGTCTCGAATATACCTTCCGTTAAGAAAAATAAACTGCATCTTTGTATTTGGGCGATTATGTGTTGGTGGCAGGATATAACCATAAATAGAGATATCAGGCTCTTTTAAATTTATTTCAAGAAGATTTTCGTTTATCTCTTTTCCATAGATAGTGTTTATTCTCTCCTTCAGATTTTTGGCAGTTGGAAAGATTAAGACATTTTTTCCGTTATGAAGAGTCGTAAAATGAATATTTGGATACGATAATGCAAACCTTGTGACCATTTCTGATATATGGGCCATTTCAGTTTGCGTGCTTTTCAGAAATTTGCGTCTAACGGGAGTATTATAAAATAAATTTTGCACATCGATCTGAGTGCCCTCCGGCGCCCCTTTTTCTTTTATCTTACCAAGCTGTCCTCCCTCAATCTGAATTTCCGAACCAATTAATGCATCCTTTGTTCGGGATATAATCCTGGTCTGTGAAATTGATCCAATGCTTGGAAGGGCTTCTCCCCGAAAACCCAGCGTATCAATAGAGAAAAGATCATCATCGCTTCGTAGCTTGCTTGTTGCATGGCTTAAAAACGCTATCTTGAGATCATCCGCATCCATTCCAACACCATTGTCAGAAACCTTTATAAGTTTTTTACCACCCTCCTCCAGTTGTATCTCTATTTGCGTTGCACCGGCATCAATCGCATTCTCAACCAACTCTTTTAAAACCGAGGCAGGACGCTCTATGACTTCACCGGCAGCTATTTTGGTTACAACTGTTTCTGGCAAAACCTTTATTCTAGACACTTAACCTTCTCCTTAATTTCATCCATAAAATTTCTGTATCTTTCTCCATTATAAGACACATTGATACCTCTTAATGATTTCCCCTCTATCTTAATTGTAATTTTTAGAAACTCGTCCGGCAGGCATTCTATCACTTTATCCGCCCATTCAATAATTGATATACCATTACCCCAGAAAAAACCCACACAGTCAATTTCATACATTTCATCCGCTGATTTCAACCTGTATGCATCGAAATGGTAAATCGGCAATCTGCCATTATATTGCTTAACTATCACATAGCTAGGGCTTGTAACTATCTTTCTGTCCTCCACACCCTGACCTTCTGCAATCCCCTTTGTAAAATGTGTTTTGCCGGCGCCCAATTGACCTATAAGCGCTACTACGTCACCTGCTTTAAGGAGAGAACCTATTAGCCGGCCAGACTCGATTGTCTGCTCAATCTTTCCGGTTTCAATGTGGATGGAATTATCTGAAATAGTAAATTTATTTTTATTTAAAATGTTTATACCCTATTGATTTTATTCTTTTTAACTTACCGACCGTATCCTGCATTTTGATTCCCTTTGATTTGTTGATATGTCCTATCTTTGACAACCGTGCAGGAAAAGACCTGGAGGCCAAAAGTTTTTTAGACTCTTTATCAGAAAGAGTAAAAAGCAGTTCGTAATCCTCGCCATCATGGAGAGCATGATGAAGCACTGACAGTCCGGTCTTTCGCGCCAGTCTCTTTGCATCTGCAGATATGGGAACTTCGTCTTCATATAAAACAGCGCCGACCCCACTCTCCTCAAGAATGTGACCCAGATCCGCCGCCAGGCCGTCACTTATATCTATCATAGAATTTATATTAAATTTCTTATTTAGTAATAGACCTTCTTTCAAGCGTGGCTTGAACGTGATATGTTTCCCTAATATTGACCCGCCTAATGCACCCGTTACCATTATGACATCATTCACCTTCGCACCAGAGCGGGATATGGTTTTCAATCCTTCATTCCTGCCATACATCGTCACGTTGATAACCACTGTTTTTTTACTGCTGACAATATCTCCGCCTATTATCTTAATGTTAAAAGCATCTGCCATTTTTTTGATACCACGGTACAATTCTCTGGCAAATTTTGTCTTAGTCTCGTGAGGGAAACAGATTGAAACTACCGCATATTTTGCCGAACAACCCATAGCGGCAATATCACTGATACTACAGGCGATCGACTTGCTTCCAATTTCTCCGGGCGTACTCTTTTTCAGGTCAAAGTGTGTACCTTCTACCAGCATATCCGTGGTAACCAGGAACACATTATCACCATTAATCCTTATAGATGCACAATCATCACCGATACCAATGATAACGTTCTTATCTTTTTTTTGATTACTTCTTATCCATTTTATAAAAGAAAATTCATCCATTTTCAGTCGGCTTTGGTTTGTATTGCTTTTTTGTGTGTGAAAAAAATGAATAAAAAAACCCTGAGAGGCGCTTGGCCTCCCAGGGGATTATTACGTTTAACAGATAAGTTGAAATCTTTAAAGCCACTCTTCGGATAAGACCTGACCGCCTTCTACACCTACAACAACCTGTTTAACCGGTATCTTGCGTGAAGCCTTATCTGCGCCAGATTTTGCAATCTGAGACAGCCCCATACAGCATGGTACCTGCATGATCATGACGGTTAAAGTATTGATCTTTGATTCATCAATCAAATCAGCAATCTTCTCCACATAAATTTCCTGATTTGAATCAAGTTTTGGACATCCAATAGCCAGGCTTTTTCCTTTAAGATGATCCTTGTGGAAATCTGCCAAAGCAAAAGGCACACAGTCTGCGGCAAGCAAAATATCTTTCTCCTGAAAATAAGGTGCCTGTGGGGAAACCAGATGTAACTGGATAGGCCACTGTTTCAGCTGAGATTGGCGTGCACCTGTTTCATCTTCACCCTGCGCATCGTCTTCATTAAAATCCATTGTTTTTGATCCTGGGCAGCAATCACTCATTACTAATTCTCCTTCGCAAATTTTTCTTCTAAATCAATTATAAATTTTTCATATTTCCTCGGCAGTTCTTCTCCAACTGATGCATCTGCCGCACTACATCTCTGAAACAGTTCGCCAATCTGATTATCAGACATTTGACGTTCTATCCATGGATATAATATTTCATCTTCCTTCTTTATATGCTGAGTAAGCAAATCCCTGTATCCATTCAAATGCTCTTTGACTTGAGCCTTGTTTCCATTTTCAGCACCTTCAACAACATTCTTGACATGGTTCCTTCCGGTAACATGATCCTCGTACATAATCTTAATTATCTCCGACTGTTCATCAACATATTTAAAGAGGATATCCTCTTCCTTCATATGATGGAACTTATCAGCATAACCGCGTATGAAATCAACACAATTCAAAACAAGATCTTTATCCACCGTCTCACTGTTTTCAACAAAATCAGCAATGGTAGGAATTAAAGCCAGCATCCGTTTGATCAGTACATGTTCATCCACGAGATTCTTTACCGCCGGAGAATAATTTATCTCTTTTGGTACTACTTTTGACATGTCCACCTTTGGTTCCGGTACATCTCTATCCGGATAAAGAGCTTTTTCCATCTTATACATCAAAGTAGCTTCTGTCTGTGGATCAAGACCATGTATACCCACAACATCACTGACCAGACAACTTCCTACAGAACACGGAGCACAGCCAATACCATATTCTTCCAAAATGCGACCGACTTCAGGACATTGATCTATAACTGCCCTTATATCTTTGCTCATTATATTTTCCAAAAATCCCCTCCTTAAACGTATCGATTTTAGTAATTGAAACTGTAAGTCCTTTATTCTAGTAGATTACTACATAATATGTCAAGAATAGATTTTTCAGGATTAAGACTTATTAATAAACGAGTTATACATATTTTCAAAGTCTTAATAAGGCATTAACTTAAAATTCTACTTATCGCATGCCAAATCTCTTCTGAAATGCCTTCCTTAGGCTTTATTTGATCGTTTTCTACACATTCTACAGTACACCAGTTACTATCACTGGCTGCAAGTTCAACATATGCGTCCCGAACTCTATTCAGGTACCCGGTGTCTTCTTCATGTAAATCCATCTTTGATTTCAAGCCTTCTGATTCTCTTAATCTTGTTTTAATTAACTCCCGGGAAATATCTACCGGAACATGCAGATAAATAGTAAAGTCTGCCCTTGGGACAGCATAAACTTCATGTTCGAGCACCTTAATCCATTTATAAAATTTTTTTCGTTCCACTGCGTCACTGATCTTTGCCCCTTGATGAGCCATATTCGAGCAAACATAACGATTAGATATAACTATACTTCCCTCTTCCAGCCATTTGTGCATCTGGTTTTTTGCTTCCCATCTATCCCCTGCGTAAAGAAGGGAGGTGAGATAAGGATCAACCTCATTGGGTCGTGACTCAAAATTATCGGAAGCAGAACTTTTTTCACTGAGACGTGGATGCTTTTTAAGATGATCTCTCAATTCCTGCGGCCAACCGAATTCGCCCTTCAAATATTTCTCTATCATGTCTGCAAAGAACGATTTGCCATATTGTGGAAAATCTGTCATTTGTACCTGATAACCCTCTTTCGACAGCCTTTCCGTAAGAAGGCCGGTTTGCACGGTTTTACCGCTTCCGTCGGTCCCTTCAACAACAATAAGCTTACCTTTTTTCATTATTTAGTATCCTGTCCGCCCTGACCAGTAACGAAAAGTTGCGAGATCCACTATTTAGATAAATTGTAACAACCGTTCATAATAGAGTATCAATGCCAGCTTGAAAATCAAATGATTTGTTGTAAAAGACGATTATTTTGATACAATTTCTTGTACTATGTTTGTAAAGTTTTTAAAGCTATTGCGTGCTAAAATATTAATTTGTCTTGTTTTTCTGCTTTTACTCAGCCATGGAGTATGTTCTGGCAGTGAAGTTGAAGAATTAAGAAAAGATCTTTTAGAATTGGAAAAGATTGCAAACCCGTTTGTACGAATTTTCCAAAAGGTATCACGCTTGGTAGCTCCTTCAGTTGTAAGTATTGTAGCAGAAGATGCTTATGGCACACCAGTCAACCCGCACGATGAAGGTTCCCCTCCTGACGAAGAAAATAATAAATCTCAGGGCTCCAATAAACCCAGTTTCGGTTCCGGAATAATAATAAAGAAAACAGGGTATATTCTTACCAATTTCCATGTTGTAAATGGTTATGAAAACGGAAAAATTACGGTCACGCTACATAACGGGGACAAGCATGACGCAGAAATGATTGGTCAGGATTCAAACACGGATCTGGCAATTTTGAAGATTGCATGTGAAGATCTCAGAGAAGCCACTCTTGGTGATCCTGAGAGCGTGAATGTCGGGGACTGGGTTATTGCCATTGGCAATCCATTTGGATACAGCCAGACCGTTTCCGCAGGCATAGTAAGCGCAGTAGGAAGAACACATATCACCCCATATGCCAAGCCCTTTGCGTACGAAGATTTTATTCAAACAGATGCTGCGATTAATCCGGGCAACAGTGGTGGCCCACTGGTAAACCTGCGAGGCGAGATAATCGGAGTTAATTCTGCTATCGCAACTCGCACAGGAGGATTTCAGGGAGTCGGGTTTGCAATATCCATGGATATTGCAAATGAGGCTATATCAGACCTTATTGAAAAAGGCAGAGTCGTAAGAGGCTACCTGGGAGTGGGACTTCAGGATATAAATGACAGCCTGGCTGCATATTTAAATCTGAAAAATAAAAGCGATGTGCTGAGAGAATTTCAGATTGAATCGGATGAAGGTGCTTTCATCTCCGAGGTGTGGCAAGATACTCCTGCGTCAAAAGGAAACATTCTTCCCGGTGATGTTATCGTTGAGTTTGGCGGACGCAAAATCATGAATATAGACGATCTACAGAAAGCCATAAGGGTTGCGAAAGTCGGCAGTAGTGTAGCGGTAACGGTCATTCGAAACACAAAAGAAGAATTACTGACAATCAATATTGACGAACAACCAGGAAACATGTCCGGGCGTAAATACGCAACAGTTAGAGCGATTATCGGACAAACGAGCCTCAACGTGGGTTTGGCAGTTGAGACCCTGTCATCGGAAGAGAAGAAAGGACACGGAGTACTTGTAAGACACGTTGTAAGTGATAGTCCGGCAGAAAGGGCGGGTATAATACCCGGTGACATAATATTAAGAGTTGGTTCCAGCGATGTCAAGACTGCCGGTGAATTTCAGACTGTATTGAAAGGGTTTGTTGATACAGGCGTATCTGTCTCCCTGCTTATCAAATCAAAGGGTTATGTTACCTTGAAGTATTAGTGCATCTTTCCGCTCGCCCAAGACTGCTTATTTTTTCTTTTTAGTGGTAGCAGTTTTTGTCTTTCTTTTTCCTCCCCGGGCTTTCCTTTCAGGGGCTTTTTCTGCAAGATCAAGACACTCTTTAAGAGTCAGGTCTTTAGGCTCCTGATCCTTAGGTATTTTGACATTCTTTTTCCCAACTTTTATGTAAGGCCCGTACCTGCCGTTTAACACTTGCACCTCAGGATTTTCGTCAAATGACTTGATGAATTTTTCAGCATCAGCTTTGCGCTTGGCTTCGATTAATTCAATGGCCCTCTCTTGCTCAACAGTATAGGGATCATCATCGCCTTTTAACGAGACAAATTTGCTGTCATGCCGAATATACGGCCCAAACCTGCCTATTGCGGCAGTAATTACTTTGTCTTCATACGTACCAACTTCTCTCGGTAGCTTAAATAAGTTAACGGCCTCCTCAAAAGTGATGGATTCCAGCAACTGCCCCTTAAGCAGACTTGCATATTTAGGCTTCTCCTCTTCTTCAAGTTCCTCGGTAGTTCCGATTTGAGCCATAGGCCCGTACGGCCCCAGTCGTACCAATAAGGTTCTCCCCGTTTTGGGATCCTTACCAAGTTCTCTAGAGGTGTCTACTTCTGACCGATCTATTGCATCTGTAGCTTCAACCCTTTCATGAAAGCTTCCATAAAATGCTCCAATCATTTTGTCCCATTCCAGCTTGCCGGAAGCAATATCATCAAACTCCTTTTCTATAGAAGCAGTAAACGAGTAGTCAGTAACCCTTGGAAAATGTTTGACCAGAAAGTCGTTAACGATCCTGGCAACATCTGTTGGGAAAAGCTTGGCTTTTTCAGCGCCTGTAATTTCCGTTTTTGTGACGGTATTGACTTCATTATTTGCCAAAACCATTTCCAGATATTGTCTCTCCCGGCCATCCCTGTGCTCCTTGAGCACATAACCTCTTTTTTGTATGGTAGAAATGGTAGGAGCATAGGTAGAAGGTCTGCCGATACCCAGTTCCTCCAGTTTCTTAACAAGGCTTGCTTCTGTAAACCTTGCAGGGGATCTTGTAAACCTTTGAACTGCCTTCATATTGTCAAGGTTTAGTTCCTGCCCAACCGTTAGCGGCGGTAAAATCCCTTTGCTCTCCTCTTCCTCATTTTCTTCAACAGCCGATTCAAGGTAAACCTTGAGAAATCCTTCAAACATGATGACCTCACCTGTAGCCTTCATGGTTTGAGGAACAGTGGAAATTCCGATTTTCACAGTAGTTCTCTCTATACGGGCATTAGCCATTTGCGATGCAATTGCACGCTTCCATATCAACTCATAAAGGCGTGTCTGATTTCTGTCACCACCTGCACTCTTCTCTGAGAATTCTGTAGGCCTGATGGCTTCATGAGCTTCTTGAGCGGAGCTGGACTTGGTAGTATATTGTCTTGTTTCTGAATATTCGGCACCATATGCTGAAGTTATTTCCTTTGCAGCATTTTCTAAAGCAGATTCTGAGAGGTTGACAGAATCTGTTCTCATATAGGTAATCTTACCTGATTCATATAAACGTTGAGCCAGGGTCATAGTCTGCGCTACGGAAAAACCGAGTTTGAGACTGGCCTCTTGTTGTAACGTAGAAGTGGTAAAGGGTGCAGCCGGTTTCTTCTGTCCCGGTTTTTTCTCTAAATTATCTATTGTAAAAGTAGCCCCGATACATTTGGTCAGGAACTCCAAAGCTTCCTTTTCAGAGGAAAACCTTTCGGACAACTCCGCCTTCAGTACTTTATCATCCTCAACCAGGAACTCAGCGCTGACTTTGAAGAATGACTGAGTATCAAATTGTTCAATTTCACGTTCTCTTTCAACCACCATTCTTACGGCAACAGACTGAACCCTGCCTGCAGAAAGACCACGTTGAATTTTTTTCCATAAAATTGGGGACAATTCAAATCCTACAAGCCTGTCTAAGATCCGCCTGGCCTGCTGCGCATTGACGAGCGCTATATCAATTGTTCTTGGAGATTCAATGGCATTAAGTATCGCCTTTTTAGTAATTTCTCCGAAAACAATTCTACGTGTATTCTCTTCATCTAATTTAAGCGCTTCATGCAAGTGCCATGATATCGCCTCTCCTTCGCGGTCATCATCAGTTGCCAGCCATACAACATCAGCTTTCTTTGCCGACTTTTTAAGATCCTTTATAACGTCTTTTTTCTCTTTAGGAATCTCATATGTAGGTTGAAACCCGTTTTTTATGTCAATAGCTTTATTAGTCTTGGGAAGGTCCCGGACGTGGCCAAAACATGACTGTACCGTAAAACCGTCTCCCAGGTAACCTTCAATTGTTTTTGCTTTTGCCGGCGACTCTACTATAACGAGATTTTTATCCATAGACTGGTTATTATTAAATTCTTTGAAGGCTCAAAACTAAAAGTACATTTTTAGACAAAGTTAAGAATTAAAACAAAGGTGTTTGTTAGTGTCAAGGGTTTTCTAGTTTAAAAGATTTTTTATATGTTTTCGCTATATATACTAAGCAAGATTATAAGTTTTTACAAAAAGCAGTTGATAGTTACTGCGTTGCTTTATATAATTCAACGTTCGGATTTATTCGATATTTCAGTAGGCAATTTATTAATAAGATGTTTTCCACACATAGTTTAATCTGTGTAGAAACAATAAAATGAGAGGTATTTATGGCTGCAACAAGTTGGTTTAGAAGAAATCAGAAAAAGCTCCTGGGCATCCTGGTTGTATTTTTAATGGTAATATGGGGGATTGGCCCTGCAGCAGAATATATAATCCCAAAACCTGGTGTCGGAGAAATCCATGGCCGTAAAGTAACGCAAGATCAGTTTAGTGATACTGCCACCAGATGGGCAAGGATTTTTTTCAGGGAAGCCAAAGAGCCGGTAGCACAACTGGTCTGGAGACAGATGGCACTCTTTGGCCAGGCGGAGAACATGGGAATAGTTATAACCAAAGATGAACTTGCACAAGAGATACGTAATTTTTTTCCTGTTGATCCGCGTATCTTTGAAGACAAAGAAGGTTTCAGACGTATGCTTGGAAGCGTATTCCATTTGACAGAACCGCAGTTCGAAAAAACAATAGAAGAATATCTCTTAGCACGTAAGCTTCAATACCTTTTGAAAAGTTCTGTGAAGGTTACTGAAGACGAAGCGTTACAACGTTATATTAAAGAGAACGAACAGGTAAAAATCAAATATACGGCTCTTAGGGCGCGAGATTTTATCGATCGAGTTGAAATCAAGGAAGACGAGATCAAATCTTTTTACGACAAATATAGTGAAAATTATCCAAATTTTGAAGAAGGAATATGTGGCTATAAAGAACCGGAAAAAGTTAAAGTAGAATATATAATTGCAAAATCTGATGTGGTAGATAAGCAGATTAATATCACTGATGAAAAGATGCAGGAATATTACGAAGAGAAAAAGGACCTTATGTTCAGAATAGAGAATGTAGCAACACCTGATGCTGATAATCCGGATGAAACACCTGTATCAGAATTTAAGCTTTTTGATGAAGTGAAAGCACAAATCAGAGAAAATCTGCTTTTGCAAGAACGTGAAACATTAGTCAACAAAATGATTGCTGATGCAGATGATGAAATATATGAAAATATTGATAAAGAAGGTTTTATCAGTTTTGCTAAACTTGCGGAGAAATATAACCTTTCGCATGTTATACCAACGAATCAGCATAACGGAACTAGCTATTTCTCAAAGGACGAATTGAGGGAAGTGATTATTGATCTTCCGGAATTCCCCAAGCAGGTATTTGAAAGGGATATAAATGACCCTTCGACACCGATAAGTTCTTCAGAAGGCAAACTTATTTTTCGGGTAATAGAAAAAATCGAAACACATATTCCTCCTTATGAAGAAGTACGTGATAAGGTTGCCGAAGATCTACGTTATGAAAAAGCATTTGAGGAAGCCGAAAAGGTTGCAGGAAAATGTCTTGAAAAAACAAATCAAACCTCACTGAAAGAGGGCGTAAAGTTTATTAAAGATGACGCTGGTAAATTAGCAATAATAGAAACTAAATATGTCAGTAGGCCAGGTATCGTCAGTGAAGATGAGGATACAGAAATATTGGGATCTGATAGAGTTAAAATTACTGAAGCGGCTTTTGGTTTAAAAGTTGGAGAGTCAGCCATTGCGGCTGAAAACAGAGGCGAAAAAACATGTTATGTTGTAAATCTGGTAGAGAGAAAAAAGGTTGATCCAAAAAGCTTTGAAGAAAAAAGGGATTTAATAACGGAACAATATCTTTTGGAAAAACAGTTTGTTTTTTCAACTGAATGGGAAACCTGGATAGGTACAAAGACTCAGTTAGGTAAGAGCAAAAGCTAAACGCACACAAGAGGTTCAAATTGGATACAATTTTTGGTATCAAACAGATACAAAAAAAACTTACCTGCCCTGTTGTTACATTGGGAGTGTTTGACGGTGTTCATTCAGGGCATCAAGAGGTTATTCAAAAAACGATAAACTTGGCGAATGAAAGAAATGGAGAATCAGTAATTTTAACCTTTGATCGCCACCCTAAAAGCGTTCTTTCACAGACACGGCAGTCTTGTATTACATCACTGGAACATCGATTAGTATTGTTTGAGCAACTTGGTGTTGATATATCAGTGGTGTTGGAGTTTGATAAAAAAATCTCTGAAATCAGTGCCGAAGATTTTATAACTAAGATCTTGTATGAGTGGTTGGGTGCTAAAGTCATTGTGCTCGGATTTGACTGCTCGTTTGGCAAGGACAGAAGAGGTAACGCATCAATGGTTCGTGACTATGCTGAAAAGTACGGATTTGAAGTTGCTACATGCGATCCTTTAGAATTCGAAGGTGAAATAACAAGCAGCACAACAATACGAAAGCACGTTATTCAAGGCAACTTACAGAAGGCAAGAGGAATGCTGGGTAGACGTGTTTCCGTATTTGGCACAGTTGTTAAAGGTTCCAGCCGTGGAAAAGGTTTAGGATTTCCCACAGCCAACCTTAATCTTCACCATGAGATAAGACCTCCTTCCGGAGTGTACGCCACTAAGGTATTTATGGGAGGAAAAGAATATAACGCTATAACCAACATAGGAACCTGTCCTACGTTCGGAGAAAGCGCGCAGAATGATGAACCTGTAGTAGAGGCTCACATAATTGACTTTAATGAATCGATTTACGGAAAAGACCTGGAAGTTCAATTCCTCTACAAACTGAGAGAAGAGACCCGGTTTGAAAGTGCTGACGAGTTAAAGCTACAATTGGAACGAGACAAAATGAGATTTATGAACAGGGAGTCAGAGAAGGTCTTCGCAGAGTAGGTGCAATTCACAAATTGCCTCTTCTTAATAAAATTCAGGGCAGATAGCTCAGTTGGTAGAGCACGGGATTGAAAATCCCGGTGTCGCCGGTTCGATTCCGGCTCTGCCCACCACATATAGAAAGCATAGTATTTCCCATTTAATTCCCCAGAAATCCCCTTCCCTTTTTTGAAGCGGAGATTTATGGGAGGATCAAAAATAAGGAACTGTTTTAGTGCTAAAAATGAAAAATAGTTTTAAAATTATCTGGATTGTAATCTTTATTATCTCTTTAAATCCATGCTATTTGCATGCACAGAAAGAGGAGAAACTTGACCCGGATCTGTTTTATCAGGATTTTGAAGAGTTTATAAGCGTAATAAAGGAGATACAGAATAAATACGTCGATGAGGTTGGGCTGAGGGCCTTACTTATGAGCGCTTACAATGGGATGCTTGCCGGCCTGGACCCACATAGTCAATTCATTGATTCAAAAAACCTTAAAGAGTTAATGATTGAAACGGAGGGCGAATTCGACGGCCTGGGCATTGAGGTCATTTTACAGGGCGGATTCTTAAGGGTTTTGACTCCCATTATCGATTCACCGGCCTTTCGTGCAGGAATTTATATTGGAGATGTAATAATCGAGATCGATGGAAAATCAACAAAGAATATTTCGATTCGTGAGGCAATTGAAATGCTCCGTGGTAAAACTCACACGGAAGTTACATTAACGGTTATACATGAAGGAGAAAGCGAGCCGGTTGACATTACTATTGAACGCGCAAAAATCCATCTAAACAGTACGCGTGGTACAAGGATTGTCGATGAAGAGGGCAAGATAGGTTATATTGCAATTACCAGTTTTCAAGACAATACTGTAGATGACATGGATGTTGCAGTTAAAGAATTAGAGGAACAAGGAATGGAATCCCTGATTCTGGACCTTAGATTTAATCCGGGTGGCCTCTTGACTACTGCAGTAGATATGGCGGACAGGTTTATTAAAAAAG
Organism: uncultured Candidatus Scalindua sp.; assembly: GCA_964437425.1. GTDB lineage: Bacteria > Planctomycetota > Brocadiia > Brocadiales > Scalinduaceae > Scalindua. The sequence goes on from CAYTGO010000021.1 coordinate 38,904, forward strand.
GTTTAATTGTATCTACAAAAGGCAGGCACAAATCACAGCACAACGAATATAAAGCACGTAAATCAAAAACGTATAAAAATTTCCCACTGATCATATTGGTTAATAATGGTAGCGCCAGCGCCTCTGAAATTGTTGCTGGAGCGGTTAAAGACCATAAACGCGGACTTTTGCTGGGAACTAAAACTTATGGCAAGGGCTCGGTTCAAAGCTTGATACCAATAAAAGATAAAAATTCGGCTCTGAAGCTGACAACGGCTAAATACTATACGCCGTCCGGAGCACTGATTCACGGAATAGGTATTGAGCCAGATATAAAGGTGGATCTCACCAAAAAAGAAGTGAGAGGTTTACACAGGCACATGGCCAGGGTTAATGCGGCAGACATACGTACGAAAAACGGAAAAAAACCTGTAGAAACTAGTGATGAAAAAGAAAAATTTGTTGATGCACAGCTTTCCAGGGCAATTGATGTTTTGAAAGGTATAAGTGTTTATTCTAAAAATAACTAGAACTTAGCAGCCCTGTATAAACACAAACAACGCAGAAAACGATATTCACTCCCAGAAAACTCCGATAAAATACATCTGATATTATGATAATTCTTGGTATCGAAACCTCTTGTGATGAAACGTCCGCTGCTCTGGTGGAAGATGGTACTAAAGTCCATTCAAACATAGTTGCATCTCAACAAGACCTTCACTCAAAATTTGGTGGTGTAGTACCCGAAATAGCTTGCCGAGCGCACACCGAAACAATTATAACGGTAATTGACAAAGCGGTGGCAGAAGCCAACATAGAGATGAGTGACATAGACGCAATATCGATAGCAAATACACCTGGTCTTATCGGTGCGCTATTAATTGGACTTACGGCAGCCAAGACGTTAAGCTGGATACTGAAAAAACCGCTCATAACTGTCAACCATCTACATGCACATATTTATGCAAGTAAGATAGAAAATGAAAATATTGATTACCCGGCTATCAGCCTCGTAGTATCAGGGGGACATACATCTCTGTTCCTGACACACGGTGAAACAGATTACGAGTCGATTGGCGGAACCATAGATGATGCGGCAGGAGAAGCGTTTGATAAAGTTGGCAAAATATTAGGCTTGGGTTACCCTGCCGGACCGGAGATCGATGCTATTTCGCAAAAAGGGAATGAGAAAGCAATACAATTTCCCCGGTCTTATTTGAAAAAAGGTTCTCTTGATTTTAGTTTTAGCGGTATAAAAACAGCGGTCTTGTATCACTGTATGGGTCAGAACTCAAAGAGCACCAGTGAAATACCAAAACTAACAGATCAGGAAATTGCAGACATTGCTGCAAGTTTTCAGGAAGCGGTTGTTGATGTACTGGTAGACAAAACTATTTTTGCGGCGAATAAATTTTCGTCCAAAAGTATAATCATTGGTGGTGGTGTAGCCTGCAACTCAAGATTAAGGCAGAAACTTACAGATGCGGCAAAGCGGCGTAATATACCACTCTATTATCCATCGAAGAAATTATGTATGGATAATGCGGCTATGGTAGCGGGGCTGGCATTCCATAAGTATGGAGAAAAGGAATTTTCCAACCTTGAAGTTGAAGCAATACCGTAATATATTTTCGTTTCCGGACTCCAGTTTGGAAATGAGTTGAGAATAGAAAAAAGGTACTAAAAATGGATGACAACACAATCAAGAAACTATTAACAAATGTAAAAAAAGGCAACCTTACAATAGAAAATGCCTTGCAGAGTTTTAAAGAATTACCATATAAAGATCTGGGTTTTGCCAAGGTTGATAATCACAGAACTATACGCTGCGGTTTTCCCGAAGTGATATTTTGTGAGGGCAAAACCCCTGAACAAGTTCTCAAAATTGCCGGACAGATCATCAAACACGGAGCTGATCTATTGGCAACACGCGCTAACGAAGAGATATACAAATGTGTTTCTCAACAATATAAGAACGCCAGATATAACGACAAAGCCCGGACAATAGTTATTAAGAACTCACGCTCAAAAAAGAAGAAGGGCTTAATACTGATTGTAACTGCCGGAACCTCAGATATTCCTGTCGCTGAAGAAGCGAAGGAAACCGCAGAAATAATGGGAAACAATGTAAAGGTACTTTACGACGTTGGAGTCGCCGGTATACATCGCCTGCTCAGCAAGAAGAAAGATATTGATGCGGCCAAAGTGCTCATAGTAGTAGCAGGCATGGAGGGAGCGCTTGCCAGTGTAGTAGGAGGAATGGTGGCAAGACCTGTTATAGGCGTACCGACAAGTGTGGGATATGGTACCAGTTTCGGCGGTGTTACTCCGCTTCTGGCAATGTTAAACAGCTGTGCCGCAAATGTTACTGTTGTTAATATTGATAACGGCTTTGGCGCTGCTTACGTTGCATCTCTGATCAATAGTACTAAATAGATCTAATCAATGTAATCATCAGGCAATTTTAATTTCCAAAAATCATATGGTTAAAATAAAAAAACTGCCCAAATTAAACTCCAGAAAAAGCGACACACACAAAGGCAGCTATGGACGTGTGTTAGTGCTTGCCAGTTCACCCGGTTTGACAGGAGCCGCATACCTCTGCTCAAAAGCAGCATTGAGGAGTGGATCTGGCATAGTCACACTTGGAGTCCCTGAAAGCCTTAATCCTGTAATGGAGGCAAAACTGACTTGCGTGATGACACATCCCCTACCTGAAACAAAGGCGTCTACATTATCCAATAAGGGAAAAAAGGAGATCATGAAGTTGTGTGAATCTCACGATGTCGTTGCCTTGGGACCGGGCCTTTCTCAACAACCTGAGACAAGAGAACTCATACTCTGGTTAATACAAAATATAGATCGCAACATGGTAATCGATGCTGATGGGCTTAACGCACTTTCGGATAAAGTGAAGGTACTGCACAAAATAAAAAGACAAGCAGTATTAACGCCTCATCCCGGAGAGATGTCACGCCTGGCCGGTCTTGGTTCGTCAAAGGATGTGCAAAAAGATAGGCTGAACACGGCATCGCAGTTTGTTAAATCAATCCAGAAAAAATTAAATAACGAAAGAAAACTCACCCTGGTATTAAAGGGTGATAAAACGATAGTTGCAGACAGTGGTAAAGTATACGTAAATCGCACGGGTAATCCCGGAATGGCAACGGCCGGTACAGGTGACGTCCTTACTGGAATCATCGCATCATTAATCGGTCAGGGGTATGATGTATTTGACGCCTCACAGCTTGGCGTGTACATCCATGGACTGGCAGGAGATATTGCGGCAAATAAAAAAGGAGAACTCTCAATGATCGCTTCCGACATCATTGAATACTTACCTGACGCATTTATAAAATATAATAAAACGAAAGGACGGAATAAATAGTGATGGCTTTATCAGCAGAACAACTTGAGTCATGGGAGAAAGAGGCAGGGATCCACTTTGACAAACTTGAAGAGGTAGACGAAATGATTAATAGAAAGCTGGTGGACAGGAACCTTGCCAAGCGTATGGGCACCGTAGCAGAAGATAACATTCATATTTTAATATCAAAGCTATGGGACTCTCTGGATGGCACAGATTTATCAGGAATATGTGACATACTGGATAAAATTAAGAGAAAAGAATCTGATGGAGAGATAAAAAAAGGACTGGAAACAATAGCAGGAAGCAAAGGCGGTGATGACGCTTTAATAGAATCTATCAAAAACCATGACGGCCATTTGCTCATGCTCGCTATGCAGGTTATAAGAAAACTATTGCCATGATTAACGCAAAAATTAAATATTGCTTTATGAAACAAAATAATTTATATGTTATTGGTTGAAAACAGAATTTTATCCGGATTATAAAGAGGTACTGAAATATGGAAACACCAAATCCCGAAGAGGACTATGAAGAATGGGTGGCAGTCAAGGAAGGTGATCAGGACTGGATGAAGGAGTTGGCAGACATGCTTACCGGGAAAGGTATACCTGCCGGTATGACACTCGCCCCGGGATGCAGCGCGGGAACATGTGGTTGCCGATTCATTATTCTGGTTGCCGAAAAGGATGTCCAGGCGGCACATGACTATATTGAAGAACATTACATGATCGTACACCCGGAACTCAGGGAATCGCAGGAATGGGCCGATCAGGACAAATGCCCGGCATGCGGACACGATGTTGGTAAGGACGCAAGGGAATGTCCTGACTGCGGACTACTTCTTATTATTGAAGGATAACACCATCCGGTGGAAACGGTTTAATCCGTCTAAACTGCATGTGGTTTTTACCTGTCCCATCTGTCCATAAAGCTCTTAATATCGTTATCTGCAGAGCGTAAGATCTGCATGCAGATAAAGATGAAAACAGAAAATTGCCAGCAATCTTCCGGGCCAATAATAAGGCCGCAAGTAACATTTTCCTCTTTTTGCAGTTCCTGCGTGTATTTATCAATTGCCAGACTCAGCCTGCCTTCAAAAACATCAAGTGAGTATGTTTTATTATTATATTTAAATG
>CAYTGO010000021.1:43488-46132 GCA_964437425.1 uncultured Candidatus Scalindua sp.
CTCAGCCTGCCTTCAAAAACATCAAGTGAGTATGTTTTATTATTATATTTAAATGATGGAAACTCGATACCACGAACAAGAAAAAAATTGGTAATCATCTCCTGCTGTTTCCTGGAATCATCCCTGAAATCAAACCCATCAAGCTGAGCCGAACCCGGTGGAAGAAAGAGCGAGGGCTTTTCCACTAATATCTCTCCCTTACGAACCACACAATCTCCCAGGTTAACTGAAGATTCAGCCAAAAAGATGTATGGCAAATGCGTAGTCTTGAGAGTATCAAGAGGCTTTACCCGTGGTCTTACCACTTCAGTATGTTTAAGAGCTCTTTCCCAGGTCTTTTCAATATCCATAACTTATCCGTATTAACATAAAAAATACAAAATTCCTGCCCCCTGCTACAATCCATTGTCCTGGCAAAATTTGTCAAGTTCACCTACCAATATACTCGTCTGCTCCAGTATATGGTTGCTTACCTTTTTGATTCTGTCGAGGTATTGGAAATAGTTGTGACAGACATCGTCTGATTCAAGGGCAAGTCCCACATCAAACGTAGGTACGACCTCATCATCAGGAAGAAAACTGGCAAGCTGCAGGAAACTTAACTGAAGAGTCCCGAACATTTCATCATCACTCGGCTCTGCAGTACCGACGTACATCAACTCAACCTTAATTGCCTCTTTTATCGTGTCTTTGTCATGTGGCAATAGTGATATAAACCGGCCCTGAACATTTTTAGCAGGTTGTTCATTCAGAATCTTTCCATATTCTCTTACTATCTTTATTGCGTTCTCTAGATTCATATTTCCTCCATACTATTGTATAATCGAAATAATTTGTCTGAGACGAAGCATACACATGATTATATTTCGAAGCAGTATTATAACATAAATATAATTAAAAATCTCACTACTTTGTCATATGATTCAGTCTATTTAGATCACAATACTCTATTTCGCAAGATCGTATATAATCGGCCAGAAGAAAGATTTGACTTAGCGAAGCATCGCTAATTAAAAGGCAGTTTATAGAATGAAAGACTAAATATACGCCATGGCAGTTATGTAAAACGCTTTACTCATTCTGAAGCTCTTTAAGGCGCTCCTTAACAACGTCCACATGCCGCGATTCTCCGTCTTTACGTTTAACACGAACTTTCACTTTGCTCCATATTTCAGCAATCTTACCCTCCGGAGAAATGATGAAGGTTGACCGGATTACCCCTTCGTACTCTTTGCCATAGTTCTTCTTCGTTCCCCAGGCACCGTATGCTTTGTGTACTTTTTTGTCCGGATCGCTCAGTAACGTAATACCCAGGTTCTGCTTTTCAATGAAGCGCCTATGCGACTCTGTGCTATCGGGGCTGACTCCAATTATGACCGCATTCAGTTTTTTGAAATCCTTGAATGACTCGGTGAAATCACAAGCCTCTTTTGTGCATCCGGAAGTATTATCTTTCGGATAGAAGTATAATACTATCCATTTACCCTTGTTATCTTTCAATGATACTTCTTTGTCATCCTGATTTTCTAAGCAAAAATCCGGGGCTTCTGTTCCGGCTGTAATCATAATATTACCTCAATTTAAAAGTGCTCAAAGTTGTAGTAATTCTTATTTTTCAACTTTGAGCACTTTAGTTTACTTAAAACTTAATTGTTTCCGTTTATAATTCCTCAGAATGTGAAGATAGATAATCTGCCACGCCATCAGCTGTTGGCGTCATACCATCCTCACCCTTCTGCCAGCCGGCAGGACATACTTCACCATGCTTCTCGTGAAACTGTAAAGCATCAACTACACGAAGCATCTCATCTACATTACGCCCGAGGGGAAGGTCGTTGACTGTCTGATGTCGAACATTACCGTCCTTGTCGATTAAAAATGACGCACGCAGAGCGATACTTGCAGGATGTTCAACCCCATATGCCCTGGTAATTTCATGGTTAACATCTGCTACTATCGGAAACTGTACCTCACCAATACCACCTTTATTAACAGGCGTATTTCTCCAGGCGTGATGACTGAATTGTGAATCGATGGAGACAGCTACAACTTCCACCTTTCGTTTCTTGAATTCATCCAATCGTTTGTCATGTGCAATTATTTCTGTCGGGCAGACAAATGTAAAGTCCAGCGGATAGAAGAACAGCACTACATACTTTCCTCTCAAATCTGATAACTTAAAGTCTTCCTTGATACTGCCGTCAGCCAGCACGGCAGCAGCCGTAAAGTCCGGTGCTTCTTTAGTAACTAAAACGCTCATTTCAATATTCCTTTCTAAAAATAACATTAAAAACATTATACTTTTTCATATGTAAAAAAGTAATCTATCATGGATATAATCCTCTGATTTTCTGTGCCTCCGCTATGCGGCTGATACCGATCATCCATGCCGCCATTCTCAAATCAATTTTCTTCTCTTGAGACATTGCCAAAACACTATTAAATACATTTGACATTATCTCTTTTAAGCGCTGATGTATCTCTTTCTCTTTCCAAAAATAAAACTGAAGATCCTGCACCCACTCAAAATATGAGATGACTACACCGCCCGAGTTTGCGAGTATATCAGGTATCACACAAACACCACGCTCGGACAGAATCCTGTCTGCTTCAGGTGTCGTCGGTCCGTTTGCACCCTCAACTA
>CAYTGO010000021.1:46232-48135 GCA_964437425.1 uncultured Candidatus Scalindua sp.
GAGCCTACATTTCCAAATCCCTGTATGGCAACTCTAAGCCCTTTCAGATCTTTTCCCTTAACCTTTGCTGCCTCTTCTACCATATAATAGACTCCTCTCCCCGTCCCTTCCTCTCTACCTAAAGAACCTCCCAATACCAACGGTTTGCCGGTAACAACTCCTAAGGTAGTATGGCCTTTCAACATACTGTACGTATCCATCATCCATGCCATTGTCTGCATATTAGTATTCATATCCGGAGCGGGTATATCTTCTTCCGGGCCGATAGCCCAGATAATTTCAGATGTAAACCTTCTGGTAAGCCGCTCTTTCTCTTTCAGAGACATTACTGCGGGGGTGCAACAAATTCCTCCCTTTGCCCCACCGTATGGAAGCTGCATCAATGCACATTTCCAGCTCATCAACATGGCCAGAGCAGTGACCTCTTCAAGGTTAACGTTGGAGTGATAACGTACCCCTCCCTTTGACGGCCCCAATGTAATATCGTGCTGAACTCTAAACCCTTTAAATACCTTAACTGCTCCGCTATCCATCTCAATAGGAATAGAGACTAACAATGACCGTTTGGGATATCGTAACCTTTCCAGAACATTGCCAGGCAGTTCCAGCTCGCCAGCAACAAGATCATATTGTTTTAAGACCGATTTTAGAAAAGGCATTTTGAGTAACCTCTTTCCTCATAAATTGTTACTTTATAAAGAGCGGCATTCACACTTCAAACTCCGTCTACATCGTACCACTCAGAGTTTTCAATCCAACTGTCAGGTTGTGACACTAGATTGACTATATTTTCCAGTAGAATACAATGGCCTTTTTCCTCTTTTGCTAACGTCAAAAATATTTCCTTTCTGTGTGGGTCTTTCTCCTCATCTGCCCTCTCAAGATAAAATTTTTCACTATCTGCCTCAATCTCCATAGCCTTTTTGTAAAATTCCACCTGAGAAACATCAACATCAATCTCTTTCTCTTCTTTCATTTTCGAGAAAATATTTTTTATTTTTGTCAGCACCTCAGCATCCTTCGAATATTCTGTTTTATCATTCTTTTGCATATCCAGGATCACATTATAGTGCTTAGCCTCAGACTCAGCCATCATAGTCAGTACACTCTTAATACCCGCATTCTCTGTCTTCTTAGCCAGATCCAGGTAATAATGCCTGCCATCCAATTCCATTTGCATTGCAAACTTATATATATCCACTTTGAGTCCTCCCTCTGCTTTCTATAAGTATTAGAGATTACTAATTGTTAACTTTCTAACTATGAATATTGCAATGTCCATACCAATAATATTTTTTCGTACACAAAAAATTTCGGCAAGGCATAAGCCTTAAATCTACAGTGGCTTATAGTTTTGTGCAAAAAAAGATGAGACTTCATGCTCAATGTTTTTCCTCATAATTGCGAAATAATTTCGAATAGTCAAGTGTAAAAAACAGCTAGTATCGCAAATTATTCGTTTTACATGTGTGTCACAAAGCCACATGTTTATCCCTTGAATTGCATCTTAAGATTGTAAGATCCAATTAATAAAGTAGTTATGCAGCATTGATAATTTATTTTTGTAAATGTTTTATTCATAGGCATAAAGATTGCGCCCACTCAATAGGTGCTGAGGAATTTAACATGCTAAAGAATATTTTTACTTCATATTCTCCGGGGAAAGATGAAACCCGGAATAAATTATAAATCGTAGTCTTTATTATGAATTTGCTGGTTTTAAATTACTAATATTATTGCGAAATTGTCAGACAAGGAGGTGATACGGTGAAATGCTATATCTGTAACAAGGCAGGTAAAAAGACTGATGCGATAGCGATATGTATTGTCTGCGGGATCGCTGTTTGTGAAGAACACCAGATTCGTGAGCAGGTGCCGGTAAAAGAGACATACAAATGGGGGC
>CAYTGO010000022.1:0-15833 GCA_964437425.1 uncultured Candidatus Scalindua sp.
ATTTTCCAGGTCTGTTCCTGCTTCCATTGCTACGCTCAGTAAATTCTGAAGTTTCTCATAATTTGAAAGCTCATTTACCTGGCCACTCGATGCTGAGAAGCCCCATTTTATTTTTGCCCCGTCTTTTGTCCATAACTCTACACCGATTTTACCGTCTTTGTGCCTGTCTCCTATCTTCGAAACGTCTATAGACACAATCTTTAAAAGCTTATCTACCTTGTTATGCCTTAGATAGTTCAGGAGGTCTATACCATCCTCTATTGATCTGTCTTTCCATTTTTCCCCATACCTGGGTACCTTTACCGATTTTTTACTGATTATATAAATCGGATCACCATCTACAGGATACTTGTAAAACTTCTTTGGAAGTCTTACACAATCTTTATCTATCAGATATTTTTTCCGTTTTCTTTTAACAATCGCTACAGGCCTGCGCAATTCAAATTTCATTTTGAGTCTGTTCGGTAGTTCACGCTGAACATAGTTGACTCTGGAAATAAGCGGACTGTTTTCGTACACATTTACAATCTTTTTTGTTAAATCTTTCTCAAAGATATTATATTTATCTTTCAATCCATGGATATTGTTTAGCTCATGAGCAAACTCATCTGTTGCCCAGTCAGGAGCCTCGAATGAAAATGTTGCAGGGCTTACCACAAAGATATCTTGTTCGGTCAACCGTTTCCATCCAAATTTACCCAACCATATAACAGAAAACACCACAACCGCAACCAAAGCTAATTTGAGCAGAAACAATATAGATGCTTTCCGCAGATTTTCAATATACGGTTTTACAGTAGCAATATTTGCCCTTATCTTCTCTACCACTTTATCATATTGAACCTTGAGTAATTTTTTCATTGTTACTGAATATTAAATTAAAAATAAAATCTACTGCTTCCATAAATCTTAAATGACAGCTATAAGTGGAACCATTATCTGTTCATATATTAGCTATATTTTTGCTAACCTGTTCGAGTTGCCTGCTCGGACACAAGAGCAGCATTTACTATTGTATTACATAGCTCTGAGAAACTAATATTTGCCGCAGCTGCCGCCTTTGGCAACAGGCTTCTTTCAGTAAATCCCGGTATTGTGTTAACTTCAAGAACGTATATTTCGTCGTCTTTATTCAAAATCATATCTACTCTTGAGAAGGTGCGGCAACCAAGGCTGGCGTGCGAACGAACTGCCAGTTCCTGTACTCTTTCATAAACATCATGAGATAATGTAGTCTCTGACGAATCTTTACCAGGTGTAAGAACATTGTATTGGGTCTTATCGCTTTTATACTTTGCATCGTAGTCATAAATTCCGGTTGCAGTCTTTATTTCTATCACAGGAAGTGCTTTTTCGTTTAGGACACTGACAGCCAATTCCCTGCCTTCAATGCACTCTTCAACGAGAATTTCCCTGCCATAACGACCGGTATGTTCAATCGCACTTTTTATTTCGGCATATTCTTTAATTATTGATATCCCAAAACTGGAACCGTTACTTACCGGTTTGGTTATCAAAGGCAATTTCAAGCTTTTTGCACTATTGGTAATTTCTGACACATTTTGCATCGTAGAGGCGGTGAAATAATCAGGTGTTGGAATATCGTTTCTTCTGAAAGCTTCTTTAGACTCTACTTTGTTCATTGCAAGTTTACTTGCTGCAATTCCGGAACCGGTGTACGGAATACCTTTGGATTCCAGGACCCCCTGAATACCACCATCTTCTCCGAAATATCCGTGAAGGGCAATAAAAGCCACATCAATTTTATAATTATCGAGTTCATTAACCATGTCATCATTAACTATTATCTTGATAACATTTTTATTATCAATCGACAGAGCACTTGCTATCGCTTTACCAGATTGAAGTGATATCTCCCTTTCCGGAGATATTCCACCCATTAGTACTACAATATATTTTTCATCAGACATGATTAGATCAGCAACAAGCATAAACGGAAACCGGTTTTATTTAAAATCCTTGTTTGTGAAGTACCGGCACACAATATACTTTCTTAAAATTATATTTTCTCAAGTACAATCTTATGTGTACATAAAGTTTGTTTTACCACTTTTTTCAACTTAGTAATATTAAATGGCTTCTTCATGGTGTTATCGATTCCGTATCTCAGTGACCAGGCAGCAACATCGTCAATTAAGTTACCAGTAATCATTATAGCCCTGATGTCCGGATTTTCCTTTTTCACCTTTTGTATTAGCTCCAGGCCATCAATCCCTGGCATCTCTAGATCTGTTATCAGCAGATGATAATTATATTTCTTGACCAGCTCCAGAGCGTCAGCACCTGAAAAACTAACCTCAACCATGTAGCCTTCCTTAATAAGAACATCTAAGATTAAATGGCAGATTCTAGGCTCATCATCTACTACTAATACTCTTATTTGCTTATCCATTTTACTCTCCTTCCGGATATATTCTGTTACCCGATAGTCTCTACTGGAAATGTAGACCGATAAATAGAATTATCATTCTTCTTGCTATCATCAATCAAGACCTCCTAAACCAGCTCCATCTTCCTTTCAAGTACTGCAGGTTTAATCCTCAGAACTCCGCATTATGTTCTTATTTTTCCTATGCACAGAGAATGACAGACTATACCCTGATAGCTTGTTCAGGTTTTTTATTTTTTCTGTATTCTCTGTGCATTTTATTATCAATCTTTAGTAATTAGATTCTAAATCTGATTTCATCTTGACTATTTCACTGGAAGCAAAAGCGTCTACAACTTCCGGGTCGAACTGCTTTCCTGCTACTCTTCTCAGCTCTGATATTGCTTTATTTGTTTTCATTGATGATCGGTATGTTCTATCTGATGTCATTGCATCGAAAGCGTCAGCTACTGTCATTATTCTGGTCAGTAGTGGTAGATCATCTCCGCCTAATCTATCCGGATATCCTCTACCATCAAAACTCTCATGGTGGCCTCTTATATGATGTATTGCATCATCAAGAAAAGTTAACGGTTTAATAATTTGTTCTCCCTGGCAAGGATGTGATTTTATTGTGGCAAATTCCGTGTCATTCAGTCTATCTGTCTTGTTGATTATAAACTCAGAAATACCTATCTTCCCAATATCATGTAACAATGAAGCATGACGTAAAGTCTTCATATCTTTATCAGACACTCCCATTGACCTGGCCATTACAGATGAATATTCCGATACTCTCTGAGAATGCCCGCTTGTATACTTATCCTTAGCCTCAAGGCTTTTCGCCAGGGCCGTAACCATATTGAAGCAGTTTTCTTCAAGTGCCTCATAGAGTCTTGCATTTTCTACCGCAATACTTACCTGCCCTGCGATAGTACACAGCAGATTAACATCTGTCTCACAAAAGCTTTCACCGGAAGCCTTGTCTATAACATTTATTACACCAAGAACTCTTCCCTCAACTATGAGAGGCGCAGAAACAAATGATTTCGTTTTATAATCCGGTCTTTCGCTTCTGTTAAACCGGTTATCTCGCCTGATATCCGTAACCAGAATGGGCTTTCTTTCTGTTACAACACGCCCTGATACTCCTTCGTCTATCTTTTGAGCCTGTCCCATGGCCTGTTTACTTCTGTCACCATGACACGCCTTAACTACCAGGCTTTCTCCGTCTTCATCAATCAACATGATTGAACTGTGTTTCACCTTTAGCTTCTCGTTAATCTCCTTCAAGCACAAACTTAGGAGCGCATCCATATCCAGTACCGAAGTAATTGCCTTGCTGATCTCATTTACCGTAGCCAACTCACTGATTCTTTGCACAAGCTCTTTCTGAGCCATCGTAAGCTGTTCTCCAGTCGCCTGAACTTTCTCTGTCAACCCATTCTTATTAATATTGAGCTCACGATTCGCCTTCTTTAGATCCTTCAATAGCTGCGCATTCTCTATCGCAACCTGGCGGGTATGCAAGGTCTGTTTTACCGCTTTCTTCAATTCAAAAATATTGAATGGCTTTGTAATGTAGTCATCTACTCCGTGCCTTAATGACTGCACTGCAGTATCAACAGTTGCATATCCTGTAACCATTATTGCCCTGATCTCAGGACTTTCAGCTTTGGCCTTTTTAATTAGTTCCAACCCATCAACCCCGGGCATCTTTAAATCAGTCAGCAACATTTGATAATCATCTCTCTTCAACATTTGAAGTGCGTCCATGCCTGAAAAGCTGACATCTACCAGGTAGCCCTCCAGTTTGAGCAGTTCTTCAATTAAATGGCATATCTTAGGCTCATCATCTACAACTAATACTCTTATTTGATTATTCATTTTCTCTCCTGAATAGGTTCTGTTAATCGAGTAGTCTTTACTGTAGTCTATCCTAGCTTAATTAATATTTCAGATGCACAGAGAATGACAGACAGCACCCTATTAGTTTTTCGGGTTTTTTATTTTTTCTGTATTCTCTGTGCATTTTATTTACCATTTTTAATATTTTGTTTCTAAATCTGATTCCATCTTGAGTATTTCGCTGGACGCAAATGCATCTACAACCTTAGGATCAAATTGCTTCCCTGACATTCTTTTGAGTTCTGACATTGCCTTGTCTATTTTCAACGGTTGCCGATAAGTCCTTTCTGATGTCATTGCATCGAAGGAGTCAGCTACTGTCATGATTCTCGTCAGAAGCAGCAAATCTTCACCACCTAATCTGTCCGGATATCCACTACCATCAAAATGCTCATGATGGCCTCTTATATGACATATCCCCTCTTTAAGAAAACCGAGTGGCTTTAATATCTCTTCACCCCTGACTGAATGAGACTTTATTTTGTCGAATTCGGTATCATTTAATTCCTCAGACTTGTTGAATAAAAATTTTGGAATACCTATTTTGCCAATATCGTGTAACAGTGATACATCTCGTAATATGTTTCTTTCCTTGTCAGATACTCCCATTACACTTGCAATAGAATATGAATATTTCGACACTCTTTGGGAATGACCGCTCAAGTAGCGGTCCTGTGCCTCCAGGTTGTCAGCCAAAAATTTGACCATTGTAATACAATTTTCTTCAAGAACCTTATACAGCCTTGAGTTTTCAATTGCGACACTTACCTGGCCGGCAATAGTACAAAGCAAATTGACATCGGCCTCACAAAAACTTTTACCAGATATCTTGTCTATAATATTTATTACGCCGAGGACATTCTGCCCCAGAATAAGAGGTGCAGAAGCAAATGATTTCGTTTTATAATCCGACTTTTCGTATCTACTGAACCTGCTATCAAACCTGATATCTTTAACCAGAATTGGTTTTTTACCCCGTACAACACGCCCTGCCACACCTTCATCCACCTTCTGTGTTTTACCTAAAACCTGCATACTTCTGTGACCTTGACTTGCCCTGACGACGAACTCGTTCCTTATCTCATCAATTAACATGATTGAACTATGTTTTACCTTTAATTTTCCGTTGATTTCATTCAAACATAAGCGTAGCAGCTCATCCATATCCAGCACTGATGTTATCGCCTTACTAATCTCATTTATCGTATCCAGTTGATTATCTCTTTGTACCAGCTTTTTATTAACTTCTGCAAGCTGTTCGCTCATTATATAAATCTTCTCTGATAATTTTTGTTCAAGACTTTTAAGGCCAATACTTCTCGGCTTCGAATCTTTTAAAATCTGTATATTCTCAAGTGCAACCTTACGGGTATGCAAGGTCTGTTTGACCGCTCTTTTCAACTCAACAATATTAAATGGTTTTGCTATGTAGTCATCTACTCCAGACCTCAACGACTGCACAGCAGTATCCACAGATGCATAACCAGTAACCATTATGACCCTGATTTCTGGATTTTGTTCTTTAGCCTTTTGAATTAATTCCAGTCCGTCGATGCCCGGCATTTTTAGATCGGTTATCAGCAGATGATAATTGTATCTCTTTATCATCTGCAGTGCATCAGCACTTGAAGAATTTACATCAATCTGATACCCTTCCCCCTTGAGCAATTCTGCAATCAGATGACATATCCCTGGTTCATCATCTACCACTAATATTCTAAGTTGTTTGTCCATATATTATGCGCTAATTAAAGCGCCTTAATACTTAAATTGTCTCTACTGGCAAAACAAGTTGAAAGATAGTACCCTTGTCTTTTTGGCTCTTTACCGTTAATGTACCTCCGTGCCTTTTGATAATATCATGAGAAACGCAAAGCCCTATACCCATACCTCTCTCTTCATCGTTTACTACAAAGAAAGGGTCAAAAACCCTTTCAATTGCATCAGAAGGAATACCTCTACCTGAATCAAAAAAAGCAACTTTTATATTGTTGTTCGCTCCCATTTTAGTAACAATCTCCACTCGGCCTGTCCCATTAATAGCCCTTCTAGAATTATCAATGATGTTTCTGCAAGCCAGAGAAATTTGTTCTTTATCTGCCATAATCATTTGTAGGTTTTTGTCAAGGGATTCAACTATCTGAACCTTCTTTTCCTGCTCCGCATCCTTAAAGGAACATATTACATCTCTCAGGATATCGTTAAAATCTACAACTTGCCTGTCAGGTTCTCTCGGTTGAGCAAAGGTAACTAATGATCTTACAGTTTCAGCAATTCGCTGAGTCTCCTCCTCAAGAGATCCATAAACATGATAATCCGGGTTGTTACTATCCATTCCTGCTAATCGCAATTGCAACTGGCCGCTAATTGTTGTTAACGGGTTATTGATTTCTTGTGCAATTCTTAAAGCAAGATTGTCTATCGTTTTGTTCGTTTCGGGTGATCCATTCAGGCCACTTCCGCTCTGACTAATCCTGTCTGAAAAGTTGCTAATCATGGTAACCAATTCACTTAAATAAAAGGGCTTTAAAATATAACAATCTGCTCCGCGTTCGAGATATTTATTGGCTTTTTCCCTATTAGAATTAGAAAAAGAGATCAAAATAAACAGATTCGGATTAGTCTTTTTTACAACGTCAAGAAACTCCAGCTCTTTTAAATCCAAATCATCTATATCAAGAATAATAACATCTATTTTACTTGCAGTATTCGTAGCAATTGCCTGGAAAACACTTGTTTCAAAAAAAACATTGTATCCCTTACTTTCTAAGAGCTTTATCGCCGCCCTCATATTTTCATCTTCTCTGGATACTGCTAAAATTTTGTTATTGGTTAACATTTGAAACATGTTCATCCCAACGGCACTTTGGCAATATAATCGAAGCAATTGTCCCTTCGCCAATCTTACTATCTAAATCTATAGTCCCACCAAATTCTTTAATAATAGCTTTACACACTGACAGTCCCAGGCCGGAACCCTTGCCATCGTCCTTAGTAGTATAGGACGTACAAAACACTTTGTTTAACTGGTCTTTGTTCATACCACACCCCGTATCACGAAATTGCATCAGGACTGAATCATCCTGATAAGTATCTGTGCTTATATGTAAAGATCCTCCATTTGGCATGGCTACCCTTGTATTCTCCATCAAATTTATAACGACCTGTTTCAGCCTGTTGCTATCCCCATACACCACAATATCAGATTGTGTTAAATTCTCTATTATCTCAATGTTTTCGTTCTTCATTGTATATCCGATCATAGTTATTACTTCTTCTACTACTTGATTTACGTCAAACGTTTTCTTAGGCCTTGGATTTTGTCTTGTAAAATCGAGTAAGCTGTTAGATAAAGTGGCTATACGTTCAAACTCACTTATAAGAGTTTCATAGGTCTTCTTTTTGGGGTCCGTATCTTGTGTTTCGACATGGAGCATTTGTAACCATCCAGATACATATGCCAGCGGATTATTAATTTCATGAGCAATCCCCGGAACAATTTTTCCAAGACATGACACTTTATTCATAGATTGTGTGTAGCTATCTCCTTCACCATTTTCTTCTACTAAAATATGAAATTCTAAAATACTTCCTTCCTGATCATAAGAAGGAAATACAGATAACTTTTCCCCGGATTCACGCAGTCTGAAAACTTCATGGTTTCTTTCTTCTTCAATATGTATCTCTTCAACCGGTATCGAAAAAGCATCGTACCACTTTGTACCTATCAAACTGGGTGGCAAACTTCCATTCGTGCGGCTAACCGATTTTATAACACCATCCTTGTCCGCCACAACAATTCCCATTATATTTTCAGACTCAATCATTACGTTTAAAACCCTCCTTACTCTTTTATGCACAGAGAATGACAGACAATACCCTAATATTATTTCGGGTTTATTTATTTTTTCTGTATTCTCTGTGCATTTTTTATTCGTAAGAAAAGAACCAAAACAGTTCAGTGCAATACTACATTCTTAATTTATTCTACCGTTCTATTGTCAATATAATATTTGCATAACTACCAAATATGTATCTCTTCTTCCAGAGAGACATTGTATTTTTCCTTGATGGTCTCTTTAATTATTTTTATCAGTTCAAGTATATCAGTACTGGTAGCGCTCCCGGTGTTAACTATAAAATTTGCATGTTTTTCGGAAACAACAGCTCCTCCCACTTTTACTCCTTTGAGATTTGCCTTATCAATAAGTTCTGCCGCCTTATATTCGGATGTATTTCTAAATATGCTTCCCGCGTTAAACGTTCCCAGAGGCTGACTTTCCTGTTTCTCATTATAGATTTCATCCATCTTTTCCAGAACCACTTCTATCTTTGATTCATTAAGCTGGAATTCTACTTCAGTAACTATTTGTCCACTTAGATTACATCTACGGTATTCAAAATCCACTTCTTCACGCATGTACTTAATAATAGTCCCGTCTAAAGTCATTGTAGTCAGAGACCTGATAGTGTCGCTTATATCTCCGTATTTCCCCCCTGCGTTCATCATTACCGCACCGCCAACAGTGCCAGGGATTCCTGCTAATGCCTCTAACCCTCCGAATCCACTTAAGGCTACCGTACGGATAAGCTGAGAAAGGTTTACGCCCGCCCCGCACAACACATATCTACCGTCTCTTTCTACATTTTTAAAATTTATTCCTCCTAAATGGATTACCACCCCTTTAACACCATTATCACCAACAAGGAGGTTGGTGCCTTTTCCAAAAATATATATTTTCTTCTGTTCATCTTTACAGAACTGGAGCACTCTCTGAAGCTCTAAGGTACCCAATGGCTCCACAAATATCTCTGCTGATCCCCCTGTCCTGAAAGAGGTATATTTTTGCAGGGGTACGTTATGCCTGAATATTTCACTAATAATTTCCGGACTTTTTATCATATTCACTTTCGAGAATGTTCTAAATTTCAGAGCATTTCAAACTAAACAGGACTAACAAAACTAAGCACATTCTTCTTCGCCTTTTTCTCTTTGAGTATCTGGCATATCTTATCGACAACCCTTGCAGCAGCAAGAGGCTTGTTCAGGCTTCTATTTATTCTCTTCATGTTATCCAGCCTTTCATCGTTCATGAGCAAATCAGATACAAGCTTCGTGACTCTTTCAGGCTCCAGTTCTTCCTGTTCAATGATCAGAGCCCCACCTGCACTTGACAATTCATAAGCGTTCCAATATTGATGATTGTCTGTAGCATATGGATAGGGTATAAGAATTGCCGGAACTCCCACGGCAGTAATCTCTGCGATTGTATTTGCACCGGAACGGCTAATAACCAGGTCTGATAATTTATAAGCAGCGCCTATATCATTATAAAATTCGTAAACAAAAGATTTTATCCCTGTACCGTTATAAACCTCTTTTGCTTCCTGATATCCATGTTTTCCTGTCAAGTGTATAATTTGCAGACCGGGAACCAATGCCTGAAGCTTCGGAATACTTTGCAGCATTACTTTATTTATAGCCTGTGCGCCCTGGCTACCACCCATTATTAATAATGTCTTCTTTTGATTATTAAGCCCAAACGGATTGTCGCCTCCAGCAGCCTCGTTTTCTATAATACCACTCCTTATAGGCACACCAGTAACCGCAACATCTCCCTTTTTAAATCGTTCTTTTGAACTTTCCCAATGGCATAGAACTGCATCCGCCCATCTTGACATTTTTAAATTGGCCCTTCCCGGTATCGCATTCTGCTCTATCAAGACAATTGGAATACCAATGATATATGCAGCAACTACAGGAAGCGCTGAACCGTAACCACCCAAACCAACAATTATATCCGGCTTAATTATAAAAAGATTAATTAGAGAATGTGTTATCCCGATAAGAGAAGCAAAGATAAATAGAGGTAAGCGAATAAACGATGTTGGCTTACATGCCATAATGGGCTTAAACTCATAGCTACTTTTTTCTATATATTTCGACTCTTTTTTCCTATTGGTACCAAAGAAAATAATGCGTGTACCGGGAAACCGTGACGATATTTCCTGTGCAATGCTTAGACCAGCCATTAAATGACCTCCTGTACCTCCACCGGCAAAGACAATTTTCAAGTGGCAACACTCCTATTAATTTCAGCATTATCTGCCGAAACATCAGTTTTTCCTGATTGCTTAGCGATATTTAAAAGTATCCCTATCGCCAACATAGATAATAGTATTGATGAACCTCCCGTGCTGATGAACGGCAATGGCAGCCCCTTTGTCGGTATGGATCCGGTAACCACAGCCATATTGATAGCCGCCTGCAAACCAAGCGAGATGGTTATGCCTAATGAGAGGAAAAAACCAAATGGGTCAGATGTCGCTTTACAAACTCTTATACCCTGCCATGTCAACATGGCAAACATAACAACGACACATGTCGTCCCTATAAATCCGAATTCCTCGCCTATTATTGAGAAGACAAAATCGTTATCACTCATCGGCAGGAAAAACAATTTCTGACGGCTCTCTCCCATTCCCAAACCAGCTATACCCCCGGAACCAAGTGCAATCCAGGATTGAATTATTTGATAGCCAATTCCCATAGGATCTTTCCAGGGGTCAAGAAACGCCAGCAGTCTGTTGTGACGGTATGTTGGAATATTGTGCATAATTTGATAAATATGAGGAATTGAAGCGATCATTGTAAACATCACATAAATTATCCTGGTACCTCCTACCATTATCAGAACAAATGTAATCATTGAGATAAACATGGCTGTACCAAAATCCGGCTCTTTAAGAATAAGCAAGGAAACAACACCTATTAATACAATCGGAATGACAAAGCCTCTTACAAAAGTAGACATTTTTTCCCGGTTCTTTGCAATATAGCCCGACATGAAAATAAGCATTGCAAGTTTCGCAAATTCTGATGGTTGGTATCCAAAATAGCTTCCGAATCTTATCCACCGACGAGCACCATAAGTAACTGTTCCTATATCCGGAATAAGCACAACAACCAGACCGGCAAGCGCAATTATGAAAATTGCAGTACTATATTTTTGCAGATAATGATAATCAATTCTCATCATGATCAACATGCCTACTATTGCAATGGCGACCCACATAATATGCCTTAAGAAAGCAGTGTTCATTGTATGGGTGCTATCGGTCACTTTCGCAGAGCTTGTACTGTAAATCATAATTATTCCGATTACGAGGAAAGTCGTAACAAGATACATTATGACATTTATTGGCTCTAAACTACGTATGGCGGCAAAGCTGCTACCTGCATTTTGATCAGATTGCACATCTTTACCATATGCATGTTCACTTCTAAATACATTCATAATTTCAGTGTTATCAAACTAAAGAGTGCCATTATTGCGGCAATTATAAAAAATCTCATCGTAACCTTGGTCTCCGGCCAACCCTTAAATTGAAAGTGATGGTGTATGGGTGCACACAAAAACAACCTCTTACGTGTAAATTTAAATACACAAACCTGTAATAGAACGGAAACGGCTTCTACAATAAAGATACTTCCTATAAAAAAAATAAGAAGTTCCTGTTTTACAATAATAGCTACAATTCCAAGTATGCCACCTAATGGTAATGAGCCCACATCTCCCATAAATGTCTGCGCAGGGAAGCAATTAAACCACATAAACCCCAGCCCGGCGCCCACCAATGCAGAGCAGAAAATACTTAGTTCACCGGCACCTGCTATGTAAGGAACTTGTAAGTAGCTGCTAAAGTCAATCCTTCCTACAATATAAGCTATTAATGTAAATGCCATACCAGCAATCACCGTACAGCCAATTGACAGCCCGTCAAGACCGTCAGTAAGGTTGACGGCATTTGACATTCCTACTATGAAGAACATTACCATCAACACATAAAATGCTCCAAGGTCAGGTCTCACTCCTTTGAGGAATGGGATTACAAGTCTTGTTCCTTCTTCAATATCCTTGAAATGAAAGTACAGTATTAAGCCTATTATCAACCCCAGTCCGCATTGGAAAAAAAGCTTTGACCCACTGGTTAAACCCGATGCGTGCTTTTGCGTCAGCTTTATGTAATCATCAAAAAATCCTAGTATGCCTAGCCAGACAGCCGTAAACAGAACTAATAAAATGTATATATTAAAAATATCACACCAGAGCACGGTAGAGATAATTATTGCAATCAAAATGATAATACCGCCCATTGTAGGTACGTTTTTTTTATCACTGTGGAGATCTTTTAGTGTTTCAGATTCTGTTTTAGAAGTATCCTCCGAAACATTACGCCTTTTAAGTATCTTTATTACTTGTGATCCTACAAGTACGCTTATAAAAAAAGCCGTAATAGCAGCCAGGCCTGCCCTAAATGATATATATCTTATTAGCTCAAGCCCCTGAACATATTCATGTAGAGGATAAATCAATTTATAAAACAATTTTTTTCTCCATAGCGACTAATAACTCTGTAAAAGCCTATCTGGCAATTCCGTAGACTCAAACCAGGCTCAGCATTGCAGAATTGTTTTCGTCTTTCCTTGAGAAACAATTCTCAATCTGATGCACAACATTCTCAAGCTGCATTCCTCTCGACCCTTTTATCAGAACGGTATCATCTTTCTTTAATTGTGAGGCAACAAAAGAAGATATCTCTTCCGAGGTTTCGCAGCTCCGAGTTCTCTCTTCCGGAATACCATTGGCAATTGCTTCTTCTGCGACAAACCTGGAAAAAGAACCTACTGTCCACAAGACATCGACACCAGACTTGGCAACTTTTGCACCAATTTCTCTATGCAGACTTTCCGCGTAATCTCCCAACTCCAGCATATCCCCGCATACGAGAATCTTCCTGCCAGGAGTAGTCAATTGTGAAAATTCATCTAATGCGGCAGACATTGAAGAGGGATTTGAGTTATATCCGTCGTTTATTACTACTATGTCACCGCAAACCTGTTTTTCCATCCGCATAGGTGGAAGCTTGAAATCAACAAGTTTGCCACATATATCTCCCATGCCAATACCAGCTGCATTACAGACCGCTATAGCAGCCATTGCATTATAGATATTGTGCTTGCCTAATACATTTAGTCTGAAATCGAAAACATCGTTTATAGTAAAGGCGAAACCGGAATCACTACGTTTAACGTTTGATGCTCTTATATCAGCACCTTCGTTAAAACCAAAAGTTATAACCTTTCCATCAAAACGGTTTGCAATCCGATTACACCATTCATCATCAGCATTCGTGATCAAAACACCATCTTCAGCTATATTTTCGATGAGTTCTGCTTTCGCATCTGCAACACCTTCAATACTACCAAGCCCTTCAAGATGTGTGCAGGATATGTTGGTTAGAACGGTGAAGTCAGAGAAAATAATTTCTGATAACCGTCTAATCTCTCCGGGAGCATTAGTACCCATTTCTACAACACAGAAATCCTGAGTGAAATCTGAATCGAAGATTGTTAACGGCACTCCGATATAATTATTAAAACTCTTTCTGGATCTGGTTACGTTTTTAAAATTACGAAGAACATGATAAATTATGTCTTTAGTTGTTGTTTTGCCATTGCTGCCTGTCACTGCAACAAAATCAGTTCTCAAGCTTTTACGGTAGAACTTTGCAAGGTCACCCAAAGCTTTTAATGTATCAGCTGCTTCTATTAAGATGCGTTTCTCAAATCCCTTGAGCAATGAATAAACGGCATCTTTCTCACTTGATATTACCGCTCCGGCAGCACCATTTGAAATAGCCTGATCAACAAATTTATGGCCATTAAAATTTTCACCCTCCAGAGCAAAAAACAGCTCCCCTTCTTTTATAGATCTTGAGTCTGTAGATATTCCCGTAACATGTGATTCAGGGCTACCAAGTAATAACTCCCCTTTAATTGCCTTTAAGACATCAGAAATTTCTATATTATTCATTTTTCTTTATCTTCTGCGATTCAGGTTATTTTTAGAGTTAATGTAATTCTAACTTCCAAAAGCGAATAGCATGCTTGATTCAGAATCTTCTTTCTGTTTTTCATATCTAGTAAAGAGCTCATAAAGTTTTTTCAAAATACTGGATATTTCTTTATCCATAGTGGGAAGCCTGTTTGCCCTGGTTGAGTGTCTATGAGATATCGTACCTTTATATGACTTCTTCTGCGCATCCAGGAGATATTCAATGAAACCGTAATCCGGATCGAAGTACGAATCCATCCCTTGCAAAATATTTAAATTCCTGGAATAAAACTCTATGAAGTTTGCTGACGTACATAAATCAATTAACGATTGATATACCTGCCAACTATCAGGCTTAGACACCAGGCTGGACAATCTACAAAATTCTGAGTGTGTAATCGTAAATATAGGCTTTCTGAATTCGGTTTTTTCAACAATTTCCAACGGTATTATTCCATCCCAATCTTTATAGAAGCCCTCTACAATATATTGCTCCCCGGCTCTACCTGTCAGCTGAGACCACACATGAGCCCTGGCGATTCTACTATTTTTATCGATTACCCAACCCCAGACAATTCTTGTATTTTTCTGCATTGAGGCTAGATGTGATTCAAAGAGAAAGACTGCATCCTCACAATCACCCTCTTTTGACTTCCTGGTTTCATATGGAGTCTGCCAGACGTCTGTCCTGGGTTGTTCCGGTGTGTATTCCATATTGAAAGCGATATCCTTGTATGCTTCATATATATATTTCCCATTTTCGAACATTACTTCGCACCAATTCTTATACATGAAATTGTCACTCAGCTTTCCATCACTATCAAGGTATGAACACTCATCTGGCACTGGTTTGTATACCGGTTTTGAAAAACTATCTGCATGAGAATATTCGGCGGTATAAGTTATTCCCGCCAGTATGGATTTGTTGCCCCGGTTAATTCTTTCTGGCAGGAACTGCCCGTCGGCAAGCTCTTGCTCACCAGAACACACCACTTCAACTGGTGGTGATGGATCTGGCTGATCATTACCAATCGCATAGGATAGGTCAAACAAGCTTAACATTATGTAAATGCAATTCAGACTAGTAATTGTTTTCAACCCTTTTGTCATCATTTACTTACCTTTCAAATAAAAATATTAAAAAAGGCTAAAGGATCAGAATACAACATTTATACCCAATCTTTATTCATGTAACTTGTTCATCACTGTTTTTTCGAAAGTATCTTTTTAACTACCTCCCTGTCATCAAATGGAACTATGGTATCTTTGACTATTTGATATTTTTCATGTCCCTTTCCGGCAATAAGAATAAGATCATCATCTTTTGCCTCAGAAAGAGCTCCCTCTATTGCTTTATATCTGTTTGTTTGAATATGAAACGATCGCCCCGGCTTTATTCCCGTTTTTATGTCATCTATAATATTCAAAGAATCCTCTGAACGCGGATTATCATTTGTCAGCCAGAAAATGTCAGATTTTTCGTCAGCAATTCTTCCCATTTGCGGACGTTTTTCTTTATCTCTATCACCACCACAGCCAAAAACAAGCAGTATCCTTCCTTTGACCAGATTTTTTAGTGCACATAGTACCGTTTCAAGAGCATGAGGCGTATGGGCGTAGTCAACAACAACTTTAAA
>CAYTGO010000022.1:15933-22899 GCA_964437425.1 uncultured Candidatus Scalindua sp.
ATAGTACCGTTTCAAGAGCATGAGGCGTATGGGCGTAGTCAACAACAACTTTAAAGCCACGATCGCAAGGCACGTTTTCCAGTCTCCCCGGCACAATAGATGCCGTTTCTATACCAGATTTTATCACATCAAGTTCAAATCCAAGCGAGATTGCACCGGCAACGGATGCAAGTGCATTGTAAACATTGTGCAAACCCACAAATGGTATTTTCACATCCATTTCTCTTCCAGAATAACTTAACTTGATCGTAATATTACTTGCGGACTCTTTACATATTTCCGCTTTTATATCAGCATCATTCTTTATTCCATACCATAGGGTCTTAGCATTAGTTCTATCGGCAAAATATTTACTAAACTCGTCATCCGCATTCAATACCGCAAAAGAATCTTTTTTTAAATTCTTGAATAACTCTGCCTTCGCATCCATATAATTTGAAAATGTTTTATGATAATCCATGTGTTCAGTGGTTATATTGGTAAAAACAGCAGTCTTAAAATCAATATTCTCAATCCTGTGCTGAATAGCTGAGTGAGAAGATACTTCCATAACTGCAAATTTCATCTTTGCCGCTACCATTTCTGCGATGAGCTGTTGAAGCTCAACAGATTCAGGGGTTGTTTCCTTAGCAGTTACAATCTTTTTGCCTATTTGATAATTAATCGTACCGATTAACCCTGCCTCATATCCTGCTTTTTCAATTATCGATTTGGTTAGAAATGTAGTAGTCGTTTTTCCATTTGTGCCAGTTACACCAACAAGATTAATTTTTTGAGATGGGTTGTTATAGAAGCAACAACTCAAAGAGGAAAGTGCTTTTCTAGTGTTATGTACAATTATTTGAGGAATATTTGTATCTAGAGAAGACCGTTCCTCGCTAACTATTGCTTGTGCACCACATTCAATAGATTTTTTAATGAAATTATGCCCGTCCGTTTTATAACCCTTTATTGCAACGTAGAGGAAACCTGGTCTTACCTTTCTTGAATCATTGGTAATACCTGTAATCTCAGTATCACACAGGTTGTATGTCCCCATTGTGCCCAAATGGTGAACCAACGTACTTAATTTCATTAAAAAACCATAATCACTATGTTGAAATTTTTAAAGAAAGGTCAAATTTCTGTATACCTATTTCATGTTGAGAAACAGAATCGAACACTTGCTTTGTTTTGTTTATTACTTCTATTTCATCTGAATATTCACTATACAATCTTTCCCATACCTCATGATTTTTCCATTTAGCATCTTCGAGTTCCTTTGCATCAGCATACTTACACCAGGTAAGAAAATTATGTTTTTCCAATTCCTTTAACGTCATAGACTCTCCCTTTAAAATGATTAAGAAATTAAATACGATACCCTACACTGACCCCAAAAAATTGAGGCAGTATAGGGTATCAATACATCACCCACTGATGTACCTACCTTCCAGCATTTTTGACCATTAACCACCTCCCTCCGTAACAAGTAATAAAATTTCTCCCCACTAAATTATTTTTGAGCGATCCGCACATAATCCGGACCAAATTCCATGTAGCCAAGAGTTCTTTCTATAATACTCCCTACTGCAGGTGCGGCTACTGTACCTCCGTAATAAGCACCATTATTGGGTTCATTTAAGGACACTAAAACACATATTTTAGGTTCATCCACAGGGGCAAATCCCACAAATGAACCAATGTATTTATTAGAATATTTCAATTTATTACCGACCATTTTTAATTTCTTAGCCGTACCTGTTTTACCAGCAACCCTGTGCGTAAAAAGCATTGCCCGTTTACCAGTACCTTCTTTTACAACGTCCTCAAGAATAGGAGCCATTACCTCCCTCGCAATCTTTGGAGAAAACACTCTTCTGATTCGCGCTGGGGCTTCATATCTCTTCTTTACTCTTTTACCTGAATAGTCTGTTATTTTGCTGATTATTCGTGGTTTCAGCAATGTTCCTCCATTAGCAATTGAACAGAAAGCTGTTACCATCTGTATCGGAGTAACTGCTGTCTCATACCCGAAGGAGACTGAAATTTCTGAATCACCCGACCAGAGATTGAGAGGCCTTACAATGCCTCTTACTTCACCGGGTAATTGGATTCCTGTTTTTTCTCCAAAAGCAAAATCCTTCAGATACCCATGCAGCCTCTGTTTCTTTAGCCTCTGCCCTAATTGTGCCATTCCTATATTACTTGAATGAACGACGATGTCAGATACACTTAAATCTCCATATGAATGGGAATCTCTAACGATCCTTCTTCCACCATTTACCTTATAAGCACCGTTATAACAGAAAAAAGTCTCATCCTCTTTAACCAGACCATTATCCAGCGCACCACTTACAATCAATGGCTTAATCAGCGAACCCGGTTCAAAACAATCTGTAATTGCCCTGTTACGTCTCTCTTCCAGATTGGAATTGCGAACAAAATTTGGATTGAATGTCGGGTAATTAGCCATTGCCAGCACCTCTCCCGTAGAAGGATTCATTGCTATCGCAATTCCCGAATCCGGATTCCATTTCGAACACGCTTTCTCAAGCTCTTCCTCTACTATGGACTGGATGTTACAATCTATAGTCAAAAAGACACTGTCACCGTATTTTGCAGAGACCGTCTCACCTTTTACAGTTGAGAACTGATGCTGGCGACCATCTTTTTCTACTACCCTGGAACCGTTGCTTCCTGAAATAACCTGATTTAGCGAACTTTCTATGCCTCCCAGACCGTTTTCATCAATATCAGTAAAACCCAGGACCTGAGAACACAATTTATCGTGAGGATAGACCCTTTTGTACTCGCGTCTTATACTAATACCTTTAAGATGTAACTGCCTTAATGCTTCTTCTTGTTCATCTGATATTCTTCTTTTTATCCAGACAAACCTCTTTTTCTTGTTTAGCAGCTTTGCTACTTGTGCTTTATTTAAACCCAGTACATCAGATAGTATTTTTGAAGTCTTCTTTTTGTCTGTTATAAATAAAGGATCCGCAAAGACAGAACCTACCTGAATAGATTCTGCCAGCTTCGACCCTTTTCTATCAAAAATAAGCCCCCTTCTTGTTGGAATATCCTGCTTTTTGCATTGTTGTGAGAATGCTAAATCACTATATTTTTTATGATCAATGATCTGTATACGAACCAGTTGATACAGAAGGGCAGAAAAAATTGCGAAAACGCAGAAGCACAAGATATTTGCCCTGATTTTATAACTCTTTGGAATTATTTTTGAGTTTGGCATTCTTTTTTTTTAAACTTACCAGTTAGAAAGTAGAAAAACTCAAGCTTCTATTTTGTTTCCCGGTGACTTATCCAAATGTTTATGTGATTCTTTTGCAACTGCAATATCCTCTTCTTCGTGGACACTCAGATCAAGTTTCATATCTTTTACCTTCATAGATATCTTGTCCGGTTTTCTCAACTTGACTGATTTGAATTTTAGTTTTTTGCTCTCCTCCGACAATCTCACCAGTTCACTTTCCATTCTCGTGATATCGTAACCTATCTGTATTTTCCTTGAACCTTCCGTCATAGTAAAGATTGCCATAATTAAAAAAATGACAAGAATACAACCGTATCTGCAAATTTTCATAAATATGTCCTTTCTGCTGCTCGAAGTTTAGCACTCCTGGATCTGACGTTCTCTCTAATCTCCGAATCACAAGCAATTAGAGGTTTCTTTGTCAGAATCTCCAGGAGAGCCGCATTTTTCCCCTCACGGAAAGCTCTCTTGACCAAACGATCCTCAAGAGAATGAAATGACATTACTACAATCCTTGAACCACCAGCCAGAAATCCGCATGCATCATTTAAAAATTGCTCCAGACTTTTTAACTCATCATTTACAACTATTCGTAATGCCTGAAATATGCGAGTTGCAGGATGAATTTTTCTTTTCTTTGAATACTTGCCCGGTACGTATAATGCTTTTTCTGCGATCTTTGCCAATTGCGTCGTTGTTTTTATAGATACTCCCTTTTTCTGCTCATACACGATTGCCCTGGCAACACGTCTGGATTTTCTCTCCTCACCGTATTTCCAGAAGACATCTGCCATTTCTCTTTCAGAAAGCCTCTTTAGCAAATCTTCAGCTGTTATACCCTCTGTTCTATCCATTCTCATATCTAGAGGCCCTTCTTTATTAAAACTAAATCCACGCTCCAGAGAATCCAATTGCAACGAAGAAACTCCGAGGTCAAGCAGAATACCATTGACCTTACTAATTTTTAACTTTTCAAGTACACAACCTAAGTCTGCGAAGTCAGCTTGATACAATTTATAGTTATTACCTATTTTTGACAAAAACCTATCTGCTATCTTCAGTATCTCAGCATCCTTATCTATTCCAATAAGAAGCCCATCTGGTTGTATCTTCTTTAGTATTTCACAACTATGTCCTCCAGCACCAATTGTTGCATCTACTATGATGTCACCTTTACCCGGCTTAATGAAATCTATAACCTCATCAAGCATAACAGGTCTATGCGGTGAAAAGTCATCATCAGGAACATTCATTGATTAACACTTTTTTCATTACCTCAATCCTGCAAAACTGTTTTATATCGTTACGGACTTGGGACAAATCCCAAACGAAAGAGATCCTCTGCGTCATTCTCAAAATTCTCACTGTTGCCTGCCTCAGCTTCCTCCCACGATTTTTTATCCCATATCTCTATCCTGTCCATTACTCCAACAATAATGACTTCCTTTTTAATACCAGCATAGTCTATGTGCTGAGGGTGAATGTTAATTCTTCCCTGCTTGTCGCAGTCAACTTTTTTTGAATTTGAAAAGAAATGGCGCTGGAAATTCCGCGCTTTTCTATTTGTAGATGCTTGTTCGTTGTATTTTTCTGAAATTGCTTTGAAATGAAGTGGAGTGTAAAGTGCAAGGCACTTATCCAGACCCGGTGTTACAAAAAACCCATTACCCTCTGTATCTTCATCCATACATTTTCGTATCGATGAAGGTATGGCTAATCGATTTTTTTCGTCAATAGTATGTAGATGTTTTCCTGTAAATATGGCCATTTTTCAATTCCCCACTCTTACCCACCTGTCACCATTTAGGTGGAAAATACACCATTTTTCACCGTTGTCAAGGTTTTTTTTGATATTATTTTTTTATTTAACTTTAGATTCCGCCACTACTTGCTACATTTAATGTTTGTTTGAAAAAAACGTCAATATGTTGTATAACAACTAATAATGGATTTTTTATTCTGAAAGACTATTTTTAAGTGAAAAAATTTATGAATACGGCTCCCTATAAAATCAGCAACTATGATTACGATCTTCCGAAGCATCTCATTGCACAATATCCAACTGACAAAAGAGATGAATCACGCCTGCTTGTTCTTCATAAGGAAAGCTCTAAAATTGAACACAGAAAATTCTATGAAATTGTTGAATATTTAAATTGCGGAGATGTTTTAGTACTGAATGACACGAAAGTAGCCCCTGCGAGGATACTAGGTACCAGAACAACTGGCGGCAGAGTGGAAGGTCTTATAATAAGGGAAATTGAGGAAAACAGATGGGAAGTACTGCTACAATCAAACCACAGGCTAAAGGAAAATGAACTCCTTACTTTTGATAATAGCGTAAAAGGAACGATTTTATACCGAAATGATGCTGGGAGTTGGATTATTGCAGTTGAAGACAAAAAACAGTTTGCAGAAATGCTTGAAAAGTCCGGACGTATGCCACTTCCGCCATATATAAAGAGAGCCTCAGGTGACAAATCACAAGGAATACACGATAATGAACGCTATCAAACAATTTATGCAAAAAAAATGGGAGCAATTGCTGCTCCCACCGCTGGTCTGCACTTTACAACAAATCTTCTGCAAGAAATATCTCGCAAAGGAATTAAGATAGTTTACATAACTTTACATGTTGGCTTAGGAACATTCAAACCCATACATAAAGAAGATTTTAGGCAACATAACATACACAAAGAGTTTTATAATATTCCTGAAGAAGCTGTCGATACGATAAATAAAGCAAAATCACTTGGGAAGAAAATTTTTGCCACTGGAACATCAACATGTAGAGTCCTGGAAACAATAGCTAGTAATTATACAACAGAAAAAAGTTCAGGGTGGACCAATCTGTTTATATATCCACCATACAAGTTTAAACTCACTGACTCATTAATAACAAACTTCCACTTGCAGAGATCAACGCTAATCCTACTTGCATCTGCCTTTGCAGGACGGGAAAATATCGCGTCTTCTTACGAAGAAGCCATAAGCCTCAACTATAGATTCTATAGCTATGGAGACTGCATGTTAATACTGTAGCCACCAACGCGCTTATATTGTTCCCAAAAGCAAACTCAGTAGAATTTCTTAAAAATAGGTGGGCATCTTTTCTATTTATCTACTTCTACGGGTAAAACCATGTTTTGCATTGAAAGCTGTACAAACGCCTCTACATCTATATCGTCTCGATCGTGCGCTGGATTTTTAAGCCTATCCGCGTCTCTCTCAACATATTCTGTATTCTGCGTTTTATAGCGTTCCTTTAATGCGTCACACTTTGGACAATCTGGAGACGTGTAAATATACTTCACAATACCTCCTAAAATTTTAAAAGATTCCTTCTAGTGCTTATCTTCTCTTGGCTGCCTTTTTCTTCGCTGCCGGTTTCTTCTTAGCCGCTACCTTCTTCTTTGCTGGTTTCTTTTTAGCTGCTACCTTTTTCTTAGCTGCTGGTTTCTTTTTAGCCGCTACCTTCTTCTTTGCTGCTGGTTTCTTTTTAGCCGCTACTTTTTTCTTAGCTGCCGGTTTCTTTTTAGCCGCTACCTTTTTCTTAGCTGCCGGTTTCTTTTTAGCCGCTACCTTTTTCTTTGCTGCCGGTTTCTTCTTCGCCGCTACTTTTTTCTTTGCTGCCGGTTTCTTTTTAGCCGCTACCTTTTTCTTTGCTGCCGGTTTCTTTTTAGCCGCTACCTTTTTCTTTGCTGCCGGTT
>CAYTGO010000022.1:22999-43911 GCA_964437425.1 uncultured Candidatus Scalindua sp.
TTCTTTGCTGCCGGTTTCTTTTTAGCCGCTACCTTTTTCTTTGCTGCCGGTTTCTTCTTCACTACCTTTTTCTTTGCTGCTGGTTTCTTCTTGGCTTTTGCTTTTTTTACTGCCATTTTCCACCCCCTCTCAAATCCTAAAATATAAATTTAAAAAACAATCACACAGTAAAAACTACCAAGTACTCCCTGACCATCTAATCAGCCAGAAAATCGAATGATATTTTGGCTTTGATGCCAGCTGGCACCTGCGCGCGTAATCTAACAAATCATAATATATTGTCAAGCAAAAAAATGCTATATTTTGTATATTACACAAAAATGGGGTGCATATCTTGTGTTGTAAAATTACACTTCAGCGGCGTCGAATTAATGCGAAAAACAAAAAAATCCCATTTCAGGAAATCTCTCTGAATAAAAAAATAGTAATAAAAGAAAAAATTTAAAAAACAAATAGTTAAAATTTATTTAAGCGCCATATCAATTGATACTAAATTTTTCAGCACCATGCCCCCCAATAACCCAGAAAATATATCCCAGAAAACAACATCAAACTTAAAGCCCATTCCATATTCTCCCTCGCATTAATACGACGAGAAATTTTCGGCAGTGTGGAACAGTCATTCACCTGGGAGGCTTTAGAAGCGGAAAACATACAATCTTATCAAGGACAGGTCTCCCTGACCATATGATACCTTTCAGCACATAAGATAGAAACAAAATTGATTCCCCCAACACCACTACCGCTATAACTGACTAATCCATTCATGCATAATCAATTAAAACCGCGTGCGACATGATCAGCCCCTTAGGCCATCCCCCATCACATAGTGATGGGGGATGGCGAACATTACAAAACAAATAGAAATCATTTGATGCAATTAACGCGCGGCAAACCATTTTGAACAACGCAACAGATATGGGAGAAATAGAAACACAAAAAAAAGAGGAGAATCTTGAAATAATGAAGCATGAAAAAAATTACAAAAAAAATAATTTTTTTATTTTAAAAAAGAATTTTTGCAACAAAAAACTCAAAAAAGAAGAAATATAAAAAACTGTAACCATTCACCGGAACACTAAAAATACGATGCGAACACATAGAAATTTTACAACAATGATATGCTCTCCATGCTATATGGAAGGATTTGGCGGATGATCTTTTTGACGGAATGCAGTACTACCCTTTTGAAAATACTTCCTTTACCAAAGCCTGAACTTTTTTGCCATCAGCAACCTCTTTATATTTACCCATCACAAGCTTCATTGCCATTCCCATGTCTGCAGGTTTTTCTGAATCCAGTAGTTCAATTACTACATTTTTGAGTTCTTCATCTGACATCTGCTTTGGCAGAAATTCTTCAACTATCTTCAGCTCTTCATTAAAAGATATTACCTTATCTTGAAGATTTAAACGCTCGTACTCTTCAATGGTTTTTTTTAGCTTCTTTGCATATCCTCTTATAACATCAATCTGCTTAAA
Organism: uncultured Candidatus Scalindua sp.; assembly: GCA_964437425.1. GTDB lineage: Bacteria > Planctomycetota > Brocadiia > Brocadiales > Scalinduaceae > Scalindua. The sequence goes on from CAYTGO010000022.1 coordinate 24,482, forward strand.
TTCTTTACCGGACTTTTCAACATTTATGATATCGGCTTGCAGCATCCGCAATACTGACACTCTCAGCTTATCGCCAGACTTCATTGCATTTCTTATCTCTTCTGTTATTCCTTCTTTCATCATAAACCCTTTACATACTATACCTTGCGAACCAAATGCCCGCAGTGCGGACAGTAGTTTGGACTACCGAAATAGACCTTACTGCAATGTTCGCAGGCAGTTGACATTATCGGACGTTTTGCTCGCTTTGCTTTAACAATTAAGTAAAAAAGGCAGAAATACTATCATAAGCATGAAAACGCCTAACATCCATCCAATAGACATTTGCGTGCTGTAGTTATTCTTTTTCGCATCCATATATACCCATATAGATACTGCAGCGGCGACAAACAGTGCTATTTGTTGAGTATTCATTTGTTTCCCATCAATTATAAAGTAGTTTTGAGACTTCAGATCTTACTTTTGCCACAACATCGATTGACAATTCCCTATCTTCTTTATCAACCTTCGGAAACTCAATCGGCTTACCAAATCTAAACCCGATATCCCGATGCCCGGGGTTACTGAGAATACTGCTTTTCGGCAGATACCCTCTACTCCCCATAATGGCCGTTGGAATTACTCTTCTACCTGACTTCAGGATAACCATAGAAATGCCTCTCTTAAACTTTCCAAGCTCCCCATTCTCACTTCTTGTGCCTTCAGGAAAGAAGATTATTGATTTACCGCCATCAAGTTTCTTTATAACTTCATTCAGGGTTCCGTAAGCATTTCTCTCGTCACTTCTACGAATACCAATATGACCTGAAGTTCTCATATATTTTCCAAGTAATGGTATTTTGAAAAGAATATCCTTAGAGATAAAGCTAAAATTTCTGGGAATAGCGGCTATTGAGAGCTTTACGTCTATAAAACTCTGATGATTCGAGACAAATATCACTGGCTCATTTTCAGGAATATTTTCAAGGCCTTTGACATCAAAGTTAATTCCCAAAAGCCTGAAGGAAATCTGAGTAAATTTTCTTTCTATAGAGTTGTATTTATTCTCTTTGTCTTTAATACCGATTGTAGAGACGATAGATACGACATAACCACTAGACCACAGTGCAACATTTACAATCCACGCATACACTGTATAAAACACCTTAATAATAGTCATCATTGTAAAATCCTTCTGAAGGCTACTTAACCAATTCCCTAACCATAATGATGAAAAATGGTATCAAAAACACCTTTTATATTCAAGGCTTTTGTAAGGATCCGGCAATACCATCTCCCGGATTTATTTCATTGACAATATACTCTAGTTTGCTTTAAGCTTACCCCAACTTAAAGCAAAATTTCTGGATATCACAATGCAAAGCAAACCTAAACTATCAATAGTTATTCCCGTTTATAACGAAAAGGACACTATTGATGAAATCGTTAGAAGGGTACAAAATGTCGAATTTGAAAAAGAAATAATCATAGTTGATGACTGTTCAAGCGATGGGACAAGAGACAAAATAGACAAAATAAGCGGAAATAACATCAAGAAGCTGTTTCACGATAAGAACAAAGGCAAGGGCGCCTCATTAAGAACCGGGTTTCAACATGCTACGGGAGATATCGTTATAATCCAGGACGCAGATCTGGAATATAATCCCAACGAATACTCAAACCTGATTGAGCCAATCGTGGATGGAAGGGCTGATGTCGTATACGGCTCTCGTTTCCTTGGCGGACCACACAGAGTATCGTTCTTCTGGCACTATATTGGTAACAAAATATTGACTACGCTATCAAATATGTTGACAAATTTGATCCTGACAGATATGGAAACATGCTATAAGGTCTTTAAAACAGAAATAATAAAAGATATTAATATCCGTTCAAATCGTTTTGGTTTTGAACCTGAAATAACGGCAAAACTGGCTAAAAAAAAATGTATAATATACGAGATGCCAATTTCATACAGCGGAAGGGATTACGATGAAGGCAAAAAGATAGGATGGAAAGATGGTGTTGTTGCTCTATACTGTATAGTAAGGTTCAAACTTTTTGATTAAAACAGATATTTATTTCAACACGATTCTTGAAAATGTGTTGGAATATCTTCAAAATAATAAAGATGTGTTAAACAATTACAGTCCGAAGACCCAAACTTCTTCACAATTTGGGTAGCAACGGCGCTTTTCCCTGTCACACTGTTTAATTTACACTCATCTTTTCTGCCAACATATCTGACCACCTTTATAACCTTCGCATAACACAAAAGATAATCAATGTGCCAATGAAGTTTTTTTTCACTTGAAAGGTGTCTATTTATCCTCTTCTCAAGACCATTTTGAGCACTTCCTGTGTACACATAATAACCTTTAGGAAAAACAAATGTACCAAGTAGACCAACCTTGATCTCTTTCTTATTCGACAGTTTTATAATAAGAGTATAAATCCCCCCTTTTTGCATAGAACCTTTTATCTCCACACACAAAAACCCATTATGCAGATCCCCCCTGTTTCTCTCATAAAACTCCCTTAAAAATAGCAAAATGCACTCTTGCTAACGTTAATTTATAAACCCCATTACAATGAATGTCAACATTGCACTATTTCATTCATGAACTAAACTGCATATTGTCTTGACTTTAAAAAAAAGACTCGTAAAATCACAAAAAGTGGATGGCACTTAAAATTTATCAATCACTTTCTTCATAACAAATCTTTCAGATAGGTTTTACAAAATAAGACCTGTTACCCTCATATAAATGAATATGCCGGAGGTGCAAAATGCCAAGAAAGTTTATATCACAGCTTAATGGCGGAACTACAATTGACGAAATTTTTTTAGTCCAGAACAAAGATCTAAGAACCACAAAGAACGGAAGTTTATATATTCAAGCACAGTTATCCGATCGCACAGGAATGATTGATGCAAGGATGTGGGACGCAAGTACTTCATTCTTTGAATCGCTCGGCGATGATACATTCTTAAAGATCAAGGGCCGAACAGAAATTTACCAGAATAAAATACAGTTAATAATTAAACAAATTTCAAAGACCAGCCAGAAAGAGATAAAACTTGAGGATTATCTGCCAGGCACAGAACAGGATGTAGATAAGATGTTTGCTGAGTTAAAACAGATAGCCAGCTTAATCAAACAACCTCATCTAAAAAGCCTTCTTAATCTTTTCTTCAACGACAAGGATTTTTGCAGAGGTTTCTGCTCGGCACCAGCTGCTGTACAATACCACCATGCTTTCCTGGGCGGCCTATTAGAACACACCCTGTCAGTAGCAAAGCTGGGAAGTAATATTGCACCACTATATCCCAATTTAAACAAGGATCTGTTAATCTGCGGGATAATACTTCATGACATAGGCAAGATCAGCGAACTTTGCTACGAAAAGAGCTTTCATTATTCAGACGAAGGCCAGCTTATTGGGCACCTGATATCAGGCGTACTCATGGTTGAAGAGAAAGCCAAGCAGATAGATGACTTTCCCAAGACGTTGTTGGACCTGTTAAGACACTTGATTTTGAGTCACCACGGAGAGTATGAATGGGGATCACCAAAACTCCCAATGACATTAGAGGCCCTGGCGCTTCATTATCTGGATAATATAGATGCGAAAATACACGCCTTTGACAAGGCGATCTCAAGCGATAAGGACTCCAGCGATAACTGGACAAATTACAGCAGGATGTTAGAAAGGAAATTATTCAAAAAATCTCATGAGTATGTTTAACCAGAATCCTGGCTGTTTTCAGTTATAAATTCGGCTTCTATTCGCTTATTAACCTTAGTCATTAATTCAACGTAGTCAGTTTGAACTTTTAAAAAATTTTGTATGGATTGATTAGATGCAACTTTTTCCTTTAATTGCTGGAGCCTCTTTTTATCCTCGACTTCAACGGGTTTTAAGTCCTTTTCCAGCCCATGGATTTTTCTACTCTGTTTTTCCAATTCCTCTGAAATTTCTATTGCCTCATCATCTTTTTTAAACTGTTTTTCAGCTTCCCTGAACATTTTATATCTATTATGGTTAGCTATTGCAGCACCTAGTTTTGACGCTATTTCTAAAATTTCTTCCATATACTCCCTTTTCTAAAAAAATTGTTTTTTCTTTAAGAATTATATTCCTAAATTTTTTTTTATCAAGGATTAGTTAAAGAATGGTTAATGCAACAAAAATTATTCAGTTCATATGTAGCAGAAAATATAGTCCTATGAACGCTTCAGATCTTGCTGAACACTTCGAAGTTGATGATACAGAATCTCAACAATTTTGCACCCTCTTAAAAGAGCTGGAACTAAAGGGAGAGATTGTCCGGATTAAAAAGGAACAGTACGCAAATCCGAAAAAAGCCAACCTTTTAGTAGGCACACTCGACGCCAATCAGAAAGGTTTTGGATTCGTAGTCCCCGCTAAGGAGGATGTTTCTGATGATATATATGTAAATTCAGAAGGATTAGGGAGCGCAATGCATGGCGACATTGTAGTTGTGAGGTTACCTTCGGAGAAAAAGAGGAAAAAAGGGAGAAGGCAAAGAAAAAAGGAAAGTAATACCGGAAAGATAATACGTGTTTTATACCGTGAAAACGAAACAATCGTTGGTACACTCAAAAAAAGCAGACATTTCAACTATGTAGCGCCTGACAACTCAAAACTGCCCAGAGACATTTATGTCTCAATGGACGACCCAAAAGGCGCAGAACATGGCGATAAAGTTATCGTCAAAATTGACCAATGGCCAACCAGACATCTCCACTCGGAAGGTACAATAGTCGAGATTTTAGGAAAAGACGGTGAGCCTGCCGTTGATATCAAGTCCATCATACATCAGTTCAAACTACCGTTTGAATTCAACGAGAGCACCATTGCCGAAACGCAGAATCTACAACAGCCTATCAGACCCGCCGAAGTCGACGCAAGGCTGGATCTTCGTAGCGAATTAATCATAACAATTGATCCTGATGACGCAAAGGACTTTGATGACGCAATCTCTCTGAAGAAAGACAAAAAAGGAAACTGGCTCCTTGGCGTTCACATCGCTGATGTCTCCTATTATATAAATGAAAACTCTTCTATAGACAAAGAAGCGAAAAAAAGAGGCACCAGCGTATACCTTCCCGGCACTGTCATACCGATGCTTCCCGAAGTATTATCAAATGGTATTTGCAGTCTGAAAGAGAAAGAAGACAGACTGACCAAAAGTATATTTTTCACCTATTCAGATGATGGCGCGCTGGTAAGTTCTGAGATCAAGCATTCAGTAATAAATGTCACAAAAAGATTAACCTACAATATTGCAACTAAGATATTAATGGAAAGCGATAAGGACAACACAGACCCCGTAACAAACCTTCTGTTTGAAGCAGCCAAACTTGCAAAGCTACTATACAAAGGACGCATGGCAGAAGGCGCACTTGAACTGAACCTGCCCGAGATTAATATAAGGGTCGGCAAAGACGGCAAGATCGACACAATAGAGAAGACCGCAAGAGATATTTCACACATCATTATTGAAGAGTTTATGATTGCGGCAAATCAGGCTGCAGCAACATTTATGCACCAGAACAATCTCCCTTCAGTAAGCCGAAGCCATCCTGAACCGGATGAGGACGAGATGCATGATTTTGCTGAATTTATTTTCAATTGCAAGAACAAGAAAATAGACCCCTTTAACAAAAAAAGGCTACAGGCTTTTCTGGATGAAATATCTGACCATCCTGAAAGTTATATAATCAACCTGATGCTGCTCCGATCAATGAGGAAGGCCGAGTACTCTACTACCGACTCAGCTCATTTTGCGCTAGGATTAGAACATTATGCACACTTTACCTCCCCCATACGCCGCTACCCTGATCTGATCATACACCGCCTTTTAGACCTGTTCTTCCAGGGGCAACTAAAATCTAAAAATGTTAAAGCCTCATGGAATGAGAAAATTACCGGTTGGGCAAAACATTGTTCTGCTACAGAAAAGAGAGCAGAAGAAGCAGAACGTGAAATAATAAAACTTAAGCTACTCAGACACATGGAAGAACACTCCGACAAGATAATGGAGGGTATTATTACCGGCATTCAGGAATACGGACTCTTTGTACAAATTGATGAATTCCAACTGGACGGACTTGTCCACATCCGCACACTAACCGATGATTTCTACGAACTCGACAAGAAAAAGCTCCGCCTGATCGGATCGAGGAGAGGTAAAGTTTATAGCTTTGGAGATGTAGTTAATGTCAAGATAACAAAAATTGATCTACTGAAGAGAGAAGTTGACTTTGTGATAGTGCAGGAATGATGTTAATCTAACTTGGCTTTCAAGTATATATTGAATTAAACATTAATGGTGCGTCTTGCCTTTCTTCAATTTCTCATATATTTTTGCTTCCTTCTTCGCCTTTTTATACAAACCGGCTTTTTTGTAGACCACGCTGAGTTGGTGGTGGATCCTGGCATCTTTAGGCATCAATTCAATTGCTTTTTCTAACTCGTGCATTGCATCATCGAACACCTTGTTACCTTCATAAGCCATTCCAAGCTTGTAATGAACACCGGCCCTCTTTTTTTTCTGTTTTTCAGGAAGGAGCTTTAACGTAGTCTGATATTCCGTTATAGCCTTATCAAACATTCCCTGCCTGAAATAAGATAACCCAAGGTTATAGTGGGCTTCTGACATATCGGGGCTGATTTCTACTGCCATCCAGAATTCATCCGCGGCATCACTGTACTTTCCTTTCATCGAATACAATGTTCCTAGACTGTAATGTACACGTGCATTATCCGGTTCTATCTCAATTGACTTTTTGTAGGCGTTGATTGCATCGTCGATCATTCCTTTCTCAGCGTAAGCACTACCTAATTCACTATAATTTTTTGTATCAACAACCTCGTAGTCTATTTTTTCCATATATTTTTTTACGTATTCATTATATTTACCTGGATTGAGTCTATGGGAAATAGAGAATTCAGACTTGGCCTGTTCATCCACACCCTTTCTTTTAAATGCCCGGCCCAGATTAAAATGAGCCTCTGCACTGGAGGGATTAAGTTTAATTGCATTTTTGAAAGCATCAATTGCATAATTATGCTGTCCATTATTAAGGTAGTTAACCCCTAACCTGCTGTAGTGACCTTCGTCCCTGCGTGAACAGCCAAGAAACAGACAGGAAACCGTCACAAAAATAAGGATTTTCTTTGAAAAATTGTTGAAATTCCACATATCAGGATTAATTCAGTAATTAGGTTTGTAGCAAAATTTTGTTTGAAAAATTAAAACTTGGAGTATTATACAAACCATGCCAGATTTGCATCAAGAAAATAAAGTATTTTCGGTGTCAGCAATACACGACATATTCTCCGGGCTTTTAGATGTCTTGTACCCACGTCACTGTTTTGCCTGTGACAAGAGTCTTCATGAAGAAAAAAACACCTATGTATGCGAAAGTTGCCTGGAAATAATAGAAGCAACCGAAGCAAGACGCTGCATCAAGTGTGGCCTGAAATTAGGACCGGGCATACCTTCCTCCAGCAAAGGATGCCCTGAGTGTGAAAATACCAATTTAGGATTTGAAAAAAGCTTGTTTGTATCTGACAACATAGAACCTGTCAGAACCCTGATTCACCAGTTCAAATACAAAAAGCATATGTGCCTGGCGGCACCATTAGGATCTCTACTGGTAAACCTCTTACATCAAAAAACTATTGGCAAAATAGACGCTGTTGTACCAGTTCCCCTCCATTGGAAGAAGAAACAGGAAAGGGGATTCAACCAGTCTGAATTAATGGCTAAAAAAATCTCCAAAAGACTGTCTATACCAATTTATACAAACAACCTGTTTCGAGACAAAAACACGTTGTCACAAACTCAACTCTCACGTACACAGCGACAGAAAAACGTTAAAGGTGCCTTTAAGGTTAATAATCCAGAGATGTTTTATCAAAAGAATATTCTCCTGGTAGACGATGTTTTAACGACGGGAATGACGGCCTCAGAATGCGCAAAGAGCCTGGAAAGTGCAAAAACAAACAAAGTATTCCTCATAGCACTTGCAAGATCAAAAATGTAACGACATACGATTATACCTCTATACAATCTCTCTTGAACTCTCCTCATAAGATACTATTAACACTTGCCTTATCAAAACGCTATTAATCGCTTGACTACATTAAGCAAAGAAAGTATCATTAATCATTGGCTTTTTGCTTATTTTGAGCAAAAAATTATCAGACAATATTTAGTTAGTACGAAAGGAAACAAGATTTGGAGATAATCATACACTCAAGGCACCTGGACGCTACAGAAGCAATAAAGGGCTACATAAATAAGAAAGCTTCAAAACTTACTAAATATTCAACCAAAATAACCAAGATACAATTTACCCTGAAAATAGAAGGTGTAAATAACATAGTAGAAGCAATATGTTCCGCTGCAGGGGCAACACTTGTCGCAGAGACGTCAAATGCTGATATGTATGCCGCTATTGATCTTGTAATGGACAAGCTGGACAAACAAATTATCAAACAAAAAGAGAAGCATAAACAACAACCTAGAAGAAGCATAAAGGATGAAGCTCCAGTTGAGACCGATGAGGAGTAGGAGTAAGTAGTTATATCAACTGATATGTAACGTTGAAGTAATTACATTTCTTTAGTGCTTTATATTGAATTCAGGTTTTATTTTTTAAATTATTTTTTTACACAGAAAACTAATGAAAATAATCGATTTTATTGAGGAAGAAGCCGTAATAGACGATTTGCAATCCACTGATAAAGAATCTGTCATACGGGAAATGGTTGACGCGCTGAAAGATCTGAACAAGATTGACGAAAGCGAATTAGACGACATAATGGGCGCGCTCATAAAAAGAGAGAAAGTAGGAAGCACTGGAATAGGTAAAGGAGTCGCGGTGCCTCATACAAAACACAAAAGTATTACAAAAATAACAGGAGCATTTGCACGTTCGCTAAAAGGAGTGGAATTTGATGCGCTTGACGGTGAACCTGTTTACCTGTTTTTCCTGTTACTATCACCACATGATTCTGCAGATGTACATCTCGCCGCCCTGGAAAAAATTTCATCTGTGATTAGAAATGCTGATTTTCGAAATTTCGTAAGAAATGCATCTGATAAACCAGAAATGGTTGACATCTTAAAGGAAGTCGATGAGGCAAAGTCTGAATAACACAATTCAACAATTAACCAAACCAACCAATGCTTATAAAACGCAGGACAAAGATAATAAATACAAATGGACTACACGCAAGGCCTGCGACGCGTTTTGCAGAAGTAGCTAATAAATTCAATTCAGAGATTTTTGTTAAAACAGAAAATAAAGAAGAAGTAAACGGAAAAAGCATTATCGACCTCCTTACACTGGGCGCAAAGAGAGGAACCGAATTATTAATAACTGCAGATGGAGAAGACAAGGAAGTCGCCTTAGACGCATTGGAAGGCCTTGTAAATGACGGATTTAACGAGGACAGCATGGAAACGAGAAAAGGCATTGCTGTTTCTCCGGGTGTAGTAATAAAAGATGCATTTGTTTTAGAAAGCGAAGGCTTTCGAATTCCACGCCACCTTGTCAAAGAAGAAGAAATCCCTAAAGAAATATCCAGACTGGAAGAAGCAACCAAAGTAGCATGGGAAGAAATTGAGAAGCTGGAAGATCGTGTTTCAACAAATTTAGGCTCAGAAATTGGTTCTATCTTCGCAACCCACAAATTAATGCTTCAAGACAAGCTATTACTGCGTGAGTTCAGCAAAAAAGTAGAACAACACAGGTTTAGCGCTGAATATGCAGTCACATTAGTCTTACGTGTATATATAAAAAAATTTGAAAGTGTTGACGACCCTTATCTCGCTGCAAGAGTTGGGGATATATATGACATAGAAAAAAGGCTCTTGAGGAATTTATTGGGAGAGAAAAGAGAAGAGCTCAAGAACCTTACAGAAGAAGTTGTTGTTGTCGCACATGATCTCAGCCCTTCTCAAATAGCATCTTTAGACACTACAAAAGTACGTGGCTTTGTGACTGACCTTGGCAGCAGGAATTCGCATGCTGCAATAGTTGCAAGGGCTTTGGGAATACCTGCTGTAGTTGGCCTGGAAACAGCAACAGTTGACGTATTTGGCGGAGACCGTGTTATTATAGACGGCAACCGAGGAGATGTGATTGTAAGGCCGGACGAAGAAACCATCAAGGAATATCAATTAATAGAGAAAGATTTCCATGTCTTCGAAGAAAAACTCACCTCTGAACTTAAAGATTTACCTGCCGTAACTTTAGATGGCAGAGAGATCACGATATTAGGTAATATCGAATTCCCTCGTGATATTAGCCCAAATTTAAACCAGGGTGCAGCCGGTATAGGTTTGTATAGAACAGAATTTCTGTTTCTAGGCAGCAATGAATCACCAACAGAAGAAGAACATTTTAAAGCCTATTCACAATCAGTGCAGGAGTTGGGAGACAGACCGTTAATTATCAGAACCGTTGATTTAGGCGGAGATAAATTCTTCCCTGCAAACAGCAACACCGAACTTAATCCTTTTCTTGGCTGCAGATCTATTCGCTACTGCCTGGAACACCCAAACGTTTTTAAATCACAACTCAGGGCTATCTTAAGAGCCTCTGCATTAGGTAACGCAAAAATCATGTTTCCATTAATCTCTTCTTTGCAAGAACTGCGGAAGGCAAAGGATATTGTAAAGGAGGTGATGGAAGAGCTGAGCCAAAAGGGAATAGATTTTGATGAAAAAATAGAAATTGGTATTATGATTGAGGTACCGTCTGCCGCTATGGTAGCAGACGATCTGGCAAAAGAAGCTGATTTCTTCAGCATAGGCACAAACGACCTCATTCAATACACTATGGCCGTAGACAGAGGCAATGAGAAAGTTGCCCACCTCTATTCACCAGCTCACCCGGCAATCTTAAAATTACTGAAGATGATCATAAATGCAGCTGAGGAAAATAATATCAATATTGGGATTTGCGGAGAAATGGGTGGCGAAATTGAATACACTATATTATTGTTAGGGTTGGGACTAAGAGAATTCAGTGTCGCTCCCGCTATGATAATACCGGAAGTAAAAAAGATTATCAGGTCCGTCACTTATGAAAGAGCAAAAGAAGCAGCAGAAACTGTTTGTTCCTACGACGATCCTGCAAAAACGATAGAATACCTTAGGAATATTGTTCGAGAAATCATTCCAGAATTAGTATATTAAGGACCAAAAGGCTGGTTTGACTTACCGCAAGACTGGATTTCTGTAATCTCGCCTTTTTCTCATTTTCTTTGCGTATCTACCAAACTTGAGAATACTGTTGACAGATCAGATATTAGTTACTAGAATCTGTCTAAGTCTAATGGGGCAAATGTGTTGATAAATATTTAATAAGTAAACTAATTTGGCAATATCTTGAGAATTCAAGTTAAATTTATAAAACAGGGGAGCCTGAGATTTATCTCTCATCATAACTTAATGAAGCTTTTCGAAAGGGCAATTCGTAGAGCGAGGATTTCAGTCAAAATGTCTGAAGGGTATAATCCAAGACCTAAAATTGCATACCCTTTAGCCCTGCCAGTTGGAATCAAAGGTATCGACGAAAAATTGGAAATGGAACTTTGTGAGCAAATGGAAGTAACTGAATTAGAAACAAGGCTGAAAAAGCAGCTTCCAGAAAACATACAAATTACATCAGTCGAACCGATTACCAGCAAGGTAAAATCTACTGTAAAAGACGTAACTTACGTAGTAATACCAAAAGATGGTAAAATGCCAGAGGCAGGCATAACAGACGAACTTTTATCCAAAGATGCTGTAATAATACAAAGGAAAGGGAAAAAACGTGCCTTCAACATTCGTCCATCAATAGAACGTATTAAATCAGACTCACAATCTATTGATCTGGATCTGAAGATGACACCTGAAGGAATGGCCCGACCTGAAGAAGTATTATTACAATTAGGATTGAAAGCTGGCAAAGACTATGAAATTTCAGAAATAGTTAGAAAAAGAGTAAATCTCTTCTCCTAAAGCGCCTGTTAGCACAAGCAAAAGGAGCATACGCAATGAAGAAGAGAATGTTAATAAATGTTGTAGAGCCTGAGGAGAGCAGAATCGCCATCTTGGAAGATGGGGTTCTTGAAGAATTATATATAGAAAGGTTCTCTCGCGAGCAAATTGCAGGAAATATATATAAAGGCCGTATTGTCAATATAGAGCCAAGCATAGAAGCTGCATTTGTAAATATCGGAATCTCAAGAAACGGATTTCTTCACGTTTCAGATGTTAAGAACAATCGCAATGGAAACAATGGGAATTCACCAGACAAAGCCGAAAAAACGGACAAGGTAGACAAATCTGATAACTCGGATAAAACTGTCAAGGCGGACAAGCCCGAATCAAAAGGAGGCCGATCAAGGATCAAGTCCCTGATAAGCCCCGATCAGGAAGTACTTGTCCAGGTCATCAAAGAGGGAATCGGTGAAAAGGGGTCGAGTTTAACAACAAATGTCAGTATCCCTGGAAGATTTCTGGTACTTACGCCGGATTCAACTCGTATAGGTGTTTCACGAAAAATTGTTGATGAAACTGAAAGAGCAAGGCTTAAGCAGATAATTGAAGAATTAAAACCTCCTCCAAATCTGGGCATGATAGTAAGAACCGCAGGAGAGCGCCAGACAAAGCGTGAGCTATCCAGAGATTTTAATTATCTTCGCAGGCTGTGGAAGGTTATAGAGAATAAGGAAAAGAAAGCGGAAGTACCTTCCGTGATTTATCAGGAAAGTGATTTAGTAATCCGTACGATTCGGGATATATTTTCGACTGATATTAATGAAATTGTCATTGATTCTGAAGCAGTCTTTAAAAAGATAAGATATTTCCTGCGTCTAATAATGCCCAGCTGTGTTAAGAAGCTGAAACTCTATAACGAACAGGAACCACTGTTTCACAAGTATAATCTTGAACGTGAAATAGAAAAAATAAACAAACGTGAAGTCCGTCTCCCGAGAGGTGGCTCCATTGTAATAGAACAAACAGAAGCATTGGTGGCAATAGATGTAAATAGTGGAAAATATAGGGAGGAAAACGATCCGGAGAGAACCGCACTCAAAACAAACCTGAAAGCGGCAAAAGAAATTGCACGACAAGTAAGGCTGAGAGATATTGGTGGAGTCATCATAGTTGACTTCATTGATATGAAAGAAGAAAAAAATATGAGGGCTGTTGAGAAAACACTGGAAGCTTCTCTAAAGAGAGATCGTGCAAGAAAGAAAATACTAAAAATATCCAGGTTTGGTATTGTCGAAATGACACGACAACGTATCAGGCCCAGCCTTAAGTCAGTAATTTACGAAAGCTGTAAAAACTGTGGAGGTACTGGAGAAACAGAGACTATCGAAAGTACCTGTTTGAGCCTGATGAGGCAGATAAAATCAATGGTAAATAATCCTAAAACCAAAAAAATAGAGATTACTTCCAGTGATGTAGTCGCAGGATATTTGCTAAACAAGAAAAGAAAGAAACTTGCTGAACTTGAAGAAAAATTCTCAAAAACCATTATCATAAACGGAATAATCGGACATAAATCTGGTGCAGCAACAATCAATTGTACCGATAGCGAAGGAAGTCGAATTGTAACCAGATAAATTTTTATTTGTAAAATAAATTAGCTTTAATACTCACAGACGAGAGAATATTGAAAGGAGATGTGGTAAATGTATGCTGTAATAAGAGAACGCGGGAAACAATACAAGGTTGAACCGGGCAATGTCATCGAAATCGATTTGAAGGATGAGGCCAAAAAAGGTGACACACTGGAACACAATGAAGTATTAATGGTATCGAAAGATGGAGAGACGCAGATAGGCGCTCCCACTATTGAAAATGCAAAAGTTATTTCTGAGGTCCAGGGACACACAAAAGGAAAGAAACTGACAGTAATGAAATTCCGTCGTCGTAAAGACTCCAGAACGAAAAAGGGACATAGGCAAAAATATACAAAAATCAAAATCACGGAAATTGTTTCCTGATATTTAACACATCAAAAGATATTTTAATTTTTTTGTAACACAAGGAGTAAAAAATGGCTCATAAAAAGGGACAAAGTTCGACTAGAAACGGAAGAGATAGTAACGCGCAACACCGCGGTATTAAACATTACGGTGGCGAACTGGTGAAAGCTGGTTCTATTCTGGTCAGGCAATGCGGAACAAAATTCAAACCTGGCACAAATGTCGGATGTGGCAAGGATTACACATTATTTACCAAGGTAGATGGGGAAGTCAAATTTGAAGCTGGCCGCCGAGTAAGCGTACATCCTGTGTAACAAAGGATAGCGGCTGAGCATAGCACATTAAAATTAAGGGAGCTTAAAAGCTCCCTTTTTTCATATAAAAACAATTATGTTTGTAGATGAAGTAAGGATTTATGTTAAAGGTGGCGATGGTGGTGATGGCGCTGTAAGCTTTCGCCGTGAAAAGTTTGTACCTCGTGGCGGACCTAACGGAGGAGATGGCGGCAACGGTGGCAATGTCATCATACGCGCAAACAAAAATATCGATACACTACTAGACATAACATCAAAAGTAAAATTCTTTGCCGAGGATGGGGGTAAAGGACAGAACAACAACAAAAATGGCAAGGACGGAAAAGACCTGGTCATAAACGTGCCCAAAGGGACATTGATAAAAGATCTTAAAACTGGACGGATAATTAAAGATCTAAAAGAAAATGATGTATCTATAACTATTGCAAGAGGAGGAAGAAGAGGCAGAGGAAATGCTTATTTCAAATCTCCAACTGATCAGACTCCACGTTATGCTGAAGATGGAAGAAATGGGCGTGAACGCTGGTTAAGGCTTGAGCTAAAGCTTATCGCGGATATCGGTATAATTGGTTTGCCGAATGCAGGAAAGTCGACTTTTCTTTCAAGAATCTCATCTGCACGGCCTAAAATTGCAGACTACCCGTTCACAACTTTGCAACCGCAATTGGGAATTGTAGAATTAGACGATTATAAAAGATTAGTGTTTGCAGACATTCCCGGACTTATAGAAGGAGCACATAGCGGCTCAGGCCTGGGCAACACATTTCTACGACATATAGAACGGACAAGAGTCGTTGTCCATTTAATAGATATTTCTGCAACTGATCTTCTGCAAACATACAATCTGGTCAGAAATGAGCTGACACTTTTCAGCACTAAATTGAGTGAAAAAGCAGAAATAGTCGCCATAAACAAATCCGACATTATGGACATGGAAACCAGTCGTAAAATAGCGGAAGAACTGAGTAAAGAAATATCCAAGCCAGTATACATGATCTCAGCGGTATCAGGAAACAATGTGAAGGAACTAATCAGGGCGGCATCAGACTTATTAGACAAGGAAAATGAAGAGGAACTTTCATACCTGTCACTTCCTACAGATCATGAAGCAATTGGCAAAAAGGGATTAACATTTTAATATTATTATCTTATCTAAACCCTTATGATACTGGCAGTAGATATTGGTAATACAAACGTTAATATAGGCAGCTTTGCAGGCAAGAAGCTTGCTTCTCACTTTTGTATAGACAACACATCTTTAATCAATCAAAAAGCTAAACTACCCGTTAAATCATCTCTACTGAATGAAAGTAAAAATATAGTAGTAGCCTCAGTTAATCCTGACATAGAATCACTCTTCTACAAATTCCTTGGAAAAAAGTACAAAACAAAAGTACGGAGGATAGGTAGAGAAATAAAACTGAGAATACCAACGCTTGTTGAAAACCCTCATACGGTCGGCATTGACAGGTTATTAAATGCGCTTGCCGCGTATCGACGAACCAAAACATCTACAATCGTCATCGATTTTGGCACTGCAATAACCATTGACATAGTATCAAAAAAAGGAGAGTTCCTGGGCGGCTTGATACTCCCTGGAATAAAGACAAGCGCTTATGCCCTAAATCGACAAACAGCTCTTTTGCCAGAAGTAGAGATAAAACGACCTAAAAAAATTATTGGAAAAAGTTCGGAAGATGCTATCAAAGCGGGAATCTATTATGGAACTATCGGTTCCGTCAATCACATAATAAAAGAGTTGAACAAAGTTTACGGAGATTTGGAATATACTATTGCAACAGGTGGAGATGCAAAAATATTAAAGATAGAGATTCCGGAAATTGACAAATTTATTCCACGTTTGACTCTGGAAGGAATAAGATTGGCTTTTGAAGACAATCTTAATTCGTAAAATTGCATTAAACATTCTTTTTCGATGTTTTTTTCAACTTATGAATCAGCACTTTATAACCATCCTCATCTTTCACGCCATCCAGATCGCCGTCATTTACCAAATGTTCCAAATCATCATAACCCAAATCTATTGCCTTCTCCAAAGCCCCCAACGATTCACTAACCATTTCCAGCAATGAAAAACTACAGGCAAGATTGTAGTGCACTAGAGGATCTTCGGGCCTGAGCTTCTCTAATTTCAAATCGACCTCTAACCCTTTCTCGTACATCCCGGTTGCGGTATATGCATTGCCAAGATACATCAGGCATTCGACATAGGTAGGATATTTGTCAAGAACACCTTCCAGAAACCAAATTGTAAACTCATCATCAGTTTTTTGGAATTCAGGTGTTTTTAAATCAAATCTGTATTCTGGAATTTCTAGTCTCATTTGACAAAAAAAGTGTACTTTCCACTAGCTAAAACTCAACACAAAACTTGTTTTAGTTTATTGTAAATTGATGTATTGTCAAGCCTGATTTTTAAAAGTAGTTGTCTAAAGCGCTTATGCCTTTCACCTTGACATATTTCTCTGTGAAACGTAGAATTTATTCTATTAATTCTGTACGTGGTTAGTACAAATAATAATATAAAAGAGCGCTATATGTAATGTTCTGCACAATTCTAAAGTATTAAATAGATGGGGCTTAAATGACGGGCAGAACCTCATAAGTAATTTGCCCATCCCCGGAAACCAGACCAAAAAGCCTTTCAGACGGATTAGACACATTCGGCACTATCTATAAATACAGTAATCCCGTTTTTATAACCCTAGAGATTAGGACTGCCATTGAAACTCTACGAATATCAGGCAAGACAAATACTTCATAAATATAATATTAATATCCCCAAAGGTGAAGCCGCTATTAACGTGGATGAAGCGGCAAAAATATATAGCCAATTAGGAACTGAGAAATGTGTCATAAAAGCGCAGGTTCTCGCTGGCGGCAGGGGAAAAGGCGGTGGCGTAAAGATTGTTGAGACACTGGACGAAGCAAAGGCCTTTACTGCTAAATTAGTCGGCTCTCACTTAATAACTGCTCAAACAGGAGAAAAGGGAACACTGGTAAATAAAGTCCTCGTAGCAGAAGCCATTGACATAAAAAAAGAGTTATACCTGGCTATCTCAATAGACAGAAGCACATCCAAAATCACCATAATGAGCAGTACAGAGGGTGGGACCGAAATAGAGGAAGTTTCCGCAAAGACACCACATAAAATTTTAAAGGAACAAATCAACCCATTACTTGGTGTTCTTAATTTCCAGGCACGTCAAATTGCACAGAATCTGAACTTGACTGGATCTTTGGCAACAAAGGGACCCAGCCTGATGAAAAACCTGTTCAAAATATTCATTGAAAATGACTGCTCTCTTCTTGAAATAAACCCACTGGTCTTGACACCAGAAGATGAGATAGTAGTTTTGGATATAAAAATGGACATTGACGATAATGCCCTTTTCCGGCACAAAAATCTTCTGGAAACAAAGGATCTATCAGACGACAGCAGTGCCGAAAATATGGCCTCAGAAGCAGGACTTAGCTACATTGGTCTGGATGGCAATATAGGCTGCCTGGTGAATGGCGCCGGCCTGGCAATGGCGACGATGGATATTATCAAGTTGTATGGTGGTTCACCTGCAAATTTTCTGGACGTGGGAGGTGATGCACCGGTTGAGAAAGTAACAACAGCCTTTGAAATAATCTTTACAGACCCTCATGTTGCAGGTGTATTAGTAAATATCTTCGGAGGCATCATGAAGTGCGATATTGTTGCCGAAGGGATAATCCATGCCATAGAAAAAGTTGACATTAAAGTGCCTCTCGTAGTCAGGCTGGAGGGCACAAATGTTGAAATCGCCAGAAAAATGTTAGATGATTCCAAGCTTAACATAATTTTTGCCGATAGTATGAAAGATGCATCTGAAAAAATAATTAAAGCTGTAAATGAAAACAAATGAGTATCTTAATTAATAAAGACACTAAAGTAATCTGCCAGGGTATTACGGGACATTCCGGAAAGTTTCATACGGAGCACATGCTGGAATACGGCACAAAAATCCTGGCGGGAGTTACTCCCGGAAAAGGAGGAACTCAGATTTTCGACGTTCCAGTTTTTAATTCCATGAAAGAAGCTATACAGGAGACAGAATGTGATACATCTATAATTTATGTTCCTGCCCCTTTCGCTGCTGACGCAATAATCGAGGCGGCAGAAGCAGGCATTAAATTAATCATCTGTATAACAGAGGGAATTCCTACTATTGACATGCTGAAAGTAAAAGCGTATATCAATACTCAAACATCTCGTCTGATTGGACCAAACTGCCCCGGAATTATCACTCCGGGCGAGTCAAAGATCGGCATTATGCCGGGTTATATTCATGCACCCGGCTCGGTAGGTGTTGTGTCAAGAAGTGGCACTCTGACCTACGAAGCCGTATGGCAACTAACTCAAAGAAATATCGGCCAGTCAACGTGCATTGGAATAGGTGGTGACCCTGTCATTGGAACAACATTTATAGACACCCTGAAATTGTTTCAGGAAGATAACAACACCGAAGTGATAGTCATGATTGGCGAAATAGGTGGAAGTGCAGAGGAAGAAGCTGCAGAATTTATAAAACAGGAAGTGACCAAACCCGTAATAAGCTTTATTGTTGGATTAACTGCTCCGAAAGGTCGAAGAATGGGCCATGCCGGAGCCATTATTGCCGGAGGTAAAGGTACTGTTGCTGAAAAAGTATCCTGCCTGCGAAGTGCCGGTGTCACTGTTGTAGATAGCCCGGCAGATATAGGAGAAGCGGTTGAAAAAGTATTAGGCTGACTGCCTTAGCCGTCAGTACGCTTCGCGTCATTAAGTCATTGACAGTGAAGCAATTGACCAATTGACAGCAGAGCCAAATGACTTATTTATAACTTGACCAATGGCAAAGAAACAGGGAATTGTTAACATAAATCACAAGCGATGTAAAGTATGCGGTATATGCGTCAGTGTATGCCCTGTACAAAATTATAAAATAGAACAGAGAAAACTTAGAGAGTTCGGTAAATGCATTGCATGTCTACAGTGTGAAAGATATTGTCCTGACATGGCACTAATTATAGATACTAAAAAATGACAAAAAGACTCCTACAGGGTAACCA
>CAYTGO010000023.1:0-43700 GCA_964437425.1 uncultured Candidatus Scalindua sp.
ACGTAATCATAATATGCCTCTTTGAGAATACAAAGAAAATACCTTCCGAGTTAAACTCCCTTAATAAATCATCAGGAGGCACCATATCAGGTTTATTGAAAAATGGAGATTTTACCGGAAAGCTAAATGAAACGACAATAATCCCGACTGATAAAAAGATCGTTCCAAAAAGGATCCTGTTGGTCGGATTGGGAAAATCTGCTGATTTTACATTAGATAAAGTCCGACAGGCGGCAGGTACTGCCACCAGGGCTGTTCAAGAAAAGAAATTCAAAAATCCTTCAATGTTATTGTATAGAATGGAAACTAAAGGAATTTCACTGGAGGATGTCACACGTTCAGTTGCAGAGGGCATCTTATTATCTCTCTATAATTTCACTATGTATAAGACGTTAAAGAAAGAAGATAAATCAGACATTACAAATTACTCTCTGGTTGTCCAGAAAAATGATGTCCTGAAGAGTATTAAATCTGTAATTAAGGAAACAGAAACTGTAGCTGAAGCCGTCTGCTTCACACGTGACATTGTGAATATGGCGGGAAGCGATGCAACACCGACATTCCTTGCAAATAAAGCAAAAGAGATTGCAAAGAAACCCGGAGTTAAGTGCAAAACATTGTCAGTCCCGGAAATGAAGAAACTGGGCATGAACGGTATATTAAACGTATCGAGAGGAAGTTCTGAACCGCCTAAATTTATCACCCTTGAATATAATACTAAGAAGAAATCCAATGACACAATAGTTCTTGTAGGTAAAGGCGTAACCTTTGATTCCGGAGGAATATCCTTAAAACCCGGAGCAGGTATGGATATGATGAAAGCTGATATGTCTGGTGCTGCCGCTGTCCTGGGTGCTTTTAAAGCCATTTCCAGTCTGAAGCCATCCTCCCACATTGTAGGGTTGGTACCATGTACGGAAAATATGCCCGGTGGCCGTGCCCTGAAACCGGGTGACATTATCAAGTGCATGTCAGGAAAGACCGTGGAGGTTTTAAACACTGACGCTGAAGGACGCCTGATACTGGCAGATGCTATCAGTTACGCGAAAAGGTATAAACCGGATGCCGTAATAGACATTGCCACGTTAACAGGTGCATGCGTTGCAGCACTTGGCACTTTTGCATCTGGTATGCTTGGTAACAACGAAGAGCTTAAAAACCGGATAAAACAATCCGGAGAAAGCTGCCATGAAAGAGTGTGGGAGTTGCCATTATGGAAAGAATATTATGAATTGATAAAAAGCAACATTGCTGACATTAAAAATACTGGTGGCAAATATGCAGGCACAATTACAGCCGCGTGTTTCCTAGGTGAGTTTGTAGAAGACTACCCATGGGTACATCTTGACATTGCAGGAACTTTCCTTGTAGAGAAAAACACTCCATACATAAGGAAAGGCGCTTCCGGAGTTGGCGTACGACTACTAACACATTTGGTGCAGAACTGGAAGAAGATGCCTGATGCAAGTAAAAAGAAAAAGAAGTAATTCTATTAAGCCGGAACCTGCCGATTTCATATCTATAAAAGGTGCAAGACAACATAATCTAAAAAGCGTAAATATAGACATACCTAGAGACCAGCTTGTTGTTATAACCGGTGTCAGCGGTTCCGGGAAATCCTCCCTGGCCTTTGATACTATTTACGCAGAAGGACAACGACGTTACATAGAAAGCCTCTCCTCATATGCAAGGCAATTCCTCGATCAGATGCAAAAACCGGATGTTGATATCATAGAAGGCATCCCTCCAACTATCGCAATCGAACAACGCACAAGTCACACGGGTCCACGTTCTACCGTTGCCACAACTACTGATATCTACGACTACCTGCGCCTTCTCTTTGCAAAAATCGGTACCCCTTATTGTCATAATTGCGGGACATTAATCACAAGACAAACCATAGAACAGATTATGCACAGAGTATCCCGGATACCCAAAGGCACAAAGATTATGATTCTGTCACCAATTATTAAAGGCAAAAAAGGTGAGCATAAAGAGATTTTTCAGAAAATCAGACGTAAGGGTTTTATACGAGCCAGAGTCGACGGAGACATCATCGATGTAAGCGCCGAAGTCAAACTAAGCAGGTATAATTTGCATGATATTGATATCGTCGTAGACCGGATTGTAGTTAAGGATGATATTCAGAAAAGACTCAGTGATTCAATACATACGAGTCTTGAGCTGGGAGAAGGCGTAGTGATAATAACCCGGGAAAAGAAGGGAAAATGGACAGATATGGTTTTCAGCGAACGCTATTCCTGCCCTGATTGTGGGACAGGCTATGAGGAGCTCGCTCCCAGAATGTTTTCCTTCAATAGCCCGTACGGCTCGTGCAGAGAGTGTGAAGGGCTGGGCATGACGCTGGAGTTTGATCCGGAATTAATAATTCCAGATGAAGAATTATGTTTGAGTGAAGATGCAGTCCACGCATGGTCAAAATGGAGTTCAATTACACAGGGGCATTACAATGGTTTGTTAAATGAATTCTCTGAAAAATTTGGCATAGACACCAAAGTCCCATTCAAGAAGATCAGTAAAAGGGTTAGAAATATTTTATTACATGGTGAACCTCTCAATCCTAACACAGACGAACGCTTTGAAGGTATTATTCCGGCATTATGGCAGGTTTATGATAAGACAAACAGTTCGGATGTTATAAAACGTCTCGAAAAATATATGGATTATACTACATGTAAAGAGTGTAAAGGAGCAAGGCTAAGGCCTGAAGCTTTATCCGTAAAAGTTGATGGTAAGACAATAACTGAGATCACCTCAATGACTGTTGAAAGTGTTTTTGATTTCTTTAAATCTCTTAAATTCAAAGGGGAAAAGGAGATCATAGCAAAAGGAATTTTGAAAGAGATTATCACAAGATCAGGCTTTATGCTTGATATAGGATTATATTATTTAACGCTGGACAGGAGAAGCGATACACTTTCCGGTGGAGAGGTGCAGAGAATCCAATTGGCCACTCAAGTTGGAACCGGCCTGATCGGTGCATGCTACGTATTGGATGAACCAACTATCGGATTACATCAGAGAGATAACAAAAAATTAATTGATACATTAAAAAAGCTGAAGGATTCCGGAAATACCGTAATAGTAGTTGAACATGATGAGGAGACCATCCGTAATGCTGATTATGTAATTGATCTGGGGCCAGGTGCCGGTGAACATGGAGGTGCGGTAGTGGCAAGTGGCTCTGTCCGGGAGATAACCTCCAATAAAAAAGCATTAACCTCTCAATATCTAAACCATAAGCTTAAGGTGGAAACCCCCGGGGTCAGAAAAACAGCAGATATGAAAAACTCTATCCTGATAAAAGGTGCAAGAGAAAACAATCTTAAATCAATTGATGTCAGAATACCATTAAAAGTTTTCTGCTGCATAACAGGTGTTTCCGGTTCGGGCAAGAGTACGCTGATCGATCAAATACTGCACAGAGCTCTGATGAAAGCAATTTATGGAAGCCGTCTCAAGCCGGGTAAACACACCAGGATTACCGGAATAGAAATGATTGACAAGGTAATCGAGATAGACCAGTCACCGATTGGGCGTACGCCGCGGTCAAATCCTGCAACATACACAGATCTATTCAGTCACATAAGAAATGTTTTTGCCCAGACAAAGGAGTCAAAGATAAGGGGATACAAATCCGGCCGCTACAGTTTTAACGTCAAAGAAGGCAGGTGTGAATTGTGTGAAGGCCAGGGGACGAAGAAGATAGCCATGAACTTCCTTCCGGACACGTTTGTTCTTTGCGAGCAATGCAGGGGCAAAAGATACAATCCGGAAACACTGGAAATACGATATAAGGGGAAAACCATTTCCGACACCCTGGATATGAGTGTTGAGGAAGCTTATGATTTTTTCAGGAATATCCCCCGTATTGAACGTATATTGAGAACACTACGTAATGTGGGACTGGGATACATAACGCTCGGACAATCAAGCACGACAATTTCCGGTGGTGAAGCGCAAAGAGTAAAGCTGTCAACTGAACTTGCAAAACAGAGCACAGGCAAGACACTCTATATACTTGATGAACCGACAACGGGACTTCACTTTGCGGACATACAGAAACTCCTGAAAATACTTCACAGGCTTACTGACATGGGGAATACCGTAGTTGTTATTGAGCACAATCTAGATGTTATCAAAACTGCAGACTATATAATCGACATGGGGCCTGAAGGAGGTGAAAGGGGCGGAGAGGTAATTGCCTCTGGTTCTCCTGAGAAGATAGCTGGTACCAAAGGATCTTATACAGGGAATTATTTAAAAAGTATTTTGTAACACATAATCAAACCCTATCAATATCCACAGTTGCTACACTTTATTAAGAAACATAAAATTACAATTCCTTAATTATAAGTTACCAGAAACCTGCATATAATATCCTGGAGTCGCTTCGCCTTCCATGTGCCTCCTTTGATTTCGTTTACCAATATTGAGAAAGCTATTATTTCCTCGTCTAATGTTTTAACATACCCGGAAAGCGTTCTCGCTCCGTAAACATATCCTGTCTTAGCCATTACTCTTGATTTATATGGTTCTTTTTTTAAGCGATTTTTAAGCGTACCGTCTGTTCCAGAAATTGGAAGTGATTTCACAAAAATACCGGCATTTTCGTGATTGTACATATAGTTCAATAGCGTTGTTATTGTATCGGGCGTCAATTTGTTCTTTTTGGACAATCCGGAACCATCATCAATCTGATACTGATCTTCTGGAATTCCCAGCTTTGTGAAAAAATCCTTGATCACGTCCAGTCCTCCGGAAAAGCTTCCTTCATTATTAATAATTGCACCAAGGGTCTTTAGTATCTGCTCCGCATAAAATCCCTGGCTATTTTTATTGGCAACGGTAATAGATTGTCTTAAACTTGACGTGGTTGTAGCTAATATATTCTGTTCTTGAATAGCGTACATATCTGTTTCGTCTATAACCCTCGCCTTCCCCATAACGCGAATATTCTTTCCTTCTAATATTTCTTTAAAAACAGTAGCCATGTACAGGGGAGGATTATTTATGGTAATCCACTCTTTACTCGACTGGGACTTAGACCAATAGTTGCCTTTAATGCTAATCATATTTGTAAATGGTTTCCTGTATAATGAAAAAGAGTGCTTTGATTTCGACGTGGTGGTTCTGCATCTATTAATTATCCTAACGTAAGATGTTTCAGGTTCAATTTTAACCAAAGCAAGACTTCCGGGGTTACTATTGGGCCTCACCATAATATCAACACAATTATCATTAAATGATAGGCCGCTTACCGGTGCGCAATACCATTTCGAAAGCTGATCTTTTGGCCAGTTACTATGAACAAATTCTCTATCAAATATGCTGTCATCTGCTATGATATCACCATTGACCACTTGTATACCATACTCCCTGATCTTGTCGGCCCAGTGGGCAGGGACTGCTGTTACATTATCATCAAAGAATCTTCCTGATATATTAGGGTCTCCACTTCCTTTTATAATAATATCACCATCCAGCTTGCCATCTTCAGAGATGTCTCCACTATAGTATATTTCGGTTTCGTATTCGAAATCTGCACCAAGATATACCAGTGCGGTTGCTGTCGTAAGCAACTTCATATTGGAAGCAACTACAAACGGTTTATTAGAATTGCTTTTATATAGGGACTTGTTTCTGCTTACTGAAAATATGCTTATTCCAACGCTCGTACCTTTTGGCTTATGTTTCAGCAATATAGCATCAATCTCTACCTTAAGCTTTTCGTTTTCAGATGTGGACCATACGTTTTCTAAATATATGATATAAGAGAATACGAGAGCAACTAATAAGAAGTATGGAATTCTATATGCGGTATGTTTCGTGCTTAAAGGGGGTTTCATCTTAATTATAGCGATCTATGTAGCCGCATTCTCTAGGTTGAGTAACTTACGTGGAATTTACTTACACCCATAGGAGATAAGAAACGCCAGCCAGGGCGGGCGATGACTATTCATTTACATAGAGAAGTAAAATCGCTCGATTTGGGTAATACTTAAATAAATGTAAATGGTGGAAGCGGCGGGAATCGAACCCGCGTCCCAAAGTATTTCAGCAAAAGCGTCTACACACATAGTCTATCTTTTAATTTCGCCGTTTTGAATGCCGACAGACAGGCCTTCAAAACCGCTATCTCAAAATAAAGTTTCGCCAAACCCCCCTTTGAGCGAAAAGGTTTAACTATCCTGCTATTTTTCGCCTGGTCAACTCCGCAGGAGAGAATTGAAAAGACGCGGCCGGTTTTACGCAGCCAATGCTAGTTCATTATCAGCATTTAAGTTTTTGTCAGGTGTTTTATGAGGCCTCCTGACGACCTCAGAGTGCAACTCTTGCATCCAGTTACTCGGTCGAAACCTTTCGCCCCCTCAAATCTACATAAACTCTCTTATCTTTTTACAACACGGGCAATTTCACGATCAACTGCCCTCTTCTTCAAAGACTCTCTTTTATCTACCAATCGTTTGCCTCGGCCAACTGCCAACTCAATCTTTATTTTTCCTTTCTTCAAATAAATCGAAAGAGGAACCAGAGAGAGTCCCTTTAGCTGTATCTTACTAACTAATTTTTTGATTTCCTGTTTGTGAAGAAGTAATTTTCTTACGCGTATAGGATCGTGATTCTCCCGATTTCCCTGCTCGTACGGGCTTATGTGCAGATTGTGAAGAAAAACCTCGTTATTCTTTATCTGAGCATAACTTTCACCGATACTTACATTCTTATTGCGAACTGATTTAACTTCCGTACCTTTTAACGAAATCCCCGCTTCTATCTTTTCAATAATCTCATAATTGAAACGGGCCTTTTTGTTAGTTGATACAATTTCCATGTTGACAAACAGATCCAAAGTTTTCTATATTAACAGACATACCATCAAATTTCAAGGCTTAATAGCCCTATACACGTATTCTACACCGTTTTATCTGTATAAGCCGAAGTGGCGGAATTGGCAGACGCGCTAGCTTCAGGAGCTAGTGTCCGCAAGGATGTCGGGGTTCGAATCCCCGCTTCGGCAAATCTTAAATCCCTTAAATTAAAGAACTTAACTTTTTTAATAGGGCAAAAAATCTCTTGCAGTTGCTTCCGGTTGTGATAACCCTAAAGGTTTTTCGGATGTTCTCAGCGCAGAACAACGGGAATTGTGATAAATCACAGAGCCTTTATTAATAAATACAAGTCCACCCGTACCCCAACTATCCGCTTCAATCACATGAGGTGTGAAATTCCGATAAATATGGACAGCATCTGCCCCATTATCAAGTAATGCTTTAGCAACGTTATTATGTTTTTTCCATGTTGCATAAAACAAGGCAGTTTTGCTATTGTTATTCTCTGTATTTACATCAGCCTCATTGGCAAGTAGTAATTGTACAATATCAAGATATCCATTTTTAGATGCATGCATCAAGGCTGTTTGTCCATCTCTATCCTTTTTATTTATGTCGGCCATATTTCTTTTAAATAAGCAGTTTTTGAAAAGCAATACATATTGTCAATTTTTTAGAAAATATACAATATATTGTATATTTGACTTGACAATCAATATTGTTTTGTTAAAGTTGCAAAGCACACTTTGCTACAAGTAAATCCAATTACTAAATTGTTGTTATATTTCCCGTAGTCGAATTATTGGATCAGACAGAACTCTTTTAAACGAGGACTTACATGACAGAAAAGACAGCACCGCAAATAAATCTCTCTTTTGCAGACAAAAACCTATCAACCGAAGTAGCGACAGACCAAAAACAAGAATCAAAGAGCGAGAAGAAGATAATTTCATTTGAAGAGGCGTTAGAGGCTTCGTTGGAATATTTTAAAGGCGATGCATTAGCTGCCAGGGTTTGGGTTAATAAATATGCATTAAAGGACTCATTTGGAAATATCTATGAGTTAACCCCGGATGACATGCATAAACGTCTGGCCAGTGAGTTAAGCAGAGTTGAAAAGAAGTATTCCAATCCACTCTCCTTTGATGATCTTTATGAGTTAATGAAAGACTTCAAATACATCGTTCCTCAAGGCTCACCAATGACCGGTATTGGGAATAACTTCCAGATCGCGAGTCTTTCTAATTGCTTTGTTATCGGACACAAAGGCCATTCTGACTCTTATGGCGGTATTATGAAGATTGACCAGGAGCAGGTTCAGTTAATGAAGCGTCGCGGAGGGGTTGGGCACGACCTGTCTCATATCCGTCCTACTGGAAGCCAGGTGTTAAACAGCGCACTTACTTCAACAGGTGTCGTTCCTTTTATGGAGCGTTATTCAAATTCAACACGCGAGGTAGCCCAGGATGGCCGTAGGGGCGCACTCATGCTCAGCATCTCCATAAAGCATCCCGACGCAGAACGATTCATTGATGCAAAACTGGGAACGGGAAAGGTTACCGGAGCAAATGTCTCAGTAAGGATTGATGATGAATTCATGAATGCAGTTGTGGATGGTACAATGTACAAACAGCAATACCCTTTGAAGGCTGAAGATCCATCTTACTCACAGGAAATAGACGCCAGACAGCTTTGGGCAAAAATTGTACATAATGCTTGGAAATCGGCTGAACCGGGAATGCTATTCTGGGATACTATTATTAAAGAATCAGTAGCGGACAGTTATGCAGATGTTGGGTTCAATACCGTATGTACAAATCCATGTGGTGAGATTCCGCTGTGTCCCTATGATAGTTGTAGATTACTTGCCATTAACCTTTACAGTTACGTTGAAGATCCGTTTACAGACAAGGCTGAATTTAACTGGGAAAAATTCAAGAAGCATATTGGATTAGCCCAACGGATCATGGATGATATCATTGATCTGGAACTGGAAAAGATTGATGCTATTATTGACAAAATTGTTTCAGACCCTGAAGACAGAGAGATCAAGCAGGTTGAAATAAGTTTGTGGGAGAATATTAAACGTAAAGCTGTTGAAGGAAGAAGAACAGGCGTGGGAATTACTGCTGAAGGAGATATGCTGGCAGCGCTTGGATTAAGATATGGAAACGAAAATGCCATTGATTTTTCAGTGGAAGTGCATAAAACAATTGCCCTCGAAGCGTATCGCTCCTCTGTGGAAATGGCGAAAGAGAGGGGCCCTTTTCCTGTATTTGATACCAAGAAAGAGAAGGACCATCCTTTCATCAATAGATTGGCAAAAGAGGACCCGAAATTAATTGAAGATATGAAGAAGCACGGAAGAAGAAACATATCTCTGCTTACTATTGCTCCTACAGGCACCACCAGTCTGATGACTCAAACCACATCAGGTATTGAACCGGTCTTCCTGCCTGTCTATAAGCGTCGCAGGAAAGTAAACCCAAATGATAAAGAGGTAAAAGTCACTTTTGTTGATGAGATTGGCGACAGTTGGGAGGAGTATAATGTATTTCACAAAAATTTCAATACCTGGCTAAAGGTAAATGGCATGGATCCGGAGGAGATTAAAAACTTTGATGATAAAGAGCTCAATGAACTGGTCAAACGCTCCCCTTATTACAAGGCTACCTCGAAAGATATTGACTGGATGCAGAAAGTCAAAATGCAGGGAGAAATACAGAAATGGGTAGATCACTCTATCAGCGTAACAATAAATTTGCCGACGGAAGCAAAGGAAGAGCTTGTTGGAGATCTGTATATAAAGGCATGGGAAAGTGGTTGCAAGGGCGTTACCGTTTATCGAGACGGATCTCGAACGGGAGTATTACTTGCTACAGATAATAAGGTAGACGAAAAGATAAAATTCCCTACAAGAAGGCCGAAAGAACTTGATGCAGATATATTGAGATTCAAAAATAATGATGAGTATTGGATCGCTTTTGTCGGTTTGATTGAGGGCAAACCATACGAAATATTTACAGGTCTCAAAGAGGATGATACTTTCCCCATACCGAAAAATGTTACAAAAGGAAAAATCATCAAGCATAAGCTGGAATCCGGAGAAAAAATATACGATTTCCAGTACATTGATAAATATGGTTATAAAGTAACAATGGGAGGGCTGTCTCATCAGTTTAACAGTGAATTCTGGAATTACGCAAAACTGATTTCCGGAGTGCTAAGGCACGGGATGACAGTAGTTGATGCGGCCCATCTGGTCTCTTCACTGCACCTGGATAATGCTTTCATTAATAACTGGACAGCAGGTGTTGCACGGGCGTTAAAGAAATATATCGTAAATGGCACAAAGGCCAAGACGGGCAAGAAATGTAGTGAATGCAGCTCTTCCAATTTGATTTACCAGGAGGGTTGCCTGCTCTGTACAGACTGTGGCTCTTCAAAGTGCGGTTAATAACATATCTGAACTTGTAAGAAAGAGGTTGTCTTAAAATAAAGAGACAACCCCTTTTTTTACTTCTTCTTTAGTATCCTTTATATTGTAGTAAGCGACCTAAATCCTAACTTTCTACCTATTGCCTGTCTGTGTTTAAATCTTTAAAATATTTAGTCAAAACTTTTGTTGTAATATTGATTTGTATTCCCCAACTGTTAGTCTAAATTAATAATAATCTCTACCCATATAATGCCCCTTTAAAAAATTACCTAAATCAGCAACAAACTTGGACTCCAGAACAAGCGATTAAACAACATGTTAACGACGTAGAAGATGGGTTCGAATCCCCGCTTCGGCATATCTTTCCTCTGAAAGCACCTAAGATTAATAGTAAAAACCAGTTACATCTGTTTTGAACAGAAAAATCTAACTCCTGTATGCTACCTGCCAGTATGACATCTTCTTGAGTTTACACAATGTTATGTAACTGCCAATTAGGCAGCATGGTATAATTCTGCCCTTAAGTTCAAAAAAAATATACTAACTTTTCCATGCCCTCGACACTATAGACTTGTTGATTAAAAACGCTTTAGGAAGATATTGAACAGAGATTGAGAATAAATAAATCATAATGCTATATATCAGGCACTTTGTTTGCTATTATTACTCAACCCAACTATATATACAAAACTAATTTATTTAGATAGAACAGATAAAAAGGAGGTTTTTAAAGCATGTCTGAGAAGAAAAAGATTGTTTTTAACCAGGACGCGTTTGAATCTTTGAAGAGAGGCATCAATCAACTCGCTTCTGCTGTCAAGATAACTCTTGGCCCAAGAGGAAGAAACGTAATATTACAAAAGAGCTTTGGCTCGCCAACAATAACTAAAGATGGCGTAACAGTTGCCAAAGAGATCGAGCTTGAAGACCATTTAGAAAATATTGGTGCACAAATGGTAAAGTCTGTAGCGGCAAAGACAAGCGATGTAGCCGGTGACGGTACTACTACTGCGACAGTACTTGCAGAGGCCATATTTCAAGAAGGCTTGAAAAATGTAGTTGCAGGCGCAGATGCAATGGCACTCAAAAGAGGTGTCGAAAAAGCCGTTGAAAAGGTTGTAGAGACATTGAGAGCAATGAGTATCCCTGTTAAAGGAAGGAAAGAGATAGAACAGGTAGGCACCGTATCTTCGAATCATGACACTGAAATAGGTAATATCATTGCCGATGCGATGGAAAAAGTTGGTAAGGATGGCGTTATTACAGTTGAAGAAGGAAAGAGCCTTCAAACAGAATCAACATGGATCGAAGGTTTACAATTTGACAAAGGATATCTCTCTCCGTATTTCGTAACAGATCCTGCAAAAATGCAAACTATCCTGGAAGATCCTTATATCCTTATTCATGAAAAGAAAATATCATCAGCAAAGACTATTTTGCCTGTCTTGGAAAAAGTCGCACAAAGCGGTAAGCCGCTGATGATAATCACAGAAGACATTGAGGGAGAGGCTTTGACTCTCCTGGTAGTCAACAAGCTTCGCGGAACATTAAAATGTGCTGCTGTAAAGGCGCCTGGCTTTGGCGATAGAAGAAAAGCAATGCTAGAGGATATTGCAACACTTACAGGCGGACAGGCAGTCTTTGAAGATTTAGGTATAAATCTCGAAACCTTAGAACTCAAAGATCTTGGCAGAGCCAAGAAGATTGAAATTGACAAGGAAAACACGACTGTTATAGAGGGAGCAGGAAGCAGCAAAGCGATACAGGGAAGAATCGAACAGATCCGGGCAGAAATCCAGAATACTACTTCTGATTATGATATAGAGAAACTGGAAGAGAGACTCGCAAAATTGACTGGCGGTGTTGCAATGATAAATGTTGGCGCAGCAACCGAAAGCGAAATGAAAGAGAAGAAGGCAAGAGTAGAAGATGCTCTGCATGCTACCAGGGCTGCTGTTGAAGAGGGCATACTGCCTGGCGGTGGTGTCGCATTTATTCGAGCAATCGGCAAGCTGAAATCCCTGAAACTTAAGGGAGATGAAGCAGTAGGTGTTGATATTGTTCGCAGAGCTCTGACTGCACCTTTAAGCCAGATTGTTGAAAATGCAGGAGATAATGCTCCAATCGTTGTGGAAAACGTCACCAACGCCGAGGGAAATCAAGGCTACGACGCGGGCAAAGCAAAATATTGCGATATGGTTAAACAGGGAATTGTAGATCCGACTAAAGTGGTCAGGACCGCAATCCAGAATGCGTCAAGTATTGCAACACTTCTGTTAACCACTGACGCAATGATAGGGAAAGTTCCGGAAAAGAAGAAAGCACCAGCTATGCCTGCAGGTGGTGGTGGATATGGTGGATATGGAGATATGTACTAAACTCCAGTCTTTCAACAAAATAGATGCTACAGTTTTTCTAAAAGCCGGCCTACATTTGTGGGTCGGCTTTTATATTGAACGAACTTTATAAAGCTGTTATAAAAGCTGCAACTATTGCAATAGCAATGTGTTAGGCTAGATACAGAAGTGTCTGAACAGTTAATAGTTTTCTTGATACAACCTATTAATCCTTCCAATATATTCGCGGCAATAATAACAGTCTCAAGAAAGAACACAAAACAAGCCGGCACCAAAAACAGTAACTCCTTTATTTATAGCGCCTTACACGGAGCACAAACCATTTTGTTTATTTTGTAACGGCAACAACAACTATATCAACCTTTTATTTTCCACTTTTTTTAGATAAAAACCCAAAAAAATCATCTAAATTTAACAATTCCCCCTTTTCCTGTAACCTATGATATGAAACACCTTTGTGACTATAAATGTTGTGCGTAAATATCACAAGGGTACAACATTTTGTATGTTTCTCGAAAAACGTGCTTGACTTTTTGTTAATAATAAGTATATTAACCGCTCATAAATAGTAATGCGCTTATCTAGATGCCTCTCTATCTAATGATAAGTTTCAATTTGTTTTATATTTTGTATTTTTTTGAGAAGGGGGACATAAGTGACAGTAGAAATGTTAAAGGAAAATACAGGAGTTGCCGAAAAAATTGAGAAAAGTTTAACTCTTTTCGTAGAGGCTGTAGAACTGTCTTCAGATCTCGAAGTAATTGGCACAGCATTCCCAGCAAAAGAAGAAGTCTTCGTAGTTAGAGACTACAGCAAGACCGAAGGCATCGAGGGAGCATACGTTGAGGTCTCAATTGAAGAAATCGTAAGAAAAGTTACAGATTGTGACAAAGCTCAAGAATTCGTAAATGTAATTCAGAATGACAGGGCTTCTATCGTACTTAATGGTATCACAAGGATCGTTGGTTACTATTCTAGAGTTAACAACTGGAATAAATCAAAAGTAGGAGAGCTGAGAGACCGTGCTAAAGGTAGCTACGGACTTACTGGTCAAAACCCGCTTTTCCAGGGCGATCGTCTAGATATGATTGATTCGTTATAATAACTCGTCTCCTGTGCGGACTGTATATCCAAACAACTTCACAGGAAGCAAAAGTTTAAATTATACCCCACTAAAAGGCTTATAAGGCATGCCCTTATAAGCCTTTTTTATTTAAATGCAACCACACAAAGTAATAAGAGAGTGTCAGCATTACTCCTTCTATAGTAATATCCCCTACATGGTCCATCAGCAAGCTGTCTTCTTTATTAGAAACCCACAAATAAGAATGCAAGAGCTGGCGTTTCAGCCTTCTATGCTAAAGCAATGATTAAAATGCCAACAAATATCTGCAACCTGATTCCATACTTATTTCATGATATAAAAAAGAGTTACAAGGAAAAACAACCAAAACAATGCCTTGACTGTACACTAACGCTATGTTAAGATTCACGGTTACTTTTTCAAATAAACAGACGTATTAAACACGATTAATAGATCTCTAAGGAGAAAATATAAATGTTAACACTTGGAATAGATATAGGCTCTTTATCAACAGATGCCGTATTAGTTAATGAGAAGAGGGAAATCGTAGCCTATGAAGTAATTGCGACAGGTGCCAGCAGTAAAAAAGCTTGCGATAAGATATTTAAACATATATTAGACGTCACCAAATTAGAAGCAAAAGACCTGGACTACATAGTTGCGACCGGGTACGGAAGAATCAAGGTTCCTTTTGCCAACGAAGTTGTAACAGAAATCACATGCCACGCAAAAGGCGCAAACCATTTCTTCCCGGACGCCAGAACTGTTATAGACATTGGTGGACAAGATAGCAAAGCCATAAAGCTGGACGCCAAAGGCAATGTTCTTGACTTTTCCATGAATGATAAGTGCGCAGCCGGAACAGGAAGATTTCTGGAGGTAATGGCAAGAACGTTGGAAATTGAGCTTGATGAGATGGGAGAGCTCTCGCTTACCGGAAAAGATAATGTCTCTATCAGCAGCCTGTGTACAGTATTTGCGGAATCAGAGGTTGTTTCCCTTATTGGTGCTGACCACAAGACCCCGGACATCTGCAGGGCATTACATATCTCCATTGCAAAAAGAGTATCAGGGCAGGCAAAAAGGGTTGGACTGGAAGAATCAGTTGTTATGACCGGGGGTGTTGCCAAGAATATAGGAGTTGTGCGTGAACTTGAAAAGAAGTTGCTCTGCACTATTAAAATAGCTGAAGAGCCTCAGATAATTGGTGCTCTGGGGGCAGCCTTGATTGCCTTAGAGAATGCAAGCGCAACCCCAAAAGTGGAAACTGAAGAGACTGACGACAGCCAGGATTCGATCTCAGATGTCCAGCTGGACGATGGCAAGATGCCAAAGATTGGTTATTTTTGTACATATACGCCCGTCGAGATTATAAGAGCAGCAGGATATCACCCCGTAAGAATAAAAGGCATAAACGATGAAAATGGAGCGGCTGGTGAATCAATTCTCTGTAGTAATATATGTTCGTATATAAAAACTCTTACCGATAAAAAAGTAGCGGGAGACCTGGACCATCTTGAAGGACTTGTATTCACTAATTCCTGTGATGGTATGAGACGACTCTACGACGCGTGGATAAAAATGGATAAAGGAGAGAAATTTAATTATTTTCTCGATATTCCAAAAAATAGTGACGAAGCATCCGTACAATATTTTGCTGATGAGATTCAAACATTCAAAGAAAGGCTGGAAAGCCACTTTAAGCTTAAAATACAGAATGAAGACATTAATCGAACTATATCTTTGTACAACGGAATGAGAGATAATGTTACGGAATTTTTACAAAAGCAATGGAACGGTTACGTTGGGTATTCAGGTTATGAAATCTACACATTACTGATGAAGGGCATAAATGCAGTACCTGAAAAATTCCAGGATTATGTTTCATCCCTCACCTCTCTCATGAAGAAAATAGGTGATGCTCCTGAAAAAGACCCGATACCAAAGCTCTTTATCTGGGGAAGTATAATGGAAAATGAAGAGATAGTCAAAATGATTGAAGATGCTGGTGCCAGGGTGGTATCAGAGGATTTCTGTACCGGCAGCAGGTACTTTGACAAGAAAGTAGAAATAACAGACAACCCTTACAAGTCAATTGCGGAAAGATATTTAAAAAGATCACCCTGCTCAAGGATGGTTGACGTATTCGGGAGAATCAAAAGCATAGTTTCCCTTATCGAGAGAAGAGCAATAAGCGGAGCGATCTACCACTCCTTAAAGTTCTGTGACCACACTTTATATGATTATCCTTTGGTCAAGGAAGAGTTTGAGAAACAGCATATTCCTCTGCTCCATATAAATTGCGATAGTGCTAAAAGTGATGGTCAAACAAAAACCAGGATTGAAGCGTTCATAGAGCAGCTAACTGCGTGACGAGAATTATCTGATAATCTCCCCGGCCTTTTGCCTAACCACTAATGCCCGGCTTTAAGCATTCGCAGGAAACATTTCTGGTAATATCAAGTTAATTTTTCAAGCATCGCTGTAGTGATTTCCCAAACCGAATAAGTTTAAACAAAAGTCATGGTCAATATTAAAAATGCAAAAAAGAAGGTTGCTAAAAAACTAACTCCTTTCTTAGTAAAAGAACTATTCAGGTTTCTGAATATATATTCAAAAGTAACCGGAAAAGGCATTGGCAAAGAAGATATCGAAGCTTTTCATATTCTATCGAAAAGCGTAGTTGAACTTTTTCACCATACATACAAATATGGTTCAATATGGACTACACTATTTGTACCATCTGAACTCATTTTTGCAATGAAACTACAGCCCTTCTCATTAGAGATAGCTGCTGCCCTCTGCTCAAAATTCGGACAAGGCTCTCATTCTCTCACGGAAGCTGATCTGGCTGCCATACCTACCGATGTGTGCTCTTTCCATAGAACAGCTCTAGGAAATGCGTATATGGGTGTCTATCCCCGTCCCCTGTTTCTCGCAGGAACATCAACGATATGTGACAGCAACATAAAGACAATAAAAATCTGCGAATCTATAACAGGAAAAGAGAGTATGATAGTAGACGTTCCTTATGAAAAGAATGACAACTCTGTAAAATTTCTGACAACTCAATTAATCGCTTTGACAAAGCGTATGGAAGAGGTTACCGGGAAAAAGATGGAAAAGCACGCCCTTTCAGAGGCGATCGAACTGTCCAATCAGTCAAGGGAAAAGATGATTGAATTAAATCAAGTGAGGATGGATCCATTGTCCCCTCTTTCTGGAGGCGACGGCCTTGGGTTAATGGTACCAAGCCACTATTTAGCAGGTTCACAACATTCAGTAGACTTCTATACAAAAATAGTAGATGAACTTAAAGAGATGATCGCTACAAGAAAAAATAACGGGGAAGTCCCAGACGAGAAAGAGATAAGGCTGCTTTGGCTTGAATTAAAACCATATTTCAAGGCGGAGATGTTTGATAAAATTGCTAACGCGGGAAAGACCAAAATAGTTTTCGAGGAAATTAATCACGTCTACTGGGACAAATTAGACCCTGACAAGCCATATGAAAGTCTCGCACGAAAGCTTATCTCCAACCACAACAACGGGCCTTTAGACAACAGGCTTAAGGTTATTAAGACATTGGCTAAAGATTACAATGTAGACGGAATAATTGCATTTTCCACCTGGGGATGTAGGAGAAACAACGCTGCAATACCTACTATTAAGACGGAAATGGCTAAAGAAGGTGTCCCTCTTTTGAATCTTGATGGAGATTGTGTTGATGATACCAACTATATGTCTGGACAGATCGCCACAAGAACCGAAGGCTTTATTGAAATGCTGGAAGTAAGGAAGTAAGCCCTGTAAGTTTTTAATACATTGTGAAAGTGAAGAATCTAATTTGATTTGCCTACCCGCTTTTAATAGACATCTCTACACCTTTATTTGCCAGTAGATCAGCTTCCTTGTTTTCCTCTCTGGGGACATGCATTATTTTCCAGTTTGGCAGCTTTTTAAGAAGGCTCTGTGCCTCAGTAAAAAGAAGTTTAAGCTGCGCATTTTTTACCCTATACTCACCCTTTATCTGCTTTACCATAAGTTCGCTATCAGCTTTAAACAGTACCCTTTTCGCATTATACTTCGTGGATAGTTTGATGCCAAGAATCAGGGCTTTATATTCTGCTATATTATTGGTTGCCACGCCAAGGTAATCACAAGCTTCATTTATCAAATTCGAATCTTTGTCGAATATGGCAACTCCAATTCCTGATTCTCCGGGATTTCCCTTTGATGCTCCATCAACATTTACCACTATTAAATCAGCTTCCTTCTTTATACTTGAAGTACCTGCTATCTCTTTTTCAGAGATATCCGGATCATCCTTTTTAACATGGCTCTTCAAATTCTGAAAGAGCGTGTCAACTCTCTTCTTTGTTATTGATCTATCCTGTTCTTTCAGCTTTTCCATGTCGATACCTTTATGTACCAGAGCTAATAATTCATGATCTGAAACAGTCTCTTTTTTTTTCATTTACCAGAGATTCCTTTGATTATAATTGATTTGATTTAGCAAAAAGAATTATTTAACATGGCATACTTACTGTCTTCCGTATAAAAATAAACTTGTTAATACATCATTGATATTATCTACAACATTACCATGACATCTCTCATTTACGATGATATTTATTTAAAACACGATACAGGAGCCAATCATCCTGAAAATGCGATGAGGATAAAAAATACTATTGAACATCTCCGTTCGACAAGTATATGGCAGAAACTGGATCTCAAGAAACCAAGAGCAGCTACTAAAGAAGAAATATCTACCGTTCACTCCATGAGTCAAATAGAAGAAGTTGCTGAAATTGCCGAAACAGGAGGCGGATACTTAGACCCCGATACTCATATTTCTCCAGATTCATATAAAGCCGCTCTATACGCTTCAGGCGCACTCCTCACCGCCATTGATTTAGTAATGGACAAAAAGGCAGATAATGCGTTCTGTTTAGTACGCCCTCCGGGCCATCACTCTACTCCTACAAAAGCTATGGGTTTCTGCTTATTTAATAATATTGCAATTGCGGCAAAGTATATTCAATCAAAATACAATTTTGATAGAATTGCAATAATTGACTGGGACGTGCACCATGGTAATGGAACACAAGATGCCTTTTATGACGATCCCTCTGTCTTGTTTTTCTCCATGCATAAATACCCATTTTATCCGGGAACAGGCGCAAAAGAAGAGACAGGAGAAGGCAGTGGTTCCGGCTTTACAATTAATGTGCCTTTATCTTATAACACAGAACCCCGGGAATATTTAAAGATTTTTGATGATATATTGAAGAAAAGAATTAAAAGCTTCAATCCGCAATTTGTGTTGATATCGTCCGGTTTTGATGCATATCGTTTAGACCCCATAAGTGGTCTAAGCTTAGAAGCTTCTGATTTCAATGCATTAACTAAACTGACACGAAATATTGCTAATGATTGTTGTGAAGGCAGAATTGTCTCCTGCCTGGAAGGCGGATATCACTTACTAGACTTGCCAAAATGTATAGAGGAACATTTAAATGGCCTGGTATGTGATATTTAGAAACAGTGTTGAAAGCCCAGTATATTATTACTATACAGCGGCCTTTTGTTTATTAAGAAACTTGGCTAAGCGAGATTTTTTTCTTGATGCAGTTTTCTTGTGTATAATATTTTTAGCTGCAATTTTATCAAGCTTTTTTGTTGCTAATGACAAGTGTTTCCCCGCCTCATCAAAATCATGGCTTTTAGTGGCAGAAACAAACTTCTTTATTTGAGTTTTCAGTGCGGATTTATCACCTCTATTTCTCATCCTGCGCACGGAATCTTGTCTTATGGTTTTCTTTGCAGATTTTCTGATCGACATTAAACTTTTCCTTATAGATTCTGATCTAACTTACTAGTATTTAAAAGGATAAGTTTATGATATTGAATTACTGTTGTCAACAAAAAAACAAATAATCCTTGCTTTTGCCGGAAATAATACTATATACTGGCCTGATAAATTTTGTTAATTTAAAGCTTTCTACCCCGAGTAATATCATTATAAAATGGAAGTAGCAATTTACCCAAATCCGGTCTTAAAAACCAAGGCAAAGCCAATCGAAGAGATAAACAATGAGATTTGCCAGATTGCCGAGGAGATGCTGGAGACAATGTATAATGCCTGCGGAATTGGACTTGCAGCGCCACAGGTAGGATTGTCAATACGTTTAATTGTTTTAGACGTAACCGGTGAAAAAACCGGTGAAAGGGTATTCATAAACCCGTATATCAGCGAAGAAGAAGGTGAAACTTTAGAAGAAGAAGGCTGCTTGTCATTTCCGGATGTGATGGGAAAGATCATACGGTCACAACGTGTTAAGATCATTGCATACAACCTCAAAGGGGAGAAGCTTGAGATCGAAGCGGAAGGCTTATTGGGTCGCGCATGGCAGCATGAAATCGACCACTTAAACGGTTGTCTTTTTATTGAGAAAATGACTCCTGCAAGTACAATCGCTAACCAATCGAAACTAAAAGAGCTTGAACTCGCTTATCAAAATAAC
Organism: uncultured Candidatus Scalindua sp.; assembly: GCA_964437425.1. GTDB lineage: Bacteria > Planctomycetota > Brocadiia > Brocadiales > Scalinduaceae > Scalindua. The sequence goes on from CAYTGO010000023.1 coordinate 20,262, forward strand.
AAAGCCGGTGTTAATTAGTTTTTATAACCGTTCTCAATCAAATACAGTATGAATGTAGTTTTTATGGGCACGCCGGAATTTGCAGTTCCCAGTTTAAAATGCTTAATCGAATCTAAACATGATGTTGTAGCTGTTCTCACGCAAACAGACAAACCCAAAGGACGTAAAGGGAAACCTGAAGCGCCTCCTGTCAAGAACATAGCTTTAGATGCGGGATTACAGGTAATACAACCTGAAAATGTAAATAGTGAGCAGATCATAGAGAAACTTGAAAAGCTGAATCCTGATGTTATAGTGGTTGTTGCTTTCGGGCAGAAAATTTCTGACAGGATACTGGATTTACCAAAACATAAGTGTGTAAATATCCACGCTTCACTGCTACCCAAGTATCGCGGAGCAGCGCCCATTAATTGGGCAGTCATCAACGGAGAGAAAGAGACAGGAATCACCACCATCATCATGAGCAATAAAATGGATGCCGGTGATGTTATCATCCGTAAATCACTAACAATTGGCCCTGAAGAAACTGCTGGTGAGCTGGGAAACAGATTGAGCGATCTCGGAGCAGAAACGTTATTAGACAGCTTAATGCAAATTGAAACGGGAGATGCAAAATACATACAACAAGACGAAAGCCTCGTATCACTTGCACCAAAAATCAAAAAGAAAGACGGTCTTATTGATTGGAATCAAGAAGAAGAAAAGATACATGATTTTGTAAGAGGTATGAATCCGAAACCCGCCGCTTATACATTCTTAACGAGAAATAATTCTAAAGAGAGAATAATAATCCTGAAGACAGAGAGAGATAATTCTTCTCATAACGGGACAGATATCGCTCCGGGAACAATCATGGAAATTTCAAGTCAAGGTATCAGGGCGGCCACAGGAAATGGTAGTATATGGATCAAAGAAGTAAAACCGGAAGGTAAACGAATGATGAGTGCTGACGCATATTCAAGAGGAAACGATCTTAAAGCGAATTACTTGTTTCAATAAAACCTAATCGGATACCACTAAAAAAATTAATTAAAGAATACACAAGTGAATAAAACTCGAAACTTTCAGGAGGTGTTTTAGTGGGGCAAAAGGGAATGAGCGTACAGCGGCATATTATCGAACAGGAAAGACATTTTCCCAAGGCAACAGGCAATCTGACGGGGTTGCTCATGGACTTAATATATGCGGCAAAGGTCATATCAAGAGAAGTTAATAAGGCAGGCATTGTTGATATACTTGGCCTTACCGGTACAGAAAATATACATGGCGAAGAAGTGAAGAAGCTGGATGAGTACGCCAATGATAGATTATTTAAAGCCATGGATCACGGAGGGCATCTCTGCATAATGGCATCGGAGGAGAGGGATGAGGTTATACACATACCGGATCAATTCCCTAAAGGTAATTATGTACTGCTTTTTGATCCGCTTGATGGCTCTTCCAATATTGATGCAAATGTCAGCATTGGTACGATCTTCTCCATACATCGAAAGAAAACTGATGGTGAGAACGGAACACTTGAAGACTGTCTTCAGAAAGGATCTGATCAGATTGCAGCCGGTTACATAATTTATGGTTCCAGCACAATGCTGGTTTTTACAACCGGTCAGGGAGTAAACGGTTACACTTTAGACCCGAGTGTGGGAGAATTCATCTTATCCCATATTGGCATAAAAACCCCTTCAAAAGGAAAAATTTACAGCGCTAATGAAGGTAATGCCAGATTCTGGGATGAAGGAACAAAGAAATACATCAATTATCTCAAAGAAAAAGATTCTGCCACAGGTAGGCCATATTCACTTCGCTATATTGGTTCTCTTGTCGCAGACTTCCACAGAAATCTGCTTTACGGTGGTATATTCTTGTACCCTACCGATTACAAAGATCAGGATAAACCGAAAGCTAAATTGCGTCTATTATATGAAGCTTCACCGCTGGCATTTATCGTGGAACAAGCCGGCGGGATGGCAACTACGGGCAAAGAAAACATCATGGATATTGAGCCAACAGAGCTCCACCAAAAAGTACCCTTGATTATAGGAAGCAAGGAAGACGTGCTCACCTACCAGAAATTTCTTTCTGAAAATGAGTGACTCGCAAAACTTACCTGAAAAAAACAGTTCACCACAAAGAATATTATTAACAACTAGCCTACACTTTAGGCACTTTTAACCTTCCCTTGTCATTAACCTGGAACCGGTGTTGAAAAACGAGATAGATAAACTGGCAGTAGAGCTATTGGAAACATTATCTAATTCTCCGGACAGAAGTAGATATTTCCTGGGTATAACAGGCTGTCCCGCAGCAGGGAAAAGTGTGCTGGCAAAAAAGCTTACAGATGAAATAAATTCTTGCACCGGAGATGATATGGCTGCAGTTGTTCCAATGGACGGTTTTCATTTACCAAACAACATACTTGAAAAACGTGGTCTGATTAAAAGTAAAGGAGCGCCAGAAACATTTGATGCTGATTCTTTTGTAGAATTAATAAACCGGTTACATGAATTTCCAGACCAAAGTATAATGTGTCCTGCTTACGACAGAAGAACACACGATCCTGTTGAAAACGCTATCACTATTCAACCTGGTAACCGACTCATCATAGTTGAAGGAAACTATCTCCTGCTCAGCGTTTCTCCCTGGAATACAATACATACGAAAATGAATGAAGTATGGTATATTGACGCTCCACTAAAAACCGCAAAAGAACGGCTTTTCCATCGACATATCTCAGGTGGAGCCAGCAAAGATGAAGCGGAAAGGAAGGTGGCATTAGTTGATCTTCCGAATGTGGAACTGATAAAGAAGACTTGTTCACTGGCAGACAAAATTATATGCTTAGACAACTAGTGATCGCCAAAGCTTGACTAGTAATTCCTTACTCTTCACATATCTTTCGTCTTATATTTTTCATGACAACGATCACAGGTATCCCGTAATTTCTCATATTCAATATTAAGCTTTACCATTTCCCTGGATTCAGCAGCCTCAACTACGGCAAGCGCCTGATAATGGAACATGGTATCTATCAATACGAAATCCTTCGGTAAATCATCTTTCCCTTTACCGGTAAAGACCACAGCAGATGCGTTTTTCAAATCCATCGCACATTTTTTTATTACCTCCCAATCCTGCCTGTCAACCGATTCTATCAACGCGTCTTCACACTCATCCAGATCCTGCATATGCATCCTGAAGATTGTCTGACTTTCATAAAGCGGCTCGGTACTTTCATATTGAGAGGCTACATTTTCCTCCAACGCCCCTATCTCTTCCTGTGCCGTCCTGTCTGGCTTTCCACAGGAGAAGGTAAAAAACATAATAGATATAACACTTAATATCCAAAATGATTGTTTGAACCGCATCATCACTAACTTTGAACTTCCAAACTCCCTCATAATACTTTTCCTCTGTCCTGAATTGAAATTTTACATGTCATCTTTTATAACAAAAACCTTTTAATATATCCAACCTTTTATACTTAGAACAAATCTGAAGGCGTACTTCATGCTAATTTAACAATTTGACTTGGTATACATATTTTGATATCGTTTGCACGATGACTAAGGTAAAAATCTGTGGAATAAAGGATTTAAATGATGCAATTTCTGCTGTTGATTACGGTGCGGATGCTATTGGTTTTGTATTTGCCAAAAGCATACGAAAAGTGAGCAAGGAAAAAGCCCGGGCTATTATACGAAAACTACCTCCATTTGTTACGACCGTCGGACTCTTTGTTAATGAAACAGCAGAAAACATCGAAGCCACCCGCAGGTTCTGCGGCCTGGATGCAATACAGCTTCACGGAGATGAACAGCCGAGCACTATCAACAAACTGAAAGATATTAAAACTATTAAGGCATTTCGAATTCAAAACGAGAAAGATATCACCCCAATAATAAAGTATAAACCTAATGCTATACTTCTCGACGGATATTCAGAAAACCAAATGGGAGGCACAGGCACCTCTTTTGATTGGAAAATTGTAAAAAAGCTGAAGACCTCAATCCCCATAATAGTAGCAGGCGGACTGACACATTTAAATGTGTCACGGGCTATAAAAATCGTAAACCCTTACGGAGTAGATGTTTCCTCCGGTGTTGAACGTGAACGTGGAGTAAAAGATAAAAGGCTGATCAAGAAGTTTATAGATGCCGTAAAAGGGTAGGATCCCTATCAAGTATCTGTTGATCCAATAAAATATTATTGCACATTTACCGTTGTTTTGATAAATTGGGGATTCGCTATTATTTTAATATTCTGTTTTTTAAAAACGGGTATAACCGTTAATACATTATGTCAAAGCCAAAAAAGAGATTTACAAGCAAACTTTGCGTAACCTGTAAAAGATGCATGATTGAGTGTGCCGTGAGACATTCACAGTCACAAGATATGGTTTTATCCTCCTTTGAAGACCCCGCACCAGTTCCACGAATTTACATAAACTTCAGAAAGGATAAGCCGCATGCAACCTACTGCCAGAATTGTAAAAATCCTAAATGCAGGGAATCATGTGAATATGGTGCGATTACCAAGTTTGAGGATGGTAACGTTATCATTGACCAGGAAAAGTGTACAGGCTGCTGGGCATGCCTTGAGGCCTGTCCTTTCGGTGCTATCACCAAAGAGGCAGAGATGGCTGTAGCGTTTAACTGTGATGATTGCAAAGGGTATGATGATATGGCTTGTGTAGAGGCGTGTAAAACTTCTTCATTGCACTATGTTGAGAAGAAGACTGCAGTTGCCGCCGGTTGAGCAACTAACAACTCCAACCTCACATGATCGCCAAAAAAACTTATATTATATAAATCAATAGGTAATAAATACAAGCAAGTGCGCCTTGCCGTAACATCGCTTGTTAATAGGTGTTACGTATGGCGATAATAATTGTCTGGCGCCATGCCCATGGCTATTATTATTTATTATTATTGATTACATGCAATAATTCTGTAAAATCTTTTGAGAAATGGATAGTCTTTTGACGTTTATTTTGACTATTTAAAAACGAACTTGTGCATAAGCACGCATAGACACTATTTAAATAATATCGATTTTGTTCTAACTAAAAAAGTTTACCAGTACAGCGATTATGGAGGGAACATGAAAAAGATCACACTACAAATTAACCAGAAAGAGTATGAAGCAAGTGATGGCGAAACCATCCTTGACGTTACCAAGAAAAACAATATCCACGTTCCAACGTTATGCCATTGGGGCTTACTATCTCCATTTGGACAGTGCAGAATGTGTGTTGTTGAAGTAGACGGAAATCTGGGCCCGGTTACAGCATGTAACGCTCCTGTATGGGACGGAATGAACGTTGTAACGGAAAGCGATAACATTACTGAGCTCCGAAAAAACAACCTTAAGCTGATACTCGGTAACCACCCTAATGACTGTATGACCTGTGAAAGAACAGGTAGATGCAAACTCCAGAACTATGCTTACCAGTTTGATGTACACGCGGAGTGGAGCCAGCAGACAATTCGAAAATTCCCCGAACTTCCTAATAACGGAGTTATAGAGTGGGACAAAGATAAATGTATTATGTGTACCAGGTGCGCGCGTACCTGCGGAGAACTCCAGGGATCATACGCACTCGGGTTTAAGGCTCACGGGTTTACGGCAATTGGCACCCCGAGCAGTACCAATATCTCCAAAGAAGGCGATTGCGAACTTTGCGGGCAATGCATAGATGCGTGTCCGGTTGGAGCGCTGACGGAACTATCCGCAAAAGGCAAAGGACGTCCATGGCAATTTGAAAAGACCAGGACTACCTGTACATATTGTGGAACTGGCTGTAACTACTTCTTGAATGTGAAAGACAAGAAGGTTGTATCTATTTCGCCATGCTATGAGGCTCCGGTTAATGACAAAGGAAGCCTCTGTGTAAAAGGTAGATTTGGTTACGAGCACATTCACCATAAAGACAGAATAACCACACCACTCATAAGAAAGAATGGTAAACTGGAAGAGGCCAGTTGGGATGAGGCAATCTCCCTTATAGCTAAAAAGTTCACAGAGATTAAAAAGAAACACGGCCCTGACGCTCTGGGATTCCTCTCTTCATCAAGATGTACAAACGAGGAAAACTATATATTCCAGAAGCTTAGCCGAATGATGGGTACAAACAATGTTGATAACTGCGCAAGGGTATGCCACAGCGCAAGCGTATCAGGATTGGCTGCATGCTATGGAAGTGGTGCCGCGACAAATTCATTTGATCAGATTCGTGATACTGAATTACTATTCGTAATAGGTGCTAATCCATATGAAGCACATCCGATTCTTGGCCTCAAGATAAAGGACGCCATAAAAAATGGAACAAAACTGGTTGTCGGAGACCCGAGAAAGACACAACTTGCGGAAAAGGCGGACGTATGGCTGAATCTGCAGCCGGGTACAAACATAGCACTTTTAAATGGAATCATACACGTAATCCTGAAAGAGGGACTTGAGGACAAGCAGTTTATAAAGAAACGTACAGAAGGATTCGAAGAGCTTAAAAAAGGAGTAAAAAAATACACACCTGAATACGTTTCCGGTATAACGGGAGTAGCCAAGGACAGGATTATTGAAGCGGCCAGAATGTACGCTTCGACTGACAAGGCAATGATTGTTTACAGCCTTGGAATGACGGAACACTCAACAGGAACATACAATGTCATGGCGCTTGGAAACCTTGCTACAGTTACAGGTCACCTTGGAAGATCAAGCGTTGGAATAAATCCGACCCGTGGTCAGAATAATGTGCAGGGTGCATGTGACATGGGAGCGCTACCTAACAAGTATGTTGGATACCAAGGGGTTGATGATGAAAAATCACAGAAGAAATTTGAAAAGGCGTGGAAAACAAAACTGGACAACAAGATAGGCCTGACGTGTACAGAGATGGATGTCGAAATGAACAAGGGTAAGTTAAAGGGCTACTATATCTTCGGTGAAGATCCAGCCCAGACAAATGCAAATGTAAATTACGTGAAAAGCGGATTGAAAAAACTAGACTTCCTTGTAGTGCAGGATATACTGCCAACTGAAACAACAGAGTTTGCTCACGTAGTCCTTCCGGGTTCAAGCCACGCCGAGAAGACCGGAACTTTCACCAATGGAGAGAGAAGAATTCAGCTGATCCGAAAGGCGATAGAACCGTTATGCGGAAAAGAAGATTGGGAGACCATATGCATGGTGGCAAAGGCACTTGGAATTGACAACATGGAATACGAATCACCATCAGAAATATGGGACGAGCTAGCCAGTGTAGCGCCGATGTTTGCAGGTGTTTCGCATGAGAGATGTAATCCAGACGGAATCCAGTGGCCATGTCCAAGTAAAGATCATCCTGGTACTAAAATAATGTACGAAGAGAAGTTCAACAGGCCAAATGGAAAAGCCAAGTTCAATTTCAAGGACCATATTGCTTCGGCTGAACTACCGGATGATAAGTACCCGTTACTCCTTTCAACCGGTCGACGAAGACAGCATTACAATAACGGGTCGATGACAACAAGATCAACTAAGATAATGGAAAAATGGCCGGAAGAGTCACTGGAGTTGAATCCGTTTGATGCCAGAGTGCTTAACATTAAAGACAGCGAAAAGGTACTTGCCAGCTCAAGGAGAGGAGAGATGGAGGTAAAAGTACTCCTAACCGACAGAGTGCAACCAGGCTTTACCTTCCTAGCGTTCCATAATAGAGACGCCCTGACAAATCTCCTGACTAACGACAAACTCGATCCAGTATGTAAAATACCGGAGTACAAGTCGTGTGCGATCAAGATTGAAAAACTAAACGGGCATAAATAAGAATAACCGTTTTTGACAAAACAGAACCCATCGTTTTTATCTGTTACAAGATAGAGCGATGGGTTTTTTATTGACTAAGAAAATATAATTTGCTTCATATCTTAAACAAGATCACGTCAGACGATTTTACACCAACAACTACATCGTCTCCAACCCGCAGGTTTAAGGACTTCAACTCTTCCGTGTCAATCAGTGTCTTAAAGAACTGGTCTGCATGCAAAATAGTAACGGATGCCATGATTGAATCGTGTTCTATTCCCACCACCTTGCCTGTTACCTGGACTCGTGTGCTAAGTCTTTTTCCCAGGAAAACCTCTTCCGGAGTTCCCCGCTTAACCTCTTTACCTGATTCCATTACAATTACGTTATTTGCAAGTTTGTATACTTCCGTTACGTCGTGAGTAACGTACATAGTCGTTACATTGAACTGTTTAATAATGTTTTTAACATCCTCCTGCAGTTGAATGCGAGTCTGCCAATCCAGTGCGGAAAACGGTTCATCAAGGAGTAGGATATCAGGTTTCCGAGCTATAGCCCTGATCAGGGAGACCCTCTGCTTTTGACCTCCAGACAGTTGTGCAGGATAGTGCCTTTCGTAGCCTGAGAGACCTGCAATGTCGATGAGATCTTTTATCTCCTTCATTCTCCACTTCTCTTTAATCCCATACGCCACGTTTTTTTCTACTGTCATGTGAGGGAATAGAGCGTAGTCCTGGAAAACAAATCCGACAGAACGTTGCTGTGGATGAAGGTTAATCCCCTTTGCCTTGTCAAACCATGTCTCATTTCCATTGGAAACAAACCCATCTTCTGCCATTTCAAGCCCGGAGATTAGGCGCAATACACTTGATTTTCCTGCGCCGGATGGCCCAAACAATGCGGTTATTTTTCCACGTGGAATGTCAAACGCCACGTCTAACTCAAAGTCATTCCAGATTTTATTCAGGTTAATACTTAGCAAGATTAATCCATATTTACAAAGTACGTACAAATCTTCTATTAATAAAATAGACCGCTGCCAATATTATAAATGAAAATGATAGCAAAATAGCCGCATACATATTTGCACTACCGTAGTTCAGTGCCTGCACCTCATCATAAATAGCCACAGAAGCAACCCTGGTAATGCCGGGAACGTTTCCTCCAATCATAAGTATCACTCCAAATTCTCCAAGGGTGTGTGCAAACGAAAGTACACAACCGGTAATAATACCGTGGCGTGATAATGGAAGGATAACCCTGAAAAAGGTATACACGTTTGATCTTCCAAGTGACCACGACGCCTCAAGAAGTTTTTTATCAACTGAAGAGAAAGCGGTTTGAATGGGTTGCACAGCAAATGGCAGACTATAAAGAAATGACCCCAAAACCAGCCCCTGAAATGAGAAGGCGAGTGGTTTGTTGAAAATAGCCTCATACCATTGCCCGATAAAACTGTTTGCTCCAATGACCATGAGAAGGTAAAACCCAAGTACCGTGGGCGGAAGAACAAGTGGAAGTGCAACTACGGATTCCACTAAAAATTTCCATCTAAACCTTGTAAAAACAAGCCAGTATGCAAAGGGCACACCCAAAACAATTAGTAAAAGAGTGGTTACACTTGAAAGCTTCAGACTTAAGAGAAGTGGTTCCGCAAAATTCATGATCTATTATCTCCGGTACCGGGAATGACAAAACCGTATCGGGAAAGTATGCTACCCCCCCTTTCTCCCTGAATAAAATCCAGAAATTTCCGGATACTCTTTTTCCTCTCTCCTTTTTTTAAAACTACATAAATCTGTTCGATATCGCTATGTGATTCATCCGGGATGACCCAATATCTACCCTCATCTAACATCTTTGGTGAGATTGCCAGAGAGAGGGCAACAATCCCTGCATCAGCAGCTCCAGTATGGACAAATTGCGCTGTCTGAGATATATTTTCTCCATATATCAGTTTCTCTTCTACCTTCTCCCACAGACCATAATAACGGAGCGACTCCTCAGCGGCACGGCCATAAGGTGCGTGTCGCGGATTTGCGATTGACAGTTTCTTTACGGCAGTAGATGTAACAGCCTGCAATCCTGTATCAGGGTCTACTTCAGTCTCTTTTGGAACCCAGAGGACGATCTTTCCAACAGCATAGACTTTTTGCGACTCCTTTGCCGTTAAGCCCCCCTTCTCAAGCAGCTCCGGATATGTTGCGTCCGCAGAGAAGAAAATATCAAAAGGCGCCCCCTGACTTATCTGTGCGAAAAAGTTGCCTGAAGAACCGTATGACACCTTTGTCTGAATAGAAGAATTCTCCTCCTGAAAATCCTGGCAGATCTCATGCATTACAAATCTCAGATTCGATGCGGCAGCAATCAGAATATTATCACCTGCCTGAACAGGAAGTGAAAAGCCAAATATCAAAATAAAAACAGTGAGCAATCTGTAGCCCGTAATTTTTTTCATAACTCAAGTCTCTTTATAGAGTATTAACTCTGTTGATTTTACAATTGCCGTTATTTCATTTCCCTCATTAATATCCATCTCTTTCAGAGAAGTATTGGTGATAACGGCATGAAGCATCTCCTCCTGAGATTCTACGAACACCTTGGACACAACGTCTCCCTCGATGATACGTTTTACTTTCCCGCTGACCCTGTTCCTTGCGCTAATCATACCGGAGAAAGATTTTGCAAGCATAACGTCCGTACCCTTGATGAGGACGGTAATAGAGTCACCTTCAGAAAGATGCATATCTTCACAGGACGCCTTTGTAATAACAACGCTAAGTGGAATAGACTTCCACAGGATCTGAACATTTGCATGGATATGCCCTTTTATCACCTTTGTAATCGTACCGGAAACCTTACTGGCCATTTATAATAATCCCGTAAATAATAGATTAAGACAAGTTATTCTATTTCTGTTTAAACATAAGTTTAAACTCTTTTTCTGCAATCGAGCTCAACTTGTTTACATATTTATTATATGATGAAACAAGCTCCCGCGCTTCATGGGTTAATTTTGCTCCACCACCACCCTTGCCACCGGTAGTAACATCCAAAAGTTTCAGACCTAACGCCTCTTCTGTCGCCTTTATCTTCCCCCATGCAGCTCGGTACGACATACCCAACTCCTTTGCCGCAGCATTTAAGGAACCTAAACGATCCACAGCCTCAAGAAGCATCCTCCTCCCTTCGGCGAAGGCCACACTACCATCCTGCTCCATCCATATTTTAATTTTTACTTTCATCAAACTGAGATCATTATATCTATGCTGACATAACGGTGTCAAATGAAAACTCTATTTGCAATAAGAGCAAAGAGGATGTACAAACATTTTGCTTGCTTGACATAAGTGTACGTGTTGTATAGAGTAACCACTCTATTCCCAAGCGGATTACATTAATACCTGATTTTTCAGAAACTATTAATATTAATTTTTTACTCATCTTAGGATCATAAGGAGCGTTAAAAATCGCAGATAAGCAACTTAATAAAGAGGTTCCTGTTCACCAATACGAGGAGGGTAACCTGGAGCAATATGGAATATTATTTGATAATATTTCTGATATGGCTTACATCTGTGATAGAGAAGGAAATATATTATTTGTAAACAAGGCATTTGAAGAGTTATCAGGCCACAAGCCGGAAGATTTTATAGGCAAGCCCTTTGCGCCTCTATTTGACGAAGAGAACTTGAATGTAGCAATGGAGTTATACACAACGGTACTGAGCGGTGTAAAAGGCGAACGAGAAATACGTTTCAAAGATACCGAAATATTATGTGAATATAAAACCTTACCATTGCGGGATGAAAAAGGGAATGTAATTGGAGTTATTGGAACCGCTCGTAATATTACTGAACGCAGACGTTTAGAGAGGGAGCTACAAAATAATAACAAATTACTGGAACAACGAGTCATCAGTCGTACAGAAGAGTTGTCAAGAGCAAACGAAGCACTACAGATAAAAATAGTCCAGCGCAAACGGGCAGAGGAGGTACTGCGTAAGGCAGAAGAAAAGCATAGCAGGCTGATTGAAAACCTTCAGGACAACTATTTTCTCTATACTCATAATACGGAAGGTATATTCACGTATCTAAGCCCTGCGATTACCAACATTCTTGGCTATAGCACAGAAGAATTTCTTACACACTATTCTGAATACCTGACGGATAATCCAATCAACCGTAATGTAGCAAAACACACAGTGTTAAGTTTAAAAGGTATTAAACAGCCTCCTTACGAACTTGAAATATACCACAAGGACGGTACCACTCGTATTTTATTTGTTCAAGAGGTCCCCATCTTTGATGATGGCCATAAAGTAATTGCAGTAGAAGGTATTGCTGAAGATATTACCAGACGTAAAAAAACGGAAGATGATCTGAGAAGATCTGAAGCAACTTTCCGTTCTCTGATCGATGATGTGCTGGATAATTCCACCGTTGGAATCTTTATCCTGGATGCCAATTTCCAGATTATTTGGATCAATAAGGCCCTGGAACAATTTTTTGGTCTGCAACGTGAAGAAATTATAGGCAAGGACAAGCGACAAACCATTCGTGATAGAATTATACACATCTTCGAAGATCAAGAATACTTTGCCGAAAAAGTATTAGCAACATACGCTAATAACACTTATTCAGAGAGCTTCGAATGCCACGTAATGCCAGAAGGGCAAAGGAAAGAACGCTGGCTGCTACACAGTAGCATCCCTATTAAATCCGGACTTTATGCAGGTGGCCGAATTGAGCACTACCATGATATCACTGATAGCAAGCAAGCGGAAAAAGCATCTCTAACATATCAGACACAGCTCAAACGCCTCTCCTCCACATTGTCATTAACTGAAGAACGTGAACGCCGCCATATATCAGAGGATCTGCACGACAGAATAGGACAGGCATTGACTGTCATAAAAATGAAGTTAGAAGAGTTGAGTGAACCTCAAGCTGATACTGATAGTCGTAGTGTCTTGAATGAAACCAGAGAGCTTCTGGATACTGCGATTCATGACACACGGACATTAACGTTTGAAATAAGCCCACCTCTCCTCTATGAGCTTGGTTTTGAACCGGCCGTAGAGTGGTTAATAGAACAATTCATAGAGAGGCACAATATCTCTATAGAATATGAGAGCAATGATGGTGTCGGAGTACTGGACGAGGATATTAGTTTCTTTCTCTTCAAGTCAGTACGAGAGTTACTGTTTAATATTGTCAAACATGCAAGGGCGGACAAGATAAAAGTGTCGACACAAGGAGATAAGGATAGAATCAGGATCAGTATTGAGGATAATGGCATTGGATTTGATTCTTCTAAAGTACAATATTCTATTGACAATCTCAGTGGTTTCGGTCTCTTCAGTATACGTGAAAGAATGGAGCATCTCGGTGGGAGTTTCGACATTGAATCTAAACCTGACCAGGGAACACGTATCACCCTGGAACTGAAACACCAGGGAGGAGATAGAGATGCAAAATAATAAGATGATAAAGGTGGTCCTCGCTGACGATCATATGATCTTCAGAGACGGTCTCCACTCACTACTTGATAGGCAACCGGATATGGAAGTAGTTGCCGAGGCGGATAATGGAAGAGTAGCATTAAAGCATGCAAAGACGCTATCACCTGATGTTGTCATTATGGATATAGGCATGAGTGAGTTGAACGGTATAGATGCTACTCGTCAGATCGTTAAAGCATTACCCAATGTCAAGATACTGGCTTTATCGATGTATTCAGACAAGCGATTTGTAAGAGGGATGTTGAAAGCAGGTGCCTCGGGCTACATGTTGAAGGATAGCGCGTTTAATGAACTTATAGATGCGATTCGTGTGATTGTCGGGAACAAAATCTACATCAGCCCCAGTGTGGCAGGCATTGTCCTGGATGATTATCTAGAAACTTCAACAGAGAGAGATAGTTCAGCTCGATCTCTCTTGACACCAAGAGAGATCGAGGTGCTTCAGCTTCTGGCTGAGGGTAAGTCTATGAAGCAGATAGCATTAAGTCTTGGCTTAAGCATAAAGACCATAGAATCTCACCGTACTAGAATTATGCAAAAGATAGATGTTAGCAATATCGCTGATCTTACCAAATATGCCATCCGCGAAGGAATAATCTCACTCTAAAAGTGGCTTCATTGGCCACATTTATACCTTATACCCTCATTCCAACCGTTTTTAATTCCAAATAGATTCAGGTATTTCGAAGTGCATATTCAGGTATTCCCCTATTGTGCATTATATAGAAAAGAACTATCATTATGATTGGCATCCGATTTTTTTAAAGAGGAGAATGAAAATGAGTAAAAAAATAATGATTGTTGAAGATGACCAATCCTTCCACGACCTTTATACAGACTTGTTAGAGGACACAGATTACACGATTACCTGTACTTATGATGGAGAGGAGGCCATGGAAAGACTGGAAGTGGAGAAGCCGGATTTAATTATCCTTGATATGTTATTAGATCTGATGGCCGGGGATACGTTTTTCCGCCTAATAAGAAACATACCTGAATACGTTGATATACCGATCATTGTTGTCAGCGGCTATCCTGAAAAAGCTTATGTAATCCTTAAGGATATGGATAAAAGCCTTACATTTCTTAACAAAACGGATATCAGTGAAAAGTTAATTGATGAAATAGGCAGTAGAATTGGAAATTAAGCAGGATGATGATTCCGGGAAAGAATACCCTGAGATTTCAATTGATAGTTGTTTTGTCAATTCTATTTTGTTTCCTGATTGTACTGGTAGGGAAATCGATAAAGAAGTCGCTCGAATCGAGAACTCTTTCAGAAGAATATACAATTAAAAATAAGATTATAGGACACCTGAACACTGCGGCAGGATGGCATGCCATTGAACGTGGCTACGGTGCTACCATTCTTGGAAGCGGCAATGGTAATTCATCTCCCCTCATTACAAATTTCCTGGAAATGGGGAAAAAAGGAGATTCAGAAGTCCTTCAGGCCGAAAGGCATATAAAGAAACTTACAAAAGTAGATGATGACGATATCCTCGAAAAAGAATTAAGCAGATGGCATAAAGGGTACCAGAGACTCTTAACTTCCCGCCCAAAAATTGCAAGCAATGACATCCACAGAAAAGAGTGGCTCGACGTCACCACCACTAACATTAATAATGAATTTGATCTTCGTAATGTTACCTTCGCAGCAGAGAAGATGGACGAAAGAATAATCTATATGAGCAATATCCTTAGTCCTAATATTTCCAAGTTATGTGAATTCGCCGGATTGGAACGTGCTCTTATTGGTAATACTATTGCGTCAGGAAAACCCATTTCCGATGAGGTATATGAAGAGATTAAACGCTACCGTACAGTAATAGAACATCCACTTAACCAAATACTACAGTTAAAAGACCTACTATCTACTTCAGACCTGATGAAGCAGGCTTTATTTGATTTTGAGAAGGAGTTCCTGCAATCATTTCAACTTCTAAGGGAAAACGTTTTTAACGCAAGCAGGAAAGAGGAAAATGAAATAGCGGCCTCCTATACTCAAATCACCAAGATAAAGGTGGATGTGAAAAATTATTTCTCCGGAATATCAAGAGATTTACTGAACATAAGCAACCATATCAATGTATCCGAATTGGCCAGAAGTGTGAATTCAGGCAACAATAGACAAATATCTGAACAACAAAATATTGTCACGAAACTTTTTGAATTTTTTTCTCAAGTACATGAAACCTATAGCCAAATTCAGTTTATAGATAGTTCCGGACATGAGCGTGTGCGCGTTGCCATCAGTGGCAACACCACCCATGTAACCCCTCTCTCTCAATTAAAGGACAGAAGCGAAGATCATTATTTCAAGGAAACCATAATTATGACTCCGGGAAGTGTGTACATATCTCCGATTAAACTTAACATTAAGAACGAAAAGACTGAAATTCCTTATAATCATGTTATTCGTCTTGCAACACCGGTGTTTGTGGACGGAAAGCGAGCCGGTATTGTCGCTTTTAAGGTAACGACATGTGCAGATAATCAGTTTCTTTCGCACAAAATAATAGATGATAAAACAAAAGAGGACTACATTTTAACCGATCAAAATGGATTTTATCTCCATCACCCGGATAGCACAAAAGAGGGAGGAACGGTAGAGTCACTCAACAGGTCACACCAGAATATAAGAGAGGATTACCCGGAGGTTGCAGAACAAATTTTGTCAGGTAATAAAGGAGTTTCACGTTTAGCTTCCGGAGAAGTAATTGTCTATGAACCACTCTTTCCTGAATTTAAAACTGATACAGACAAATACTGGGTAATTATGAAACAAGTTAATGGTGTCGATTATCCGGTAAGTGCTTCAGCATGGTTTGCTGCAGCAACAAAGGCGATTAATACCGGATTCGCCATTTCAAAGATTGCCGAGGCAGAAACAACCGCCTATATGTCAATGATGGGATCAAATGCAAAAAGAAGCTTACAGATCAGCATATCTATTTTTGCATTTGTTATCCTGGTTTTTCTTTTTTTTATTCGATGGACAAGAACACGTATCCTGAATCCCATTCAAAAGCTGACAAGTGTTACAAAAGAGATTGCAGAAGGTAACTTCTCTCTAAAAGCGGAAGTAGGATCAAAAGATGAAATAGGCCTTCTTACCTCCAACTTTAACAAAATGGCAGAGGGGCTTACAAATGAAATTGTTATTCGTAAATATACGGAGGAGTTGTTAAGAAAATCCGAGGAAAATTATAGGCAACTTATAGAGGCGGCACAGGATGCCATTATCTGTATTGATGACAAAGGAATGATTTTCGTCTGGAATAAATCCGCAGAGATAATCTTTGGATATTTGAAAAGTGAAATTATAGGAAAATCAATAGTTACCATTATTCCTGAAGGATATCAAATGCATTATCAACACAAGCCTGATCAGCTTCTAGATTCTGCGAATAATACAATTATTGACGAACCAATAGAGTTGTCAGGAATGACTAGCACCGGGATTGAGATTCCAATCGAACTGTCGGTATCTTCCTATAAAACAGCAAATGAGCAACTTGCATTTATCGGAATTGTCAGAGATTTGACTGAACGTAAAAGAGTCGAAGAGACACTCCTGAGGTCAGAAAAAATGAAATCCATGGGTATGATAACTTCAGGAATCGCTCACGAATTCAATAATATTCTTGCAATTGTTAAGGGCTTCTCACTACAGATAAAGAAAAACTGTGGAGATGATAAAAAATTAGAAAAAAGAGTTGGTACTATTATTAAAGCATCTAATGATGGTGCTGAAATTGTACGCAGGATGCGAGAATATACTAATATAGAAACGAATAACACTAATTTTGTTTCGACAGATGTTCGGGATTTGACTAAACAGGCAATTGAATTTACCATGCCACGATGGCTAAATATTGCCCGTGCTAATAGTATTAATTACAAAATAAACGCAAATGATTGTAGCGAAGAATTATATGTAATGGGCAACCAACCAGAATTGCGAGAAGTACTGATAAATATTATAAATAACGCTCTGGATGCAATGCCTGACGGTGGAGCTCTCACCTACCGTACATGGGGTAATGAGAATACGGCATTTATGAGTATTTCTGACACTGGTACTGGTATGACAAAAAATATACTGGAAAACATTTTCGATCCATTCTTCACCACAAGAGCTGGAGTAGGAACCGGATTGGGCATGAGTACGGCTTATGGAATAATTACCAGACATGGAGGCATGATTGATGTTGAAAGTGAGGAGGGTCACGGCAGTACATTTACCATCAAACTTCCCTTGTCGAAGGAGGCAGTCAGTCCGGAGGCAACTTTAGAACCTGAACATGAGATAAAACCAGACGGTTTACGTATTTTGATAGTAGACGACGAGCAGAATATATGTGATCTCTTAAGTGAGTATTTCTTAGAATACGATCACAATGTTAAGAGCGTTAACAGTGGAGCCACAGCCATAAAACTATTAGAAACAGAAAATTATGATCTTGTTCTGTCTGATCTGGTTATGCCAGATGTAACGGGACATGATATTGTCAAAGCAGTAAGAGCATTAGAAAAGAGTCCAAAAGTGGGACTAATTACTGGATGGCAAAGTCCGTACGAAACTGATAATGAAGATACATTGAAGGCAGACTTTGTAATCAGAAAACCAATTGATTTTTCAAAATTAGCACTTTCTATAAATAATGTATTCAGTTAATATCCAACTTATGAAGTAAGAATTTCTTATTTTCTCCCTGGCTTGTGTACAACTGGTAAAATAGAAACTCTGCCTAAATCCTGGAAACTATTTTTGTCCGGATTTCAATTAGCATACAGGCAATAATCTATTACGAAAAAGGAGAGCTAAGGTGGCACATAAAACTTTCTTTAGTTTTGATTACAAATACGTATGGAAAGTAAACCAGATAATGCGCATGAGAAATGTCAGGGGCACGTCTGCTGCGGGATTTGAAAATACATCATTATGGGAAGAAGCAAAAAAGAAAGGCGATCAAGAAGTTCATAGAATGATTGATGAAGCCTTGCAGGACACAACGGTCACTGTAGTGTGTGTTACGTACGGAACAACAGACAGAAAGTATCTTGATTATGAAATTGAGCAGTCTTTAGCAAGAGGCAATGGCCTGGTAGCAGTGCAAATTCATCACTTGAAAGATCAAAATGGTGAAACTGGACCGGCAGGTGACATTCCATCAAAAATACCATCAAACTGGTTTAAAGCCTACAAATATATCAACGAAGAGGCACTGGCACACTGGATAGAGGAAGCGTCTATGTTGGCAGGTAAATAAGCTAGTGTCTGTCTCCGTGAAAACACTTTTGATGCATTTGACAATCCATCAAATGAAGGTTATTATGTAATCTCAAAAACAGAATGTTAACTATCAACAAAGGCTCCATTCTTGAGATACCTGATAATCTACAAAAAGACAATAATGCTTCTGGCAATTCTTGCACTGCTTGCTCCGTGGTTTTTACCTTGCGGATTTAACAATATTAACAAAGCGGTTAAGACAAATCTGGTTTTACACGCAGAATTGTGCTGTTGCGGTAATATCGCAAGTACATGCCGTGATTGCTGCTGTTCAGACGACTATGCAGAAAAAGATAATTCCGATAGAAATACTGTCACTATTACCGCATGTGGTGGTACTCCAGATGATATTATAACTATATCCAAGCTGAATTATTTATTCTCACTGTCTGCTTTTGTTCAGTGCACATCTGTTATCACCTTGACAGAAACAGCTACGCTACAGTTCAATGATATACTAAGAAGGCAGCTATACAAACCTCCAAAACCACAACTCCTTTCTAACTTCACATAATTATTTTAGAAACCATATTATAAAAGTAATCCATCTTCTCATAATGTGACTGCAGAATCATAGCAGGTATACGTCTGTTTTTGTTTTGCATGTATGGGTAATTCATGAATTACCCATACCGGATTGAGATTTCTGAGAATCTAACCATGCATTCTGAAAGATGGTAGTAAGGAGAAGAAGTATGTCGTCATTTTTTTGTAATAGTAAATTTATATTGCCATTCATTGTCTGGATTATTCCTTTAGCATTTCTGCCGAATAAATCTCTGGCAGAACTGAATGATTTAATAAAACACAAAGATAAACACGAAAATGAGCAAACAATCAGACTAGCCTTAAATGAGTCAGGCAATGAGGGAAAGGAATCTATTGATGTTTCAAAGGAACTCGCCCTGCCTGAAAATTTAAGCTACCCGCTGTTTCTCGGACTCTGCTGTGGTAAATGTGGAGGCAATATGCCCTTAAATATCTTTGGCGCAGGCACTCCCGAACCACATGAATTCAGGATTAAGATGAATTTGAGTTGGGGGAAGATGGTCGGCATGAGAAGAGGCACAAGTAATCGCAGTACGAAAGACACGCTGGTGCCGTATATGATGACTCCAAGAAAGATGGACATGTACATGAGTAATGTATCAGTAGGTTATGCTTTTACTGATCGTTTCTTTGCCGGCATAATGGGTATGTATGTGAATAAGGATATGGAGATGATCAACAGGAGTGGCGTAAGATCCAGCATGTATTCGCAGGGAGCAGGTGATACAATGTTAATGACCAAGACGTTACTTTATGCTGATGATTTCCTGATACCCAAAAGTCAGGTTTCTCTGTTACTTGGAGTAAGTATCCCAACTGGTTCAATTGATCAGGATGAAAGAGGAGTGCTTCTTCCCTACAGCATGCAGTTAGGTTCCGGTACATTTGATCCTTTTTTCGGTATACTCTATGAAGGCTCCAACTCACCACTCTGGTGGGGAGCTAATGCAAGTTTTCTGGCAAGAGCCTATGAAAACTACAAGAGCTACAATCTTGGTGATGAATATCGACTTGACCTGTACGGTATGTATCAGGCACGTCACAATTTACTTGGTGAATTACAGATTAAGAGTAAATATGTAGGGCACCTTGAAGGACAGGCCAGGGAAATTGAGCAGGATGGAGATGGGCACATGAAAATGATGGGTGTGCCTACGGCGGCATTTATGAGCAACTTGTATGATCCTGACAACTACGGCGGAAGTACTGTAGATCTGTCTGCTGGCGTACAATGGCAGCCGTTTCACAACCATATTCTGAATGCGCAATTCTCTTTTCCACTTTTTCAAAATCTGCATGGAACACAACTGGAGAGAGACTTCACCGCGTCAGTTACCTATTACATTGAGGTCCCTCTCCGCAAAAGCAGGCGGTCGAAGAAGTCAGGCAAGGGATTGGATATCCTGGGTTTTTAATTTAAATAAGAGTTGATTAAATACTGGACTCCCAGCGAAAGCTGGGTTGATCCTTCCTTTTAGAAGGATTTCAAGATTTTTTTGCAATATAAAGGAGAATTAAAATGTACAGAAGGAAATACCAGATATTCGCTTTGCTGATACTGCCGGTACTGGCCCTGTTTTTTAACGGCTGCGTAACTCTGCAGAAACTGCCGGAGGAAAAATCGGCCGATGCACAAGTGTATATTAAAAGATGCAGTGCCTGCCACGCTATCCCTCACCCTTCCAGAATCAATTTCCATCATTGGAAAGATAAGATTGCCGTTATGAAGAATGAACAGATGCCTGTTATTACCGCTAAGGAAAAGGAATCTGTACTCTCTTACATAAATAATCAATCAAGGAAAGGGTTGAAGACATTCAATCTGAGGTGTGGTAAATGTCATGATGTACCTGAAGCGGAAGAGCTGAAATATAAGAAATGGGAAGATTTAATTGTCGTTCTTGATGGTAAAATGCCCGTGTTCTCAGAAGACGAACAATCATCCATAATAAGATATCTACAGACATTTGCAAAAAAGTAGGATACTTTACAAATATAAAAGGGGAATAAGGACCACTAGGATTCTTATTCCCCTTTTGAGTAAATCAGATACCCGGTCTTCTGTTTAGTCACCACTTGAGCAACGCCCTTAAACATTTCTCTCAATAACCTTGTCACATATATAACCACCAATCGGTATCGCCGACGTAGCTGCGGGAGATGGTGCATTACACACATGCAGACTGCGAGGGCTTTCGGCAAACAGGAAGTCGTGGACCAGTGAACCATCCTTCATTACTGCCTGGGCACGAACACCGGAAGGGTATGGTTTCAGATCTGATACCTGAAGTTGAGGACAGTATTTCTGCACCATCTTGAGGTAGCCCGGCTTCCAGAGAGAATTTCTGGTCTCCATCAATCCGCTTTTGATATGGGATTTCAATACTCGCCAGAAGCCTCCAAACATCACCATGTCCCAGACATCCCGAACGTTTATATTGATCCTGCCATATCCCTCCCGCTTCCAGCCCAATACGGCATTTGGCCCTACAGTGACAGAACCATCTATCATCCGGGTCAGATGCACGCCCAGGAATGGTAGATCTGGATCAGGGATCGGATAGATCAGGTGATTAACTATCCGGTTATGCTTGGCTGCCAGCTGATAGTACTCACCACGAAACGGAATGATCCGGAAATTAGTTGGGATACCCAGCATCCTGGTAGTGCGATCTGCCATCAGTCCGGTACATGTAATCAGGAAGCTGCCTTTAAATGTAACTTTTTCACTATTGTGCAGCGCTACTACAGTCACATCATCAGTTGATTCGCTCAACGCTACTACTTTGTGATTCAGCCGTGCACCCCCTCCCATCTCGATAAACCTGTCCGCCATTTTGGTAGTAACCTGTTGGAAGTTCACAATAGCAGTCTCTTTAACAAGGATGCCACCCAGACCAACAATGTCAGGCTCGCGGGACTTCAATTGTTCAGCCCCTAGCAGTTCGACATCTATCTCGTTCCTCTGGCAGCGTTCAAACAGTGCATGCATACGCTCCAATTCCAGTTCATTGGTCGCCACCAGCAGCTTACCACACCGTTCATACGGCACATCATTCTGATCACAGAACTCGATGGTAGCAGCAACGCCGGCTTTACAGAACGTTGATTTCAGGCTGCCCGGTTTGTAGTATACACCTGCATGGATTACTCCACTGTTGTGGCCGGTTTGATGCCTGGAATATACCGACTCTTTCTCCAATAACAGGATCTTCTTTTCTGGAAAACGTTGTTGCAGTTGCCATGCGGTGGAGATACCAACGATACCACCGCCGACAATAATATAGTCATATATCATAACGTTTTTACTTAAATAGTTTCCGTGCGGGAATTTTTAAGTGCAGTAATTGCAGGTAACACGCAATACGCTTATCACACTTAACTCAGGACTGATTAGTTTGCTTTCTTAACAAACTTTGCCAAGATTACAATATGATGGCCACTTACCCGGCCTTCGATATGCTCAGGGTTATCTGCAACCAGTGAAATTCCGCGTACAACCGTACCACGCTTGGCCGTGAAGCTGGCCCCTTTTACCGGTAAATCCTTGATCAGAGCTACCGTGTCTCCTGCATCGAGCACTGCGCCGTTACTATCGACATGTTTGACTGCAACGTTATCACCTTCACATGTTGCCTGGGCCCAGGCCTGGGTGCTCTCATCTAAATAGAGTGTATCGAGTAAGTCCTGCGGCCAGCCTTCACTGCTCAGGCGCTTAAGCATACGCCATACCATCACCTGCACCGCTGGTACCTGGCTCCACATACTATCGTTAAGGCAACGCCAGTGATGAACGTCAACTTTCTCAGGGTTTTCAATCTGATCACTACAGGTTTCACAAATAAGTACGCTCTCATCAGCACTTCCACTTGGACCGGGCGGAACTTCATACACACCCAGATCTCCTGTTGAACTACACAATTCACATTTAGATTCGCTACGTACATGTAACTCTTTTTCTATACTCATTAATTTATACTGTTTCTCAAATTTGGCTCTCTTACGGCATCCCGGTACAACAATCAAATACGCATACCATCAAACAGTATTAACCCAAGACAGCCAAAAACTACTACCGGTAACCATGCCGCCAGAACCGGCTGCAAAATTCCCATGTTCCCCAGATTGGCACAGATATAGGCTAATACAAAGAATGCACAACATATAAGGACACTTATCCCTACCCTCAAGAATATGTTTTTGCTCATTCTTTCAAACCCCAAAACAACCGGAATACCCAGAAAGAGCAAGATGAAATTAGTCAAAGGATACGCCACTCGTGTGT